>NZ_JASSPG010000002.1:0-597469 GCF_030247125.1 Halomonas sp. LC1 | reverse complement strand
CATCGTTCGCGTCGCTGACGGTTAACTGAACATTGTCGTTATCTAAAACACCAATTGTCAGTTGATCATTAGAGTCAATAGTTTCATAACCCCCACCTGCTACACTTTGGATGCTGATTTCTTGAGAGCCATCCCCTTGAACCAGCTGATCATCCACTCTGCTCTCAAAAGTCACACTGCCGGTGGTCTCGCCCACGGCGATGGTGATCTGTTGGCCGTTGCTGAGGGTGATGACCAGCGGGCTGCCTTGCGGGGCGTTGTTGACGCTCGCGCTGACGGTGATCGGTTCGCCTTCGGTGACGGCTTCTGGGGCGCTCAGCGTGATGATGGTAGCGTCGGCGTCGTCGCTGACGGTGACGCTGGTTTCATCAGAGGTATCAATGGTTTCGTAGCCACCGCCCGTGGCCGTTTCGATACCAATCGAGATTGTGCCATCACCTTGCAGGTAAGCGTCGTCTGGACGGCTGTCGAAGGTCACGCTACCAGTGGTTTCACCGACAGCGATAACAATCTGCTGACCGTTGCTGAGCGTAATCACCAACGGAGTACCTTGCGGTGCACTGTTGATGCTTGCTGAAATAGTGATTGGCTGGCCCTCAGTAACCTGCTGAGGGCTCGTTAAAGTAATGACGCCATCGGTGCCGGGTTCTGGAGCAGGTGCTGGATCAGCGGCATCACCCGCATCTTCCGCCGCCACATCTCCACCATCAAATTCAACGAACTCAGCGCCTTCTAGGCCACCTTCTGTGCTGAAGCTGAGGGGGTCTGTCTCTTCAGCGATACGGGCAACACGCACGAAGCTGCTGCCACCACCACCGCCACCACCGGCACCACCACCCGCTGCGGTCGCATCGAGGATATCGAGCAGGTCGCCCTCTTCATCATCGAGTGCGGCGAGGAGTGCTTCTAAGTCGTCATCTTGTGCGCTGGCATCGGTGGCAACGATCAGGTCGCTTACCAGGTCCGGCGTGACGGCCACTTCTTGGCCGCCTTCAACAACATTGGCACCGGTACCATCAGCAAAATCCAGCTCGACACGGCCATCGGCAGAGGTGATGAGCGTTTCGCCTTCTTGAAGTACATCACCAATACGCAATTCACGCAGGTTGCCGTCTTCATCGCGAGCCCATGCCTGACCTGTAATTGCGATAACCGTTGCCGTAGCCATGTGTCATTCCTCACTCGTTGTTGGTTGCCGCCCGCTAGTACGTTATGACCAGATGGATGGGTGGCATATACAGCGAGATTAGGAGGGTATGGAACAAAAAAGTATTGTACCGATGGACAATAAAAAACGAGGCCCGCGGGGCCTCGTTTTGAAGGGAATGCGACTCGGCTTGATCCTTGCGGCCATAAGCCGAGTTACGTATCGGCTTGCTCGGCGACAGGCGCCAGTTTGAGAATCAATTGCAGGCGGTCTCGTACCGCCAACTTTTTGAAAATTGCGCTTAGATGGGCTTTTACCGTTCGTTCTGTGATATCCAACTGGCGAGCCACTTCCTTGTTGGTCGCTCCACGCGCGACGGCAAGGGCGACGCCGCGCTCTCGCTCGGTCAATAAGCGCAAGTAATCACTGTGTTGGTAACGGTCATGTTCGACACGCTGCTGAAGGGCTTTGAACGTCCCGCCGAGCACTTTCGCCAATAATTCCTGGCCCACCCAAACGCCCTGATTGGTCACGACCAAGGCCACTTGGTTCAGCACGTCAGCCGCCGCCAGGGTATGAACATAGCCTCGTGCGCCTAGGTCCAGGGCGCTGAGCGCTTCTCGATCATCGGGGGCATAGCTGAGCACGACGACGATGATACCTTGCTCGACTAACCCGGGCAGTAATGATGGCCAGCTATCGACGGTCGTTGAGAGCCACACGAGATCTTTAGGCGCCACGTGCTGCCCAATCGCACCGGGTGTTAAGGCTCCAACGTCTTGAAACGCTTTTTTCCAGCGGGCTTTGATACTGCCATCCGTTGTTATGAACCAATGTTTCATCAGCGCTCCCCCATGGAATCTCGCCACGCTCTCAAAACAGGTTTTAGCATGAACTGCATCACCGTTCGCTTACCGGTGACGATATCCACCTGCGCCGTCATACCTGGTATTACCTGCAGTCGATCGGCGACGTTTTCGTTTTCTAAACTGCGCACCCGCACCAAGTAGAAGGTATTGCCCTCTTCATCTGTAATGGTGTCGGCACTGATGTGCTCAAGTTCGGCTTGCAGCCCACCGTAGATGGCGTAATCGTAGGCGGTCAGTTTGATCGTCGCAGGCTGTCCCGGGTGTAAAAACGCGATGTCTTGAGGCGCAATACGCGCTTCAACCAGAAGTTGGTCATCGCTGGGGACGATCTCCACGACTTCTTGCCCCGGCTGGGCCACTCCGCCAATCGTATTGATGTGGATACGTTGAACGATCCCATCGACCGGTGAGCGAATTTCCGTCAGCCGCACCCGATCTTGAAGCCCGGTTCCGGACTGCTGCAGCGCGTTGAGATCACCTAGCGCCTGGGCTAGGTCATTACGCCACTCGCTGCGGCGCTCGGCACCTAGTTCACGTAGCTGTGTTTCAGCCTCTTCGACCGCCGCTTCTAAACGAGAAACGGCCGCGTCGGCTTGGTTACGCTCGCCGGTGGCGCGGGACACTTCCCTTTGCAAGCGCAGCACTTCGACTTCGGACACTGCGCCTGACGCCAGCAGCGGGCGCGTCAAATTGAGCTCCTGGCTCGCCATGCTGGCTTCGCGCCCTGCCGTGTCTCGGCGAGCCTCGGCCTCGCGAAGCTCTTGTTCACGCTGGCGAATTCTGTCTTCCAACACGTTCTCTTGCTCACGCAGCTCTTCACGACGACTTTCGTAGACTGCACGCTCTTGCATGACGATATTGGGCACTTCCTGACGCAGCTCTTCGGAAGGCTCGAAGGCCGTGCCGGTCGCCAGCGCACGAAGGCGCTCGGCACGCGCTTCCAATGCAAATCGCTGGGCACGGTTTTCACGAAAGTCAGACACGAACCGGGTAGGGTCGATCTGCATCAGTACTTCACCCGCGCTCACGACCTGCCCTTCTCGCACCATAATTTGCTCGACGACGCCACCATCGAATGACTGGATACGCTGAAGCTGGCTGGCGGGAATCACGCGCCCTGCCCCTCGCGTCACTTCATCGATCGCGGCAAAGTAGGCCCATACCAACAGCGCGATGATGGTCAGCAGTACGGTGTACAGAAATAATCGCGCACGAATGGGTTCTTGCTGCATTCGCGCCCAGTCGGTGTCGCTCGCCCAATCACGATTGAGGTGGGCGGAGGTCACCCGCTTGGCAAACAGGCGATCCATGAAGGGACGGAACGGTTTTTGGCCCTTTTCAGAGAAACGGCCAATCGCTTCAAAGCCTTTCTGCTCGGACGTAGAGGAGGATTTACGCGCCATTATGAGGCCCTCCCGATTTGCCCTTTACGTAGTGCTTCAACCACGGTATCCCGCGGGCCATCGGCAACCACTTTGCCTGCATCCATCACAATAATGCGATCTACCAGGGAGAGCAGCGAAGTACGGTGAGTCACCACAAGAATGGTTTTACCCGCCGCGACGTTTTTCAAGTTGGCTTTGAACGCCTCTTCACTGGCGTTATCCATGGAGCTGGTGGGCTCATCCAACAGCAGAATCGGAGGGTCTTGGACCAGCGCTCGCGCGATGGCGACCGACTGTTTCTGGCCTCCCGACAGCGCTTGGCCACGCTCACCGACTTGAAGGTCGACCCCATGAGGATGGCTATTAACCAAGTTTTCCAGACCCGCTAACTCAATCGCTCGAAGCAATGCATCGTCGTCCACGCGGTCACTGCCGCCCCCGGCCACGATATTATCCCGCAGTGAGCCCGAAAACAGGCTGACATCCTGGGGTACGTAGCCGATATGGCGACGTAGCTGCAACGGGTCGAGCTGACGAATATCGACGTTGTCGACCAGCACCGCCCCAGAGGTGGGCTGATAGAACCCCAGCACGAGCTTGTTGAGCGACGATTTCCCACAGCCGATGCGCCCAAGAAGCGCCACTTTCTCGCCGGCCTTGACTGTAATGGAGACATCCTTCAAAGCGTCTCGCTCTTCGTTGGGGTAGCGCAGCGTCACTTTTTCCAAACGAATGTTACCCGCAAAGCTGGGCTTCTCTACGTAAGCTTTGCCTTCGTGACGCTCCACTTTTTTATCCATGACCGCATTCAAGGAATCCAGTGCGGTGGAAGATTGGTGGTACTGCGCCAGCAGCGCAGCAGCTTGGCTGATGGGTGCCATGGCTCGCGAAGAGAGCATATAGGCGGCGATCAGTCCGCCCTGGGTAAGATTGCCTTCGATAATTTGGTAAACACCGACAATGATCACGCAAACGGCCACGCTGTGCTGCGCCCACTGCGCGACATTCGAGACCGATGTGCTGACCATCTTCAGCTGCGCGCCCGTTTTGGATAGAAACGCCGAGGCCTTCTCCCAATGACGCTGAATACGGCTTTCCGCTCGCAGCGCTTTGACGTTTTCCAACTGGGAAATGGATTCCACCAGTAAGGAGTTACGCTGCGCCCCAACCTCCCAGGTGGTTTGCGAGAGTTCGTGCAGCTTGCCTTGCGCCGCTAGGGCATAGAGCAGCACAAAGACGATCCCGACCAATACTGGCAACACCAGCCAGGGGTTGATCAGCGCGATGATGGCCGCAAACATTAGAACGAACGGCAAGTCTACGATGCCGAGGATGGTCGCAGAACCGATAAAAGCGCGCACCGATTCAAACGACTGCAGCGTGGAAGTGAACGACCCTGTCGAGGCTGGACGCTCTTCTAAACGCAGCCCCAGCGATTTAGCCATAATCGACGAGGAGAGTTTGACGTCTGCCCGGCTGGCGGCAAGATCGACGAAGCTGCTGCGCATGAGCCGCAGGGCCAAGTCGAAGCAAAGTACGATGAAGATACCAACGGCAAGCACCCAGAGCGTTTCTGTTGCCTGATTAGGTACCACGCGATCATAAACGTTGAGTACGAACAGTGGCATGGCAATGGCGAACAGGTTGATCGCCACCGAGCCTAGAACGATATCGCGGTACAGCCGACGATTTTCCCGAATAACCCCCCAAAACCAGTGCTGGTCTCGGCGCTTTTTGACACCCGGTTCGGACGCATTATCGGCTAAGAATTTGGGACGGACATAAATCGCTTCGCCGCTATAGCCAGCGTGAAGCTCATCCAGAGAGATCTCTACGTCTGACTCGGAGAGTTCTGGGAAAATGACGCGGGCTTTTTTTTGCTTAACATCCAGCCCTAACAAGACGCAGGCACGGCCAGGCTCTAACAAAAGAATTGCGGGGAACAGCGCTGGGTTGAGACCAGACAGCCGACTTTTTACGATCCGCGCGGTCAACCCCGCTCGAGAAGCTGCTCGCCCAAACACCGAGGGTGTCAACTTACCCTGTTCGAGAGGCAAACCTGCCCGAAGTGCTTCTGATGACACATCATGCTGATGAAACGAGGCAATGGCCTTAAGACACTCGAGCAGCTCATCGCCTGTATCCCGCTCATTGGAAACGGCTTCATCCGAAAGCGAGTCTGGCGCTTCCGTATTACTCAGGTTTGCTTGTGTCACAAAGACCTCGTTGCCCTAATACTCATTATGCGACTCGTGCTACGCACCCAAGAGGATGCGTCTGCCCGCCGCGATGACACGGCAGGCGACGGCTATTACGGGTGCCGGCATTGGCACGTAGTGCTAGCCATTGGTGACGAAGGCATCACCATACCCCATTCCGTGAAGTGTTTGTCGGAGTACTTGTGCGTCGCTCAGCGATGCCACCGGCCCCAACTGGACACGGTAGTTACCCGCCGATGCATACACCCGTGACGGGCTCGTTAGCTGCTCGCTCAACTCGGCGCTCAGCTGCTGCGCGCGGGTTTCTGCCGTCAGCGATGCGACTTGAATGTAGAGACTGCTTTCAATCGCCGCTGGCTCAACCGCCTCGTAGGTATAGGCAGCCGCATCGGACGGCATGACTACCGATTCGCTCGGCGCGTTGTACGCGGTAGCGGGGGCCTCACTCGTCATCGTCGCTGCGGAAATGCCGCGCGTGAAATCTTCCAGGGTGAAACCGCGCGGACCATCGGTGGCACACGCCATCTCTGGGTCTTGCGCCAAGTCTTCATAGCCCAGTTCTGCCAGCGTGGGAATATCGTCGCGGACGACTTCCAACGTTTGCATGAGCTGCCCCATGGCAGCCAGCGTACGCGCATGCGCCAGGGTCAGATCGAATTCGGCATTGGCATACGCCCGGCTGGCTTCGAAGTATTCGTTCTCGCTGTCCAAAACGTCCAGCAGAGTGCGCTGGCCAATATCGAACTGTTGCTGATAAGCACCCCGGACGCGGTCGATGGATTGGCGGTGATCGTTCAGATAGCGCAGCTGCTCATTCAGGCGTTGCGTATCGTTGTAGGCGATTTGCGTCGTTTGACGCACGTTGGTACACGCCACTTCACGCTGATTGACCGCTTGTTCGATACGTGTTGCGGCCGCGTCGAAGGCAGCACTGTCAGAACCGCCTCGGTAAAGGTTCATGCTTGCCACGAGCTGAATGCTGTGCTCGTCGCTACGACCTGCAATGGCGTCATCTTGGTTATTCGTGCCAGTACGGCCTTGAATGTCCAAACGGGGCATGAAGGCTGCCCGTGCGGCGTTCTGCTCCGCCCGCTGAACGGCAATATTCTCGATGGCGGCATGAAAATCGGGGTTGCCCTCGAAGGCCATCCGCACGGCTTCACTGACATCACTAGGCAGTTCATCGGCCAGAGAGGGTGCGGGTGACATGTTTTGAGGCGGCAGCTCGCCCACGATCCGCTGATAGCGCGCCGTCACGTCGTGAAGGTTCGATGCTTCGGTCATTAGGTTGGATTCGGCCAGCGCCAGGCGACCGCTGATTTGTTCGGGTATCCGGAATATCTGGTTGATCTCTGGGTATCATGGGGAGGTAACAACTCCCCACTTCATCGGATTCCTTGGTTGATATGTCACTCAGGCCATTAAGGTACCTACAAAGCCTGGAACGTGTATGGACAATGACACTTACATGGCTTGGAGAGAGGGCGAGGCCAAGCTGAATGCAGAGCAACTCCCTCGCCCGTACCAAAACCGACTATTTCGGCCCAGCCCGCTCAATCAGCTCATCGTATCCTGGAGCCGGTATTCTCCGGACCAGTGAGACAGCGCTGTGGCTCGACTGTAATGTGTACTAATGACGGGCACTGAGCCTGGATACGCTGCTTGTAGACGGCAGGCGCCTCCGGGTCATGCGACACGACCGAGACGATGGCGGCGTGAATATTCGGACCAATGGCCCAGAGGTGCAGATCGCTGATTCGTGCATCGTCACTCTCAATGGCATGTCTGACGTCGTGCTCCAAGTCACTGCGCTGTTGATCAAGCAGCACGCGGGAGGTGTCTTTCAACAGATGCCATGACCAGCGAGTGATAAGTAACGCGCCGACGATACCCATGATCGGGTCCATCCAGTCCCAGCCCGCATACTTTCCGGCCAGCAAGGCAGCAATCGCCAATACAGAAGTTAAGGCATCGGCGAGTACGTGGAAGTAGGCAGCTCGACGGTTATGATCATGATGCCCATGCCCATGCCCATGCCCATGCCCATGCCCATGCCCGTGGTCGTGGTCTTCCCCGCCCAGTATCCAGGCCGATACTCCATTGACGATCAAGCCGATGACGGCGACGAAAATAGCTCCATTGAACGAAATTTCTACCGGGTGGATGAAGCGGTCGATGCTTTCGATCACCATATACAGGGCGAAGCCTGCCAGCAGGACCGCGCCGGTGAACCCGCCTAGCGCATTGACCTTCCCGGTGCCAAATGAGAACTGTGTATTGCCTGCGTTGCGGCGAGCGTATGCATAGGCGAAGGCTGCAATACCCAGAGCGACAGCATGAGAGCCCATATGAAGGCCATCGGCCAGGAGGGCCATCGAACCGTATAAGACACCGGCCAGAATTTCCCAAACCATCATGACGACAGTTAGAGCGACGACGATCAGTGAGCGTATTTCACCGGATTTTTTACGATCTTGACCAAAAACATGATTGTGTTGCCATTCTTCGAGCCTGTGACCATGCATACTGTAATACTCCGAGTTGATAAAAATTATGGTCAGCAAGACCAATGAAAGTGGTGGCGATTGATGGCGAAGCCCTGCTAACAGCTCCGGTTCCGCAAGAACTTCAGGGGCGCGGATATTAAATCACTGCCAAAGTTCGCCTCTTACAGCTAGGGTACCCACGCTGTAGCTCGTGATGTTCTACTTGAGGTAGGACTTGATGACCTGCAGCACCGCTTCCAAGTCTTGTTGCCGCTGCTCCAACTCGGGTTCCCTGACGACGTGATCAGTCAAGTGCCCCTCAATGATGGCTGCCATCAGTCCATTCACCGCCCCACGAATCGCGGCGATCTGTTGCAGCACGGCCGTGCAGTCGCCCTCCTCGTCAAGCTGCCTTTCCAGTGCGGCCGTCTGCCCCTGAATGCGCCGAACGCGGGTTAATAGCTTCGCTTTGTCTTTGATCGTGTGCATGCAGTCGTCTCTTTAGTGGCCCAAAAACTATACTGGAGGGTAGTATATAAATACTAGGGGGTAGTATGCTTGTTTGCAAGAGAGGAGAGGTAGGTGAAGCTCACCAACGTGACACTCGCCAGCCGTAAGGAGCACGCCGCATGACCGAAATGCCCGACAACATCCTGCACCTGCCTGAGTACCAGGTGCTGGGCTGCAAATCCACCGACGACGAAATGCACTTCCAGGTGGACGCGCCCGATCCCATCGCCTGCGAGGAATGCGGCGTGCAGGGTGAGTTCGTGCGGTTCGGCAAGCGTGATGTTCCCTATCGTGATCTGCCCATCCACGGCAAGCGGGTCACCCTCTGGGTGGTCCGCCGCCGGTACACCTGCCGGGCCTGCAAGACCACCTTCAGGCCCCAGCTACCGGAGATGGTGGACGGCTTCCGCATGACGCTGCGGCTGCATGAATACGTGGAGAAGGAATCCTTCAACCACCCCTACACCTTTGTGGCGGCACAGACCGGCTTGGACGAGAAGACGGTACGTGACATCTTCAACGCCCGCGCCGAGTTTCTGGGGCGCTGGCACCGCTTCGAGACGCCCCGCATTCTGGGCATCGACGAGCTGTACCTGAACAAGCGCTACCGCTGCATCCTGACCAACATCGAGGAGCGAACCCTGCTCGACCTGCTGGCCACCCGCCGTCAGGACGTGGTGACCAACTACCTGATGAAGCTGAAAGACCGGCAGAAGGTCGAGATCGTCAGCATGGACATGTGGAACCCCTACCGGGCAGCGGTCAAGGCGGTGCTGCCACAGGCCCGTATCGTGGTCGATAAGTTCCATGTGGTGCGCATGGCCAACGATGCCTTGGAGAAGGTGCGCAAGGGCCTCAGAAAGGAGCTGAAACCCTCCCAGAGCCGAACCCTCAAAGGAGACCGGAAAATCCTGCTGAAACGCGCTCACGAAGTCTCAGACCGGGAGCGACTCATCATGGAGACCTGGACAGGCGCATTCCCGCAACTGCTGGCCGCCTACGAGCACAAGGAACGCTTCTACGGCATCTGGAACGCCACCACCCGGCCACAGGCAGAAGCCGCCCTGGATGACTGGATAGCCACCATTCCAAAGGGCCAGAAGGAAGTCTGGAGCGATCTGGTCAGGGCAGTGGGCAACTGGCGCGAAGAGATCATGACCTACTTCGAGACGGACATGCCCGTCACCAACGCTTACACGGAGTCCATCAACCGACTGGCCAAGGACAAGAACCGTGAAGGGCGTGGTTACTCGTTCGAGGTGATGCGGGCACGAATGCTCTACACCACGAAGCACAAGAAGAAGGCCCCGACTGCGAAGGTCTCTCCGTTCTACACCATCGGTTACGGACTGCCGGACTTCGCAGAGGAACTCAACTACGGGGTCAATCTATCAACCATCTGAGGGTGGTATCAGGTTGGTGGGGTGAAGGTGCCCCATCAACCATTAAATCCGTATACCCATTTGTTCAAGATCCACCCCTCGCCCTGCGCCGGAAAGCGCCCGCTCTTCGATTTGCGAAAAGACGCGCTGGTGCTCGCGGTAGTTGTCCTGCGCCAGACGCACCATTTCACGGAAACGCAAGACATCCAGGTACGTTTCAAACGCTTCGAGCGCCACCGTTTCACTGGCACCCAATAGCTCGAAGTACGCAATTAGTCGGGTACGGTCCAACCGCTCGACTTCGCTACGCGTTGCAAACCCGTCAAACACCATCTGCGTCAGCGTGAGCTCGGCAAAGTCGCTGCTGTAGCTACCACGACCATCGTTTTGTTGGTCTTGGCGCCCCACCCCAGCCCGGACATCAATAGATGGCAGATAGTTACCTTGTGCCACGCGAACGTCGCTTCCCGCTGCACTGAAATTGTTCCAGGCAGCGTTGACCTGCGGGTTGCTCACGATGGTTTGTTGGATGGTGGTATTGAGATCGGTCGTGCCAGGTGCATACAGCGTGGAGGGAAGCTGCTGCGCGAGCGCCGTGAGCGGCAAGCAGGCAATGGTGGTGAGCGTCAAGGGGCGCAGTGCGCGCTGAAATGCGAGAGGTGTTCTTTTCATTGTAACGTTGTCTTTCATGGCCATGTTCCCTAATGATCGTTTTCGCTACTGGTGAGCAAGTAGCCTTTCCTTTGCAACAACGCACCGACGCATTGTCACCCCCTGGGCTGCTTACCCGCTGCTGAGCACTACCTGACTGACAATAAGCTGTATGGCATCGCTGGTGATTTTGCCTGAGCAGAAGCACCTTAGATGAATGATATTAGCTTAAGTTAATCGCCTTGGCGGCAGTGACAAGCCATAAAACCAAAAGTCACAAAAATTTACAATAAAACCTCAAAAAAACACACTACGCTGTCGACACATGCCTCGCTTGCGGCAGTTGCTGAATCGCCAAGCCGCATAGAATCAACACTAGCCCCACCAAGGTAGAGAGCCGCATGGGCTCGCCAACGATCAAGAAAAGCAGCAATAAAGAGACAGGAGGCGACAGAAAAATCAGGTTGGACACCTTGGCAGTTCGAGAAACGCTCTGGACCGCCATCTGCCAAAGTACGAAGGCAATGCCCATTTCAAACAGCCCGACATACACCCCAGCCCCAAAGGCAGCCCATCCGTGCCACTGAAACCCAGGCCCCAAAAGTAACAGAATTGTTAAAACAGGTAACCCAACACTGAAGTTCTGCCACTGCCCGACCAGCGGCTGACGGGAGTCCTTGGCATTGAGCAGCCAATAGAGCGCCCATAGCAATGTGGAGGCCAGCGCAAACACGACCCCGAGCGGGTTTTCGAAGGCGACGTTGAACACCTCCCCTCGGGTGGCAATCACCCAAACACCGCTATAGGCCACCAGGCCTGCCACCACGTCCAGACGCGTCAGCCGATGACCTAACATGGGCACCGCCAAGAAAGCCATCGCCAATGCCCACGTATAGTTCAGTGCCATGGCCTCTTGGCCAGGCAGCCGATCGTAGGCTGCAAATAGCACTAGGTAGTAGGCTACCGGGTTCATCACACCCGCCCACAGAGCTGTTCGCCACCCCCGGCGAAGCGCGACCCCCATATTGCCTTGCTTGAGAACGATGACGCCCATGAGCAGCCATGACACCAGCGCTGCCCACCACATCAGTTCGAGCGGGCTCATCCACGCCAGCGCCACCTTGAATGCCGTCGCCACGGTCGACCACAGAGCCACCGCCCCAAGGCCATAAAGCATCGCCCGTTGATCTTGCGTCATCGATCGATGTGTCCTAAATCCTGAGCAGGGTCGATCTGGTCGCGCACCTGCCGTTTGAGCGTTTTGATATCGGGAAACCCACCATCCCGCTTGCGCTCCCAGAGCAGCGTGTCATCACACCAGATTTCGAAAGTACCGCCATGGGAGGGAGACAATGCGACTTCCGTCAGCTGTTCGCCAAACGTGGACAGAAGCTCTTGGGCGTACCAAGCGCTGCGTAGCAGCCACTGACACTGGGTGCAGTAGCGAATATAAATGCGTGCCATCGTATAAATCCTTATCGATCAGTTCCTTTGCTACGCGCGGCGTTCGATGAAGCCTTTCGTCAGCATTATGTGGCATCCTAAAGGCATTCTGTCATCTTATACGAGTCACCGCCAAGGAACCGACAATGGCCCAAAAGGACGTTTCACAGACACAGCTTTACGAGTGGCTAACCGGCGACGACGACAGCCGGATGTGCGACGACATTCCTGATGGCGCGTGCCAAGAACAGCCGCGCAACTTTTTCCTTCATCTGCTGGCATCGCTAGGCAACAAGCTCGCCGATGAGCTGTCGAGCGCACGGCTAGTGCTGCCCTGGCTGTTGGGTATCATCGGTGCGCCGGTGTGGATGGTGGGCTTGCTCGTCCCCATCCGCGAAGCAGGCGCGCTGCTACCGCAACTGTTCGTGGCGGGCTTCATTCGTTTGAAGCCACAGCGTAAATGGGTCTGGGTCGCGGGCGCCACCGTGCAGGCAATCGCCGCCGCAGTGCTTGCTCTGCTTGCTTTGATGGGAAGCGGTGCGATGGGCGGGGCGCTGGTCTTGGCGGCGCTCATACTGCTCTCACTAGCGCGGGGGCTCTCGTCGATTGCCACCAAGGACGTACTGGGTAAGACCATTGCCAAGCGCCGTCGCGGTTCGCTGATGGGTTGGAGTGGCAGTATCGCCGGTGCTGCCACACTGGTGGCCGGCGGGGTATTGGTAGCCTTCGGCGACCGACCGGGCCATGTTGCCTTGGCTACCCTTTTGGGAGTCGCTGCCGGCGGGTGGTTGCTCAATGCGCTATGCGCGGCGCGCATCAACGAAGTGCCCGGTGCCGTGGAAGGCGGCGAGAATGCCTGGGACAGCATCAAGCTCGGGATGTCTCTGATGCGTGAGGATGCCACGTTCCTGCACTTCAACCTTGCCCGGGCACTGCTGCTATCAAGCGCACTCGCTTTGCCCTACGTGGCCCTGCTTGGCCAACAGCAAAGCGGCACCGAACTTGGCGGGCTGGGCATTCTAGTCGTGGTCTCGGGGTTAGCCGCTATGGTGGCCAGCCCGATTTGGGGGAAACGAGCGGACCGTTCCAGCCGCCGGGTGATGCGTGACGCGGCCATCGGCACGGCCATTTGCTGCCTGTTGGGTGCTCTGATTGCGTGGTTGCCGGGCAGTTGGACACAGAGCGTACTGCCCTACGCGGGCGTGTACGCGTTACTGGTGGTGGTTCACCATGGCGTACGTTTAGGGCGTAAAACCTATTTGGTCGACATCGCTAATCAAGACAATAGAGCCCTGTATGTCGCGCTTTCCAACACCTTCACCGGGGTGCTAATGCTGGTCGTTGGTGGCATGATGGGCGCATTGGCACAGTGGCTGGGCAGCGCTATGCTGCTGGTGATATTGGCGTTGACGGCCATCGGCGCCATGCTCAGTGCACAGCGCCTCCCGGAGGCCGAATAGCATTGCCGATTGCAAAGCCGAACCACGCTCGCCATGATGGTCAGCAAATCACGGTGGCTAGCTGTTTTTTTGCTATCCTACCTTTGTTTGATGGTGTGAAAGACTGCATCGTCCTGCACTTAAGAGCGCCCCGCGCTGACGCACAGCGCCACGGCGAAGAAAGACGAGAAGCAACAGGAACCCATTGATGAAACGATCTCCCTTGATAAGCCCGGAGTTACTCGAACGCATTGTTGACGCTTCTGAAGATGGCATCGTCGTTGCAGAGCAGGAAGGTGACGAAAACATCCTGATTTACGTGAACAAAGGTTTTGAACGTTTAACGGGCTACAGTGCGGATGAAATCCTCTATCGCGACTGCCGCTTCCTTCAAAACGAAGATCGCGATCAAGATGCCCTCATGTCGATCCGTGAGGCGCTTCAGGATGGCCGCCCTTCTCGTGAAGTGCTGCGTAACTACCGCAAAGACGGCACGATGTTTTGGAACGAGCTATCGATCACGCCGGTTTACGACGAAGCCGACAAACTGATGTACTACATCGGGGTACAAAAAGACGTCACGGAGCGTGTCGAAGCGCAGTTGGCGCTGGCAGAACTAAAAAAACAGCAAGAGCACGCGGAGTAACGGTTAGCCGCCATGGGCGCTTACCAATAGCAAAAAGACTCGAACGCGCGCCTACTGCCCCTATGCCCGAAGTGCTGCAAACATTCTTCAAAAACGCTTGAACTTCCAACCCAGTGGCGCTATATAGCGCCTAGGCGCTTAATGAGCGTTAGGCGCTTCTTGCTTCATACGTCGGTTGTATTGGTATGGCGCAAGAAGCCGTTGTGATGCCGGTGCGCCGGCTTGGGTTGGAGGGCATACCATGAGCCGTGACCCCTTAAATCGTGAAACCTACACCAACGACGGGCTTGACGCAGACGAGTTCGACAACCTGGATGCCGTCAACGACGATCACTACGGTAAAAGCAAACCCAGTAAAGCGGATACACTGCGCGCCCGTCGCCAGGTAGAAGCGTGGCTGGAAGAGCGGCGTTTACAGCGCGCAATCGAAGACGATTGGGATGAAGAAGAGTAACGCCTTGCCAATCTGCCAAGCAGTTCCAAGGTAATGACGACCCGAGGGGCACCGAGCGCGTGCCCTTCTTTTTTGGCGCTGCTTGCGCCGCCGGTTTACTGGCCTTTAGCCGCGCTGGGCACTATCATCTGTGCACCAAGCCAGCCTCGTGCTGGTCTCGCTTTTACCACAACCTAACGGATTTCCATGGCGCAATACGTATTCACCATGAATCGGGTTGGCAAAGTAGTGCCGCCCAAAAAGCAAATTCTCAAGGATATTTCCCTCTCGTTCTTTCCTGGCGCCAAGATTGGTGTGCTGGGCTTGAACGGTGCCGGTAAATCCACGCTGCTGCGCATTATGGCCGGTGTCGATAAAGAGTTTGAAGGTGAAGCTCGTCCGATGCCCGGTATCAATGTGGGCTACCTGCCCCAGGAGCCGCAGCTCGACGACGAGAAAAACGTCCGGGATACCGTCGAAGAGGCGCTGGGTGCCATCAAAGAAGCACAGGAAAAGCTCGACGCGGTCTACGCCGCCTACGCTGAACCTGACGCGGATTTCGATGCCCTGGCCAGCGAGCAAGCGCGCCTTGAGAACATCATCGAAGCAGCCGATGCGCACAACCTCGAGCGTAAGCTGGAAGTGGCCGCAGAGGCGCTGCGTCTGCCGCCGTGGGAGGCAAAAGTCGGCCACCTCTCTGGGGGCGAGCGCCGCCGTGTGGCGCTATGCCGCCTGCTGCTCTCCAGCCCGGACATGCTGCTGCTGGACGAACCAACCAACCACTTGGATGCCGAGTCCGTTGCTTGGCTCGAGCGCTTCCTGCACGACTACAACGGCACCGTCGTGGCAATCACCCACGACCGCTACTTCCTCGATAACGTCGCGGGCTGGATTCTCGAGCTCGACCGGGGGCAGGGCATTCCGTTCGAAGGTAACTACTCTCAGTGGCTAGAGCAGAAAGAGCAGCGCCTGACCCAAGAAGCGAAGCAAGAAGCGTCTCGTCAGAAAGCCATCAAGCAAGAGCTTGAGTGGGTGCGCAGCAATGCCAAAGGCCGCCAAGCGAAGAGCAAGGCGCGTCTTAACCGCTTCGAAGAGATGCAGTCGGGCGACTTCCAGAAACGTAACGAGACCAACGAGATCTACATTCCGCCCGGCCCGCGCCTGGGTGACAAGGTCATCGAGTTTCATAACGTCACTAAGCGCTTCGATGACAAACTGCTTTACCAGGACCTCTCCTTTACCATTCCGCCGGGTGCGATCGTGGGCATCGTGGGGGGTAACGGTGCCGGTAAATCGACGCTGTTCAAGCTAGTGACCGGCAAAGAGCAGCCGGATAGCGGTGACGTGGTGATCGGCGACACCGTCGATATTGCCTATGTCGAACAGTTGCGGGACGCGCTGGATGACAAGCAAACCGTTTGGGAGGCGGTATCCGATGGTCAGGATATCCTCAACATCAACGGTTATGAGGTGTCTTCACGGGCTTACGTGGGTCGTTTCAACTTCAAGGGTAACGACCAGCAGAAGCGTCTGGACGAGCTCTCCGGCGGTGAGCGTGGCCGCCTGCAGTTGGCTCAAACGCTGAAGCAGGGAGCCAACGTCCTGTTGTTGGATGAACCCTCGAACGACCTGGATATCGAAACCCTGCGCGCGCTGGAAGAGGCGCTGCTCGCTTTCCCCGGCTGCGCGATGGTGATCTCTCACGACCGCTGGTTCCTGGATCGTATCGCCACGCACATCTTGGCGTTCGAAGGCGACTCTGAAGTGGTGTTCTTCGACGGCAACTACACCGAGTACGAAGAGGATCACAAGAAACGCGTGGGCAATGACACACCGAAGCGCATGAAGTATAAGCGCATCGACGCCTAACGTCGCGTTGCTCGACACAAAAAGCCCTGCTGATGCAGGGCTTTTTTTATGGCGATGGGATCGCGTCAGTCGAATGATTTATCCAGCGGGCCACGTAAACTCACGTCCGCCCAGTAGATGCATATGAATATGGTAGACGGTCTGCCCTCCCAGCTCGTTGCAGTTCATGACGACCCGATAACCCTCTTCGGCAAAGCCTTGCTGCTTGGCGAGCTGCGCCGCGGTGTGCTGTAAGCGACCCACGAGCGCCAAATCGTCGGCTTCGATATCGTTCAGCGTAGGGATATGCTTCTTGGGAATGATAAGCTGATGTGTCGGCGCTTGAGGACTGATGTCATTGAACGCCAGAACGTGCTCATCCTCGAACACGATGTCCGCTGGAATATCGCGGTTAATGATCTTACAGAACAGGCACTCCATCGCAGCCTCCTTACGTTTGGCGCGTTTATGGTCGGTTCGGGCAGCGCCGCGTTAGCGAAAACGGCGCTGGGAGAGCAGGTGGCGAACAAGGGGAGCGAGAATCAGCTCCATCGCCAAGGACATACGAGCACCGGGCACCACCAGAGTATGCGGGCGAGTCATAAAGGCGTCTTTGATCATCGCCAGCAGCCAAGGAAAATCCACCGTCGAAGGGTCTCGGAAACGAATCACCACGAACGACTCAGCATCGGTGGGGATATCCTGTACCTCGAAAGGGTTGGACGTATCGACCGTAGGCACTCGCTGGAAATTGATGTGGGTGCGAGAAAACTGCGGCTGGATATAGCGCACGTAGTCATCCATACGCCCCAAAATCGTGTCGATCACCGCTTCCTGGGAGTAGCCGCGCAACTTGGTGTCGCGGTCAATCTTTTGAATCCACTCCAGGTTCATGGTGGGCGCCACGCCTACCAGCAGATCGACGTGACGGGCAATATCGTACTCTTGCGTCACCAAGCCGCCATGTAGCCCCTCATAGAACAGCAGGTCGGTACCGCAGGGCAACGACTGCCACTCGGTGAAGGTGCCCACCCGGTAGCCCGCTTCGATCTTCTGCTTATCTTCTGCATGAATGTAGTGACGAAACGTGCCGGTCCCGTGCTCCCCATACTCGATGAACAGCCCTTCCAGGCGGTCGAGCAGGTTGGCTTCGACGGCAAAGTGGGAGAGTTCGTCCTTGCGCTCCGGCTCTTCGCGAAAAATACGCTTGAGATCATCACGGGTATAGCGGTGGAAGGCATCGCCATCCACCATGGCGGCATGCACGTCTTCACGCAGGAACATACGCTCGAAGCTGCGGCGCACGGTGGTGGTGCCCGCCCCGGAGGAGCCCGTCACCGCGATAATGGGATACTCTCGTGACATTATCCCCCCCTGGCATCCGCAAGCGTTTGCTTGAGCGCATCTGGAATCGCCACCGGACGGCCTGCCGCCAGATCCAGCAGCAGTTTGGTCACACGTGCAGTCGCTACCACGTCGCCCGTCTCTGCCTTGATAACCCGCTGGTAGACCGTCAAGGCTTTACCCTCTGGTTCGGGCACCGCCGTTTCGATCACCAGCGCATCGGGAAAGCGCGCCTCCTGCTGATACTGCACGGCGAGGTCTACGACCACGCTGGGATAACCGTGCATATCCCACTCTGGTAGATCCAGAGAGGCAAAGGCCTGCACTCGCGCTTCATGGAGCAACGACACCAAGGCATCGTGCCCCAAGTGGCGGCCATAGTTCATATCCGTCACCCGCACCGTCAGCGGATGACGGTGAATGACCGCTGCCAAAGGGAAGTCCAGCGAGACACGCTCCATTGCTCTACTCCTTGTCGGGTGACGATATGACCTCGAAAAGCCGCTATTTACTGCTCCCGCGCGATGGCACGGAACGCGATATCACGACGAAATTCGACGCCGTCCCAGTGAATCGCGTTAACGCCTTGGTACGCCTGCTGCTGAGCCGCCGACACGCTATCGCCCAGCGCTGTTACACACAGCACACGCCCACCGGCCGTGGTGATCTCACCGTCTGCATTTTGCGCCGTCCCCGCGTGGAAGACCTTGCACTGCGCCCGTTCGGCATCGGCCAAGCCGTGAATCACGTCGCCTTTACGGTAATTGCCAGGATACCCACCAGCGGCCAGCACCACGCCGACGGCTGCGCGGGGGTCCCACTCGCACTGTTTGCCGGCCAGCTCGCTTTTGGCGCCTGCCAGGCAGAGCGACGCCAGATCCGAAGTCAGACGCATCATGATCGGCTGGGTTTCTGGATCACCGAACCGGCAGTTGTACTCGATCACTTTAGGGTTGCCCTGTGGATCGATCATCAGGCCTGCATACAAGAAACCGGTATACGCATTTCCCTCTGCCGCCATACCACGCACGGTGGGCAGAATGACCTGCTCCATGATCCGCGCATCGACCTCTGGTGTGACGACGGGCGCCGGTGAGTAGGCTCCCATGCCCCCGGTATTGGGGCCGGTATCGCCGTCGTAGGCACGCTTGTGATCCTGGCTGGTGGCCATGGGCACGACGTTGTCGCCATCCACCATGACGATGAAGCTCGCCTCTTCACCTTCGAGAAACTCTTCGATGACGACACGGGCGCCCGCATCACCAAAGGCGTTGGCTTCGAGCATATCGCGGATCGCCGCCTCGGCTTCGGCCTCGCTCATGGCTACGATGACGCCTTTACCCGCCGCCAAGCCGTCGGCTTTGATGACGATCGGCGCGCCCATGTCGGCTAGATACGCCAACGCAGGCTCTACAGCCGTGAAGGTTTGATAGGCCGCTGTGGGAATAGCATGGCGGGCCAGAAAGTCTTTGGTGAACGACTTGGACCCTTCGAGCTGAGCCGCGCGCTGGCTGGGGCCGAAAATCGTCAAACCGGCGGCTTGGAAGCGGTCTACGACGCCTTCGACGAGCGGCGCTTCAGGGCCAACGACGGTCAACGCTACCTGCTCTTGCTGCGCAAACGCCACCAGAGCCTCCAGGTCGGTTGCGCCAATCGCAACATTGGTCAGCTTGGGCTCTGTCGCGGTGCCTGCATTGCCAGGCGCGACGAACACCTGCTCGACATCACGGGATTGGGCAAGTTTCCAAGCCAGAGCATGTTCGCGGCCACCGCCACCGATCATCAAAACTTTCATGGGTATCCTTCTCAAACGGGAGAGCGTCGATGGGCGGCATTATGCCACAACGGACCGTAAAACGTGGCCTTAGGAACGCTTATCCGACGTATCGTCATCGTCCGATGGATTGGGCTGATGGAGCGCGTTTTGCCAAAAGCGCATATTCTCTTCGGCCAACTCACGCATGAATTCCATGGGCGAGTGGCGCATGGCTTGCTGCCACTGAGTCTGCATGCGCTTTTGCTGCTCCAGCATCAGCTGCGTGCCCTGCTCCAAATAGCGCGCCAACGGCAGCGGTGACGACATGTCATACACACGAATCAGCTGCGCCAATAGATCGTTCGAAAACACTTCGGCTTCACTATCCGCCTGCTCTTGTTCGATAATGATCGACAGTAGAATGGTGCGCGTCAGGTCCTCGCCGCTTTTCGCATCTTCGACGCGAAACGGTTCTTCTTCAATGATGAGACGCCGCAGATCCTCGAGCGTGACGTAACGGCTCTGCTGGGTGTCGTACAACCTGCGGTTGGCATATTTACGAATTACGCGCACAACGCATCTCCTTAAACGCGATAAAGGCTTTTGTCGCCGTTGCTGCTATTGTGCCTGCAACACGCGCCCATGCAAGCCAGCTTAGCGGATTAGTGGTGGTAAGCACGCCTTTCCTTTGACCAATAGACGACGACTATGAATTTGATACTGCTAGACCCGAGCGAGGTCGACGCTCACCACGCTCGGATTACCGATGCGCGCCGCTTGACCCATCTACATGACGTGCATCGCGCTCAGGAGGGAGACCGACTCACAGTAGGCATTCAGGGCGGTGCCATGGGAAAGGCCACGCTGGTAGCGCTCAGCCCTGACCAGGCGCTGTTCGCACTGGAGGAGCTCAAGGAGACGCCACCTCCCGCCCTGCCCGTTCATCTCGTGCTGGCCCTGCCACGCCCGCGTATGTTGGCGCGAACGCTGGAGCACGTCACGGCGCTGGGCGTGAAAGAGATCACGTTATTGCATACGAAACGGGTCGAGAAAAGCTACTGGCAATCGCCAGAGCTTCGGCCCGACAAGATTCACCAGCACCTCGTGCTGGGCCTTGAACAAGCGCGGGATACGCAGCTGCCCAACGTGACGCTGTGCAAAGGGTTCAAAGCGTTTTTAGAGGAGCAGCTTCCTGAGCTGTTGGCAGAGCGCCGCGGGCTGGTCGCCCACCCCGGCATGGAGAATGCCTGCCCACGCGGTATCGATACGCCAACGCTGCTGCTGGTCGGCCCAGAAGGCGGGTTCATTCCATGGGAAGTCGAACAGCTAATTCAAGCAGGGTGCGAAGGCATGCACTTGGGTCCACGCATTTTGCGCGTCGAAACAGCCGTGACGGCGCTGCTGTCACGGCTGTTTTGAGTCATGTTTAATTAGACGATCAAGACTGCTCGTCTTCTGGGTCGTGGGGAACGTAGGGGGCGTTTTCTCCACACCCGGGCTCTTGCAGGAAGGTATTACGCACGTCTAACAAGCCTAAATGACTGATGGTGCGGCGTCCTAGCAGCAGCGGGTAGTTCATCTCTTCACGGTTGCGTAGGCTGAACTGCTCTTCATACACGGTATCGCCCATGCAAACATCCATGAGCACGACCGGACGCTCGTCGCGGCCACCAGCGCCTCGAACGGTTTGCTCACGGTAGAGCGGACGCTCGATCTGGTCGCTGAACGTTTCACCACTGTCTTGATCTTCCAGCTTCAGGCGAAAGCGAACCCACTCTTCCCCCTCTTTATCGAACATTTCAATGTCGCGGGCATC
Organism: Halomonas sp. LC1; assembly: GCF_030247125.1. Classification (NCBI taxonomy): domain Bacteria; kingdom Pseudomonadati; phylum Pseudomonadota; class Gammaproteobacteria; order Oceanospirillales; family Halomonadaceae; genus Halomonas; species Halomonas sp. LC1. The sequence goes on along the minus strand of NZ_JASSPG010000002.1, from coordinate 576,095 downwards.
CAGTGAAGAGGTCAACGCACCGCTATCCAGCTTGGCTTTGACGGCAATTCCCCACGGCTCGATGTAGGCGTTTTCAACCCAACCAAACACCTTGTCTTCCGCTTGCGCGCTCGTTCCCATCAGTAAAGCACTGGCCAGCACGCTGGCTCCCCATACTCCTAGACCTGCTTTTCCCATAACGACTCATCCTTGGTGAGGCATTGACGATTCGAATCATGCGTAACAACCGTAGCCGCGCATATTACCTAGCGCAGCCGCTCCAGCAGCGACTGAGTCGCGAAGCCGTCCGGTACGAGCCCTTGGTCACGCTGAAACGCCCTCAGGCCCGCTTGGGTATTCGGCCCCATGATGCCATCTGCCGTACCCACGCCGTAACCGGCCTCGTTCAACCGCTGCTGGAGCGTTCGGACATCGTCTCGCGTCAAAGGTGCCTCATCTCTTGGCCATGACTGTGCGATACCGTCACGGCCAGCGATGGCATCGGCCAGCGTCGCCACCGCCAGAGCATAGCTCGTGGCGTTGTTGTAGCGCAGAATCGCACGGAAGTTGGGACCGACGATAAACGCAGGACCGCTCGCTCCGGCGGGAACGATGACCGCAGCGCTATCGAAAGTCGGCAGCTCGCCACGAACGGCACGCACGCCCTGGGCAGCCCAGTCGGCGCTGCTCTTGCGGTCGGTTTGCGCGTAATCAAAGTCGTCGGGTAGCCTGACCTCGGCGCCCCAGGGTTGGCCTGCCTGCCAGCCAGCGCGCGCCAGATAGTTCGCCGTCGACGCCATGACATCGGGAATACTGCCCCAGATATCGCGTCGCCCGTCATCATCGCCATCCACGGCGTAGGCTTCGAAACTGCTGGGAATGAACTGGGTATGCCCCATCGCCCCGGCCCAGGAGCCTTTCATCTGCTCGGCCGCAATATCCCCTTGATCGATGATACGCAGCGCTGCCAGCAGCTCACCCCGGGCGAACTCCCGGCGGCGGCCGTCGTAAGCCAGTGTTGCGAGGGATTCGAGCGTCGAAAAATCACCAAAATTGCTGCCGTAGTTACTCTCGACGCCCCAAATCGCTACGATGATCTCAGCGGGCACGCCATAGCGCTGCTGCATCGCCTGAGCAGTGTCGCGATGTTGTGCGAGCTTTTCCTGACCGTTGGCGACACGCGTGCTCGATACGGCGCTGTCCAAATATTGCCAAATCGCGCGGACGAACTCAGGCTGGTAACGATCTAACTCAATGACCCGTTCGCGGTAGCGCAGCCCATCGAACGCCGATGCGAGGGTCGCCTCGCTAATGCCTTGGTTCGCCGCATAGCGGCGGAACTCGCGGAGCCACTCATTGAAGTTACCGTAGCGCACCTCTTCGGCCGCGCGGGCATCGACTTCCGTCATGAGCTGGGGGTTAGCCATCACAGCAGGGGCGTAAAAAGTAGTTGCCGCCGCAGCAGCTAACAGCGGCCATAGCAAATGGCGGCGGGCACGTAATGAACCATTACATGTCAATGACTTGGGGCTTGACGTCATAGTACTCATCTCTTGGCAATCCTTAGCGTGAGGCTGATGATGGCTCAGAAACAAGCGAGTTACCAGCCTCAGAGAGACAAGCGCCACAACACGATAAGATGGAATATGGCGACGACCGCCGTTAGCACACAGCGCAAGCTGAGATACCACTTGGGAAAGCCTTCGCGCCCTTCCCGGCTAATATCGTAGCCCCCCATTAACAGAAACCCTGCCAACAGTACCCAAAGCCCGGTCACCGTGTTGAACAGCAAAGCAGGCCACGCAATCAGGCTGGGCACCATGGCCAGTACTAGCCGCCGTACGTTGTTGTCACGGGGCACTTGAAGCGCACTGCCCCAATGAATGCCCCCTAAAAACGACAAAATCACGGCACTGTAGTAAGTAAAGCCATAGATGGCACTGACCTGCCAGACAGGCGGTGCCCACCAAGCGGCGAGGCCGCCACCGATGAACGGCAGCAGCCCCGCCAAGCCCAATCCCCAGGCGACGCGCCGATCACTCTCCATTAACGCCATCGTTACTCATCCGTCTCTTCGAATTCGGTTGCGGCAATCAACCAGCGCTGCCACTCATCCGGTAGCACGCAGGGCGGTTGAAATTGAGAAGGTGCCACTCGCCAGGGCTGTTGGCGCTCCAGACCGAAGGGTAACGATTCCAGCGCGGGTAACCAATAGGCCACGTACAGCCCTTTCGGATCGTAATGCCCTGCTTGCTTCAACACATTGAAGTAGCGATCCTGACGCGGATCACGCCCAACCCCGGCAATGTAGCGCCAATTGCCCCAGTTGCTGGCCACGTCGTAGTCGATCAGGCAGTGCTCGAACCACCAAGCGCCTAGCCGCCAATCTACCTGCAAATCTTTTACCAAGAAGCTGGCGACGTTCTGACGGGCACGGTTGGAAATCCAGCCGGTTCGCTTCAATTCGAGCATGGCCGCATCAATGAACGGCACGCCGGTCTCCGCGTTGCGCCAAGTGTCGAAGGCTTCGCTCGCTGGCGGCAGCGACTCCCGACCAAACAGGGAGGCCCCTTCCAACTGTGCGGCGCGGTGAAAGTAGTCGCGCCATAGAAGCTCGAAGACAATCCAGTAGCTCGATTCGCAGCTACCGTGTTCGGACTCCCACGCTTTGACTTCTCGATGCGCTTGACGAGCAGACAAGCAGCCACGGGCAAGCCACGGAGAAAAACGCGTCGAAAAGTTGGCACCCAACAGACCGTTACGCGTTTTCTTGTAAGACTCCGCCCCGTTCTGACGCCAGATATAGTGCTGTAATCGGTCGTTGGCCGCCGACTCGCCGCCCACGAACACGAACCCCTGACGCTGGTCGGGCTGCCAGGCTGCACTGGTTTCACACACGGATTTTAACGGCGGGAAACCGCGCGGCGCGCCTTCGGGCCAACACGGTAAGGTGATTGGCGCAGGCTTGGGAGCCGGTATTTCACACTGCTTTTCGACGCTACGCCGAAAGGCAGAGAAGCTGGCTGGCAGGTCTGCTAGATCGAACGGCAGCGCAGCGGCATCGATCAAGTAACCGCTATCCGCACGATAGAGCTGACAGCCTTTGGGCAGGTTGGCAGCCGCACGGGTGATGTTATCCGACTCTTCACAGCCGGAGTGTTCGGCTACCCGCACTTGCCGCGCATTGAGCGTGGTCGCCAACTCGACCACGACCTCGGCCGGGTCGCCAATACGCACTAACAGATCGCTGCCACGCTGCAACAGCTCGCCACGCAGTTCCATCAGGCTTTGCCATAAAAAGCGCAGCCGCGCTGGACCCAGCCTGGGCGTGGACTCCCCCGGCACGGCAGCCGTTAACCAACGCTGGTCGAGCACGTACAGACAAAGCAGCTGGTGTGGGGAATGTTCGAAATGTAATAAAGGATTGTCGGCAACGCGCAGATTGTCCTGCAGCCAGACAATATCAGTCGTGCTGTTCATGCTCTTGCCTCCTCGGCGTGCTGTGCTGCTTGGCCTCGCGACGGCAGCGTTCGCTGCAGAAGCGCACCTCGTCCCAGCAGCGCGCCCATTTTTTCCGCCAAGTAAATGGGCGCTGGCATTGAACGCAGTCTTTTTGCGGTAAGTCTTGTTTACGTCTCATCTATTCATCTCGCTGCGTGCTGGCTGTGCCACGCTACGCCGTAATACATGGACATAATAACTTATACAGTACAATTATTGTATATAAATTGACACCTCGACTTTGCCGTAACACGCACCTGCGCTCTTTTACGATGGGCATAAAAAAAGCCACCCAACTCGGGTGGCTTCCATCGATAACGTTGACTCCTAACGTTAGTCGGGATCGGTATTACGTGGGTGACGCTTAGCGTTTTCTTGCGTCTCCATACCGCTTTTCAGCTCGTGGGTGAGCGGATCGTAGTTAGGGCGCAGCTCATCTTTGACCGTGCCGCTCCAAAGCCGAGAGCCCACGAAGTAGCCAGCTCTGCCAATCACGTGGGCGGCAATGGGCGCAGTGATCAAGATGAATACGATGATCGCGAACGAACGCGCGACGACCCCTACCTCGGCAAAATGCATGGCCGAGGCCAGCATGATGAGGATTACCCCGAGGGCCGCCGCCTTGGTGGTGGCGTGCATGCGGGTCAACAAATCGGGCAAGCGCAGTAACCCCACGGCAGCCAACAGCATGAAGCTCGAGCCGGTGAGCAGCATGGCGCCCTTGATGACGTCAATCATCCCGCGGCCCTCCTCGTTCCAAAAAGCGTGCAAAGCCAATGGCAGCCAAAAAGCCCATCAGCGCGATGACGATGGCCGCATCCAAAAAGCTGGAGACGCCCGATTGAATGGCATACACGCCGACCAGGCCTACGACCGTCGTCGAGAACAGCTCCAGCGCCACGACGCGGTCTGGCAGGCTGGGGCCGCGGACCACGCGCACGAACGTGAGTACCAGCGCGAGCCCCATAATCACCTGACTGATTAAGATCACGGTTTCCATTAACGAAATAGCTCCAGTGCACGGTGTTCCATCTCTTTCAAGTTGCGTCGTAGCTCCTCTTCGTCATCTAGGAACATCGCGTGGATATACAGCACCTTACGATCATCCGACACGTCCAAACTGAGGGTCCCAGGCGTCAGGGAAATCAAATTGGCCACCATGGTAATCTCCATCTCGGTACGCGCCGAAAGCGGCAAAGCGATGACCCCTGGCTGCATGTGCCACGGCGGCGTCAAGATATCGAACGCCACGCGCAGGTTAGCCTGCACCAGCTCTTTGATGAAAAATCCAAGAAAGCCAATGAAGCGCGGCACGCGGGCCGGATAGCCCTTCAACCCGTCGACTTGAGGCTCGATCAGCAGCAACGCGATGTAGCCAAAAATCATCCCCACCAATAAGTTCAACCCGGAGAAATCGCCGCTGAGCAGGACCCAGGCCAAACCAAGCAAAAGGTTCCAAATGGCGCCCGTCATGGTGTCTCCTCCAGGTGGTTATCGACACGTTCGGCCTGTATGTCGACGGGCTCCAGTAGCGCCGCTTCTGCACTGGCGGAGGCGCCCAGAACCGCTTCGATATAGCCTGAAGGCGTCATCAACTGCTCCCCTATTTGGTTCATCACCAGCATGAGGGGCTCTGCAAAGACGCCAATCAGCAGCGACATCGTCGCGAGCACCACGACAGGCAGATACATCATCCACAGGCTAGGCTTCAATAATCGCCCATCGTCCCCTGTCGGAGTCGGCGTTGGTGGCACTTGGTTCTCCTCCGGCAGCGCTTTCCAGAACACTTCGTTCCAGATCTTCACCATGGAGTAGAGCGTCATCAGCCCCACGGCCAAGGCAATGCCGGTCGCTACGTATGCCTCGGCCTCCAGGCCTGCACGCACCAGCACGAACTTCGCAAAGAAGCCCGATAGCGGTGGGATGCCCGCCAGAGAGAAAGCGCTGATGAAAAACGCCACGGCCAGCCAGGGACGCTCACGATAGAGTCCGCCCATCTTCTTGAGCTGATACGTTCCCTGCAGGCGATGTGTAATACCGCTGATCAAGAACAAGTTCGTCTTGACGATGATGTTGTGCATGATGGCGAACACGCCGCCGGCAATCGCCAGCGGTGTGTAGAGCGCCAGCCCCAACAACATATAGCCAATTTGGCTGACGATATGGAACGAGAGGATACGTCGAAACTCGTACTGGGCGGCGGCGCCCAATACGCCGGTCACCATGGTGATGACCGCCCCCCACAGCATGATGTCCTGCAGGTAGCCCATGGTCTGATCGAAAATCAGCGTGAACACCCGAAACAGCGAGTAAACCCCCACCTTGGTCAGCAGGCCCGCAAACAGCGCGGAGACCGCCACAGGCGGCGTATGGTAAGAGGCGGGCAACCAGAAAAACAGCGGAAAAGCGGCCGCCTTGATACCAAAGGCCACCATGAACATCACTGCCAACACCTCGACCATGCCGCTGTGTTCGGCGACATCCATGCGCAGGGCGATATCGGCCATGTTGAGTGTCCCCACCGTCCCGTAGAGCAACCCAACGGCACTGAGGAAAATCACTGACGCCAGCAGGTTGAGCGTCACGTACTTGATGGCCCCTTCCATCTGCGCGCGTTCGCCTCCCAGCGTCAGTAGCGCAAACGAGGCCACCAGCATGACTTCGAACCACACATAGAGGTTGAAGATATCGCCAGTCAGAAAAGCCCCCGCCACACCGGCCAGCAGCAGATGCATGAGGGGATAGTAGCCAAACCGTTCATGCCCTCGACCAGTGGTCGCCAGCGAGTAGACCCCCATGGCCAAGCCAATGATCCCGGTGAGCAGAATCATCACCGCACTGAGCATGTCGGCGACGAGGGTGATGCCGAACGGCGCTGGCCAGCTACCCATTTGCATGGTGATGTAGCCATTCTCCAACACCGCGACAAACAGCCAAAGGCTCACGAGGAATAACGCGACATTGCCCGCGACGGCGATAAAGCGCTGCATGGGCCGCGAGCGCCAGAACATCAGCGAAACGGCCCCCGAAAGCAGCGGCAGTAGAATGGGAAGTGCGACTTCAGGCCTCACGTGTCGGTATCCTTCATCTTGTCTAAATCATCTGCCTTAACGATTTCGTAGGCCCGGCGAATCAGCACCACCGCAAACGCCAGCACCCCAAAAGCAATTACGATGGCGGTCAACACCACCGCTTGTGGCAGCGGGTCAGCGACTTCGCCAAGCGGCTGCATCATCCCCTCGGGGATCAGCGGCGGCGCGCCTCGGGTCATCCCAGCGGTGGTAAAAATCAGCAAGTTGGCGGCGTTGGAAAGCAGCAATAAGCCAATCACCAGCTTGACGATGGAGCGGCGCAACATCATGAAAATAGCGGTCGCGTATAGCAGGCCAATCGCCAATGCCATCAACGGTTCCATGGGTATCCTCCTGCGGTCATCGGAAGGGGTAACTCAAGGCTCATCTTTATCCACCTCCATCAGCGCCATGACCATGCCGGTGACCGAGCCCAGTACCGCCAAGTACACCCCGATATCGAAAATAAGCGGCGTCGAGGCTTTGAAGTCGATCACCGGAATCGTCCACCACTGGGCGGTAAGAAAGGGTTGCCCCATGAACCACGCGGGTACCACCGAGATCATCCCCAACAGCAGGCCTGCGCCAATCAAATCCCGTGGGTCGACCATGCGCAGCACCTCCTTAGTGGCACTCACCCCAAAGGCGAACAGGTACAGGGTGAAGGCACCCGCAGCCACTAGCCCGGCAATAAAGCCGCCCCCCGGCTCATCGTGGCCTCGCAGTAACAGAAATACCGAGAACATGAGCTGCAGCGGCATGAGAAAGCGCGCCGCCGTATTCAAAATAATCGTGCCTGACTTAACCATCATAGGGCTCCTTCACGCTGGCTTTCTCGCCGTCCGCGGTGTTGCCTGCCTTTCCGCCGTGGCGAAGCTTCAGCATGGCGATCACGCCAATCGCGGCCAGCGCCAACACGAACATCTCACCCAGCGTATCGAGGGCACGGTAATCGACCAAGATGACGTTGACGATATTCCGGCCATGGGCAAGCGGTGCGCTGTTTTCCACCATATAGGTCGAAATGGTTTCGAACTGGTCGATGCTCCAAGCGGTCATGATCAGCAGGAAAATCAGCACGCCCATGGTTGCCGCCACGGCCCCGTCGCGAATGCGCTCCAGGTGGGTGGAGAGGTTGGAGAAACGCGGCAAGCGGAAGAGCACCAGTACCAGCAGGATGACCGTCATGGTCTCCACGAGCAGCTGCGTGATCCCGAGGTCTGGCGCGCTGAAGAGAATGAAGATCAGCGCAATCGAGAAGCCCATGATCCCCACGGATACCACCGCCCCCAGGCGGGAGCGTGAAATCGTGGCAAACAGAGCCCCCATGGCCATGGTGCCCACCACGATCACTTCGTGAAAACGCACGTCTAGCGTAAGCGCCAGCTGAGGCGAATGGCGCAGTAGGATGGAGTTACCGATCAGCGCAATGAGCACCACCAGCATGACCAGAATGTAGTTACGCATGTAGCCATTTTGTAGCACGCGCGTTTGCCATTCCGAAAAATGCACGATGCCGTTCATCAGCCCTTCATAGCCCGCTTCAGGGCCGTAGCGCATCACGGGCGACAATCTGGCTAGCTGGCCGCGCACGCTGTTCCACCGTTTGAAGAGCAAGAAACCGAGCATCAGGCTAACCACCGACATGATCAGCGCCACATTGATGCCATACCACAACGATAGCGAGACCGGCAGTGACTGCCCCGCAACGGCCGTGGCGGCCGACGTCAATAACGCGTCAGCCCCCAACATAGCTGGCGCCAAACCCAGCGCGAGGGAGCCAAAGGCTAGCAGCGCGGGGCCAATCAGCATGCTCAGCGGCGCCTCATGTGGCGTTTGGGGGGTCTCATGGCGTGCGCCATAAAAAGGTCTCAGCGCGATGATGGCCGCCACCGCAATGGTCAGCACGGCGGCTAGGAAGGCAAACACCACCAACATCCATTGAACGCGCTCGGCGCCTAGCGCTGCTTCCAGCATCAGCTCTTTACCGATAAAGCCCAGCAGCGGCGGCACCCCCGCCAGAGAAAGCGCCGCCACCATGGCAATCACTGCCGTCACGGGCATGACGCTGCGTAGCCCTCCCATGGCAGTCACGTCTTTGGTGCCCGTTTCATGGTCCAGAATACCCGCGACCATGAACAACGCTCCTTTATACAAGGAGTGGGCCAGCAAGAAGGTGACGAACGCGGTCATGGCGTACTCCGAGCCAATCCCCAATAGCATGGTCAACGTCCCCAGCGCCATGATCGTCGAGTACGCCAACAGCTTCTTGATATTGGTGTGGTGAATCGCCAGGAAAGCGCCGGTCAGCATGGTCGTTGCCCCGACCACAGAGAGCAGCGTCATCCACATGGCCGTGCCGCCCAGCTCTGGCTGCAGCCGCGCCAGTAAATAAATGCCCGCTTTCACCATGGTGGCAGAGTGCAGATAAGCCGATACGGGGGTCGGAGCGGCCATGGCGTTGGGCAACCAAAAGTGAAACGGGAACTGTGCCGACTTGGTAAAGGCCCCCAGCAACAGACAGATCAGCATGGGAGTGTAGAGAGCATGCTGACGCAGGTCTTCATCTGACTGCAGAATTTCATGGAGCGACCAGTGACCGCTGGCTACCCCCAGTAGCACCAGCCCGGCCATTAGGGCCAGGCCTCCGGCAACCGTGACGAATAGACCTTGCCGCGCAGATTTACGCGCCTCGATATCCGTGTGATTGAAGCCAATCAGCAGATAAGACGTGATGCTGGTCAGCTCCCAAAAGATAAAGAGCGTGAGCAATCCATCGGCGAGTACGAGCCCCAGCATGGATGCCATAAAGGCAACCAGGGCCAAGTGGAAACGAGCGACATCGGGGTGGCCTTTCAAATAGCCACCGGCATAAACCAGTACGCAGGTGCCGATCACCGTGATCAGCAAACCAAACAGCAACGACAAGCCATCGAGCAGAAAACTCAGGCTGATACCCAGCGAGGGCACCCACGCCCACGCCAACAACTGCGGGCCTTCTTGGAGGACCAGAGGTGCCTGACTCAGCAGCCAACCGGCCAGGAGCGCCGGAAACAGCGCAAGCACGAGGCTTGCGCGCTCTCCAAACCAGCGGTTGAGCAGCGGCGACAACGCTGCCAACACGAAGCCCATTAACACGGCAAATTGCATCCGACGCTTTCTCCCTAGTGACGTTTTTTCATCCTAACCAGCGGCTTACACATTTGCATAAGCTGCTTGAGCGTTGAATAAGTGTGATTTTATATACACAAACCTTATACCAGCCCTGCTTCGTTTTCTAGAAAAGTCGGTTCCAATAAAAAACCGCCTAGCGCGATACGCTAGACGGTTTTGATAGCAACCGTGTGACGTTACGGTGTCGGCAGCCAGCCTGACAGCTCGTTATTGACCACCGCCAGCAAGGCGTCGATATGATCATCACGATCATTCAAGCAGGGAATGTAGCTGAAGGTTTCACCGCCAGCCTCCATGAAGCTGTCGTGGATCTCCTCTTTGATCTCTTCCAGGGTTTCCACACAGTCGGAAGAGAACGCTGGAGAGAGGATGGCAATATGCTTGTGCCCCTGTTTCGCCAGCTCGGCAACGTGATCCACCGTTTGCGGACCCACCCACTTCTCAGGGCCAAACTGGGACTGGAAAGCGGTATCGACCTCCTCTTTGCTCAGTCCCAGCGTTTCACGCAGTAGACGCGTGGTTTTCTGACACTGGCAGTGGTAAGGGTCCCCTTCCATCAAATAGCGCTCCGGCACGCCGTGATAGCTCGCCACGAGCTTGGTAGGACGGCTCTCGAAGCCGTCGTACGCCTCTTGTACCGAGTTAGCCAACGCCTGAATATACGCCGGATGCTCGAAATAGGCCGGTACGGTACGGATATAGGGCTGCCACTTCATTTTCATCAGCGTGCGAAACGCTTGGTCATTGGCAGTAGCGGTAGTGGGCGAGCCGTACTGCGGATAGAGCGGGAAGAAGACGATGCGCTCACAACCCTTCTCTTTCATGCGTTTGAGCACGCTGTCCGTGGAAGGATTGCCGTAGCGCATACAGAAATCGACCTCGACATCGTCGCCGTAAAGCGCTTTCAGGCGCTCGGTCATTTTTTCCGTTTGCGCCCGAGTGATGGTCAGCAACGGGCTTTCGTTCTTCTCGTTATTCCAGATGCTTTTGTACGCGTTGCCCGAGGAGAACGGACGCTTGGTCAGGATGATGAGCTGCAAAAGAGGCTGCCATTTCCATCCGGCATAATCTACGACTCGTTTATCGGACAAGAACTCGCTGAGATAGCGACGCATGGACCAGTAGTCGGTGGCATCGGGCGTTCCCAGGTTCGCTAGAACGACGCCCACCTTGGCGCGGGGAACGGCAGGGTGGCTGCTGGGCGCGTGGGCCAAGCGCCCCTCACCAGGTTGATCCTTCACGATGCTATCGGCCATCTCGCTAACTCCTCGGGTGTACGTAATGGGCAAAATCTTAACACTTTTCGGCAAAGTCGCGGCATAAAGTTATACTATCAGCATTATTTGTATAACTGCAGGCCAACTCATGTCCAAGCCGTTACTCCTGGTACTGGGTGATCAGCTCACGCTGACGCTGCCAACCCTTCGCGAAGCGCCTTCCAATGCGGTGGTGGCGATGTGCGAAGTGGCCGAAGAGGCACGCTACGTGCCGCACCATCTGCATAAGATCGGTCTTTTCATGGCCGCCATGCGCCACTTTGCCGACGCCTTGAGAGACAAAGGCTATACGGTGCACTACAGCCGCATCAATGATGGCGATAACACCCAGTCGCTGATAGAAGAAGCCGAGCGGCTCGCCAACCAGTACGGCTGTGATGAAATTCGCGTTACCCGCCCCGGCGAGTGGCGGCTGTGGAACGATATGCAGCAGCGCCAACACAACGCCCTCCCCTGGCAGCTATGGGAAGATGACCGTTTCTTCACCACACCGGACGACTTTTCACGCTGGGCGGAGGGCCGCAAACAGCTGCGCCTAGAGTACTTCTACCGCGAGCAACGCAAGCGCACCGGCCTGCTCATGGAAGGCGACACGCCGCTTGGCGGGCAGTGGAACTACGACCATGACAACCGCGAGCCCATCGACGCATCGCTGAGCTTTCCTGCGCTGCCTAACCACGGCAAGGATGACGTGACTCAAGCAGCGCTCCAGGATGCCGCTGACCACTTCCCTGATCACATGGGAACGATGGAGACCTTCAACTTGCCGGTCACCCGGCGGCAGGCACTGGTCGACCTGAATCACTTCATCGAACACGGGCTGGCAGACTTTGGCCGCTATCAAGATGCCATCAGCGACCGAGAACCCTTTTTGTATCACTCACGCCTCTCCGCAGCGATGAATATCGGTCTGCTCTCACCGATGGAAGTGTGTGACGCCGCCGAGACGCACTACCATGCTGGCAAAGCGCCTATCAATGCGGTAGAGGGTTTCATCCGCCAAATACTCGGCTGGCGCGAATACGTTCGCGGGCTCTACTGGACGCAAATGCCCGGGTACAAGCAGGCAAACCAGCTAGGCTTCACCCGCGAGCTGCCCGGGTTTTACTGGGACGCCAACACCGACATGCGCTGCCTCCAGCGCGCCATTCAAATGACCATCGACAATAGCTACGCGCATCATATTCAGCGCCTCATGGTCACCGGCAACTTTGCTCTGCTGTGCGGCGTCAAGCCTGAAGCGCTGTGCGATTGGTACCTCGCCGTATATGCCGATGCTTGCGAATGGGTCGAACTGCCCAACACGCTGGGCATGGTGCTGCACGCCGATGGTGGCTTGATGGGCTCCAAGCCTTACTGCGCCTCGGGTAAATACATCGACAAAATGTCTGATCACTGCCAACACTGTCGCTACTCCCCCAAACAGATGACCGGCCCCAAAGCCTGCCCCTTCAACAGCCTTTACTGGCATTTTTTGGAAACCAATGCGGAACAGCTCAACCGTAACCCACGAATGAAGCTCATCTATGGATCGCTAGGACGCATGAAAGAGGAGAAGCGCGAGGCCATTCGCCAGCAGGCCGAGCAATTCCTTGCCAAACTACCCACCAGCGCCGGTTACGGCCAACCGGCGCACACGAAGGGCTATGCCTCTACAGCCCAACACTCCTCCTCTACGTCTGACTCGGAGAAACGCTCATGAGCCGCTTCGCCACGCTAGATGCCCAGGCCCCGGTCACGCTCTACCATGACGGGCACTGCCCCTTTTGCCGAGTGGAAGTCGCTTGGCTTGCCAAACATCGCCATCGGTCACGCGTTCGGCTCGTCGATATTCAGAGCAGCGAGTTCAAACCAGAGGAGGTAGGCCGCAGTTTCGACACCATGATGGGCCAACTGCATTTGCAAGATCGCGAGGGGAGATGGTTCATCGGTATGGACGCCAGCCGGGCCCTCTATGCGGTGTTGGGCTACCGGCGGCTGGTAAGGCTATCTTGCTTACCGGGCCTGCGCAGCATGATGGATGCAGGCTACCGTTTCTTTGCCCGTCGCCGTATTCGGCTGGGGCGGTGGTGGGAAAAACGTCAGGGTAACGCCGCTCAATGATTCAGCAGAGGAATTAAAACACCAGAGGCATACGCGAGGTGAGCGGCGCGCTGTAATGAGCGTCGCGACCGATCACTTCGTCTTGGGGCACGTGCTGCACCAGGTAAGCGCGATGAATGCCTGCGCGTTTTAGCTCTAAATAAACGTCGTCCAGTGAGCGAAACAGCATCGGCTTGCCGCGCTGCATCAGCATGTGACGCTCGCCTTCGACATCTTCCAGCTCGACTTGATAAAAACGGCTACCCGAATGGGTAATGACACGAATTTCGAAATTGTCGTGATTCGCGACGAACTGTTTTAACGCTTTCAGTTCCATGGTTCCCTCCTGTTATTGGTCATCGTCATGGAGCACAGCATGACGTGGCTCCATGACAATTATATTACCTTGGCACTAACCGCCTAAGACGGCAATAACAGAAAAGAGTTCCTGCCTTTATCGTCAACTTATGGTCGACTTATTGATACTCGGACGGGTCGATCGCCTTGCCCAGCGAGTTACGATCGATCCAGTTACCGCCTTTGGTCTCTTTGTAACGAAAGACCACTTTATCGCCCACCGCGACGGGAAGTTCAGCATCTTCGGTTTGGTAGCTGTACTTCTCCCCTTCTACCACCAAAAAGTAGCGATAAAGGTCGGGCATGCCCAGCCACTCTTTGAAAGGGCCTTCGCGCTCTAGCGACTGGAGCTCACCACGGCCTTCCAGTTTCGGAAGACGTTTGCGGTTACCGCGCCTAAAACCACCTGCCATTTGTAACTCCTGTCTCTCTATCTGCTCGAGGCGAACTGCTCATGAGGGTGCACATTATACGTTCTCCCCCATGACGCTCAAGTTAATCGCCAAACGCTTCGCCATAGCTGTCGGGTGCCAAGTCCTCGAAGCGCGTGTACTTGCCTATGAAGGCCATGTGGACGGTACCAATCGGCCCGTTACGCTGCTTACCAATGATGAGCTCCGCAATACCCTGGTTATCCGGGTTGTCCGGGTTATACACCTCATCTCGGTACACGAAGGCGATGACGTCCGCATCCTGCTCGATCGCGCCCGACTCCCTCAAATCCGACATCACGGGTCGCTTGTTGGGGCGCTGCTCTAGCGAGCGGTTCAGCTGCGAAAGCGCCACGACCGGGCAGTTGAACTCTTTTGCCAAGCCTTTCAAGGAGCGCGAAATCTCGGAGATCTCCCCCGTACGGTTTTCGGAAAAGCCGGGGATCTGCATCAGCTGCAGATAGTCGATCATGATCAGCGCCATGTTGCCGTGCTCACGTACGATACGACGCAGCCGCGAACGCATCTCGTTGGGTGAGAGCGCGGCGGTATCATCGATGAACAGCTGCTTGTCTTTTAGAAGATTGACGGCCGACGTAAGTCGCGGCCAATCCTCATCTTCCAGCTGGCCCGAGCGAACTCGCGTTTGGTCGATGCGCCCCAGTGAAGAGAGCATACGCAGCATCAGCGATTCTGCGGGCATCTCCATGGAAAACACCATGACCGGCTTGTCGCTGGAGATGACCGCGTGCTCGACCAAGTTCATGGCGAAAGTCGTCTTACCCATCGACGGACGCCCGGCGATGATCACCAAGTCGGAGGGCTGCAGGCCAGAGGTCATCTCGTCCAGATCGCGGAAACCGGTGGAGAGGCCGGTCATCTCCCCTTTGAGGTTGAAGAGCTCATCGATGCGGTCGACCGCTTTGGTGAGCAGGTCGCTCATACCGATCGGGCCACCGGTTTTGGGGCGCTCTTCGGCAATTTGAAACACCAGCCGCTCGGCTTCGTTCAACAGCTCATCGGCAGGTCGCCCCTGCGGCGAGAACGCCCCTTCGGCAATTTGGTTGGCTGCCCGAATCAGCTTACGCAGCGTGGCACGTTCGCGAACGATATCCGCGTAGGCGCGTATGTTGCTGGCCGAGGGCGTATTGCGGGCAAGCTCCGCCAGAAACCCAAGCCCGCCGACAGTATCCAACTGGTCCCGCGCTTCCAGCGCTTCAGAAAGCGTAACGACATCGAGCGGCTGTCCCGATTCCGCCAAGTGAATCATGACGTTGAACACCAAACGGTGCTCATAGCGATAAAAATCGTCTGCTACCAAACGCTCGGATACGTTATCCCAGGCTTGGTTATCTAGCATGAGCCCGCCTAACACCGACTGCTCCGCCTCTAGCGAGTGCGGCGGCAGCTTTAACGCCGCCGTTTCCTGATCAGCAGAGGGCTGGTCCTGCATAGCGAGCTCCTTAAAAGTAACGCATTGCCAACGGCGCTTATCTTAGCCGGGCTGCTTCCTTCACACCACTGGCCGAATCACACTCGTCAGCGGCTCAGAAAAGACAAAGGGCGCGGGAGGTCCCGCGCCCTTTGAGGCGTTAGCGTTGACGAGCGAGATTACTCGGCGACAACCACTACGCGTACAACGGCGTCCACTTCTGCATGCAGGTGGAGGTCGATGTCGTATTCGCCAGTTTGACGAATCGGGCCCTGCGGCATACGCACTTCGCTCTTGGCAACTTCGATGCCAGCAGAGGAGATGGCGTCGGCCAGATCACGCGGACCGATAGAGCCGAACAGCTTGCCTTCGTCGCCCGCTTTAGAAACCAACGACAGTTCGATGTCGTTCAGTTGCTCAGCGCGTGCTTGGGCTTCTGCTTTACGCTCAGCGGCTTGAGCTTCGAGCTCGGCACGCTGTGCTTCAAACGCTTCTACGTTTTCTTTGGTGGCCGGTACGGCTAAGCCGTAAGGCACCAAGTAGTTACGACCATAACCGGGCTTAACAGTGACCTTGTCACCCAGGCCGCCCAGCTTACCAATGTTGTCGAGCAGAATGACTTCCATCTCGTAAACCTCTTGTCAATTGCTGCGGGCAAGGCGTGCGCGAACGTTCGCGAATGTATCGATCAGCCCCAACAGCAGCACAATGAGAATCATGGGCCAGGTCGTGATCAGCAGCACATAAAATGCTACCAGCCACAGCCCGTTCATCCCCTTTATTCCAATAAACCCGTGCACTAACGCAATACCGGCTATCAACAGCGGAATCCAGCTAAGCATGGCCAGCGCCTGCGCACCTAGCACCATACCTGCCACCCCAAGCACTACTAAAATAGCGAGTTCTTTGGGAGCCAGGCGCAGCGCATGGAACTCTTCACGAAAGCCGCCTGGGTTATAAAGCCCAGCCTGCCAGCTGCGTGCTAGCGCCAAACATGCGATGGCCGCTAACAGCACAACCAACCCCGTTACGCCCCCGATCACCATGGAGGCCAGAGTCGTCGTGTCGACGCCTTGGTTGGCAAACTCTGTGAGCATGCGGTCGATCTCTTCCGAGCTCTCGCGCAACTGCTCCAGCATGAGCTCTGTGCCGCCCGGTGGGCTGAAGATGCCAAGCTGCACCATGACCGCGGCCGCTAAGGTGCCAACGATCAAGGCTTCACTCCAGCGCATCCTCTCGCGCAATATGACCGCCATGAGCGAAACGAGTAGTACGCTCGCCAGCGGAATCACATCACCCTGCGCCCACCAGAAACCGGCTGGTAATGCCGCAGCGATAATGACGGGAAGCGCGGGAGCAAAGCCCTTGCGCAGCGTCACTAACGCCGCAATGGCCGCACCTAACCAAAACAGCCAGGGCACTAACGCTGCTAGCGCTGCCCCGCCTGCGGCATAGGGCGTACCACGCATCAGCCATCTTGCTAGTGCCAGCATCACGTTAAACGCTTACTGGTGGCTATCGGAGTAGGGCAGCAGTGCCAGGTAGCGTGAACGCTTGATAGCGGTCGCCAGCTGACGCTGATAGCGTGCTTTGGTGCCGGTGATGCGGCTCGGAACGATCTTGCCGGTTTCGGTGATGTAAGCCTTCAGCGTGTCGAGATCTTTGTAGTCGATCTGCTTGACGCCTTCAGCGGTGAAGCGGCAAAACTTACGGCGACGGAAAAAACGTGCCATGGACTAGCTCCTTAAAACGTGCGGTGGATAAAATCAGGCAGTTTCTTCAGCTTCAGCGCGCGGTTTTTCTTCGCGACGCGGACGCTTTTCTTCTGCCGGCTTCATCATCGGAGACGCTTCGGTGATCGCTTCTTTGCAACGAACGACCAAGCTGCGGATGATGGCGTCGTTGAAACGGAAGATGTTCTCGATTTCTTCGAGAGTCTCGCCGGTGCACTCAACGTTCATCAGCACGTAGTGGGCTTTGTGGATCTTGTTGATCGGGTAAGCCAGGTGACGACGGCCCCAATCTTCCAGGCGATGCACAGTACCAGCGTTTTCGGTAACGATGCTGGTGTAGCGCTCGACCATAGCCGGCACTTGCTCGCTCTGATCCGGGTGGACCATAAACACGATTTCGTAATGACGCATGGAATCTCCTTGCGGTTTGGCAGCTTCCGATGTGCGCTGGGGCAGATACCTCAACGGCGACAGGGAAGCAAGGAGTTAACTGAAATGCCCTTTCTAGGCCGCGAACAGCCGAGATAGCGCATCAAGCAGAACTGTTGATCGTACAGATGAGTTATCCATACGAACGCCCGCTTATGAATAAACGGGCGCAAGCATTCTAGTGGGCTGGCCGCTAACTTGCAAGCTGCCGCTGGCGAACGGCTTCAAACAGGCAGATACCGGTGGCCACAGAGACATTCAAGCTCGACACCTGCCCGGCCATGGGCAATTTGGCGAGATTATCGCAGGCTTCGCGGGTCAAACGGCGCATGCCCTTCCCTTCGGCGCCCATCACCAGCGCGGTAGGACCGGTCATGTCGATCTCGAACACGCTGGCCTCCGCCTCACCGGCGGTACCGGTAATCCAAACACCCGCATCTTTGAGCTTGGCCAACGTGCGCGAAAGATTCGTGACCTGATAGACCGGCACGACTTCTGCAGCACCGCAGGCCACTTTCCTGACCGTGGCATTGAGCGGCGCGGCTTTGTCTTTCGCCACGATCACGCCGTGGGCGCCGGCGGCATCGGCGCTACGCAGGCAGGCACCGAAGTTATGCACATCGGTGACGCCATCCAGCACCAGCAACAGCGGCGGTGCGGATGCCTGCCAGGCACGCAGTTTCAACCACAGCGACTCTTCACCTTCGGGCATCAAAGGGGCACAAAATGCCACCACGCCTTGGTGCGCTGCGCCCTGGGTGAGCTGGTCGAGCACGTCACGGGGCTGCTCTCTGATACGCGCACCGCCGGACTGGGCCGTGGCGACCAACTCTTTCAAACGGTTACCCACCCCCTGCTGGACCCACAGCTCCTGAGGGGACTCGCCACGCCCTAACAAGCTCTCCAGCGCGTGAACGCCATACACGTGATCCAAGCCATCCGGCGTGCGAATGGCCGTACGCGGGGGGCGTCGAGACGACGACTTCATGCTCACCCCTTTTTCGCTGATGGTTTGCGCGAGCCGTTGCGCGTACGGCGCGGGCCACGACGCGTTGACGGCTTATCCTGGGCAGCGGCTGCCTTGGGGCCACCACTTTCACCACGACGCTTACGCGGCTGGCGACGCGGGCGCGGCTTGTCATCGGCCAAGCCAAAGTCGATTTTCCGGTCATCCATGTCCACGCGCGCCACCTGAACGGTCAAGCCATCCCCCAGGCGGTAGGTAGTGCCGGTACGCTCCCCTTTCAGGCGATGCTTTTCGGCTTCGTAGTGATAGTAGTCCGACGGTAGCGAGGTCACGTGTACCAAGCCCTCGACATAGAAGTCATCGAGACGCACGAACAGGCCAAATTGGGTCACCGAGGCAATCGTACCTTCGAAAGTCTCTCCGAGCTTATCGGACATGAACTCACACTTGAGCCAGCTCTCGACATCGCGGGTCGCTTCATCCGCACGCCGCTCGGTCATCGAGCAGTGCTCGCCCAGCTCCAGCATTTGTTCGAAGGTATAGGGACACCATTTGCTCGGTGGCTCTACCGGCGCACCCTCTACCCGCACGACCGTATTGGTTTGACGCGGGCCACGAATCACCGAGCGAATGGCGCGGTGAACCAGCAGATCCGGATAACGGCGGATCGGCGAGGTAAAGTGGGCGTACGCCTGGTACGCCAAACCAAAGTGGCCTTCGTTCTGAGGCGAATAGACGGCCTGATTCATCGAGCGCAGCATGACCGTTTGAATGATATCGGCGTCCGGTCGGTCGGCAATGGCTTCGCGAAGCGCTTGGTAATCTTGCGGCGTGGGCTCGTCGCCCCCTCCGACGGAAAGTCCCAGCTCACTCAAGAACAGGCGCAGCTTGTCCAAACGCTCGGGCGTGGGACGCTCGTGAATACGGTAGAGCGCTGGAAGGTCGTGCTTGTCCAGGAAGCGCGCCGTGGCCACGTTGGCGGCCAGCATGCACTCCTCGATGAGCTTGTGAGCGTCGTTACGGGTACGCGGCACGATTTTTTCGATCTTGCGCTCGTCATTGAAGATGATCGCCGTTTCCGTGGTATCGAAATCGATCGCGCCACGCTCTTCCCGAGCAGAGCGCAGTAGGCCATACAACTCGTGCAGATTTTTGAGCGGCTTGACCAGTTCCGCATGCTCACGACGCAGCGCCTCGCCCTCCTCGCTCTCGCCGTCCAACATCGCCGCCACCTTGTTATAGGTCAGGCGTGCATGGGAGTTCATTACGGCTTCGTAGAACGAGTAGCGACTGATGGCGCCGGTTTTGGAGATGTTCATCTCGCACACCATCACCAAACGATCGACGTGAGGGTTCAGTGAACAGAGGCCGTTGGAGAGCAGCTCTGGCAGCATCGGCACGACCTGGCCCGGGAAGTAGACCGAGTTCCCTCGCGTGCGCGCCTCATCATCCAGCGCAGTGCCGGGGCGTACATAGTGGGAAACGTCGGCAATCGCCACCAACAGCTTCCAGCTACCGGACTTGGTCTTCCAGGCACATACTGCGTCGTCGAAATCTTTGGCGGACTCATCGTCGATGGTGACGAGCGGAATATCACGCAAATCGACGCGATGCTGTTTATCCTCCTCCAAGACCTCTGCAGAGATGTCGCTGGTTTGATCCAGCACCTCTGGCGGAAACTCGGCAGGGATGTCGTAGCTGCGGATGGCAATATCGATCTCCATGCCGGGATCCATACGCTCGCCCAGCACTTCGATCACCTCACCCACCGGCTGCACCCGAGTAGCGGGCTGCTGCACGATCCTGGCCGAAATGACCTGACCATCCTTTGCCCCCCCACAGGAGGTGTGCGGAATGATGACTTCTTGCGTAATGCGCGGGTTTTCGGGAATCAGCACCCCAAACTCCGGGGTATTGCTGCGGTAGACACCCACGATGGTTTGGGTATTGCGCGCGATGACATCGGCAATGGTGGCTTCGTCACGGCCGCGACGGTCACGGCCACTGATGCGCACCAGCACGTGATCACCGTGAAAGACACGGCGCATTTGGCGTGGCGGCAACACGAGATCTGGCTTCTTACCGTCATCCCGCAGCACGAAACCAAAACCATCGCGATGCCCCAAGACCTTACCTTTGATTAGGTCGAGCTTGTCGATGAGCGCGTAGGCGCCACGACGGTCCCGTAGCACCTGCCCGTCGCGCTCCATGGCCGCCATGCGCCGACGCACGGCTTCGAGATGGTCTTCATCCTCGATGCCCAGCATGCGGCTCATGTTTTCATGGGTAATGGGCTTGCCATAACTTTCTAAGGCAGCCAATAAGTATTCGCGGCTGGGCGCAGGGTTATCGTACTTTTGCGCCTCGCGCTCGGCGTGCGGATCATCACTCAACGTCCAGTACTTCATGCGATCAACATCCTTGATGGCGTTTGCGGGAGGCGGACAGTTAGCGCAGCGGCTTGGCACTGCGGGCGGGATTCGGTATCGACGCTATTGGCGTCGGCGCAAGCGGTTAATGAGCTAGCGCGTGTCATGTTTTGTTTGGTCATGGGCGCAGTATAGCGCTGCCGGTTCAATCACCCAACCACCTAGCGCTGCATTAACATGATTTCAGTGTTAAAAAATTCGCCTCAGGGCTTGCATTTAACCACGGCCCCGGTATCATACGCGCCACTTGCCCAGATGGCGGAATTGGTAGACGCGCTAGCTTCAGGTGCTAGTGACCGTATGGTCGTGGAGGTTCAAGTCCTCTTCTGGGCACCAAATAACATCATGTTATCCCCTTTTCATGACGTTATAAGGTGCAGCGGCAAGTTAGCGGTGACAGCAGTAGAAGGTTAGTTTGTATTCGCCCAGGTGGCGGAATTGGTAGACGCGCTAGCTTCAGGTGCTAGTGACCGTATGGTCGTGGAGGTTCAAGTCCTCTCCTGGGCACCATGCGAATATAAACGCCGCGCTGTAACTGCAAACGAAAAGATGATGCGCCCAGGTGGCGGAATTGGTAGACGCGCTAGCTTCAGGTGCTAGTGTCCGTACGGACGTGGAGGTTCAAGTCCTCTCCTGGGCACCATGACATGGTCCCTTCCGCATCACTCTTTCATTCATGCTATCCCCTCTTGTTTTTCTTCTTCTCTGTGTATTTTTTCTAGTATAAGCCACGTGCCCTATGCGCTTTTCCGATATCACCGCCCTAGCGTGGTGTGTTGTCGCGCCTGCACGTTAACACGGTGGCGCATTGCGACAAGCGAGGGTCAAGCCCTCGCCCGACGATTTACTGATAGCGCCCGGGACGACGCGCCACCTCTTCCAACGCCCAGCCTTGGGTGCGCAACTCACCTTCGAGTACGGATTCCATTGCGGGTGTCAAATCAGGAAAGAAATCCAGTCCCGTTCGCGCTTCCACCTCATCGATAGTGACGAGATAGTCATCCAGCGGCTCGTTGCCTCTTACGTCTTGAGGCATGATGAACGCTAGCGCTAATGGCGCCTCTTCGTGAGGGGCGACGATGATTTTATAAAACGCCGACGGCACTTCCACGAAACCCACGCGATTGAACACGTTATCCATAAAGTGCTCCGGGTAGATGGGCCCAGTGATTACCTGCAAGCGCTCGAAGCGAGGGGCAAAGTGGTCCATGACCGACTCTTCCAAACGCTGCCAAAGCTGACGATTCAAATTAGGCCGTTGAGGCGCCATGTTGCTCATCAAGAAGGTATCGATTTGCGCACGGCGGCCATGCACGGCGGCAATGGCATAGTTGGGGGCTAGATGCCCTCGGTCGTAGCCACTGCCGGAATAGCTGTCCGTATCTACGGGCCATAGCGTGCGCCAGTCTGCTTGGAAATTGGGCCGACTGCCGATGCGCGTATCGTCTGGCACGGCGGTGACTTGGTAGCTGACCCACAGCGCCCCGACGCGCACATCCGACCATCCCGCTAAAAACCCATCGTTGCGCAATACGCGATGAAACGTCGTCGGTTGAAACGACTCCCACGTGGGCACGCCTTTCCACGTGTACGCATCTTGATGTTGACGGCCCTGAAACTCCCACAGACCAGTACCTACGATTACAAACAGCACAGCAATGCCCAGACGTCGCCCTTGGCGACGCCAGCGCACGAACGAATTCCCCAACGAAGTCACTCCCCTACGATATTCTTTTCATCCACTCGTCTATCCGTTGCCGCGATAGCGAGGGTTACCAGCCGAGTGAAAACATGGTTTCCAGATCGTGACGAGAGTGCACCTGCATGGCGTTCAACGTTTCAGTATCGCTGATCCCCTCTACCGCATTGAGACGCTCGGTGACCAGTTCTGCCAAGCTCTCGAAGTCACGGGTGCGGGCAATGGCGACTAAGTCGTAACGACCACAGGTAGAGTAGACCTCACTGATCCCCTCTACATCGGCTAGACGCTCGGCCACTGCTTTTACCTGGCCTTTTTCGGTATTGATCAAGATCACTGCGTTCTGCATGGCGCCCTCGTTGCTCATGAAAGGTGGATATCAGGCTACGGGGCGAGTATAGCAGCCTGCGGGGTAGGGCCAAGCGCTGCTCACCTGCGTGGCTAATTGTCGCGCTATTTATAAGGTTATTCGCACTAATTTTGAGCATGCGCTAGCATGTACCTTAGACCTCCGATTTATAAGACTTGTCGGAGTATTAAGAGGTGGACCACCACCCGATCACCGTAGCAAAACGTCAGACCGTGACGATAAGGAGACACCATGGCTAATCAGAGCCGTCGTAAGTTCATGCGTAACAGCGTGCTAGGCCTCGCCGCCCTGCCGTTTGGTGCTGGAATCCTGTCGAAGACTGCTTTTGCCCAGGAACTCCCGCGTTTGGATCCCTCCTCACCTACCGCCCAGGCGCTCAACTACGTTGAAGTGGCCAGCGAAGCCAGCGATCACCCTGCTTACGAAGAGGGCGAACTCTGCTCTAACTGCATGTTCTTCAATACCGATACGCAAGGCTGCCAGCTGTTCCCCGAAAACAGTGTCGCCCCGGAAGGTTGGTGCCAATCCTGGACCGCCAAAGCGTAATACGCTGTGCCAGCGATTAGAACGACTCACCCCGCGCCTTGCGCGGGGTGATGACGTTTGAAGACATATAAAACACGTTCGCCATCAACTCGCCTCTTTGCTCTCCTCTTCTACCGGCCAGTGGTAGCGTCGTGTCACTTTTCCCTCCTCCATGGACACCAAGTGTACGGGGAACCCCCACAGCTGCTGTAAATGGCGAATCACCGGGTATACGCTTCGGCCCAAAGGGCGGCGATTGTCTTGAATATGGTGCAGCGTCAGCGAGCGATCTCCTCGGATGGCGGCTTCCACCACCTGAATATTGGGCTCGCGAACGGAGAGCGCGTATTGGCTGGAGAGCGCCTCCCGAACACGCTTGTAGCCCCGATCGTCATGTATCGCGGCGACTTCCAGCGTCTCGGACTGATCATCATCGACGATCAAAAAGAGCTTTAGGTCGCGAATGACTTTGGGGGAGAGAAACTGCTGAATGAAAGACTCATCCTTGAAGTTGCGCATCGCGAACTCCAGGGTGTCTCGCCAGGGGCTGCCCGCTATGTCGGGGAACCACTCACGATCTTCCGCCGTCGGCGCGTCACATATCCGCTTAATGTCCATGAAGATGGCAAAACCCAAAGCGTAAGGGTTCAGCCCGCTGTAATAGGGGCTATCGAAACCCGGCTGGTTGATGACCGCCGCGTGGGACTGCAAGAACTCCAGCATCAACCCTTCATCCACCTTGCCTTCATCGTATAGCCGGTTCATCAACGTGTAATGCCAAAAACATGCCCACCCCTCGTTCATGACCTGGGTTTGCCGCTGCGGGTAGAAGTACTGCGCCAGCTTACGTACGATACGTACGATCTCGCGCTGCCAAGGGGCCAACAGTGGAGCATTCTTTTCGATGAAGTAGAGCAGGTTCTCCTGGGGCTCTGAGGGGTAGCGACCGCCCGTATGCAGTCCCAACGGGTCGTCGTCGCTGTGCAAGCTACCCGGCAACGGTGCCATGCCAGCCGGCGGCTCAGGGATCGTTCGCCACAGCATGTTGACCTGGGTTTGCAGGTACGCCTCGCGCTCGTCTTGGCGTTTGGCCTCCTCCTCCGCCGAGATGGGTGATGGCCGCTTGTAGCGGTCTACCCCGTAGTTTTGTAGCGCATGACAGGCATCCAGCAGTTGCTCGACGGCGTGCACGCCGTGGCGCTCTTCACACTGCGCGATATATTTGCGGGCGAATACCAGGTAATCGACGATGGACTCCGCATCGGTCCAAGTGCGGAATAAGTAGTTGCCCTTGAAGAAGGAGTTATGACCGTAGCAGGCGTGGGCAATGACCAGCACCTGCATCATCAAAGTATTCTCCTCCATCAAGTAGGCAATGCAGGGGTTGGAGTTGATTACCAGCTCATAGGCCAGCCCCATTTGTCCCCGTTTATAGGCCTGCTCCACGGCAAGAAACTGCTTCCCGAACGACCAGTGGTGATATCCCACCGGCATGCCGACGCTGGCGTAAGCATCCATCATCTGCTCGGTAGTGATGACTTCGATCTGATTGGGATAGGTATCCAGCCGGTACTCATCGGCGAGCCTGGCGAGTTCCTCGTCGAAGCGCTCCAGCACGCTGAAATTCCAGTCCGACCCAGTGGCGATGGGCTTGCGGGTTACACTCATGGCGCCCTCCTCGACTCGCACTAGCGCTCTTGACTCAAGCGGCGCTTGAATAGCTCACGAAAAACGGGGTAGATATCTCCCGCATCGACGATCTGGCGCATCGCAAACCGCTCGGGAAACTGTGCTGCCACGGTTTCGTACTCGTGCCACAACGACTGATGATCGTGCGGGGTAATCTCCACGTAGGCGTAATACTGCAGCTGGGGCATCAACTGCTTTACCAGCAGATCACGGCAGATGTTGGAGTCGTCGTCCCAGTTGTCGCCATCGGATGCCTGCGCCACATACAAATTCCACTGCCCAGCGGGGTAGCGTTTTTCGATGATTTTATTGACCAGATTCAGTGCGCTGGACACGATGGTGCCGCCGGTTTCGCGAGAGTAGAAGAACTCCTCCTCGTTCACCTCCCTGGCGGCGGTATGGTGGCGCACGAACACCAACTCCACCTTCTCGTAGTGCTTCTCCAAAAAAAGATAGAGCAGTAAAAAGAAACGCTTGGCGATGTCTTTATGGTTCTGTGTCATGGAGCCCGACACGTCCATCACGCAGAACATCACTGCCTGGCTCGACGGCTGTGGCTGAGCAGCCAACTGGTGGTAGCGCAGGTCGTAGGTATCGATGAAGGGAATGGCGTCGATGCGCTTCTCCAGCCGCTCGATCTCGGCTTTGAGCTCCACGATACGCGCCGGGTTACGCAGCACCGGGTCTTTGCGCTCCTCGGCCGCTAGCGCCTCTTGCGCCTCTTTCAAAGCACGTTTGATGGGCGCGCGCATGGCGATACGCCGTGCATAGGCTTCGCGCATCGAGCGGGTAATGCTAATGCGCGAGGGCACGCCATCTCGCGCAAGGCCTGCCCGCACCATTTTGACCTCTTCCAGCGACTTTAGCGGCTTGCGCTGCAAATGGGGCAGCTCCAAGCCGTCGAACACAAACTCCAAGAACTCTTCACGGCTGAGGGTGAAGGCAAACTCGTCGTTTCCTTCCCCCTGGTTGGAGGCGCCGCCCTCGCCCGCTCCATTGCCGCCCCCCTGGCCCGCCGGGCGACGAATCTTATCCCCCTCCAGAAACTCCTTATTACCCGGCGAGACGATATTACGCGCCCCGCCCGGCCCGTGCTGAAACACGGGCTCTGAAATGTCCTTGGCAGGAATCGAAATTTTCTCGCCACGCTCCATGTCGGTGATGGAGCGGCGGTTGACCGCCTCCTCCACCGAGCGCTTGATGTGCTTGCGATAACGCTCCAAGAAGCGCTGCCGATTGACCGCGCTCTTGTGCTTAGCGTTAGGTCTGCGATCAATAAAGTAGGTCATTCGACCTCCTCAACACCTCGATCTTGAGCGCCGACTCTTGGCGCTCTTGTGTGCGGGCCGACAGCGGCCCGCTACTGAGACTTACGCACGCGCAGGTACCATTCGGAGAGCAGCCGCACCTGTTTTTCGGTATAGCCACGGTCCACCATGCGCGCCACGAAATCCTCGTGCTTTTTTTGATCCGACTTCGACGCTTTGGCGTTGAACGAGATCACCGGCAACAGCTCTTCGGTGTTGGCAAACATTTTGTGTTCGATGACGCCTTTCAGCTTCTCATACGACTGCCAGCTAGGGTTCATACCGTTGTTTTGCGCCCGCGCCCGCAACACGAAGTTCACGACCTCATGGCGGAAATCTTTCGGGTTGGAGATACCCGCCGGTTTCTCGATCTTCTCGAGTTCCTCGTTCAGCGATTGGCGGTTGAGCAGCTCGCCGGTTTCAGGGTCACGGTACTCCTGGTCTTGAATCCAGAAGTCGGCATAGGTCACATAACGGTCGAAGATGTTCTGACCGTACTCGCTGTAAGACTCGAGATACGCGGTCTGAATCTCTTTGCCGATGAAGTCCACGTAACGCGGGGCCAAAAACTCCTTGATGAAGCCCAGGTAGCGCTCGAATACTTCGGACGGCAGCTGCTCGCGCTCCAACGCCTGTTCCAACACGTACAGCAGATGCACCGGGTTGGCCGCGACTTCGGTACTATCGAAGTTGAACACCTTGGAGAGAATTTTGAAGGCAAAGCGGGTCGAGAGGCCCTGCATGCCCTCGTCTACGCCTGCCGCATCGCGGTACTCCTGGATCGATTTGGCGCGCGGGTCGGTGTCTTTCAAATTCTCCCCGTCATATACCCGCATCTTGGAATAGATGCTGGAGTTCTCCGGCACCTTGAGCCGCGACAGCACCGAGAACTGCGCCAGCATACGCAGCGTATCCGGCGCGCAGGGCGCTGCGTTGAGGGAGGAGTCTTCCAGCAGCTTTTGATAGATCTTGATCTCTTCCGACACCCGCAGGCAGTAAGGCACCTTGACGATGTAGACGCGGTCCAGGAAAGCCTCGTTGTTGCGGTTATTACGAAACGCCTGCCATTCCGATTCGTTGGAGTGGGCCAGAATCACGCCATCGAAAGGAATCGCGCCCATGCCTTCCGTGGGGTTGTAGTTGCCCTCTTGGGTGGCGGTCAGCAGCGGGTGGAGTACCTTGATGGGTGCCTTGAACATCTCCACAAACTCCATCAGCCCCTGGTTGGCGCGACAAAGCCCGCCTGAGAAACTGTAGGCATCCGGGTCGTCTTGGGAGTAAAGCTCCAACTGACGAATATCCACCTTACCGACCAGCGACGAGATATCCTGATTGTTCTCGTCCCCCGGCTCGGTTTTGGAGATGGCAATTTGATTCAGCCGTGACGGATAGAGCCGCACCACGCGGAACTGGGAAATATCGCCGCCGTACTCTTTTAGGCGTTTGGCGGCCCAAGGCGACATGACGCTGCGCAGATAGCGTGCAGGAATGCCGTACTCTTGTTCCAGCAGCTCGCCATCCTCTTCCGGTGAGAAGAGCCCAAGGGGCGATTCATAGACCGGCGAGCCTTTGATGGCATAGAAAGGAATGCGCTCCATCAATAGCTTCAGGCGTTCGGCCAACGACGACTTACCGCCGCCGACCGGACCCAGCAAGTAAAGAATCTGCTTGCGCTCTTCGAGCCCCTGGGCCGCGTGGCGGAAATAAGCCACGATCTGTTCGATGGCCTCTTCCATGCCATGAAACTCGGCGAAGGCAGGATAGCGGCGAATCACCTTGTTCGAAAAAATGCGTGATAGACGCGGGTCTTTCGCCGTGTCGATCACTTCAGGCTCGCCTATCGCTTCCAGCATGCGCTCGGCGGCGCTGGCATACACCTTAGGGTCGCGGCGACAAAGCGCCAAGTACTCCTCAAGGCTCATGTCCTCTTGCTGAACGCGGGCAAATCGGTCTTGAACGTGATCAAAGATGCTCATGGAACTCTCCTGTGGCCCATCCCCCAGCGCGACCGCCAAGCCAATACCCCAGGCGGCGTGCTATTTGAGGTGTCGCTCTATCAGCGTAGTCAGCATTAGCAAAAAGTGATGACATCACCTTCAACGCAGCGCATCTGACCGCTGAGATAAACCTATGAGCATCGGAGGAGAGCTTTAGTTGCGTTGAATTCTACAGAGCACTACAACGCAACACGCCACCGCAGCGGTGGCGTGCAGGCGGTCCAAGAGCCGCATCGAGCTAGGCAGCGGGGGACTGCTCCAGCACCTCTTTGACGTCGGCCAATAGCTGGTCGAGTAATTCAACGGTGGTGTTCCACGCGCACACAAAACGCGCTCCGCCAGCGCCGATGAAGGTGTAAAACGTCCACCCTTTGGCTTTCAACGCTTCGATGGCGTGAGGCGGCAATTCAACGAACACGCTGTTCGCCTGGGTGGGGAACATCAGCGAGACACCCGGCAGCGCCTGCAGCCCCTCTGATAGATAGCGTGCCATGGCGTTGGCATGTTCGGCGTTGGTCAGCCACGCACCGCTCTCCAACAACCCCAGCCACGGCGCAGAGACATAGCGCATTTTCGACGCCAACTGCCCCGCCTGCTTGCAGCGGTAGGAGAAGTCTTCCGCCAGCTCGCGATTGAAGAATAGGATCGCCTCGCCAAACGCCAAGCCGTTTTTGGTGCCCGAGAAGCACAGGGCATCGACCCCTACCTGCCAAGTCAACTCGGCAGGCGAAGCGTTCAAACTGGCGCAGGCGTTGGCAAACCGCGCTCCGTCCATGTGCAGACGCAAATCATGCTTGTCCGCCATGGCGCGAATGGCCAACAGCTCCTCACGGGAGTAAACGGTGCCGACTTCGGTGGCCTGGGTGAGCGAGACGACTTTCGGTTTCGGATAGTGAATGTCGCTGCGCTTGGTGACCAGCGCTTCGATCCCTTTGGGGGTCAGCTTGCCATTCGCCCCCGGGGAGGTCAGCAGCTTCGCGCCGTTCGAGAAGAACTCAGGGCCGCCGCACTCGTCGGTTTCGATATGCGCCAGCTCATGACAAATCACGCTGTGGTAGCTGCGCCCCATCGCCGAGAGCGCCAGTGAATTGGCTGCAGTGCCGTTGAACACGAAAAACACGTCGCAGTCGTAGTCGAACATTTCCCGAAAACGGTCGGCGGCGCGGGCGGTCCAGCGATCGTTACCATAGGCGAGATCGTCCGCCTGATTGGCTTCGAGTAAGTACTGCATTGCCTCCGGGCAGATACCGGAGGTGTTATCACTGGCTAAAAATCGTGGGGTACACTCCGAGGGCATGACGATAATCCTTTTGTCTGGCGGTCGTGCGGCGCAGGCTGGGTGCCACCCGCGCCTTAAATCCCTAACGTGGCTTAGTGGTTAGGGTGATTCATCAGTCTATCGCCATTTTGCCGTCAACGTCACGCCCCCAATGAGCGTTACAGCGACGCCGCCAACCGTGTGCCTTGATCGATGGCGCGCTTGGCATCCAGTTCGGCCGCTTCCGCAGCGCCACCAATCACATGCACGCGCCCGCCCACCTGTTGCAGCGGGGTCATCAGGTCACGCACGGACTCTTGTCCCGCGCATACCACGATGGTGTCCACCTCGATCACCTGCTCTTGTCCGTCGCGGCGAATGTGCAAACCGGCATCATCGATACGTACGTACTCGCAGCCAGTCAGTGTTTCTACGCCGCGCTGCTTGAGCGAGGCGCGGTGTACCCAGCCCGTGGTCTTGCCCAGGTGTTTGCCCGGCTTAGAGCTTTTCCGCTGCAGCATCACGATACTGCGCGGTGAACGCGGCGGCTGCGGTGCTTTCAAACCGCCCCGCTCGCCCACTGCCAAATCCACGCCCCACTCATCGCACCATGCGGCCACCTCCATGGCGGAGTGCCCCTCATGGGAAAGCAACTCAGAGACATCGAAACCAATGCCTCCCGCGCCGATCACCGCCACGCGCTTGCCCACCCGCTCAGGCTGCTCGATGGCATCGGCGTAGCTCAGCACGCTGGGGTGGTTAGCGCCGGGTAGCGTCAACTCACGGGGCACGACCCCCGTGGCCATCACGATCTCATCGAAATCGGCCAACGCCTCTGCGGTGGCGTCGGTATTCAGCCGCACATCGACGGCATGTTTCTTCAGCATCACTCGGAAGTAGCGCAGGGTTTCATTGAACTCCTCTTTGCCCGGAATTTTACGGGCATAATTGAACTGCCCACCCAGCTCGGCGCGACGCTCGAAAAGCACCACGGCGTGCCCACGGCTGGCCGCTGCCACCGCCGTGGCCAACCCCGCCGGGCCGCCGCCAACGACCGCCACCCGCTTGGGCGTTTGCGCCGGTGCCAGGGAAATCTCGGTTTCGTGGCAGGCACGAGGGTTGACCAAGCACGAGGTCAGCTTGCCCATGAAGGTGTGATCTAGGCAGGCTTGGTTGCAGGCGATGCAGGTATTAATTTCCTCCGACAAGCCGGCCTCGGCTTTACGCACCCACTCCGGGTCCGCCAAAAACGGACGCGCCATCGACACCATATCCGCATGGCCGTCTGCCAGTACCCGCTCGGCCACCTCCGGCATATTGATGCGGTTGGTGGTGATCAGCGGAATCGACAGCGCCGTGCGCATGCGTCGGCTGACCTCGGTAAACGCCGCCCGTGGCACGCTGGTGACAATGGTGGGCACCCGCGCCTCGTGCCAGCCAATGCCGGTATTGATGACGTTCGCGCCAGCGGCTTCAATGGCCTGGCCCAGCTGTACGACCTCGTCCCAGGAGCTGCCCTCTTCCACCAAATCGATCATCGACAGGCGGAAGATCAGTAGGAAACGTTCGCCAACGGCCTGACGAATACGCTTGACGATCTCAACCGGGAAGCGCATACGCCGCTCGAAATCGCCACCCCAGTCGTCGTCACGCTGGTTGGTGCGGCGGCAAATAAACTGGTTGATCAAATAGCCTTCCGAGCCCATCACCTCAACGCCGTCGTAGCCCGCCTGCTGGGCGAGCGTAGCGCAGCGAACATAGTCG
The DNA here is from genome assembly GCF_030247125.1 of Halomonas sp. LC1. Taxonomy (NCBI): domain Bacteria; kingdom Pseudomonadati; phylum Pseudomonadota; class Gammaproteobacteria; order Oceanospirillales; family Halomonadaceae; genus Halomonas; species Halomonas sp. LC1. The sequence goes on along the minus strand of NZ_JASSPG010000002.1, from coordinate 544,624 downwards.
GCAATCTGCTGCTCTACCTCTTCACTGGAGAGCGCTCGGGGGGTGAACGGGTTGATGGGGGCTTGCAGCGCCGAGGGGGCCACCAGCTCAGGGGAGTAGGCGTAGCGCCCAGCATGTAAAATCTGCATGCACAAATGGCCACCTTCGGCGTGAACCGCTTCGACCACTTGGCGATGCGCCGCGACCTGCGACACATCCGTCAGCGCGTTGGCGCCCTGAAAGACCGCCCCTTCGGGGTTCGGCGCAATGCCGCCCGTGACGATCAAGCTTACCCCTGCACGCGCCCGCTCTGCATAGAACGCCGCCAAGCGCTCGAAGCCGTTCGGCGCTTCTTCCAGATTGGTGTGCATGGACCCCATCAAGACGCGGTTGGGCAGCGTCAAGTGGCCGACGGTCAGCGGACGAAACAGATGCGGATAAGCTGGCGCTGGGTGCATCACGGCGCTCCTTTAATGTTATTGAAACGGCTAGCCATTCGTATTCAAACAAGCGTATGACATAGCGAGTTCGACGTACAGCCTTTTAGCCGCCCCGCGGGGCTGCTCTTTGGTATAGCTCAGCGGTTTGCCCAACGCCTTCCCCTTGCTCATCGCGGCAAAGCGCGTCACATTAACCGGCTAACGATAAGGGACTGTTTTAAGGGAACGTGCTATGCCATTGATTTACTTTTTACCGCCGCTGGCCACGGTGCTGATCTGGTCGGGTAACATGACCATCAACCAACTGACCGTGGGTGCGATTGCCCCTAGCAGCATCGCCTTTTTGCGCTGGCTGCTGGCGCTGCTGGTCATGACCCCCTTCGTGCTACCCGCCGCTCTGCGCCATCGCCAGGAGATACAGCGTAACTGGCCGAAGCTGGCACTACTGGGCTTGCTGGGCATGGGATTGTGGCAAGGCCTCGCCTACGTGGCGGCAGAGACCACCACCGCCACCAACATGGGCATTTTGGCCGCCATGGTGCCACTGCTAACGGTGCTGCTCAGCGCTTTGATTCTCAAGGAACCCCCCACGCTGGGCGGTGTCGTAGGCGGCGTGCTCGCCTTTATCGGCGTCACCGTGCTGCTTGGCCGCGGCAACCCGCTCTCACTGCTGCAGTTGGAGGTGGCTCAAGGCGACGCGCTGATGGTGGTCGCCGCCACCTGCTACGCGCTATACGGTGTCATGCTCAAGCGCTGGGCGATGAACCTGCCTCCTTGGGTCATGCTCTATGCGCAGGTCTGCTTTGCCGTCCTGTTTTTATTACCGCCCTACGTGATGGGCCCCATGACGCCGGTGGATGGGCAAAACGTGTGGTTGATCCTTTACGCAGGCATTCCCGCCTCGGTCATCACGACGTTTTTATGGATGCGTGCGGTACGTCAAATCGGCGCCAACCAATCGAGTATCTTCATCAACCTCATGCCACTGTTTAGTGCGCTGATTGCCATGGCGCTACTGGGTGAACAGGTATCGGGATTCCACTTCATGGGTGGGCTGTTAATTCTTGCCGGGGTGATCATGGCACAAACGCTGACACGCCCGTTGGTACGTGCCGCCGCCCCTCATAAAACGCGCAGCGCTCAGCAGTGATACAATAGGCCAACTTCATTCGACGACTGGGAACCCCTGAACTATGTCCCTAGAAGAACTGCACCTTAACCTGCGTAACCTTGCCAGCGACGACTACGGCCAGTTGAAATCGCTCATGGACGCGGTGTATCACGACATTGGTGGCGCTTGGCCGAAGCACACCATCGACAAGCTGATCCAGGAGTTTCCTGAAGGTCAGATTGCCATCGAGGATGACGGCGTGCTGGTCGGTGTGGCCCTCACCGTGCAGGTGGATTACGACGAGTTCTCCAACCCGCATAAGTACGACGATCTGATCGGCCATCGTGAAATCATCCTGAACGATCAGGACGGCGATGCCATGTACGGGCTGGATGTTCTGATTCACCCGGACTACCGCGGCTACCGCCTGGGCCGCCGCCTGTACGAAGCGCGTAAAGAGCTGTGCCGCTCGCTCAATCTGCGCGCCATTTTGGCAGGCGGGCGTATTCCCGAGTATCACCAGCACGCCGCCGAGCTGACGCCTGCACAGTACATCGACAAAGTCTCTCGCAAAGAGATCTATGACCCGATTCTGTCGTTCCAGCTCGCCAACGATTTCCAGGTCAAGCGCCTGCTGCGCAAGTACCTGCCGGAAGATGAGCAGTCCCGTGGCTACGCCACGCTGCTGGAATGGAACAACATCCTGTTCGAGCCCGCTGAAAACGTGCTGGACACTCGCCCAACGCAGGTGCGCGTGGGGGCGGTGCAGTGGCAAATGCGTGAATTCGCTTCCGTGGAAGCGGCACTGCAGCAGATCGAGTACTTCGTCGATGCGCTGTCGGATTACCAGAGTGACTTCGCCGTCTTCCCGGAGCTGTTCACCACGCCGCTGATGGGCCTCCAAGATCGTGCTGCCCAGAAAGACCAAATGGCGGCGATTCGCTTTTTGGCGGGCTTTACCGATCGTTTCAAGAGCGAACTGTCACGCATGGCGGTTTCTTATAACATCAACATCATCGGCGGTTCGATGATTGAGGTGGGTGACGATGACCGTCTTTACAACGTGGCCTACCTGTTCCACCGGGATGGCGAGGTCGAGAAGCAGCTCAAGCTTCATATCACCCCGCAAGAGCGCCGCGACTGGGTGATCGAAGGGGGCGACAATCTGCAGGTCTTCGACACCGACGCAGGTCGCGTGGGCATTTTGATCTGTTACGACGTGGAATTCCCGGAGCTGGGCCGCCTGCTGGCCGACCAGGATATGGATATTCTCTTCGTACCGTTCTGGGTCGACACCAAAAACGGCTACCTGCGCGTGCGCCACTGTGCACAGGCCCGCGCCATCGAAAACGAGTGCTACGTGGTCATTTGTGGCAGCGTCGGCAATCTGCCTTCCATCGAGAACCTGGACATTCAGTACGCCCAATCGGCGGTGTTCACGCCGTCCGACTTCGCGTTCCCCCACGACGCGGTACTGGCTGAAACCACGCCCAACACGGAGATGATTTTCTTCTCCGACTTGGACCTCACCCGCCTCACCGTTGTACGTGCCGAAGGCTCGGTCACCAACCTGAAAGACCGCCGGAAGGATCTCTTCGATCTGCGCTGGCGCGATTGGTCGTGGAAATCTGGCAGTAAGCAGGAAGATTAAAGACAGTCGACCGACATCACTGCGCATAAAAAACGCCGCCCACCGGGCGGCGTTTTGCCATTCACAACTCGCTATTCACAACTTCCTATTCACACCTCTCCATTCACCACTTACAAATCACCACTCACCACAAAGCTACTCATCCGGCCAAACGAGGTGGCGCGGTACGCGGCCTTTGGCATCGAACGCGACGCCTTCGGCACGCAGCTTTTCGTGCTGGCGCGCCGCGCCGCCGTGGTCAGCCAGTTTGAGAGACGCCGCAATCACACGATGCCAGGGCAACTGGTGCCCCTCGGGCAAGTGGCGCATGGCAGACCCCACCATGCGCGCCGTGGCGCCTTCGGTCATGTTGGCAATGCGCCCATAGGTCGTCACCCGCCCCGCCGGAATTTGATCGACAATGGTGTAAATCTGTTCGAGCAGTTCCGGGCGTGGCATGACAACCTCGTTTGGCTTATGGCGTTGGTTTAGAGCGCTTCGACGAGCTGATCGATGGCTTGGAAGGCTTCTTTCATCGCGGCATCGCGGTGAGCGTCGCCCATGTTCAAACCTTCAGCAAACACCACTTCCACATCACTGATGCCCATCAGGCCCAGCATGGTTTTCAGGTGTGGCGTTTGGCTATCGAACTCAGTGCCCGCGTATTGACCGCCACGAGCAGCCAGAATGATGGCCCGTTTGCCTTCGATCAGCCCCTGCGGGCCGTTTTCAGTGTAGCGGAAGGTTTCACCGGCGCGCAGCACGCGGTCAAACCACGCTTTCAGCTGTGACGGAATGCCCAGGTTGTACATCGGTACCGCAAGTACCAGCACGTCGTTAGCACGCAGCTCCGCCAGCAGCTCATCAGAGTGAGCGGCAAGCGCCTGCTGTTCAACGGTGCGCTCGTCAGCCGGGGTCTGCCACGCGCCCAGCTCTTCGATGGCGAGGTGCGGAAGCGCGTTGGCGACCACATCGCGGTGGGTAACGGCGACGCCATCGCGTGCAGCGGCCTGCTGTTGAAAATGAGTCGCCAGTGCGTTGGACTGGCCGTTGTCACCAAGGATAGAAGAGGTCACTAATAGTGCACGGGTGGTCATGAAAATTCCTTGAAAATCAGTGGTAAGGTTAGACGCTATTCTACGGCGCTTTTGACGAAGCAACAGCGCAACGTTTTCCGAGTTTCATTCGACAAAATCGAATCTTCTGACCTCATGAAAACGCCCCGCCCCACGCTGCACTTTGGCAACGTGAAGCGGGGCGTTAAGCACTTAACTCGCGCCTGCTACTTCTGCTTAGGCCACGCGTTGGGATCGACCTTTTTGGCCAGCTTCGGGAACTGGCTGGGGTCGAAGACCGGCTCTTTACCCGCCTTGAGCTGAGTGTCGTAATCTTTGAACAGCGCGAAGGCGATGGGCGATAGCAGCAGAATCGCCACCAGGTTGATGATTGCCATCATCCCCATGGAGAGATCCGCAAAATTCCAGATCGCCCCCAGGCTGGCCACGGACCCCACCATGATCATACCCAGCACGGCAAAGCGGTAAATCATCACCGCCAGCGGCGCACGGCGGCCCGCCAGGTACTCGATGTTGGATTCGCCGTAGGAGTAGTTAGCAATCACCGAGGTGAAGGCAAACAGCAGGATGGCAATGGCGATAAACATGCCGCCCCAATCGCCCACGTGGCTGGACAGCGCCATCTGCGTTAGCTGAATGCCGTTATTCTCTTCACCCGCTAGCAGCTCAGGGCCCGCCATGATGATGATAGCCGCCGTCGCGGTACAGATCACTAGGGTATCCAGAAAAACGCCCAGCATTTGAATGAAGCCCTGGGCCGCCGGGTGATCCGGGCGGGTGCTGGCAGTTGCGGCGGCGTTAGGCGCAGAGCCCATGCCCGCTTCGTTGGAGAACAAGCCGCGCTGAATACCGTTCATGATCGCTTGGGAAATGGCATAGCCCATCGCACCGCCGGCCGCCTGCTCGATACCAAAAGCGCTCTGCACGATCGTCATAATGGCAGCAGGCAGGTCGCTGATATTGAGCGCCACAACGACCAGCGCCAAGATCAGGTACAGCAGCGCCATCAACGGCACTACCAGCTCAGCCACTTTAGCAATCGACTTCAAGCCGCCGAAAATAATCGGCGCGACGATGGCCATCAAGACTAACCCCATGGCCCAGGTGGGAATGGCAAATGCCTGCTCCATGGCCTGAGCGATGGAGTTGGCCTGTACGCTGTTAAACGCCAGCCCAAACGCAATAATCAGGCAGATCGAAAACAGCACCGCTAGCCAGCGCAGCCCCAAGCCGCGTTCGATGTAGCGCGCCGGGCCACCGCGGAAGGTGTTATCGCCATGGTCAGTTTTGTACGCCTGGGCCAGCGTGGATTCTACAAAGCTGGTGGCCATACCCACCATGGCGGTCATCCACATCCAGAAAATCGCGCCCGGGCCACCGAAGTAGATGGCGACGGCCACCCCGGCCAAGTTGCCCGTGCCGACGCGGGCGGCAAGGCTGGTCGAAAGCGCCTGAAACGACGAGATACCGCCGTTGGATTCCCGAGAGCTGCGCAGCAACTTGAACATATGGCCGAAGTAGCGAATCTGGATGGCGCGGGTCATGACCGTGAAATAGAGGCCAGCGCCAATAAGCAGATAAATCAGCACGCTGCCCCACAACAGCCCGTTGCCGCGATCCACCATCGCGGTCAACAGGGGAGGAAGAGTAAAGTCCATAGGAAACACGCCTTTTTGAAACAATGAAGGCGCATCATTCTTCACGGTTGCACCAAAATGGCAAGAAAATTGGCAAATTTCCTGCCCAGCAGTCGTAACCTCTGCTGGATGCCTCAAGCTCACGAAGAAGACTTAACGAGACGCTGCCAGCCACTCCCACACGTCTGCCGCCTCATCGCTGACGTGGCGCTTGCTGGGCCGCACCAGCCAAAAACGCTCATCGCTGGGTACGCCCATATCGAAGGGGGCCACCAAATCATCACGCTGCTCCAACAGTCGACGGTGCGTGAGCGCCACCCCGCCGCCCTGGCTGGCGAGCGCTAGCGTCATCACCTGATTATCGCACGTTAGCGATAGACACTCAGACTCCAGGTGGGTCATTCCCGCCGCCTGCAGCCAACCCGGCCACCCAACGCCAAAGCCCACCGCATGCAATAGCGTGTGTCCTGCTAAATCGGCGGGTTCGTTCAGCGAGCGGGCCAGCGCGGGGGAGCACACGGGCAACAAATGCTCGTCGCCCAAGGGCAGCATCTCCAGCCCGCTCCACTCTCCCCGACCGTAGCGGATCTCGATGTCGGCCCCTTCGGGCCCAAAGTCGTCGGGCCAAATCGCGCTGACCAAGCGCAGCAAAATCGTTGGTTTCTCTCGATGCAGGGCCACGAGCCTTGGCGCGAGCCAAGATTGTTGGATCACCGGCGTGGCCCGTAGCGTCACCGGCCGTTCGCTGGTCACACCGAACACCTCCGAGGTCCCTTCACTGATGCGTGAAAACGCATCGTGAATGCTGGGCAGCCACGCTTGACCTGCCGGGGTCAACGAAAGGCTGCGCGCGTGGCGAACGAACAGCTTTTGCCCCAGGCGATCCTCCAGCAGCCGAATGCGCTGGCTGATGGCGGCCTGGGTCACGCCCAGCTCGTTACCCGCCGCCGTAAAACTCAGGGTGCGGGCGGCCGACTCAAACGCTTGTAGCCATAACAGCGGGGGGAGTGAACTCATGAAAAAGCAACCTATAAGTTAAACAGGGTCTTTGGGGCCAGATTCATCGTTTGTCACTGCGCAAAGGACTCCGCATCCTAACAAGCAAATCGAGCAATACGTCACCTACCTACAGCGAGGCCCCTATGACCAGCGTACTAGCCGCCCCGGAAAAGCGTTCAGCTCCTCTAATGAGCGAACTCGCGCCTTATGACCATGGCCCGGCACTCAACGATGCCACGCTTACCGACAGCAGGCTTGCGCTGACCTGGGAAGACGGTACGCGAACGACGCTGCCTCTGCTATGGTTTCGCGACCACTGCGCCTGCGCCGAGTGTCGCCACCCGCAAACCCGCGAACGCCTCTACCTACCGCTAGACGATATCGAACAAGCACCCAGCGTTACCTTGGCCGATGGTCACCTCTACTTGCAGTGGCAGGATGGTCATGTGAGTGCCTTTCATAGCGGCTGGCTGTACCAGCGCCGCCCTGAGGCAACACGCTTTTCTGCACTGCCCGCCCCGCAGCCGTGGCGCGACGACTTCTTCCCAGAGCGCGTTCGCCACGCCGACTTTCTGACCCCAGAAGGCGAGAAAACTTGGCTGACCGCCATGCTACGCGACGGCTTGGCGCTAGTCACCGACGCACCGCTGGTGGAAGAGGAAGTCAGCCGCCTTGCCGAGCGCATTGGCCCGCAGCGCGCTACCAACTTTGGCGGGCGCTTTAATGTTCGCTCCAAGCCTAACCCCAACAACGCGGCCTATACCGCCGTCGGGCTACCGCTGCATATCGACTTGCCCAACTGGCAGCAGCCGCCGGATATTCAACTGCTCTACTGCCTGCAAAACGACGCCAGCGGTGGCGAGTCGCTGTTTGCTGATGGTGCCCGAGTGATCAATGCCCTGCGCGAACAGGACCCGGAAGCGCTCGTTATTCTCAGCGAAACGCCCATCGATTTTCGCTTTCAGGACGACACCCACGATATCGCCATCAAAGCCCCAGTGATCACCCTAGGTAGCCAAGGCGAGCTAGTGGAGATACGCCTTAATAACTGGATACGCGACACCCTCCACCTGCCCGCTGAAAAAATGGCGGCCTGGTATCGCGCTTATAAAGTGCTGTGGCAACTCTTCCATAGCGACGCCCATCAGTTGGAGTTCACTTTAAAACCGGGCCAGATGGTGGCGTTCGATAATCGTCGCGTGCTTCACGGCCGCCGGGAGTTCGATCCCAATAGCGGTGCTCGCCACCTTCAGGGCACCTATCTCGACCGAGACATGCTGGCTTCGCGCCTGCGTGTTCTCGCCCGTACCACTGCGTAATCACAATAACCCAAGCAAGGAGATCCCCTTCCATGACGCGCTCGATCCGTCCCATCGTCTCTACCATCGCCCTAAGCCTCGCAGGCGTTACCACCCAAGCCGCCCTTGCCGATGACGCCACGCTCGATTTCGGCGTACCCGCTTGGCCCGGTATTACGGTAAAAACCGAAATTGCCGAGCAGCTCCTTAACCCGTTGGGCTACGACACTCAAACCCACGAAATAGGCCTGCAGGTGATCTACCAAGGCATGGAGAGTGGCGACGTCGACGCCTTTTTAGGCGCTTGGCTACCTGCACAAAAAGAGATGTTCGAACCGCGTAAAGCCTCTGGCGTGCTCACCGATGTCGCCAACAACGTCGATGGCGCTCAGATGACGCTGGCCGTACCGGCGTACCTGCATGAGCGCGGCATTCAAAGCTTCGCGGATTTAGATGAACACCGTGATGAGTTCAACGGCCAAATTCATGGCTTTGGCGCAGGCTCAGCGGCGAGCGAGATTCTCCATAACGCGATGGATAACGACACTTGGGGACTGGGCGACTGGAGCTTAGTAGATACCAGCGAAGTGGGCATGCTCTCCGCCGCTCAAGACGCGATTTCCAGAGAAGAGGCCATTGTGTGGGTCGGTTGGACGCCCCACTGGATGAACCTCGAGCTGCCCATGCGCTACCTGGAAGACCCGGAAAACCTGTTCGGTGAGAACAACGGCGAAAGCGACGTACGCACCCTACTGCGCAGCGACTACGCCAATGCTCACCCGGCGCTGGTCACGTTCTTCGAGCAGTTTAGCTTTACCGCCGACGAGCAGAGCTGGATGATCCAAGCCTTTGGCCAAGAGGAGCGTGACCTTGCCGAGGTGGCCCAGCAGTGGATCCACGACCACCCCGAGCGCGTGGAAGCCATGCTGGCCGATGTGACGACCACCGAGGGTGACGCTGCTTGGCCGGTCATTGAAGCGCGCCTACCGTAACGCGTTCGTTCACCCCGCCGCCGCAGTGGCGTATGCTATCGCTCTTTTGCCAAACAGGCGGTGGGGATGGAATGTCACGGACGTTGCTAAAAGGGCTAGGCTTACTGATCACGCTGGTGATACTAGGCGTGATGTGGCGCTACCTGCAGCAGCAAGGGCTGCTGACTCAGACGCATCTCGAAGAACTCACCAACACCATTAGCCAGTGGCAACGAGCCCCTTGGATGTTTGCCGCCGTTATGGCCGTGTACACCAGCTCGCTGTTAGTGATGTTTCCGCTGAGCTTGCTGGTCGTGTTGACCGGCTTGTTGTTTGGCCCAGTGTGGGGCTTGGCCTACGCCACTTTGGGTACGCTGAGTTCCTCGGTGGTCTCTTACTGGGTGGGACACTGGCTGGGGCGAGATGCCCTAATGCGCTACGGCGGCCGCCACTTGCGCGGGCTTTCCGGCTACCTCTCCAAGCGCGGCATCCGCACCATGACGGTCATTAACCTGCTGCCGCTGGCTCCCTTCACGCTCACCAACATGCTGGCCGGGGCGTTTCATCTCAATTTCCGCGACTACATGATCGGCTCGACGCTTGGCATCGTGCCGGGGCTGGCGGCGGTCATTCTGCTCGGCAGCCAGTTAGGCGCGCTGTTCACCGCCGCCTCCAAGCAGGAGTTGGCACTGGCCGTGGCCGGTTTGGTCGCGGGCATCGGCTTGTTGTGGCTACTCAAACGCGTGGCGACTGCCCGTACGGCCAACAAACGACACGACGCCTAACGTCTCAGTCAGCCACGTTGCTTGGCCTCGCCCTCTTGTGAAGGATGCTCTGAAGAGTCGTGCTTCGCTAGCACCTCGGCATAAAAATGCGCGACGGCACCGGCAAACTTGGCAATATCGTAGTCAGCGGAGAAGGTTTTTGCTTGGCTGCCTAGGGTATCGCGTAGTGCCTCATCCTCGGCCAGTTCCACCACACGCTGCCCCCACTTTTGGCGATTTTGCGGCGTTTTAAAACCGTTGTAGCCATCGCGCACCACGTCATCAATACCGCTTGAGCGTACGGCGACCACCGGAAGCCCAGCGGCCATGGCCTCTAGAATCACCATACCTTGTGTTTCCGAGGTCGAGGCAAACACGAACACATCCCCCACGTGATAGTAAAGCGCCATCTCTTCCGGCGGCACGGCACCGACCAAGGTCACCTGCGCGTCTAAACCCAGCGTTTCGATCTGTGTTTGAATCGCCTGACGATCCGGCCCGTCACCGACCAACAGCAGGCGCAGCGCTGTGTTCCTCTGGCGCTTTAGCTCTGCCAGCGCTTCCAGCATAAAGCCGATGTTCTTCTCTTTGCTGATGCGGGAGACACTCACCAGCACCGTATCGTTGGCCGCGATATCCAACTGCTGACGAAGCGACGCCACGTCATCCTCATCGGCATCGGCAAAGCGCGCCGCATCGATACCTGTGGGCTGCACCAGCGTCGGCGTCTTGACCCCGATCATGCGCAGATACTCCTCCGCCGAATAGGTCGGCACGATGACGCCCTGGCAGCGGTTGGAGAAGCGCTTGATCAGGTAGTGAGAGATCAGGTTGCGAAATAGCGCCCCCGGCAGCGGTACGAAGTGGGCGTAGTGCTCCAAGCGGGTGTGGTAGGTATAGATGACCGGCACTTTCAGCCTGCGCCCCATCCACAGGCCCATCGACCCCAGCCAGAACGGATGATGCACGTGAATCACATCGGGCTTGAACGCACGCAGGCAGCGGCGAAAACGGGCGCTGAACGGATTGGTCAAGCGAAACTCACGCTTCTCACCAAACGCCATGAGCGTTGGCACTCGCAGAATGGTGTCATCATCCTGCCACGACTCCCGGTAGCGCGGCACCAGGAGTTGAACGCGGTGGTTAAGGTCGCCCAGCCCCTGACGTAGCCGCTCCACAGAAACCGACACCCCAGAAACAAACGGAAAGTAGTTGTTCGAGACCATCGCCACCCGCAGACTTTTTTCCAGGTAGGGCGTGGGGTCGATGTCGAAATCGGGGTAGTAGTCGCGCTCTTCGAAAATCAGCCGATACAGGCGCATGGCCAGCAGTGTCAGCAGCCCAACGATCAGCAAGAACCGTGGATAGCTGACGTAGAAGAAGGCATAAATCGTCGAGCCCACGCTGCTCAGCATACGCCACCAGCCGGGGCGGTCGACGTTCAAACGAACGGGCGAGATGCCCACGCTGCCGCCCGCGACTTCCACCACCACGTAGTGATGGAAGCTCTCATCGGCATCCAGCAGCAGGCCACCTGCGCCCCCCGTGGTGACGTAGTTTACCCCGTTGACGGTTTGCTGGGCATAGAGCGAAAGATTGGCGGAGAACACCGTATCGACCCCATGGCGCTCGGCCAATCGCATGATGCCTTCGGCAAGCCGAGGGTCGTTGAGGTAGTTGTCCTCTTCAAACAGCGGGGCATCCTGGATGACGTTATGCAGCGGCAAGCCGACGAACACGAACCGATGGGCCGCGTCAGAAGCGGCCAGCTCGCGCTCCAACCAATCTAGCTGCCAGGAGGTCGACGATTTGCCGGTGCCGTCTAGAAAGATGAAGTGGCTATTGCCCGCCACGAACGCGTAGAAGTGCGGGCCGAAGTAGTCGTAAAACAGATAGCTGCCGAAGTCGCTGTCTTCGTTATCGCCATAGGTCAGCAGGTAAGGCATATCCAGCAGCTCTAGGCTGTGGGTGATCGCCTGATAGCTCTCCTGCTGTCCCCCGCTCACCGCATTGCCCGCCGACACCATGAAGTCGATGTCTCCCTGGTTCAGCAGCGGGATGATTTCGTCTTGAAAGACGTTCACCGAGTTATTGATGTTGCCCACCACCGCAAAGCGGTAGGCATCCCGCCCCGCCAACTGGTCGCGTATTTCGGCGACTTCGCGCGTGTGCAGCGACTCGAATTCGGGTTCGGCGACGTAGAGCCACACCTGATGAATGATCAACCCCGCCACTAGCGCAAGGTTCAATACGAAAAACAGCCTCAACCACCGCTGGCGGGAGAGGCGAAAAAGACGTCGAGGCATGTCGGGGCGCTTATCTCAAAAAAGTCATTCAATGGACTGCCGCTAGGGCGCAGTACAGCCGTTCAATGTGGCCAGTAAGCGGCGCGAACCACCCTGTTCACGGTGCTCACCTAACCACACCCCTTGCCACGTGCCAAGCGCTAAACGGCCATCGCGGACCGCGAGGCTAAGCTGAATGCCCAGCAGGCTAGAAGCCACGTGGGCGGGCATGTCATCGGGACCTTCCAAGGTGTGGCGAAAATAGCTCAGCTCTTCTGGTACCAACCGGCGAATGAAGGCATCTAGATCATGGCGAACGTCTGGGTCGGTGTTCTCATTGAGGGTCAGCGAGGCGGAGGTGTGCATGAGCTGCAAATGCAGCAGCCCCTGATGGCACTCTGCCAAACAGGGCAGCGCTCTGGCGATCTCGTCGGTTATCAGATGAAAGCCGCGGGGCATTTCCGGTAAGTGGATCTCCTGTTGATGCCACATAATCACTCCTTTGTTATATGCATTGTCAGAGGATACGGTAACAGACATACCATAGCCTATTTCATTTACCTGCCGCATCGGGCCACCGTGAGAGAAATAGCGTCCAGTGGCCCACCCTGATAGGTTTAACGTTTATTGTTCACCGTAAGGAGCAAGATGATGACACCCGCATCGCGGCCAAGGAACCTGGCCACGCTGGCAGCCATCGCCGCTACCGGCACTCTCTTGATGGGCTGCACTGGCATTCCCGAGGGCACCGAACCGGTGACCGGATTCGAGCTAGAGCGCTATCTGGGCGAGTGGTATGAAATCGCCCGCCTGGACCACTCCTTTGAAGAGGGGCTGGACTGCGTCACCGCCACCTACAGCCTGCGCGACGATGGCGGAGTGAAGGTGATCAACCGGGGCTACAACTTGGAGGAGCAAGCCTGGGACGAAGCCGAGGGGCGCGCCTACTTCATCGATGACGAGAGCGTGGGGCGGCTGAAGGTCAGCTTCTTTGGCCCGTTTTACGGTGGCTACAACGTCCTCGAACTGGATGACGACTACCAGTGGGCGCTGGTGGCAGGCCCTAACCGCGACTACCTATGGATTCTGGCCCGTACGCCAACCTTAGAGCCCGACGTGGCGCAGCGACTACGCCAGCGCGCCGCCGAGTTGGACTTTCCCACCGACGAGCTGATCGACGTGGTGCAGGATCAAACCTGCCCTGGCCGCTGATCGGTTAGCCCTTCGGCAAGGCGGGCACCCGGCCCGCCATTTCACGCTGTAAGAAGTCGATGAACGCGCTGATGCGCGCCGGTACGTGACGGCGGTGCTCGAAGACGGCGTAAAAGTCAGCGCGCACGCCCTGCCATTCGGGCAGCAGCGTGTGCAGCGCGCCGCTGGCGAGATGCTCGTTCACATCCCACCAGGAGCGCAGCATCACTCCGTGGCCATCCAGCGCTAGGCGGGTCATGACTTCGCCGTCGTTACTGGCCAACGGCCCGCTGACCTTTACCGCCTGACGCTGCGACGAATTCCGGTGCTCGAAGCGCCACAGCGGAAAGTCGCTATCGTTCTCGCGCACCACCAAACAACTGTGCTGAGCAAGATCGCTCGGCGCGTTCAAAGGCGGCATCCTGGCCATGTATTCCGGCGAGGCGCACAGCACGCGTCGGTTGGGCAGAATGCGCTTGGCGACCAGACGCGAATCCGGCGGTTCACCAATGCGAATGCCCACGTCAAAACCGTGATCGCTCAAGTTGAGCGGAAAGTTGGTCAGCTCCAGCCAGCTCTCCACGGCGGGGTGCTCGATGCAAAACCGCGACAGCAGCGGCGCGATATGCCGCCTGCCAAAGCCAAAGGTCGCGTTGATCCGCAGTCGACCGGCCAGCGCTTGGTTGGCCGTCTCACCCAGCGCACTCTCCAACGCCTGCAGCTCTTCCAAAATGAGACCGCCTTGGGAAAGGTAGCGCTCCCCTTCCGCAGTCAGCGTCAAACGACGGGTAGTGCGCGCCGCCAGTGTCACGCCCAGCCGGGCTTCTAGCTGCTTCAAACGCTTGCTGACGGCCGAGAGTGACAGCCCCAACTCACGGGCCGTGGCGGTCAGGCTCCCTGCCCGAGCAAGCTGCTGAAAAAAGGCGAGGTCATCCAGCATCATGGGATTCTTCACTTTAAGGCAACAATAGCTTGCATAGTAGCCTGATTATCTCGTCGCCAACAGGCGCTACACTTCTACCAAGCAAATACACCCTGCCTTTTTCGCGACATCTAACAACACAAGGAGCTCCCCATGGCCCATCGTATTGCAGTCATCGCTGGCGACGGTATCGGTACCGAAGTGATGCCCGAAGGCATCCGCGCGCTGGAAGCCGCCGCCAAACGCTTCGACATTGACCTGGCATTCACCACGTTCGAGTTCGGTAGCTGCGACTACTACCTGGAACACGGCCAAATGTTGCCCGACGACTGGTTCGAGCAGCTCAAAGACTTTGATGCACTGTTTTACGGAGCCGTGGGCTGGCCAGAAAAAGTGCCGGACCATATTTCACTGTGGGGTTCGCTGCTGCAGTTCCGTCGTCAATTCGACCAGTACATCAATCTGCGCCCCTGCCGATTGATGCCCGGTATTAAAAGTCCGCTGGCGGGCCGCAAGCCCGGCGACATCGACTTTTACGTAGTGCGCGAAAACACCGAGGGTGAGTACTCCAGTATCGGCGGCAAGATGTATGAAGGCACCGAGCGTGAAATCGTCATTCAGGAAACGGTGATGAGCCGTACCGGCGTAGACCGCGTGCTGAAATACGCCTTCGATTTAGCACAAACCCGCCCGCGTAAAAAGCTTACCTCGGCCACGAAGTCCAACGGTATCTCCATCACCATGCCCTACTGGGATGAACGCGTGGCCGAGATGGCCAAGCAGTACCCAGAGATCGCCGTGGATAAGTTCCACATTGATATTTTGACCGCCAACTTTGTGCTGCACCCGGACTGGTTCGACGTGGTGGTGGGCAGCAACCTGTTTGGCGATATTCTTTCCGACTTAGGCCCGGCCTGCACTGGTACCATCGGTATTGCACCCTCCGCCAACATCAACCCGGAAGGCAAGTTCCCCAGCCTGTTCGAGCCGGTACACGGCAGCGCGCCGGATATCGCCGGGAAAGGCATCGCCAACCCCATCGGCCAAATCTGGTCTGGGGCGATGATGCTGGAACACCTGGGCTATAAAGAAGCGGGCGATGCCATGGTCGATGCCATTGAAGCGGTGCTGAGCGAAGGCGATAGCCAAGTGCTCACCCGCGATGTAGGCGGCAAGGGCACCACGGAAAGCTTGGGCAAAGCCATTGCCGAGCGGATTGGTGGCTAATCTCCCCTACAAAAACAACGCCTCACAACGAGCAACGCCTCGCTGCATTAACAGCGAGGCGTTGCTCGTTTTCGGTTAGCATTTTTAGCTAACGATTAACTCGCCAGCTTAGCGGCAATCTCAGCCACGTGTTTACCCTGGAAGCGGGCGATTTTCAGCTCGCGATCATCCGGCTGGCGGGAGCCATCGCCACCGGCCAGCGTCGCGGCACCGTAGGGCGTACCGCCGCTGACTTTCGAAATATCGAACTGCTCTTCGATGCCGTAGCCAATCGGCACGATAACCATGCCGTGGTGGGCCAGCGTGGTCCAGGTGGACGTAATGGTCATCTCATCGCCACCGCCGGTACCGGTCGAGGTGAACACGCTCGCCACCTTGCCACGCAGCGCGCCGTTGGCCCACAGGCCGCCGGTTTGGTCGAGGAAGGTACGCATCTGACCGGCCATGTTGCCAAAGCGAGTCGGCGTGCCGAAGATGATGGCATCGTAGTCCGCCAGCTCTTGGGGCGTGGCTTCCGGCGTCGTGAAATCCTGCTTGCCGCCCGCGTTTTTGAACGCGTCTTCCGGCATGGTCTCAGGCACGCGTTTAACCGTGACGTCGACACCTTCAACCCCTTTCGCGCCTTCAGCGACAGCGGCGGCCAGCGTGTCGATGTGACCATACATGGAATAGTACAGCACCAGTACCTTCGTCATTACTCACTCCTTTGCATCTGCATTCAAGCATCAGACAGGTTGCCCGTAGCGGGCGGCGAAAACTCATTCAAACATAGCCTAATCAAGCGTAGAGAAAAGCGAATGTTTTCGATGCCCCGCTTCGATTTCATCGATGCGCCGACCTTGCGCTTTTGCCACTTCGGCACTAATTTTTCTTGTATCGTTTTTACGGTATGTTTCATTCACGTATAACGCCAAGGAGTCCGGCATGACGATTTTCGAAGCCCTGCGCAAAGACCACGACATTCAGCGAGACCTGCTGGCCCGCCTGGTAGAGACCCATGGCGATAGCGAAGAGCGCGACACGCTCTACCAACAGGTGCGTGCCGAGCTGAAATATCACGCTAACGCCGAAGAGCGCGCGCTGTACATCCCTATGATGGACATCGACCTCACCCAAGAGAAAGCGCGCCACAGCGTGGCCGAGCACCACGAGATCGACGAACTGATCGAACTGTTGGACGACACCGACTACAGCGCTAGCCACTGGCTCACCCATGCCAAACAGCTTCAGCATCTGGTCACGCACCATCTCGATGAAGAGGAGCAAGAAGTCTTTCAGTTGGCAGGTCGTGGCCTGCAAGAGAACCAAAAGTCCTCGCTGGCCAAAGAGTACCAAGAGGAAATGCAGCGACAGCGAGCAGGCTAAACGTCTCTCGTGCGTGACACACTCATACGCACCGGTGAACAAAGCGCTTGTGGCCATGGGCCATGAGCGCTTTTTTGTACCGGCCACTTTCATCATCCCACCGGCCATTTTCACGCGAACGACGCCTCCCCTTGTGAACAGCCGCGAGCGTGGTTAAAGGTAGGAGCAATAAAAAAGCGAATGCCCATGCTCAAGGACACTTTCATGCTAGGCCAATGGCTCGACTGGACCCTCGACGAGGAACGCCCCACCCCGCGCATCGGCCGCTTCCCAAGCGGCACGTATCATCTTCACGGGCCAGGGATTCTGGAGCTCACCCCTAACATTCTTCGCCCCGGCGCCCGTGCCTGCGTTTTCTCTGCAGCCATTCATGGCAATGAAACCGCCCCGGTAGAACTGATCGGCGACTGGCTGAGTGCCTTGGAAGCCAGCACGCTGCAGCTAGGCGCGCCGGTGCTGGTGATCTTGGGCAATATTCCGGCGCTAAAAGCACAAAAACGCTTCATCACCACCAATCTCAACCGGCTGTTCAAACGCGACCTCGACGACAAGGGCAGCGAACCCGATCGAGCGCGGGCGTTGATGGAAGCCGTGGATGCGTTCTTTGCCCGCCATCATGCGCTGCCGAAGCTGCACTACGACCTGCACACGGCCATTCGTGGCAGCTTGTACACCCGTTTCGTGGTAGAGCCTTATGCGCTCTCGACCACCGATGCAGAGCAGTGGCAGTGGCTGGCCGCTGCTGACATGCAGGCGGTGCTTCACCAGCATCAGCACAGTTGGACCTTTTCCCACTACAGCAAGCATTACCACCACGCTCAAGCGTTTACCTTCGAGCTTGGCCGCGTCGCCCCGTTCGGTGCCAACGACATGGCGGCGCTGGCGCCGATGTTGCGTCTGCTGAGCGCGCTCAGCGCGGGTTACGAACCGCCGAAACAGCCCGCCGACAGCATGGCCTTCTTCAAAGTGCAGCACGAGCTGATGCGCCAAGCGGAGGACTTTACCTTCTGCTTCGACGACGACGTGCCCAATTTCAGCCGCTTCGAACCCGGTACCTGCTTAGCCAAAGATGCGACGGCAGGCGACTTCGTGGTAGAAGAGACGCCGCTGCACGTCGTGTTTCCCAATGCCCAGGTCGACATCGGCGCACGCGCTGCCCTGCTGGTGGTGCCAAGTCATGCCATCACGTGACCGTCATACCACCCGTACAACCGATTAGCGTCACAAAGTCGCTTTCATAACAACAACGTAAAGGGGCCGTCAGGACGCACGGCAACGTACCAAGACCAATGTCGCCCTGATAAAGTACGCGCATTTGGCACAGTCCTGATAGAATCGCCCCTTTTTTCGCGCCAGCCGCACCGAAAGCACATTGATTCATCCGTTGCTGCTGCGGCAACCCTGTACTGGAGCCTAAGTTATGGCCGCTACGCCTACTCCCCTTGAAGTGCGCAATATCAAAAAGCGCTTTGGCGATACAGAAGTCCTCAAAGGCCTCTCTCTGGAAGCCCAAAAAGGTGACGTCATCACCCTCATTGGTGCCTCAGGGTCAGGCAAAAGCACCTTCTTGCGCTGCATGAACCTGCTGGAACAGCCCGACGATGGCGAGCTGTACGTTCACGGCGAGCAAATCCGCTTCAAGACCACCAAGCATGGCCGCGAACCCGCCGACTGGAAACAGGTGGTACAGATGCGCGCCAAGCTCTCGATGGTGTTCCAGAGTTTCAATCTATGGGCGCACATGACGCTGCTGGAGAACATCATCGAAGCGCCGATTCACGTGCTCGGCAAGCCGAAAAAAGAGGCCATCGAGCACGCCCATGCGCTGCTAGACCGCGTAGGACTGAGCGCTCGCGCCAACGCCTACCCGGCACAAATGTCCGGTGGCCAGCAGCAGCGCGGTGCCATTGCTCGAGCGCTCGCCATGGACCCAGAGGTGATGCTGTTCGACGAGCCGACCTCGGCGCTGGACCCCGAACTGGTGGGCGATGTCCTCAAGGTCATGCGTGACCTAGCCGATGAGGGACGCACCATGGTCGTGGTCACTCACGAGATGAGCTTTGCCCGTGACGTTTCCAGTAAAGTGATTTACTTGCACCAAGGCTTGGTAGAAGAGCAAGGGGCACCCGACGATGTGCTCGGTAACCCGCAGTCACCGCGCCTGAAGCAGTTCCTGGCTCCCAAATACTGATCCGCGAGGCACGCACACCATGCTCGATTTGCAAGGTTACGGCCCCCGCCTGATCGAAGGGGCGGGCGTCACTGTTCAATTGGCCGTTCTATCGCTGATCCTGGCGATCGTCCTGGGCCTTCTCACCGCTAGCGCCAAGATGTCGCGTAACTGGCTATTACGCCGCACGGCGACCGTCTACACCACGGTCATCCGTGGCGTACCGGATTTGGTCCTGATGATGCTGCTGTTCTTCGGCGGCCAGATCGGTGTCAACGCCATCAGCGACCTGCTGTACTATAACTATGAGATCGATATTTATATCAATTTCAACGCCTTTGCCGCTGGCGTGCTCACCATTGGCTTCATTTTCGGTGCCTACATGGGCGAAACCTTTCGGGGAGCGTTCATGGCGGTGGACAACGGCCAAATCGAAGCCGGTAAAGCCTACGGCATGAGCAGTGGCTTGGTCTTTCGGCGCATTCGCTTTCCACAAATGATGCGCCACGCCCTACCCGGCCTCTCCAACAACTGGATGGTGCTGCTCAAAACCACCGCGCTGGTCTCGGTGATCGGCCTGACCGATATGGTCCGCGTCGCCGCCGAAGCCTCCCGCGCGACCCACGAGCCTTTCGTGTTCCTGATTCCCGTCGCGCTGGCTTATCTCCTGATCGCCAGCGTGTCCGAGTGGATCTTTGCACGGCTACAAAAACGTTACGACATCGGCTTTGGGGGGCAGTGACATGCTAGATATCTCTGCATGGTTCAATGACCTGCTGGCAGACAACCTGATTTTTACGCCCACCACCCTGGGCTACTATTGGGAAGGTTTGGTGACCACCACGCAGCTAGTGTTTCTCTCGCTGGTGGCAGGTTTGATTCTGGCGGTGCCCCTGGCCATCATGCGCAGCTCCAAGCGCAAGTGGATCAGCCTGCCGGTCTATCTCTATACCTACGTGTTCCGCGGCACGCCGCTGCTGATCCAGCTCTATATCATCTACTACGGCGTGGTGTTCATCGACGGCATTCAGGAAACTTTCCTGTGGCCCGTGTTGAAAGAGGCGTTCTACCCCGCCCTGATCGCCTTTACGCTGAATACGGCGGCCTACACCACCGAGATCTTCCGCGGGGCAATCAAAGCCACCTCGCAAGGTGAAATCGAGGCTGCACGCGCCTACGGCATGTCGCAACGCCTAATGATGCGGCGGATCATTCTGCCCAGCGCGTTCCGCCGTGCACTACCCGCATACGGCAACGAAGTGATCTTCATGCTACACGCCAGCGCCATTGCCAGCGTGGTGACGCTGATGGACCTAACCGGCGCGGCACGCTTTGTGTACGCCCGTTTTTATGCGCCCTTCGATGCCTTCCTGTTCGTCGCGGCGATCTACCTCTGCTTGACCTTCGCAATTTTGTACTTCTTCCGGTTCTTGGAGAAAAGACTGCTGGCCCACCTGCGGCCGCTAAATGGCTAGCCCTAACAAATCCAACACGCGCCAGCGTAAAACAAACGTTGGTTTATATGCAGGCTCCCCCTTTTCGCCAACCTCAACCTGGGGTACGTTAAAGGGGATCACCTTAGGTGAACCTGCTTCTTTTGGAGTTTAAAAATGAAAAAACTACTGACTGTTTCTCTGCTGGGCTTGGCCGTTGCGGCGGCATCTTCTGCGCAAGCACGTGATTACGACAACGTGCGTATTGGCGTTGACGTTCCCTACGAGCCCATGGAGTACCGCACCGCTGAAGGCGAGCTGACCGGTTTCGATATCGACCTGGGCAACGCTCTTTGCGAGCGCATCGGCATTACCTGCGAGTGGGTCGAGCAAGAGTGGGACGGCATCATTCCGGGCCTGATGTCGCGTAACTACGATGCCATCATGTCCTCCATGACCATCAACGACGAACGCCGCCAGCAGGTGCTGTTCTCCGACCCCTACATCACTATGCCGTCTGCCTGGTTTGCACCCAGCAGCCTCGACATCAGCGAAGCCAACGAAGAGACCCTGGCGGGCAAAACCATCGGCGTTCAGCGTGGCACCCTGCAGGATAACTACGTCACCGATAACTTCAGCAGCGTCGCTGACATCAGCCGCTACTCCACCGCCGACGACATGGTGCTGGACATGGAAGCACAGCGTCTGGATATCGTCTTTCTCGACTTCCCGATCGGCCAGTCCACGCTGCTAGAGAGCGAAGAAGCTGAGTACGTGGTTGTAGGTGAGCGCATCAGCGAACCGAAAGAGTACTTCGGCGACGGTTTCGGTATCGCCTTCCGTCAGCGTGATGAAGCGCTGGCCGAACAGTTCAATGACGCCCTGGCTGAGCTTCAGGAAGACGGCACTTACGATGAAATCTACGCCCGTTATTTCGGCGAAGAGTAAGCGCTAGCTGCTTAGGTGTGCCTCCCCGCCAGGGGAGGCATGCAAGCGAGACGCCATCATGCCCTCACGCCGCCTCATATCCACCGCGCTGCATGCGCTTCGCCCTGGTACCCAGGGCACTATTGCCCGTTTCTACCTGAGCGAGTGGTTCGACGAATAGCCTTCCCCTTTGGCACGCCCGTGCCAACGCGCGCCCTGCGTGTACGTTGCCATGCGTAAACGACGCACGGCACTCCCGCGCTTAGCGCACCCCTTGCCATAGCTGCCTTACGTACGCGGCACTTGGCATTCAGTAACACCATCATCGCTACTAACAATCGCTTCAGGAGACTGACTATGCGTTATGCAACGCTGTCCGTGGCCGCTATTCTTGCGGCAGGTGTTTCACTTTCATTGGTATCCACTGCCGCACTGGCGCGGGACTACGACGAGATCCGTCTGGGGGTCGATGTTCCCTACGAGCCGTTTATGTACCGCCAGGCTGACGGCACGCTCACCGGTTTTGAAATCGAGCTAGGCAACGCCGCCTGCGCCTACCTGGAGGTCAGCTGCACCTGGGTAGAGCAGGACTGGGACGGCATCATTCCCGGCCTGCTGGCACGCAACTACGACGCCATCATGTCCTCCATGGCAATCACCGACGAGCGCGCCCAGCGGGTGCTGTTCTCCGAGGCGTACTACACCACGCCCAGCGCCTGGATCACCACCCGCGATAAAGAGATCAATATCGAAGACCGTGCCAGCCTGGAAGGCTTGACCGTTGGCGTGCAGCGGGCGACGTTGCAGGACAACTACGTCACTCAGCTTTATGGCGATGTCTTGGAGATCCGTCGCTATACCGGCGCGGACGATGTGGTCACTGACCTGATGGGGGGCCGCCTGGACCTCACCTTCATGGACTACCCCATCGCCGAAGCCACCATCGACATCGACACCCCGGAAAGCGATTTCCAGCGCATCAGCGACTTCATCAAACAGCCCGAAGATATCCTTGGTCAAGGCGTGGGCATGGCATTTCGTCCCCGCGATGAAGCGCTCGCTGAACGCTTTAACGAGGCTCTGCGTGCGCTCAAAGAGAACGGCACTTATGATGAGATCATGAACCGTTACTTCAACTACGATGTACGCTTGTAAGAACGGCGATCGCTCGTCCGTCGCCTCAGCGTCACGACGCTAACACCAGCGCCGCCCCCAGGTCGGCGCTTATCGTTTGCCCATTACTCTCCTGGGAAACCCATGCTGACACTTGTAAAAAACGCCCAGCTCTTTGCCCCTGAACCTCGCGGGTTGTGCCACCTGCTGATCGCCGACCAGCGCATTGCGGCGGTACTGGATGCCAGCGAGGCGTACCAGCTTGGTACGCTCATTCAGACCATCGACCTGGAGGGCCGACGCGTGATTCCCGGCCTGGTCGACCCACTGGTGCACTACATCGGTGGCGGCGGTGAAGGCGGCTTTGGCAACCGCACCGCCGAACTCAGCCTGGAAGACGCCTGCGCCTCGGGCGTTACCACGCTGATTGGCGCGCTGGGCACCGATGCCCTCACCCGCACCCCCGCCAACCTGATTGGCAAAGCGCGGGAGCTGGCGGCAGGCGGTCTGAGCACTTACGCCTACACCGGCTCTTATCAGCTGCCGCCCGTCACGCTGACCGGCTCGGTGGCCAGCGACATTCTGTATATTCCTGAATTCATCGGCGTGGGCGAAGTGGCAATCAGCGACCATCGCGGCTCCCAGCCCACCACCCAAGAGCTCACTCGGCTGGCCTCCGACGCACGCACCGCCGGGCTGCTCGCGGGCAAATCGGGCATCGTATTCATTCACACTGGCGACGCCGATTCCCACTTGGAGCCGCTGCGCCAGGTCGCCAAAAACAGCGCCATTCCGCTGGCGCAGTTCTACCCCACTCACATCAACCGCACTGCCGCGCTGTTCGAAGATGGCCTGCGCTTTGCCCGTGAAGGCGGGCGCATCGACTTCACCACCAGCACCACGCCGGAGCTGCTGGCCGGTGGCGAAGTACCCGCTTCTGAAGCCGTGGCGCGGGCGCTAAAAGCACGGATCGAACCGAGCCAACTCAGCCTCTCCTCCGATGCCAACGCCTCGCTGCCGGAATTTGATGATCAACACCGGTTTATTGGCTTGAAACCCGGTAAACTCAGCAGCCTATTCGAGGTGCTGGGCGAGTGCGTCAACAACCACCAGATCAGCATGGAGCACGCGCTGCGCTGTGCGTCCACCACTGCGGCCGATGCCCTGAAGCTACACCAAAAAGGCCGCCTTCAGCCCGGCGCAGATGCGGATTTCATCGTGCTAAGCGAACAAGGCTGGGCCATTGATCATGTTTGGGCGCTGGGTAAACCGATTTTCAGCGCCAGCTAATCCCCCATCCCCTCAGCGAACTTGCTCAGCCAAACCGGGTCTTTACTATCACTGAACCACATACAAGGAGGTAGCATGGCTGAAACAACGGCGGCTCACTCGGCCCCAGCCACAGATGCGGCGGCCGCGCTACGGCCCTCATCCCACTGGACGGCCTGGGGGCAGTGGTTGGCGCTCTTCACCATGACCGTGGATCACCTCACCCGCTACGTACTGCCGGGGGATTGGGATTTAAGCTGGGCGGGCTCTTCGATTGGGCGCATAGCGTTTCCGCTGTTTGCCGCCATGGTGGCGTGGCACGGCTTGTTCAACACCCGCAACCCGCTGCGCTATTCACGGCGAATATTGATTATCGGGATCGCCGCGCAGCTCCCCTATATGCTGATGCCCCGCGCCTCCGATGCGTTCATCTTGAACGTCTGCTTTACCCTGGCCAGCGGCTTGGCACTGGGTGCTTTGGTGCGCCAGGGGTGGCAGCACTACCAGCAACAAACCTTAGGTTTGGGCTGGCTGATGCTGGGAGCCGCCGTCGGCGTGACCGCGTGGTACCTGCTCGGGTTCTGGGTGGAGTATGGTCACAACGGCCTACTGCTGATTCCGCTGTTTATGTTTGCCATGCAGACGCTCAGCGAAACTCGTAACGTGCTGAAATCTCGCCTCTGGGCGGGGCTAGCGGCGTTTCCCGTACTATGGATTGCCGGGCAGATGAACGCCTCCGACATGGCCAAATCGTTCACCGTCGCCACCTGCGTACTGGTCTTGATGCTTGCCGCAGGCGCGGCTCAGCGAGTGCCGCCCGTAGCTTTAGCCATGCCCCGCCGTTTATGGCTGGCGTGGTACCCTGGGCACTTTGCGTTGATTGCCGTGTGGTTGCTGCTTAGCGGTCAACTGGCAGGTTAGGAGCCTGTTCGGCCACGCGCTTATTGATTTCGTCACTCATCCAGGGCTGGTAGCGGCGTAGCCGCGCCCGGCCCTCGGTTTTCGCTTGATACATCGCCGTATCGGCTTGTTTGAGCACATCCGCATGGTCGCAGTCGGCCGCATTGAAGCAGGTATAGCCCATGCTGGGGGTGACCTCGACCCAGCGGCTCTCCAGGCGGTACTTGCCCGCCAGCGCCTGCTGCACTGTCTCCATATAGCGGGCAGCGGCGGCGATGAGCGCCGCCCCCTCCGTCACTTCAAAAAGTGCGAGCAGCACGAACTCGTCGCCACTCAGACGGGCGGCCATATCATCGTTCTGTAAACAGGACTCCAAGCGGCGTGCCACCTGTACCAGTAGGTCATCCCCCGCCGCGTGGCCCAAGGTATCGTTGATTAGCTTGAAGCGGTCCATGTCCATGAACATCACCAAACCACCGCGCCGGTCGCTGGCCTGCTCGCCGCACAGCGCTTCTAAACGCTCGATGAACAGCCGTCGATTGGGTAAATCGGTCAGCGCATCGTAGTAGGCTTGGCGGTAAATGATCGCCTCGCTGCGCTTTCGTTCGGTGAAGTCCTCGATAATCGCCACGCCGCCCACCCTTTGATTGCTGGCGCTATGGACACCGTTGAAAAACGCCCGCAAGGGGATCCCCACACTGGCGTTGGGCAGCCGGTAGGTGCCTTCGTAATAGCCGGTGCCTTTTTCCAGCGCGTCTCTCACGGCTTGCGCCACGTCAGGGTCAGCAGAGCGGTCCAGCATGCGGTAGCCGAGCAGCTTTGGGCGCTCCACGCCCAGAATATCCAGCAGCTTGCCGTTGCAGTCGGTAATCTGCCCTTGCTCATCGAAGTGCAGCACCCCCAGCGGCGAGTGCTGAAAAATGGAACGATAGCGATTTTCGCTTTCGCGAAGCTGCGCTTCCCGCGCCGCCATACTTACCCGCAGGGCAATGTTGTCATGGATGGTGCGGCTAAAGCGGCGGCTAGTGGCAATGATCAACCCCAAAAAAAGCACAAGCATGAGGCCAATCAGAATGGAGAGTGGCGAGCCCTGGAGCCAGAACTGTATCTTCAGCGGCAATAAAATAGGTAGTACGAAGCCAACCGCAATCCAGCCCACCGAGGAAAGCGTGGTCACGCCCCCTGCCGCAATGCCAGCCAGCACGATCGAGAGCGCCGCAATTTGGCCGGGGTGATCATGACTGAACAGCAGCACGCCGGATGCCCCCCAGACGCAGCCTGACGCAATGGCTCCAATGGCAAACCAGCGCAACCAGCGTTGACGCTGCTGCTGGAGCGCGGGCAGTCGCTTGAACCGCTGCGCCAGCAGTAGCCTGAGCACGGAGATCACGGTCAGCGCCGCAAACCACCCCAGCAGCAGCCAAGCCTCCACCACCGGCCACATGGCCGCCACCAGCAATCCACCCGCCAGCACGCTGCTCAGTACCGGTTGCCATAGGTTGTCGTAGAGCAAGCGCACTTTTTCACCGCGCAAACGCTGCATGGTGATGTGGTGGTCACGTTGATAACCACTGCGTAGCCCGGAGGCCGTGGCAGTAAGGGGGGTGGGGGGCGACATACAAACTCCCTTTTCTTCAGTCGGCTTAGCGCCAATCTTATTGGTTAGGCTGTTTTTAATACACTTGTTTTAGCACGTTTGAAGCACAAAAGTCGCAGCGGTCGGCAATTAAAAAACCGCCTTTTCAGGCGGCTTAGGCGTTTATAGCGTCGATTCGAAACTCCACTCCACGGGAGGCGCATCGGGGATCAACGCTTGGCAAGCGCGGACTTTCTCCAACAGCTCGGCGTGGGTGGCGGCCACGACGTTAACGTGGGCTAGTTTACGCCCTGGACGCTCGGCTTTGTCGTAGCGGTGCAAGTGAGTGTCGGCAATGGCTAGCAGTGCGGCGTTATCGCCTTCTAGGCCAATCACGTTCACCATGCAGGTGGGCGCAATGGCATTCGTGGCGCCTAACGGCAAGCCCTGTACCGCCCGCAAATGGTTCTCGAACTGGCTGGTAGCCGCGCCATCCATCGTCCAGTGGCCGGAGTTATGCACCCGGGGGGCCATCTCATTGGCCAACAGGCTGCCGTCGCGGGTTTGGAACAGCTCCAGCGCCAGTACGCCTACGTAATCAAGCTCATCCAGCAGCGCTCGGATGTAGCTGTCGGCCGTCTGCTGAACGCTGGCGTCCAAATCCGGTAGCGGCGCCACGGAGTAGCGCAGAATGCCGCCCACGTGCTGGTTTTCGGCCATGGGGTAGAACACCACCTCCCCATCGCGGCCGCGCACGGCAATCATCGAGACTTCGCGCACAAAATCAACGAACGCCTCGACGATCAGCTGCGTATGGCCAATCGATTCCCACGCCTCTTGCGCCTGCTCCGGCGCTTTCAGTACCGCTTGGCCCTTGCCGTCATAGCCTTCGGTAACCGATTTTGCTACCACTGGGCAGCCTAGTTCGGCGGCGGCGGCAGCGAGCTGCTCAGCGCTTTCCACCACGCGATAGGCCGGTGTGGGAATACCCAAGCGATCAAACAGCGTTTTCTCTTCTACACGGTTTTGACACACCGCAATGGCGCGACTGCCGGGATAAACCGGCTTGTGCTGCTCAATCTGCTTTACCAGCTCAACGGGGAGGTGCTCGAATTCGTAGGTCACTACATCGACCTTATCGAGAAACGCCGCTAAGTGCTGGTTCTCCGGGTCGACAATCACCTCGCCGATACCCGCGCTGGGGTTACCAGTGGTATCTAAAAAGGTGAAGGTGTTACCCAGAGGATAGCCCGCTAGGGCCAGCATGCGGCCTAGTTGGCCCGCGCCTAGTACACCAATATTTTTTGCAATCATACGTTCTGCCATCTGAGTGCTCATATTGGGCAACCTATTGTGCTGGCTGGTTAGATGCAGGTGCATCAGGGCGCGGATCAGGGTTATCCAACACCAGTTGGGTCTGTTCAGTACGGAACGCCTCAACAGCTTCGCGCACGGCGCTGTCCTGAAGGCCCACAATTTGTGCGGCCAGCAGGCCTGCGTTGGTGGCACCGGCCTTGCCAATAGCAAGGGTGCCTACCGCAATACCACCCGGCATTTGGGCGATGGAAAGCAGTGAATCCAAGCCCTTCAACGCCTTAGACTCCACCGGCACACCCAGCACCGGCAGCGCCGTTTGTGACGCGACCATACCCGGCAAATGAGCGGCACCGCCGGCGCCTGCCACAATCACCTGCAGGCCACGCTCAGAGGCACTTTTCGCATATTCGAACAGCAGGTCGGGTGTGCGATGCGCCGATACCACACGGGTTTCATAGGCAACGCCCAACCGCTCTAACATCGCCACCGCGTGCTCCATGACCGGCCAATCAGATTTCGACCCCATGATCACGCCCACCTTGGGTGCGCTGTTCGACATGCAAAACTCCTCGGCCAACGGCCTCTTCAAGCTAGAAAGCAGTCCATAAGCCGCGCAACGCGCCGCTCACTCAGAAATAGGAAGGCGCATAGTTTACCAGAGCTACGGGCGTTTGCGGGGGTGACGAGAGGCGTGAAATTTTCCTCAAATTAAGCATTGAAAACCGCGTGAGTTGGCGGCATTGTGTGCTTGTCATTTCCGACTGATGGAGTCACATGAGTACGGCATACTCAACTGCTCACGCAGAAGCGCTGGATCCTCCGCGAAGCAGCCCTGACCTCGATGTCAGGGAACTTGAAAAACGTACGCGCCTCATGCGCATCATTACCCGCCTGATCGCCGTATCAGACCTGGGAAGCCGTGAAATCGCCCGCCGGGCTGGCCTACCAGTGCAAAAGATCAGCGACCTGCTCGCCGGAAGGCTGGAGCATCTGGACATCGATGAACTGAATGTCCTGCGTCGCACGTTAGAGCTGGAGGCGCCATAGCAGCCACGCCACCGCCACGCTAACTATCACCGCTTGAGCATCTTCCCGCCCCGGTTACTGGGGCGGAATCATGACGCCGCCCAACGCCACTACGATGACCACCAGCCAAGCCGGCAGTTTCCACACGGTGAGCAGCAAAAAGCCCGTCAACGCCAGCACGAACTCGTAAGGCCCAAGAATGGCGCTGGTCCACACCGGCTGATAGAGCGCCGCGCCTAAAATACCCACCACCGCCGCATTGGCACCACGCATCAGCGCTTGAGCACTGCTCCACTGGCGAAACTGATTCCAAAACGGCAGCACGCCGACCAGCAGCAAAAATCCCGGCACAAAAATCGCCAGCAGCGCCAGTAACGCGCCAATCACGCTGGGTATCCCTGGCAGCAGCGCCCCCAAGTAAGCAGCAAACGTAAACAGCGGCCCCGGCACCGCCTGAGCTGCGCCGTACCCCGCCAAGAACTCATCTGCCGTGACCCAACCCGATTGCACCACTTCCGCTTCCAGCAGCGGCAGCACCACATGGCCACCGCCAAATACCAGCGCGCCTGAACGGTAGAACGCATCGACGACGTTCAACCAACCGGTGCTCGCCGCTAACAGCGGTAAGAGCACCAACAAAGCGGCGAATAAACCTAATGCTAGCGTGCCCGCTCTACGCGTTACCGGGAAGTGCAGCGATTCGCTAGACGATGCTGCAGCGCTTTGGCGACACAGCAGCAGACCCGCCACGCCACCCAGCACAATCGCCGCCACCTGCCCCAACGGCCCGCTGACCAGCACCACCGCGAACACCGCTGCCAGGGCAATGCCCGTGCGGGTTTTATCCGGGCAGAGGTTACGCGCCATGCCCCACACCGCGTGGGCCACAATAGCCACCGCCACCACTTTCAAGCCGTGAATGATGCCGCTGGCCACCGGGCCATCCAGCACTGCCGTACCCAATGCAAACAGCACCAGCACGATGGCAGAGGGCAGCGTAAACGCCAGCCACGCCATTGCCGCCCCCCAGGGGCCTGCGCGCATCAACCCTAAGGCAAAGCCTACCTGGCTACTGGCGGGACCCGGCAAGAACTGGCACAGCGCGACCAAATCCGCGTAGGCCTGCTCGCTGAGCCACTGGCGACGTTCGACAAACGCCGTGCGAAAGTAGCCCAGGTGCGCCACGGGGCCACCGAACGAGGTCAGCCCCAGCGCCAAAAATGCCCAGAACACCTCGTTGGCCCGCCCTCGAACCGGATTCTTTTCTGACATCGTGCCCACCGTTTACCCATTAAAAAGCGCAAAGCGTTCAGGGTACGCCTTGCGCTTGACGACTTAGTGACAGCCTAATCGTGCCGGTGACTCTTCACAGATTATTCTTGGTCGGTCACCGCACCGGTACTGGCCGAGCTGACCAATTTGGCATACTTCGCCAACACGCCTTTACGATAGCGCGGCTCAGGCTGTTGCCAGGCCGCACGGCGGCGCATCATCTCTTCATCGCTGATATGCACATCAATGGTATCGGCTTCGGCATCAATGGTGATCGGGTCGCCATCTTCCACCAGCGCCAGCGGGCCACCGTCGAAAGCTTCCGGAGACACATGCCCCACCACGAAGCCGTGGCTACCGCCTGAGAATCGGCCATCGGTAATCAGCGCCACGTCGTTGCCCAAGCCACGGCCCATGATGGCCGAGGTAGGCGTGAGCATTTCGCGCATGCCGGGGCCGCCTTTCGGGCCTTCGTAGCGAATCACCACCACATCGCCCGCCACCACGGTGCCGTCATTGATGCGTGCCTGAGCTTCCTCTTCCGAGCCAAACACCCGCGCCGAGCCGCTAAAGCGCGTGCCCTCTTTGCCGGTAATTTTCGCCACCGCCCCTTCCGGCGCTAAGTTACCAAACAGAATACGCAGGTGGCTTTCGGCTTTGATCGGGTTACCCAGCGGCGCGATGATTTGCTGATCCATCGGGTACGGCTCGACGTTAGTGAGGTTCTCGGCCAGCGTTTTACCGGTCACCGTTAAACAGTTGCCGTTAAGCAGCCCAGCATCCAGCAGGATTCTCATCAGCGGCTGAATGCCGCCAATCGCCACCAGCTCGCTCATCATGTAGTGGCCGCTGGGGCGCAGGTCGGCCAGCACCGGCACGCGCTTACCAATCTCGGTGAAGTCCGCCAGGGTCAGCTCGACACCGATGGTGCGCGCCATGCCAATCAGGTGCAGCACCGCATTGGTGGAGCCACCCAGAGCAATCACCACAGTCACGGCGTTCTCGAACGCCTCGCGGGTCATGATATCGGAGGGCTTGATGTCTTGCGCCAGCAGCGCCAGCACGGCTTCGCCAGCGGCTTTGCAGTCGTCGCGTTTCTCTTGGGAGATGGCATTCTGCGCCGAGCTTCCCGGCAAGCTCATGCCCAGCGCCTCGATGGCCGAAGCCATGGTGTTGGCGGTGTACATGCCCCCACAGGAACCAGGGCCAGGAATGGCGGTCTCTTCGATGTTTTTCAGCTCGATCAGGTCGATGTCGCCACGGGAGTGGGCGCCCATCGCCTCGAACACCGAGACAATATCAGTGTGGCCCTTGCCGGGCATGATGGTACCGCCATAAACGAACACGCTGGGGCGATCGAGCCGTGCCAGCCCCATCACGCAGCCCGGCATGTTCTTATCGCAACCGCCAATCGCCACCAAGCCATCAAAGCCTTCGCAGCCCGCCACGGTTTCGATGGAGTCGGCAATCACTTCCCGCGAGACCAGCGAGTACTTCATGCCTTCGGTGCCGTTGGCAATGCCATCAGAAATGGTGATGGTATTGAACACCACGCCTTTGCCGCCTGCGGCATCGGCCCCATCCCGGGCAAGCTCCGCCAGCTCACCAATATGGCTATTACACGGCGTCACCATGCTCCAGGTAGACGCAATACCTACCTGGGGCTTTTGAAAATCGTCATCGTTGAAGCCCACGGCGCGCAGCATGGCGCGGCTAGCCGCTTTACCGGGGCCATCCACCACCTGGGCAGAGTGGCGGCGGGTATTATTGTTGGTCGGCTCGGTCATCACGGACTCCTCTCAATGGCATGGCAAAGGGCACAGCTTGGCGGCGGTAAGCCGATGACGCAAGAAGAGTTCCATATTGCAGTGCTCTGACTGCTTAGTGGGCTGGCTGTTTTTGTTGTTCAACATGTACCGTCAGCTCAAAGCCGCAGGCGTGTGCATAGCGCTGTAATGTTTTCCAGCCGGGGTTACTGCTTCCCCGCTCCAAGCGGCTAATGTTACTTTTTTGTGTATCCAAGCGTTTGGCAAGCTCTTCTTGGGTCAACCCGGCACGCTGGCGCATAGAAATCAGTGTGGAAGCCAACGCAAACTCCGGTGCCAAACGCTCATACTCCGCCTCTACTTCAGGGTTTTGAAGCGCCTGCTCTTTTAGTGCCTTTAAGTTCATCATGACTGCACCTCGCGCTGTCTTGTCCGCGCTAACGTTAACGCCTGACGCGGCGTTTTTTGGCTTTTTTTGACGAACGCATGGAGAACAACAATATGTTTCCCATGCACATAACAAAACAGAGAACGGCCAATTCCCTCTTTTGCCTTTGCCCTAATTTCAAACAAACCGTCGCCCATAGATTCCGTGTGTGGTGGCCCAAGGTTAGCGCCATGAGTCTCTACCATCTCCAGTAACCGGAGCATTCTGGCCTGTATTTTGGGCGGCATACTTAAAATTTCTTGCTCGACACCTGGATAAAACTCAACCTGCCACTCCATAGCATAACCCCGCTCAAGTTATCTTTTATGATAACCCAGCGTGCATAAAAGTTCCTACTCCAGATACACGCGAGTACCCCCAATTTATGGCACCATAGCGTCACCACCACCCGTGACGCTGATTGCCGTGAAGGAACGCCGCCGTATGCCTGCCAATGCTTTGTTCTCCCCCACTTCGCTCCCCCCCGGTTTTATGGTGGTACATGCTAACCGCTTGGAAGATTTACGCGGTTTAGCGGTGGAGTGGATGCGCCGCCAGCCGTTGGGGCCGTTGGAGAACGAAACCATTCTGGTGCAGAGCAACGGTATTGGGCAGTGGCTAAAACTGGCGTTGGCGGAAGACCCTAAGAATGGCGGCGCGGGCATTGCGGCGGCGCTAGAGGTGATGCTGCCCGCGCGGTTTCTATGGCAGGCCTACCGCACGGTGCTCACTCACGTGTCGCAAAACGCCGATGCCGTGCCGGAAACCTCGCCGTTCGATAAATCGCGCTTGGTATGGCGGCTGCTGCGCCTGCTGCCTACCCTGGCCGGGCAGCCGGTGTTTGAGCCGCTGGCGCAGTTTCTAGAAATCGACCGCGACCAGCGCAAGCACTACCAACTGGCCGAGCGGCTGGCGGATCTGTTTGACCAGTACCAGGTCTACCGCGCCGACTGGCTGGACGCCTGGGCAAACGGCCACGATGTGCTAATTACCGCCAGAGGCGAGCACCGCCCTTTGGAAGAGCACCAGCGCTGGCAGCCCGCACTCTGGCGCATCCTTCGTGACGATGTGGCCGCCACCCAAGGCGAGGCCGGATTGAACAGCAGCCGCGCCCAGGTTCACCAGCGTTTCTTGAAGGCCACCGAGCACCTGGAAGGCCAAGACTGCCCGCCGGGGCTGCCTCGGCGGCTGATCATCTTCGGCATTTCATCACTGCCCCAGCAAACCCTGGAAGCGCTGGCGGCGCTCTCTCGCTGCTGCCAAATCGTGCTGTGCGTTCACAACCCCTGCCAGTTCTACTGGGCGGATATCATCGAGCACAAAGACCTGCTGCGCGCCCAGCGCTACCGCCAGCGGCGCAAAACCGGCATGCCCGAAGCGCTGGATGTACTGGGCACTGGCGATGCCGATGACGCCCTGCACCTGCACGCCCAGCCGCTGCTAGCCGCCTGGGGCAAGCAGGGCCGCGACTACCTGCGCCTGCTCGATGAGCACGACGACGCAGGCAACTACCAAACTCTATTCGAGCAGCAAGCACTGCGCATCGATATGTTCGAGCCGTTCAGCGGCGAGGATCGCCACTGCCTGCTCAGCCAGTTGCAAGACGACATCCGCGAGCTGCGCCCCGTGGCGGAAACGCAAGGCCACTGGCCCGCATTGCCCGCTTCCGATGACTCCATCGTGTTCCATATCGCCCACGGCCCCCAGCGGGAAGTGGAGATTCTCCACGACCAGCTGCTGGCCGCCTTCAGCGCCGCCCCACACCTGCGCCCGCGAGACATCATCGTCATGGTGCCGGATATCGACCGCTACGCGCCGCACATTGAAGCGGTGTTTGGTCAGCTGCCCACCGACGACCCGCGGCACATTCCCTACACGCTCTCCGACCAAGCCAGCCGCCACCGCCTGCCGCTGATGATTGCGCTGGAAAAGCTGCTACGGCTTCCAGAGCTGCGCCTGTCGGTGAGCGATTTACTCGACCTGCTGGATGTGCCCGCCCTGCGCCAGCGCTTCGGCCTAGAAGAGCGCGACCTGCCGGTGCTGGAGCGCTGGATGGAAGGCGCGGGCATCCGCTGGGGGCTCAACGCCAAGCAGCGCCAGCGGCTGGAACTGCCCGGCGGGCTGAGCCAAAACACCTGGGCATTCGGCCTGCGCCGGTTGCTGTTGGGCTACACCGTGGGCGACGGCCACGCGTGGCAAGGCATCGAACCGTTTGATGATATTGGCGGGCTGGAGGCGGGCTTAGCGGGGCCGCTGGCGACGCTGCTAGAGAAGCTCGAAGCCACTTGGGAAGCTTTCTGCCAACCCACCGATGCCGCTACTTGGGTCGCGCGGCTACGGGAGCTGCTGGAGACTTTCTTTCTTACCGACGACGCCCAAGAGAGCATCATGCTCACCAAGCTGGAGAGCGGATTGCAGCAGATGCTGGAAAGCAGCCGGGAAGCCGAACTCAACGACCCGCTGCCGCTCTCTATGGTACGGGAGCACTGGCTGGCGCAGATTGATGAGCACAGCCTTTCCCAACGCTTCTTGGCCGGAGCGGTCAACTTCGCCACGCTGATGCCCATGCGCGCCATTCCCTTCAAGCGGGTGTGCCTGCTGGGCATGAACGACGGCGAGTACCCCCGCTCCCAGCCGCCGCTGGATTTCGACCTAATGGGCAGCGACTACCGCCCCGGCGACCGCTCCCGTCGGGAAGACGACCGCTACCTGTTTCTGGAAGCGCTGCTCTCCGCACGCGACCAGCTCTACGTGAGCTGGGTCGGCCGCAGCCAGATCGATAACACGCCGCTGCCGCCCTCGGTGCTGGTGGGCCAACTGCGCGACCACCTGGAAGCCGGCTGGCAAACGGAAAACGGCGCGCCGCTGCTGGAAACACTCACCACCGAGCATCCGCTGCAGCCTTTCAGCCGCGCTTACTTCAACAGCCCAGCAAGCCGGCTGTTCACCTACGCCCACGAATGGCGCGAGGTGCACGCCCCGCGCACGCCCCCCGCCGCTAGCCGCACGCTGCCAGCGCCGGAAAACGCCCCTACCAGCCTCTCGCTTGGGCAGCTGGGCAGCTTTCTACGCGAGCCGGTGCGCAGCTTCTTTAATACTCGCTTGGGAGTCTATTTCGAGCAGGAAGCCATCGCCGAGCTGGACGCCGAGCCATTCGCTCTCGATGGCCTGCAAAACTGGCAGCTCCAAGACCAGCTGATTGCCGCCCAGCGCCACGCGGTGGATAACGGCCAGCCGCGCATGCAAGCATTGCACGAGGCCTTGGAGCGCTTTCAAGGCCAAGGCGTGCTGGCCATGGGCGCGTTCGGCGAACG
The DNA here is from genome assembly GCF_030247125.1 of Halomonas sp. LC1. Classification (NCBI taxonomy): domain Bacteria; kingdom Pseudomonadati; phylum Pseudomonadota; class Gammaproteobacteria; order Oceanospirillales; family Halomonadaceae; genus Halomonas; species Halomonas sp. LC1. Next base: position 509,219 of record NZ_JASSPG010000002.1, on the reverse strand, counting down.
CATGCGCGCAGCACTCGCCGAACCCATGGAGGCGCTTTTCTACGCCTACGAAGAAGCGCTAGACGCGTGGCCGCATCCCCTGCCCGACACCATGATTCACTTCGAAGCCCACGGCCTCACATTGGAAGAGCCCCTGGGCGAACTGCGCCAGGATGAAACAGGCCACCGCTGCCGCCTGCTGCTACTCAGTAGCAGCCTGATTAGCCAAGGCAGCGGGCGCGGCCAGTACCGCTGGAGCCACCTGCTGCGCCCTTGGGTCGCGCACCTAGCGGGCAACCTGGATGGCCCGATGACGACGCAACTGCTCTCCAAAGCGGGGCATGTCACGCTAGCGCCAGTGGATGCCGAGACCGCTCGCCAGCACTTAAAAACCCAGCTAGCCGCGTGGCAAGCGGGCCTAGAAACCCCGCTGCCGCTCGCACCGCAAGCCGCGTTTGCTTGGCTAAGTAAGCAAGGCACGCCAGATATGGCGCAAGAAAAAGGCCGAGAAAGCGACGCCTACGCCGCCGCCGAAACCGCCTATGAAGGCGGCCGCTACCAAACCGGTGAAGTGGCCCAAAGCGCGTATTTAAGCCGCCAGTGGCCCCGCTTCGAGCGCCTGTTCTTCGAGCAAGCCAACGGGCACACCTTTGCCACGCTCACAGAAGCGCTCTACGCGCCGCTTCATCAGGCGGTCAAAGGGTAAACCAGCGTGGGTGTTACATAGCGTCGAGCGTTTCCACATCGAACGCCACAATCTGGCGTTTGGCACTGGAAAACTCGACGCCGATCAGGTGTATGGGCTTGCCAGAGGCGCGGTACTTGTCCGCATACCCTTTGTGTTTGATTTGAGCCAGCGCCTCACCTTCCGGCAATTGCTCCACCACTTTGAACTCGAACAGGTAGATATGCCCACCAAAATCCACGCTCATATCCACCTTGCCGTGGTGGCTGGCATCTTCCACCGTCACATCCAGACCCAGGGCCGCGAAGTGGCTGTAGAACACGCTCGCATAATGCCCTTCGTAGCGAGCAATCGGGTTGTTGCGATACCAGTCGTGAGGGAGTACTGCATAAAGCGCCTTTAAGTGCGCTTCTAGCCCGATAAGATCATGCTGGCTTAAATGGCGAAACAGCGTCCTGCGTTCGCGTGGGGCATTTTCGACCCCCAGCGATGGCAGCAAGGCGTGGTTGAGACTGGTTTCGACTTCACGGTTAGGAAAGCCCAGCGTGTACTGGCGGTATCCCAGCAGCGGCTCCTCTACCTGCTGAATGGTCAGGTAGCCGGTTTGAAACAGCAGGCCTTCGGTACTGATCTGATCCACATCGAACTGGCTGAGCAGTTCATACTCGGTTTCCCAGTGATCTAGTGAGGGCGTAAATACCCCCCGCTGTTTGAGAATATCGACCAGAAATGTCGGCGTAGCAGACTCGAACCAGTAAGGGCCAAATTCTTGCTCCTGGAACAGCAGCAGCACATCGAAGGGGTTATAGACGGACTCCACCTCACGGCCTCCCCAGCGGTAGCCGTTATACCACTGGCGAATCTCCTCACGATCCAGGCCGGGTAGCTCCGGCGCGAACACCGTATCGATGTTCTCATCGGTGTAGCCACAAATGGTCGTATAGTCGGGAGACAGGGTAATATCGCGCAGATTGTTCAACCCCGAAAACAAGCTCACCTTACTAAACTTAGAAACCCCGGTGAGCAGCACGAAGTGCAAATGAGGATCGGCGTCTTTCAGCACGCTGTAGAGGTTCTTCAGCCCTTCGCGCACCTCCCGAGCACGCTCAGGTTCCAGAATGTTATCCAGAATCGGCTTGTCGTATTCATCGATCAGCACCACCACCCGCTGACCATATTGCTGGTGGGCGCTGCGAATCAGGGTAGAAAATTCGCCGGGAATATCCGTCTTATGGTGTCGGGTAATGCCCAGCCGCTCGCGCTGAACCCGAAGCTGATCACGAATACGCTCATCGAGCTCTTCACGGCTCTGCATGACGCCATCGGCAAAGCTGATACGAATGACCGGGTAACGCTGTTGCCAGTCCCACTTATCGTGAATATAGAGCCCTTCAAACAGCGCCTGGCGGCCCTCGAACAAGCAGCGCAGCGTATCCAGCAACAGGCTTTTACCAAAGCGGCGCGGCCGCGAGAGAAAGTAGTATTTGTTCTGGTTAACCAAGCGCTCGATATGCGGGGTTTTATCGACGTAGTAATAGTCGCCCTCACGGATATCCGAGAACGTCTGAATCCCGATGGGTAGCTTACGGCGATGGGCATCCTGCACGGCGGCCTCCAGAACAAAAAACAGCGATATGAAAAGCAGTTTAGCATGCGGCTGATGCCTGCAGCGTCAGATCAGCGGGCTTTCATCCCCCTTTCCACCCAGCGATAAAATGCGCTTGGCCAACGCAATCATCTCCGGGTCGCCGGTGTTCTTAGTGGGCACATCGGACAGCTTCACCACTGGCAGCCAGCCCTGCCCTTCGGGGCGGGCCTCGACCATTTTGATCACCATGTTCATGGGCGCCACGCCAATATCGTTGGTGAAGTTGGTGCCAATGCCGAAGGCCATACCAATTCGCCCTTGGCAGAAGGCGCGGATGCGCTCCACTTTTTCAGGCGTGAGGGCATCGGAGAAGATGATGGTTTTGCTCAGCGGGTTAATACCCAGGCGCTGGTAGTGGGCAATGGTGGCATCGGCAAACTCAATCGGGTCGCCGCTATCGTGGCGCACCCCATCGAACAGCTTGGCGAACTTCTTATCGAAGCTCTCGAAAAAGGCGCGGGTGGTAAACGTATCGGTCAGCGCGATGCCCAGATCTCCCCGGTACACGTCCACCCAGTGCTCCAGCGCCAAACTGTTGGCCATTTTGAAACCAAAGCGAGCGCCGTGGAACATAAACCACTCGTGGGCGTGGGTGCCGATGGGCTTCACCCCGTGTCGCATGGCCAGCAGCACGTTGCTGGTGCCGCTAAACGCCTCGCCGCCGTAGTGGCGCAGCGCTTTGACGACTCGGTCGTGCACCGCAAACGAGAAACGCCGACGGGTGCCAAACTCGGCAATCTTCAGCCCATGCTGGCGGTACAGCTCAATTTTCTCTCGCGTGCGCTGCTCGATGAGCGCTTCGTCATCTTCCGACACGCTCACGCCGCGCAGGTGGTACCAAAGCTCGCTAATCAGCGCCATCAGCGGCACTTCCCACAAAATAGTGCGGTACCACGGGCCTTCCATCACCACCGAGAGTTCGCTGCCCTGCTGCTCGATCGTCACTTCGCTGGGGTCGTAACGAAAGCCCGCCAGAAAATCGAGATAGGTGGGGTCTAGGTAAGGGCAGGTGGTTTGCAGGTAGCGCTTCTCTTCATCCGACAAGCGCAGCGTCGCCATGCGATCCACTTCACCGCGCAGCGCCTCACCAAAACCCTCAGGAAACGCATGCTCGCCGCGATTGATAAACGCGTAGCGGGCATGGGCATAGGGGAAGCGTTTAATCACGGCATTCTGCATCGTGATCTTGTAAAAATCGTTATCCAGAAGCGAGGTCAGCATGAGATCCCTTCACCAGCATCAACAGATCGCCAAGAGCGGCTAGCCCGCTAGATTACCAGTTGGCGACGATACCTCACAGCCTAACCCCTGTTTACTGTGGCTAGCAGGTGGGCGAGCGGCTATCTGCTATCGTGAGTAGAGTGCTACCATTTAAACACCGGTTTATCACTAGGAGCGGACTCCATGCGTCTTTCACAATCACAGCGCGAGCTTATTCTGTCAGGCGTCCGTGAGTTTGTAGGGCCTTCGGTGGCAGTGCATGTTTTCGGCTCGCGGCTAGATGATAGTAAGCGAGGCGGCGATGTCGATCTGCTGCTTATATCCCCCAACGCCATCCCGCTACTCGCCTGTGCTGAGCTCAAAATGGCGCTAGAACAACGCCTCCAGCTACCGCTCGATATCGTGACCTACGTCACAACAGCTGAACCTACTCCGTTTCAAGCCATTGCACTCGCCCAGTCACGGCCAATGACGCTTGAGGAAGCCGCATGAGCCAGGATGTACTTAGTGAACAGCAGCGCTATCTGGCGCAACTGCTTGAAGCCATTCAGCGCTGCGCTTGGTTTCTTCATCAATCACGCAAAAAAGTCACATGGCCTTTGGACGGTGATTGGTTAGCCGACCATAAAAAAGATGTCGACCTTTTTGAAACACTGGCCGCTATCAATGAGCGGTTTGCCAAGCTACAGGACTCTATTGCTTCTGCTATGCGGCACAGCGCTCTGTTGGCAGGTGAGTCTACTGACAGCTTTCTCAAAGTTCTTTCGCTGTTCGAAAAGCAGGGCGTCGTGGACGCTACCAGTGACTGGCAGCGCTGCCGCGCTATTCGCAATATTGCCGCTCATGATTACTCGACGCACTATGCACAAATAGCAGAGCACTTTAACTTGCTGAACGAACTTGCCGACGTTCTCCTTGTTACCTCAAAAAGACTAGTGACATGGAGTGCTGAACAATTGGGCATTTTTCCTGCCACCCAAGACTTCTCTAACGAATTCGACACCGTCTTTCAAACCAGCCTCTAACGCTGCTTTGCTCTTTTGCCCAGCTCTTGGCAACGCGATATAGTGCCGGTGCCTTTGGCTATCCGCCAAAGGCGCTTTGCTTTCCGCCTGCCGTGATGTTCGGAGAATGAGAATGAGCCAGCCCGCCCCGCTGAACCCGCTGACGCTGCCGCTTCACGGCAGCCGTTTGATTGAAGCCAGCGCGGGCACGGGGAAAACCTTCACCATTGCGCTGCTGTATGTGCGCTTGGTGCTGGGCGGGCAGCACAGTGAAGACGACACCGCCTTCGTACGCCCGCTCACCCCGCCGGAAATTCTGGTAGTCACGTTTACCAACGCCGCCACCCAAGAGCTGCGTGAACGTATCCGCCATCGGCTGGTGGAAGCAGCGTCGGTGTTTCGGCATCAGGGTGAAGACTCACTCCTTCTGGCGCTGCGCAGCCAATACCCCGAGGCCACGTGGCCCGCCTGCGCCCGCCGCTTAGAGCTGGCCGCCGAGTGGATGGACGAAGCCGCCGTTTCCACCATCCATAGCTGGTGCTACCGCATGTTGCGGGAGCACGCCTTCGATAGCGGCAGCCTGTTCTCGCTCAATTTGGAAAACGACCAGCAAGAGCTGGAGCAAGAGGTAGTGCGCGACTACTGGCGCACCTTCTACTACCCGCTGGACGCCGAAGCGCTGGGCAGCATTACCGGCTACTGGAAATCGCCGGATCAGCTCCACGGGCAGGTGCGCAAGCTGCTGGCCGAAAGCGAGGCCCTAGGCAGCCCCCGCCCCGCCCCCGAGCAAACCCTAAGCGCCGCCCAAGCCGAGCGCAGCGCACGCCTAGCCGAGCTGAAAGCCCCCTGGCCTGCGTGGCTGGATGACCTAGTGCCCGCACTAGAAGACGCCGCCAAGCGCAAAGCCTTCAAAGGCCAAAGCTTCAATGCCAAAAGCCGTGCCAATTGGCTAGGCGCACTGCGGGAGTGGTGCGACAGCGACGCCACCCGCCCCGCACTCACCGATGCCGCCTGGAAACGCCTCACCCCAGACGGCATGGCCGAGATATGGAAAGAGGGCGCGCCCCCTTGCCCCGCCGCCTGGAAAGCGCTGGCCGAGCTGCCCGCCGCGCTAAACGCCCTGCCCGAGCCGCGCAACGACCTGCTGATTCACGCCGTGCAGTGGTGCAAAGTGCGCCTGGAGCGGGAGCAGGAGCGACGCGCCGAAATGGGCCCCAACGACCTGCTCACCCACTTGGACCGCGCCCTGCAAGGCCCCAATAAAGAGGCCCTGGCCGCGCAAATATTGCGCCAGTTCCCCGTGGCGCTGATCGACGAGTTCCAGGACACCGACCCCATCCAGTACCGCATTTTCAACGCGGTGTATGAGGTCGCCAACCCCCGCCGAGACGCCGCCATGCTGCTGATCGGCGACCCCAAGCAGGCCATTTACGCCTTTCGCGGCGCGGATATCTTCACCTACTTAAAAGCCCGCGAAGACACCGCAGGCCGCCACGTGACGCTGGGCACCAACTACCGCTCCAGCCGCGCCATGGTAGAGGCGGTGAACCACTGCTTCCGCTACGCCGATGAGCACCCCGCCGGGGCATTTCTGTTCCGCGAAGAAGGCGGCGACAACCCGCTGCCGTTTCTGCCGGTAGACGCCAAAGGCCGAAGCGAACAGCTCGTTCACCAGGGCCAACCGCTGCCCGCCATGACGCTCTGGCCGCTGGCCGCCGACGAGCCGCTATCCAAAACCGCCTACCAAACCGAGATGGCCGAACGCTGCGCCTCTTTCATGGCGGAACTGCTCAGCGCAGGCCAACAAGGCGAGAGCGGCTTTCAAACCGACGACGCGCTCACCCCGCTCAAACCTTCCGATATGGCGGTACTGGTAAACGGCCTGCAGGAAGCCCGCGCCATTCGCCTAGCGCTGGCTAGCCGTGGGGTGAAGAGCGTGTATCTTTCGGATCACGACAAGGTATTCAGCTCGCCCATGGCCGCCCAGGTAGAGCGCTGGCTGCGCGCCTGCGCCGAGCCGCTAGCCAGCTCCCGACAAGCCGAAGCGCACCTGCGCGCCGCGCTGGCCACGCCGGTACTGGGGCTAAGCCTGGCAGAGCTGGACCACCTGCAGCAAAACGAGCTGGCCTGGGAAGAGCGGGTAGAGCAGTTCAGCCGCTACCACCGCCTGTGGCAGCGCCAGGGTGTGCTGCCACTGGTGCGCCGCATGATGGTGGATTTTGATATTCCCGCCCGCCTGCTAGCGGAGTTTGAAGAGGGTGAGCGCTTGCTTACCGACCTGCTGCACCTGGGTGAACTGCTGCAGCAGGCCAGCGCCGAACTGGACGGCGAGCACGCGCTGATTCGCTTTCTGTTTGACGCCATTGCCGACCCAGAAAGCCACGGCGACAGCCACAAGCTGCGCCTGGAGAGCGACGCGGATTTGGTCAAGGTGGTCACCATCCACAAATCCAAAGGGCTGGAGTACCCGCTGGTGTTCCTGCCCTTCATCGCCAACCACCGCCCGGTCAAAGCCGAAGACATACCGCTGCGCTGGCACGATGGCGAAGGCAACCTACAGCTCAGCCTAGAAGCGGATGACGCGATACTCGCCACCGCCGACCGCGAACGGCTGGGGGAAGACCTGCGCAAACTCTACGTCGCGCTTACCCGCGCCCGCCACGCCACCTGGCTGGGGCTGGCCCCGCTGAAAGGCCTGGAGAACAGCGCGATGGGCTACCTGCTAAAAGGCGGCAATGCCCTTTCACCGGAGGCGCTGAATAAAGCGCTCGACGAACTGGTGGAAGGCAAAGGCAGCGAGATACAGATTCACCAACCACCCGCGCCCACCGCAGAGCGCGTGGCCCAAGTGGAGCAAAGCAGTGCGCTGGGCCACGCCCGCACGCCCACGCGCCCCGCCAAAGAGCACTGGTGGATTGCCAGCTACTCCGCGCTGCGGCTTTCCGGCACGCTGACCGCTCCAGTGCTGCCACCGCTGGAACCCACCACCGCCCAAGAAGCCACCGCCTTTGAAGTGCTGGATGAACCTCGGGATCTTTCTGAGCCGGAAGCGTATCACCTGCACAAATTCCCCCGTGGCCCCGGCCCCGGCACCTTTCTGCACGGGCTGCTGGAGTGGGCGGGCAAGCAAGGCTTCGATACCGCCGCCAACGATATGGACGCCCTCAACGACATGCTGTGGCGGCGGGTGCAGCTACGCGGCTGGCAGGCGTGGCAAGAACCGCTGGCAGGCTGGCTAAGCGCCCTGCTCACCACGCCGCTACCGCTGGCCGCGCCCACCCCGCAAAGCGTGGCGCTGAATGAGTTAGAAAGCTATCAGGTAGAGCTTGAGTTCTGGTTCGCCGCCAAGCGGGTGAACACCCAAGCCATTGATGCGCTGGTGAGCAAGCACTTACTGCCAGGAGTAGAGCGCCCCGCGCTGGATGCCGACACCCTGAACGGCATGCTGAAAGGCTTTATCGACTTGGCCTTCGAGCACCAGGGGCGCTTTTACGTGCTGGACTGGAAATCGAACTACCTAGGCCCCAACGACAGCGCCTACGAACCCGAGGCCCTGCGCCACGCGCTGCTGGCCAAACGCTACGACCTGCAGGCCGCGCTCTACTTACTCGCCATGCACCGGCTTTTAAAAGCGCGCCTGCCGGATTATGACCCGCACCAGCACCTGGGCGGTTCGATGACGGTATTTCTACGCGGCAGCCGCAGCCCTGGGCGCGGCGTAGTGGGCGAACCCGCACCGGTTGAACTCATCGAAGCCCTGGATAGCCTGTTTGCAGGCGAGCCACACGCCACCCAGCAGGAGGCCACGGCATGAGCCGCCAGCACGACACCCACACCTTCGATATGTTCGGCGATGCCGCCAGCGCCCACCCGGCACTCGGCAGCCCCCCGGAACTGCTGGCCCTGTGCGAACGCTGGGTAGCGCGAGGCTGGCTGCGGGATTTAGACCGCGCCCTGGTGCGCTTTCTCGCCAGTGAAGCCCCGGACGCCCCCACGCTGCTGCTACTGGCGGCAGCACTTGCCAGCCACCAGCTAGGCCGCGGCCACGTATGCCTGGATATTAACGCCACGCTCAACGCGCCGGATTTCGCCCTTTCGCTACCACCCGAAGGGGACGACCTCACCGACCCACCGCCGCTGCCCAGCGACGTGCTGGCCACGCTCACGCTCAGCGAATGGCAAGCCGCCTTGCACCACCCGCTGCTCACCAGCGAAGGCCCCGGCAACACGCCGCTGGTCGTAGTGACCACTCACTCAGCCAGCGGCACTCCCAGCACGCGGCTCTACCTGCGCCGCTACTGGCAGTACGAGCAAAGCCTGCACCAACACATCGCCGCCCGCCTGGAAACCACCAGCACCGGCTCAGAAAGCACGGGCACAGAAGGCCAAAGTGGGAGGCCAATTCATTGGGCGATGGGTGACGCCAGTCACCCTGGGTTACTCCCCCAAGCTCTGAACATACTGTTCAAGGAAAGCAACGGCCTAGACTGGCAAAAAACCGCCTGCGCCCTGGCCGCCCGCAGCCGCTTCGGCATTATTACCGGCGGCCCCGGCACCGGCAAAACCACCACCGTGGTACGCCTGCTCGCCCTGCTGCAAACCCTGCAACTGGCCCAGCACCCCAGCCAGCCGCTGCGCATCCGCCTAGCCGCCCCCACCGGCAAAGCCGCCGCCCGCTTGAACGAATCCATCGCCGGGCAGGTGAATGCGTTACCGCTCGCTGAGTTGGCAACGCTACTCAGTGAACACTCACCTGCGGTAACAGCCAGCGAGATCGCGATTCCCACGGAAGTCACCACCCTCCACCGCCTGCTCGGCGCACGCCCCGACACCCGCCACTTCCGGCACAGCGCCGCCAACCCGCTGGCGCTGGATGTGCTGGTGATCGACGAAGCCTCGATGGTGGATATCGAAATGATGGCCGCCACTCTCAGCGCCCTGCCCGCCCACGCCCAGTGCATTCTGCTGGGGGATAAAGACCAGCTCGCCTCGGTAGAGGCAGGCTCGGTACTCGGCGACCTATGCCGCCGCGCCGATGCCGCCCACTACACCCCGGCCACCGCCGACTGGCTAGCCCAGGCCACCGGCCAGCCGCTGCCAGCCGAGTTCATCGACCCCGCAGGCCAACCGCTCGACCAAGCCATTACCATGTTGCGGGTTAGCCACCGCTTCAATGAACACAGCGGCATCGGCCAGCTAGCCAAAGCCATTAACCAGCCGGGCCATGCGCAAAGCGAGCGGGAAAAACAGCAGGCGATAAGCGCCGTGCTGCGCCACGGCTACCCGGATATTCACCATTTGGTGATGAGTGACGACGCGGCGCTGGATAAGCTGGTGATTCACGGCAGCCCCAACGGCTTTGCGGGCAACGGCGAAGGCCGCACCGACCACGAAGGCCAGCCTATCGCCCCGCCCACCGGCTACCGCCACTACCTCAACGTGCTGCAAGCCCAGCGCCCACGGGGGGAGTCGTTCGAGGAGAACCAAGCCGCCTATAACACCTGGGCCAGCGAGGTGCTCAGCGCCTATAGCCACTTCCAACTGCTGTGCGCGCTGCGCAAAGGCCCCTGGGGGGTTGAAGGGTTAAACCAACGCATCGCCAGCACATTGCGCCGCGAAAAGCTGCTATACGGCAGCGATTACACGTTGGAGAAAGGCTGGTATGAAGGCCGCCCGGTACTGATGACCCAAAACGACTACGGCCTGAAACTGATGAACGGCGATATCGGCATCACCCTGGCCGTGCCCGACCCGCGCAACCCACAGCAGAAGCTATTAAGAGTCGCATTCCCCACTAGCGACACCGACAAGCCCATCCGCTGGGTGATGCCTTCTCGCCTGCACGCGGTGGAAACCGTGTTTGCGATGACGGTACACAAATCCCAAGGCTCCGAGTTCTTGCACACCGCCCTACTGCTGCCGCCCACCCTGAATCCCATTCTGACCCGCGAGCTGGTATACACCGGCATCACCCGCGCCCGCGAATGGCTCACGGTGGTGGAAGCCAAGCGCAGGGTGTTGAATGAGGCGGTGGTGAGGGAGGTGGTTAGGGTTAGTGGGGTTAGATGAGCATGTGAGCAACACCTATATTTAGAGTATTAATAGTGTCGTTTTCTACCAGGGACAGACTTTTAGACGTATCTGATGATACATAGAGACGATCTTGTCGGTTGCACTGCCATTTATACAGATCGACTCACTCCATTAGGGTCTAAGAGGTTGTTGCACCACAAGCAAACCTTGCTTCTATTCATAAATTGACTGCCATGCTCACGAAAATACTAACGTTCTGCGATCAACCACTATTCATGCCTCCTAAGAAAAAAATTATATAGAAAATTCCATAGAGTTTTTGTAAAACATAAGATAATATTTTCACAACTAATTTTATTTTGAGAGATAGAGGCTATGGATATTGTTCTTGGCGATCACCTTTACGTATCAAAATCAGGATACCATCATCACGGGATATATTCAGGATTCGGCAAGGTAATTCACTACAGCGGCTTTTCAGAAAAATTTAAAAAGGGGAAAATAAGCGAGATACCATTATTGGATTTCTTGAATGGCGATGACGTCATCATTGCTCAGTACGCAGAAAACGAAAGAAAATATTCAAGAAATGAATCTGTACAAAGAGCTAATTTACGCCTTGGAGAAGATGAATACTGCCTATTTTCTAATAATTGTGAACACTTTGTAGTATGGTGTATAACAGGAGAAGCAAAAAGCAAGCAGATTAGTTCAGTGAAAAAGTTTTCTGCAGCAATGGCTTTAAGATATGCTGGCATGGGCGGAGCCGCTGCGTTAATAGGTGGGCCAGCTTTAACAGCAGCAAGTATAGGGCTTGTTGGATATGCAGGGAAGAAAGCATTTGACTTTTTTAGAAACAAGTAAAACTAGACACGGATGGCTTAGTATAATTAAACCATTTCTTTTCGTAAAAACTGTTACGAAATTTTATTAATTGAAATAGCCTCGCCAAGGATCTATGGAGAGGCAAGCAGTTTTCATAAAGAAAATGCTCTTATTTTTATACTGTTGGTAACAGCCAGGAGGCTAATTTTAGCCTCCTCAAATATAATATGCTAAAGCAAACGGTGTAGGAGCGTCGTATTTGACATGTTTTCAAGGGGTCTTTCGAAGATGATCTAAGTATGGGCTGCACAAATTAATGAACGTTGATTTCCAACCTTCAGGCAAATCAACAAATGCATCCCCCCAATGATTCTGTATATGTAGATGAGCCTTATAAGGCTTTTCACTACTCGGAGCTTCATACCCCAGCAAATCTTCGATACACTCCTCGATCATAATCCTTCGGTCATTTCCAGTTTGAGCTAATATTGGAGCATTCATCGCTTCTGCTCGCTCTGTTCCTGCGTCGCGATCGTGCATGAAAATATAGTTTACATCTAGTGCATTCAAATATTTTGCGATTGATATAAGCACTGCCTTTCCTCTAGCCCTGAGAAACTCACAGTTGCCTATAACTTTTGATTTATCCTCATGAGACAGTCTTTTAATAGTCTCGCGCACGACAACTTCTTCTGTATCACCTTCAATAAAAATACACTTTTTCGAGAAGAACATTCTTGATATATAGTCATCAACCTTTAAGAGCATTTTTAAGTTTTGCTTTTCATCTCCAGCAAGCGTAACGAAGGCCTCTTCGAGATTGAAAGAAGTTGCTGTTGAAAAATTGTCTTCAGTAAAACTAAACTTAGTGAGACTCATACTCTTTTCTGACCCAAGATCAACCATATACGGCGAATGAGTAGTCGCTATAATCTGACAATTTGGACCAGCCAAGTCATATAATGAGTCCCGCATTTGGCTTGCAGCCGAAGGGTGCAAATATATTTCAGGCTCCTCAAAACAGAATATAGTTGTCCGAGTGCTATCAGTATTTCTATTTATGAAATCTTGCACAAATCTTAGCAATTGGAATGCTGTTGCCCTGATCATTCCATGACCTTGATAGTCAACGGAGGTTTTCACGTTACTCTCCATTTCCACTTTAAATTGGGGTTTAATAGATTTTTCTGGTACGTCGAGCGTCGCGCTAACGTGTACAGACGAATCAGGAAAAAGAGTATCTACCATTCCATTAAGGTCGCGAATTAGCTTCCCAAAATCCGTTTCTTCATCGTTTGGGTTAAGCTCTGATGCTAGAGCATTAAGAAATGTCTGTGCTTGAGCATAATTTTCGGAGTTGCTTCTAACAGTATCAAATAGCCCTCCCAGCAGGTTAAACAATGCTCCACCAGAACTTGTCAGCTCTGAAATACACGATTCTGCTGGTATTACGACGATAATAGGAAGTTTAGATAAGACATTGCCGGGGATACCACCTGGATTCTCTACCCAAGTAGGTTCTTCGTCCAATTGAACATCCCAGCATTCTGGCAAATCTAATAGTTTTTGTTTTGTTGCTGCAACAGTAAGGCTTTTCTCAAAATTAGCTTCGCCAAAATGATCTTTTAGAAACACTTCCGAGTAATGCCTTCCTACAAGATCCGACACTTTATTACAATCATCATATATTGCACTTCTTTTTCTCGGATATTCCTTCATAAATATTTTTGGCTTACTTTGATTGAGAGACCAAACTTTTTTATAAATAATAGAGTTACCCGTCTCTCCTTCAAGTTGTTCTTTTGAGGATAACACTCGGCCTTTAAACCCCAACCAGCCATTAGCTTCATTCGGCAAGTTATAATATTCTGCTATAACTTCAACGTCTTCTTCGTAAGTATAACTCTCTTCGTCTTCGTTATACCTTTTTGAATAATCCTCTCTATCCAAATTCGAATTTTTGTGAAAATGTTCCAACGCAGAAAACACGCTGGACTTTCCAGCGTTATTGGGACCGATAAGAAAGGTGGTGTCTCTAAATTTGATGTGGCAATTCTTGAGCTTTCTAAAGTTTTTTATTTGTATCTCATGGAGTCTCATAAAAGAATTCCTATTTGTCTTTTGGGCACCCATCCCCTCAACGCCCGCATTTTCGGCTAATTTAGAGCTCAGCGATCAACCCGTTCAGCAACATGAGCTTGCTTTGCATTTTAAGAGCTTTCCTTTGCCTTTTTATTACGCTGATCTATACCATCAAGCTTGGACTCTGGAAGCTTGTTATACATGGCTTCAACCTGTTTCGGATGTGTAATCATTTGCTCAGCAATTAGATTTATAACACTGAAAAGTTGCAAGGCCGTATCGCGATCATCATCAAGATTAATCTCACCGGGATGAACGGCCTCATTTCCAATAACTCGAACAACGTCAAGAGCTTTTTGGACTAAAGGGTTGAGGCCCTTTGATACCAAGCTTGCGATATCACGATTAATATCCTTTCCGCCTTCCCCAAGTTCTTTACAAAGATACTGAATGCTCAACCGTAAAAGTGCAGCAGCGCCTTTTGGTGATGAGCTAACAATTTCTCTTGCCTCTTCGAATAGTTTAATTATGTGTGGTGGTAGGTCTTGATTCGGTATAATCACTAATTTAGTACTTGGATATACTATTTGATCATACACCCAAATAGTAATTTCTTTACAGTTATAGCATTCTGAAATATTCACATTTTGGATATGACTCTGCAAATACTCACTTTGGCCTTGTATTTCAGAAAATGGCTTTCCCGCGCACATTTTTTCAATCCACTCTACAAGCATTTTTTTAACGTCTGGCTCAATCTTAGGATCGTTCTCCCATTCAATTTTTTCACTGATATTTGGGATGATAGGGGTGCGCCCATTTTCTTTGTATGGCTTCGAGTACAAAGAAGACCAATACTGAGTTGTATATGCATCACAGTGGGGGCAGCAAAAAGCTGTCTTTTTAATTGACGGTATACCCTTTGTATCTTCAGTCATATTATCCCTTCTTGGACACACAATAATGATTATACTTCGCTCTACATCACCTGAATGAATTCGACAGCACTTCATTCATGCTATGCCGCCTGTAATTCACAACCCATTGAAAATAAAATAAATTAAGTGCAAAAACATAAAATAGATTATCGTGCAAGTTGTACATACTGTTTAATTAACTTGCGCTTTCTGCCGGCATGTTCGCTTTGGATCGAAAAGGGTCACTCAACCACTTCTTCATAAAACGCCACCCTATCCGCAATAGCTTCCATCCCCTCAACCGGCTCCTCATAACTCCAAGCAATATCCCGTCGCCCACCCAGCGAAAAATACACCGTATGCCCTTTAAACGGGCAGTAAGTGGTCGTTTCTGAAACGGTGAGTAAGTCCATTCGCACGTCTTCACGTGGGAAGTAGTGGCGCGGCGGGTAGCCGTGTTCGCGGAGTTCAAGCGTATTGGTGGAGTCGGCTAGCAGAATGCCATCCACCTGCACTTGCATGCGCTGCTTGCTGGGGTGAAGCGTTATGCGGGCATTCTGCATTTTGTTGTCCCTGCGACATTATTTACTCTAATGCTTTGAGACTAGCAGTTAATCTAGGTTAAGCCTACCTTGCCGGATTAGTTTTTAGCCGACAACTAATACTTAGCTATGTAAGTTAGTCATCACTTCCACGCTACCACTTATGCCACCGTTGTGAATGCGGCACATCACTAAGCTGGGCTGCGTGCCGTTGGCTTTCACGGTTAACTCCCCTGCTGTAGTCCAGCCGCCGCTATTGCCGCAGGTTTCCCAGCCGCCCGTGGTGGAAACGTGGTTGGCGAGCAGTACCGGCTGTTGGTGGCGCTTTGCGATGGTGGCGAGCAGCTCGGCATCTTTTGCATAGCCATCTGGGGAGATCAGCGCGCTGGCGAGATATACGTCAGCCTGTTTGGCAGCGGCGGTAGCGGCGTGGCTTTTGTGGGTGAAGTCGGCGCAAACGGCCAGGGCGATGCGGGTGCCGTTAACGTTGATGAGGCCGCTCTCACAGCCGGGGGCACAGTCAACCTCTTCCCCTTCGTGAAGGTGTTGTTTTAGGTAGAAGGTGTGTTCGCCGTTGGGGAAGCAGATCACCGCTGCGATGTGGGGTTTGCCGTTGGGGTTGTGCAGCGGGCAGCCTGCCATTACCACCGTGTTATTGGCTGCGGCAGCGGCGGTGAGGGCGGCAAAGGTGGCATCGTCGCGGGGCATGGCCAGTTGGCTGAGTAGCGCCATCTCGTAACCGGTGAGCGAGAGTTCGGGAAAAGCCACCACGTTGGCCCCCAGCGCGGCGGCGCGTTCTATGTAGGCCAAGTGTGTTTTGAGGTTGTCGTCTACCGCTGCTTTGATAACAGGCAATTGGGCGAGTGCAATGGTGATGGGGGCTGGTGTGGTAGCTGTCATTTTTTCCACTTAGCTGGCTGCGTGCAGGCACAGTCGCGGGCTAAAGCCACCTCCCACTGCTGGCTCAATCTCGGGGCCGATTCATTTGCGGGCTAATAGTGATAGCGGCAAGAAATGACAGTGATCGCGTGGTGATCGACTGCATAAACAAGCCGATGAGTATCGTCTGTACGTCGAGACCAAAAGCCCGCTAGGTTTTCTTTTAAGGGCTCTGGCTTGCCGATTCCCTTAAAGGGGGAGTGTTTTACATCGTTTATCAGCTTATTAATGCGCTTAAGGGTTTTCTTATCCTGCGCTTGCCAATAGACGTAGTCGTTCCAAGATTCATCTGTCCAACACAACAGTCGCTGACTACTCATCCATTAACTCGCGTGCGCTTGTTTGGCCAGCACGATATTGCGCTATTGAGCGGTTAAGGTGTTCAGCATTATTAGGCGAACGAAGCAGGTGCACTGTTTCCATTAGGCTATTGTAATAATCCAGCGACATCACCACGGCATCTTCAGCATCCCTGCGCGTGATCACGGTGGTATCCGCATCATTAACGACGCCATCCAGCACAGCTTTCAAGCCATTCCTCGCTTCTGTAAAAGACACGATTTTCATACACACCTCACATGTACTATTTAGAGTACAAGTCTAGCCGTTGCCCGGAAACCTGTACAGTTAATGAGACAGAACGACCGCTTCAAGCCTTTTTCACAAACTGTGCGGTTACCATCATGTCGCCTGCGCCGTCGACTTTGCAGTCTAGCTGGTGGTCTTTGCCCTCTTTTAGCCGTTTGATGACGGCTTTGGTGCCGATCTTGAGCACTTGGGAGCTGCCTTTGACCTTGAGGTCTTTGATCAACGTAACCTTGTCGCCTTCGGCAAGCGGCGTGCCGTTAGCATCCGCCACGTTAACGGCCTCTTCGGCGGCGGCTTCTTCAGGGTTCCATTCGTGGGCGCATTCGGGGCAGATAAACAGGCGTTGATCCTGATAAACGAATTCCGACTGGCAGCGGGGACATGGCGGGCAAGACATAAGCAGTGGCTTCTGTGATGAATGAGCGGGTGATGATACTGAGCCAGGGCGGCCTTGGCGACTGGTGAGCGCCCTTGGCAGTACCGCCGTGGGCGCTGGCGTGGCTCAGGCGCTGGCGTCGTCCGCGTGTTCGCTGGGGTGAAACGCTTCTTTCTGCTCGGCCCATTTCAGCAGGGCATCCAGCGCAGGGCAGAGCGCTTGGCCCCACTCGGTTAGGCGGTACTCCACTTTGGGCGGCACTTGCGGGTACACCTTGCGCGCCACGATGCCGTCGGCTTCCAGTTGCCGTAGCTGCTGGGCGAGCATCTTTTGCGAGATGCCGGGGATCAGCTTTTCAAAATCGGAATAGCGCTGCACGTTACCGTCGAAGAGGTGGAAGAGAATAATCAGCTTCCAGCGCCCTTCCAGCATTTTTAATACATCTTCCACTCCGCTGGCCGCGCTAGTGGGCGTGTAAATCCTTCTCATGGGTAAGCCACTTACCTTTTTGTGCGTTCTTGATAATCGGTAAGCCTAAGCAGAAGATCCTCGTACAGCAACCACGACGAGGAAGGCTTACCATGAGCGTGTCACTCTCCACTCCCATTGCCACCTATATCGCCATTAGCAACGGCGCGGATGATGCCCCGCTGGCGGAGTGCTTTACCGCCGATGCCCGCGTGGTGGATGAAGGGCAAACCCACCAGGGCATTGCCGCCATTCGTGCCTGGTTACGCGGCACCCGCCGCCAGTTTGAGTACCACGTGGAGCCCACCGACGTCTCTCGTGATGGCGACAAGATGGTGATGACCACCACCGTGACCGGCGATTTTCCCGGTAGTCCGGTGCAGCTGTTTCACCATATCGAACTGGCCGATGAACGCATTCAAAGCTTGGAGATTACCCCATGAACCTGCAGCTTAGCGGCCGTCGCGTATTGATCACGGGTGGCGGTAAAGGCGCGGGTGCGGCGGTGGTGGCGCTGTTTCGTGAAGAGGGCGCGCAGGTGCTCACCACCGCCCGTAACCGCCCCGCTGCCCTACCTGAAGAGCTGTTCGTCGCCGCCGATCTCACCACGGCCGAAGGCTGCACGACAGTGGCGGAAGCCGTGAAGGCGCGCATGGGCGGTGTGGATATCATCGTGCATGTGGTGGGCGGCTCGTCTGCCCCGGCTGGCGGCTTTGCGGCCCTGGGTGAAGAGGAGTGGCAGCAGGAGCTGAACCTGAACCTGTTCCCCGCCGTGCGGTTAGACCGCGCCCTGCTGCCGGGCATGCTAGCCCAGGGTGAAGGGGTGATCGTTCACGTGACCTCGATTCAGCGGGAGCTGCCTTTGCCGGAATCCACCACCGCCTACGCGGCGGCCAAGGCGGCGCTCTCGACCTACAGCAAGAGTTTGTCGAAGGAGGTGTCGCCACAAGGCGTGCGGGTGGTGCGCGTCTCGCCGGGTTGGATCGAGACGGAAGCCGCCGTTGCTTTGGCGGAGCGGCTGGCCGAGCAGGCAGGCACCGATTACGAGGGCGGCAAGCAGATCATCATGGGCGCGCTGGGCGGCATCCCGCTGGGCAGGCCCTCTACCCCGGCGGAAGTGGCGAACCTGATTGCGTTCGTGGCCTCGCCGCTGGCAGGCTCAATCACGGGCACGGAGTTTGTGATTGATGGCGGCACGGTGCCGGTGGCGTAGCGCTTGAGTCGGCGGGTATCTCGATTGGCGTTGGCGGGCGACGGCTCCTAGACTGAAGCTTCGTTTCTCTTGAGATACCCGACCTATGCGCGTTTTTTCTAATCTGGTCGGTGCCGGTTCACTCTGGTTCGATAATTTGGTCACGGCGGATGGTGTGCCGGTGGCCTACGACCCCCAGGCGCGGGCGTTCATTCCCATGCCGCCCTTCTGTGCCAACCGCGACGTGATTGGCTGTAACTGGATTGCCCCGAAGCAGGGCGAGTTCTGCCGCGCCTGCGCGATGACCGCCCTGGCCCCAGACCCTTCCATTTCCGATGCGATACCCAACTGGGCACACACCGAGGCGGCCAAGCGCTGGGTGATCGATAACCTGGGCCGCTGGCACTGGTTTCGCCCGGAAGACCCCGGCGCGCCGCCGGTGTTTCATATGCTGGCGGAAGGCGGTACGCCTGTCCCTATGGGGCACGTGGGCGGCGTGGTAACGATTAGCGTGGCGGAAGCGGATGCCGTGGTGCGCACCACCCGCAAAGAGGCGTTGGATGAGCCTTACCGCACCATGATTGGCCATATGCGCCATGAAATTGCTCATATGCTGTGGTGGCGGCTTAGCCTGCGGGAGGATTTTCTGGATGCCTTCCGCGAGATGTTTGGCGATGAGCGGGAGGATTACCCGGCGGCCTTGCAGCGCCACTACCAAAACGGCCCGCCGGCGGATTGGCAAACGCGCTTTCTCTCCACCTACGCGTCGTCCCACCCCCACGAGGATTGGGCGGAAACCGCCTCGCATCTGCTGCACCTAACGGATATCACCGACAGCTTCGTATCCTCGGGCATGACGTCGCCCGCGCTACCGGACGACCACAATTGGGATGCCTACGCTGAACCGGATTCAGAGCGGCTGATTCATATTGCGGCGTCATTGGTGGCAGGCGTGAACCATGTCAACCGTTCGATGGGGTTGTCGGATCTCTACCCGTTTGTGCTTTCGGAAGTGGCGCTGCGCAAGCTGGCGTTCGTTCACGACTGGCTGCGGCGTGGGGCGCAAGGGCTGTAAGCCAGCCCTGTGCGCTTCGCTTGATGCGGTTTAGTGAAGGCCTAGCGCCTCAATCACCGCTGCGACCTGTTGGCGTGCTTCCCCTTGCAGGGTGTTCAACGGTTGGGGCAAGCAAGGTGAGCTAGCGCGACCAGTGAGTTCGGCAATGGTTGCCGCCACCCGCAGGCTCCCGCCGTATTCATGATACAGCGCCCATAGCGGTGCTAAGGCGTCTGAGCGGGCTTGAGCCTGTTCGGCGTCGCCCGCTTGGGCGGCGCGTGTTAGCGCCAGCGCTAGTTCTGGGTAGAGCCCGCCAATCACCGAATACCACGCCTCGCAGCCTGCCAGCAGGCCCGTCGCGGCGGCGGGGTCGCCGCTGATGCCGATGGTTACATCATCAGGAATCAGCGCCCGCAGCCGCGCCACGCGGGCTTTGGCATCTTCCAAGTCAGTAGACACTGGCGGAATTTTGATCGAGCGCACCTGGGGCAACTCGGCAATGCGCCCGTGCAGCTCGTCGCTGAACGTGAAGTGGGTGGTGCCGGGGTTGTCGTACACGCACAGCGGCACGCTGATGGCGGGGCTGACGGTGCTGAACAGGTTGAACACGTCGTCATCGGTCAGCGTTTGGTATGACACAGGCGCTAATAGCAGGCCGCTTGCCCCGACCTGCTGGGCGTGCTCGGCATTGGCCAGCACATCGCGGGTGCGCAGCGCACCAATGCCCACCACCACCGGCACCCCCGCCGCACTCTCCACACTCAGCTTGGCCACCCGCGCCCGCTCTTCCACGCTTAAATAAGCGTAGCTGCCGGTAGAACCCAGCACGCCAATGGAATCCACCTGCGCTTGGGCCAAACGGGCCACGAGCTGGGTAAACTCCTGCTCGTTAATGCCCTGCTCATTCATGGGGGTTAGCGGAAACGCACTCAGGCCGGTAAACATGGGGGTGTCCTTTTTGGGGAGTTATTGCACGAGACGGCTACTCAAGACTACTGCCCAAAGCTAAGGCCCAAGCGCAGCGCTTGCAGACTATCGAGCTGTACCGTGACCTCATCAGAAAACAGCGGGTGGCCTTGTAGCTGCATGTTGACCGCTGCTTGAGAGCCACGGTAGCCAAGCGTGACGGCCACATAAGCGCTGTCACTCACTGGGGCCAGCCAATCGTACTCGACGTTATCCACACTCACCGACGACAGCCCACGGGCTTCTAACTGCTCCGCGACTTCCTTCTCAACCACAACGCCGTAGTAAAAATAGAGTCCTGCGTAGCCCAGCCCCAGCAGTACCAGCAATGAAAAGAGCTTGCCCATTATTTGCCTCTGTTTGTGGTCATTTGCACGATAGGTGATGGATTACATCCGGCGCTTTAGCGACGCGTAGACTTTGCCTTTGTCACGCTTACCCACAGCAATAACGTAGATAAACAGTTCATCATCCACTACTTCATAGACCAGACGATAGCCTACGCTTCGAAGCTTTATTTTATAGCAGGCATCGAAACCACTGAGTTTATCGGCAGGCACACGTGGGGTTTCTAGCCTTTCAGCCAGCTTCTTTTTGAACTGTTGTTTGACGGGTGGGCTAAGCTTTTCCCACTCTTTCAAGGCCGCGGGCAAAAAGCGTAGCTTATAGGTCATCCAGTGATACCGTGACGGCCTTGTCTTTATCGGCTCGACGCTCTTCCACTAGCTTGGCCAGCTCGTAGTCTTCCAGCATCTCCATCATCGCCTCATAAGTTTCTACAGGGACAAGGTAAGCGGCGGGCTTGTTGTGATTCAACACAGCAATGGGGGCACCGCTTGCCTGGCTCAGCAGTGCCGAAGGGTTTTTCTTTAGTTCAGAAATACTGACCGAAAAGTTAGCTAATACTTGGTGCATGGAAACCTCCTGAAGCCATAAAAAAGCTCCTTTTCTAGCCCTCATATTAGCTCTTTTTTTGCAACTACTCCAAGCGTTCGCTGTTTACATTCACTGCTCAACGATGCGATGCCTAATGTCTGCACCCTCTCACACTCTCCGCCAGTTCTTTCACCAGCCCGTGCACCCGCATCACGGCGTCATCACCGCTGCTGGCGTGTTCGATGCAATCTACCAGCGCAGAGCCCACGACCACGGCGTCGCTGAAGCGGCCAATGGTGGCGGCCTGTTCGGCGGTGCGAATACCAAAGCCTACGGCGATGGGCAGCGGCGTGTGTTCGCGCAGCTGATTAACGGCGCTTTCTAAACGCTCCGGCGTGGGGGCGCTGCCGCCCGTCACCCCCGCCACGGAAACGTAGTAGATAAACCCGGAAGCGTTGGCCAGCACTTTGGGCAGGCGCTTGGCATCGGTGGTGGGCGTAGCGAGGCGAATAAAATCGATGCCGTGCTGGGCGGCGGGCTGGCACAGCTCTTCGTCGTGTTCGGGCGGTAGATCCACCACGATCAGCCCGTCTACCCCGGCCTTGGCGGCATCGGTTAAGAAGCGCTCGACGCCATAGCAGTAAATTGGGTTGTAGTAGCCCATCAGCACGATGGGGGTGGTGCTGTTCTGCTCACGGAACTGGCGCACCATCTCCAGCGTTTTGGCTTGGGTCTGGCCGTTTTCCAGCGCGCGCAGAGCGGCTTTTTGAATGGCGGGGCCATCGGCCATGGGGTCGCTGAACGGCATGCCGAGCTCGATGATATCCACGCCTGCTTCCGGCAACCCGTGCAGCAGGCGGCGGGAGGTCTCGGCGTCCGGGTCGCCAGCGGTAAGGTAGCTGACCAGCGCGGGGCGGTTTTGTTGCTTGAGCGCGGTAAAGCAGTGTTCAAGACGAGAGGTGCTAGTCATGTCGTTCTCCTGTATCGCGCTCATACGTTTTTCACTCCGAATTTATCGCCCAGGTGGTGTGCCACGCTCATCATGTCTTTATCACCACGGCCACTGAGGTTGACCACCATCAGGTGCTCGCGGGGAAGTGTCGGCGCGCGCTTAGCCACTTCCGCCAGGGCGTGGGCAGTTTCTAGCGCGGGGATGATGCCCTCTTGGCGGCAGCAGATTTGGAACGCTTCCAGCGCTTCGTCATCGGTGGCGGAAACGTACTCGACCCGCCCTTGCTCGTGCAGCCAGGCGTGTTCGGGGCCGATACCGGGGTAGTCCAGCCCTGCGGAAATCGAGTGAGCGTCGATAATCTGACCATCTTCGTTTTGCAGCAGGTAGGTGCGGTTGCCGTGCAGCACGCCGGGGGTGCCGCCGTTCAGGCTGGCGGCGTGCAGGCCGCTGTTGACGCCTTTGCCGCCTGCTTCCACGCCCACCATGTGAACGCTGTCGTCATTAATGAACGGGTAGAACAGGCCCATGGCATTAGAGCCGCCGCCCACGCAGGCAATCAGCGAATCCGGCAAACGCCCCTGTTTTTCGAGCATTTGGGTGCGGGTTTCGTGGCCAATGACCGCTTGGAAATCGCGCACCATGGCCGGGTACGGGTGCGGGCCTGCCACGGTGCCAATGATGTAGAAGGTGTCGTCGACGTTCGTGACCCAGTCGCGCAGCGCTTCGTTCATCGCATCTTTCAGCGTGCCGGTGCCGGAGGTGACCGGCACGATCTCTGCGCCCAGCAGCTTCATGCGGAACACGTTGGGCTGCTGGCGTTCGATGTCGGTGGCGCCCATGTAAATCACGCAGGGCAAACCAAAACGCGCAGCCACGGTAGCGGTGGCAACGCCGTGCATGCCTGCGCCGGTTTCCGCGATGATGCGCTTTTTGCCCATCTGCTTGGCCAACAATACTTGACCAATGCAGTTGTTAATCTTGTGCGCGCCGGTGTGGTTAAGCTCTTCACGCTTGAGATAAATGCTCGCGCCGCCGAAGTGCTCGGTGAGCCGCTCGGCAAAGTAGAGCGGGCTGGGGCGGCCGACGTAATCACCCTGAAAATAGGCGAGCTGGCGCTGAAACTCCGGGTCGTTTTTGGCGGTGGTGTACTCATCCTGCAGCTCAAGAATCAGCGGCATCAGGGTTTCAGCGACAAAGCGGCCACCGAAACTGCCAAACAGCCCGTTGGCATCGGGTAGGCTTAAAGGTTTGTTCATCACGACCTCTGCGTTTTGGGTGCGATTTAGGGTTGTGATGACGTTAGCGCAGGCAGGCGGGAAGAAAAATCGATAAGATGGCAATCACCTGTGAGTTTTACGCAACTATTTGAAGAGGCCCCCATGCACCACAGCCTGCCGCCCTTAAGTGCTCTGCGCGCCTTTGAAGCCACCGCCCGGCTAGGCAGCGTAACCGCCGCCGCCGATGAGCTAAGCGTGACCCACGGCGCGGTAAGCCGCCAGCTAAAGAGCCTGGATGAGCATTTTGGCGTAGCCCTGTTCGCCAAAGCCGGGCGGGGGCTAGTACTCACCCACCACGGAGAGCAATTGCAAAACGGCGTGGGGGAAGCCTTCGCCAAGCTTAGGGATAGTTGCACCCGACTCAAGCATGAGATGGAAGAAGCGCCGTTTACCCTGGCCTGCCCCGGCAGCCTGCTGGCCCGCTGGCTGATTCCCCGTTTAGACCGCTTAAACCAGGCGCTACCGGAGCTAAAACTTCAGGTGGTAGTGAGCGATTCTGAGCAGCCCGGCCAGCCGGAGACCAGCGCAACGCTGGCCTTTTTCGAGCCACCGTGGCCTGACGAGGGCGAGCTGATTGAGCTGATGTCTGAGGAAATTTGCGCCGTGGCCAGCCCACGTTTGGTGGATGGGTGCGATGCCGCTCATCCCGCATCGCTGTTTACCAACAAGCTCCTTTACACCGCCTCACGCCCCCAAGCGTGGCCCCAGTGGGCAGACGCCCAAGGGCTGGAAACCGCCGCATTGAAAACAGCCCTCCAACAGGGCCAAGGCTTTGCGCACCTGTACTACCTCATAGAAGCTGCCGTAGCGGGCCTAGGGGTCGCCATCGCCCCGAAACTACTCGTAGAAGATGATCTCAAAAGCGGACGGCTTGTCGCCCCTTGGGGCAGCATCGAAACCCCGGCCAGGCTCTGCCTGTGGCTGTCCAAACACGCCAACGCCCGCCGCAGCGAATCGCTGGCTAAATGGTTGCGAAAAGAGCTGTAGGGCTAGAGCCCTACTCGGTGCGGGTACACCACAAACGCCAGCTTGTTGCCATCCGGGTCGCGGACGTAGGCGGCATAAAAGCCCTCCCCGTACTGCGGTCGAAAGCCCGGTGCGCCTTCGTCGCTTCCGCCGCTTTCCAGGGCTAGGTGGTGCAGCGTGTCGACTTCTTTGATGTCGGTGAACTGAAAGGCGGTCATGGTGCCGTTGCCCACGGTGGCCTCGTGGCCGTCGAAGGGGTGGCCCACGAAGTATTGGGGCACGTTGACATCGTCCGGGTCACCAAACGAGACGCAGCTGTCATCTTGCCAGCAAATATCCAGCCCCATAGCGTTAAACAGCGGCGTGTAGAACTGCAGGGCACGCGCGAGATCGTTTGTTCCCACCATGGTATAGGCCAGCATGCGCGTTCTCCTTATAAGCGTTGGACATATAACGGTTATGCCATAACGCCAAACAGTCGGCCAATGAGCGATGTCAACGCCATGGCCAGCGCTCCCCAAAACAGTACACGCAGTGCAGCGGTGCGTACCGGCGCGCCGCCCACTTTGGCGGCCAGCGCGCCTAACAGCGCCAAGCACGCTAACGAGGCCATGGCCACCAGTGGGATCAGCAGCACCGAGGGTGCCCACCAAGCGACGAGCAGCGGCAGCAGTGCCCCCAGGGTAAACATTGCCGCCGATGAGAACGCGGCCTGCAACGGCCGCGCTTGGCTGACAGCAGTGATGCCGATTTCATCGCGGGCATGAGCGCCCAAGGCATCTTTTTGCATTAGTTGATCGGCCACTTGACGGGCTAGATCTGGCGTTAATCCTCGCTCGACATAAATAGCGGCCAGTTCCTCTTTCTCGTCGTCGAAATGGTGATCTAACGCTTTTCGCTCCATGGCCAAATCGGCGCGCTCGGTATCCGATTGCGAGCTGACCGAGACATACTCCCCCGCCGCCATCGACATGGCCCCCGCGACCAGCCCCGCAAGCCCCGCCAACACGATCTCATTTTGCGCAGTTGACGCCGCTGCCACTCCTAAAATCAGGCTACTGGTGGACACGATCCCATCGTTGGCACCAAGCACGGCGGCTCTTAACCAGCCTGAGCGATGAGAGCGGTGATGTTCTTGATGGGTCATGGCTATCCTATCCGTTGGATGAGTGACGTGGCGCTGATGGTTCATCGGCCCTCTTTTTAAACTAGCAGGTTATGACCCGACCGCAGCAGGCATATTGTCTGCCTCCCCTAACACCGCGCAGTGACTGGCTCCCTCACGTCGTTTAGTCGTATGGCGAGATCATCATCGTGGCCTGCCCCACGACTTCGTGCGTTTGTCATGTGAGACAGGTAAGGTCATACCTCTCTCGACGACAAGGAGTGATGACGTTGCGCTATTTATGGACCACCACCTTCACTCTGCTGGCCAGCACTTCCTCGTTGGCCCTGGCAGCCGACGCTACCCCGCTAGCTGAACAGCTCGATGATCTGAATCGCTTTCAGGTCATTGCTCACCGAGGGGCCAGCGGGCACGCCCCGGAAAGCACGCTGGCCGCTTATGAGCTAGCCCACCGCTGGGGGGCGGATTACCTGGAATTGGATGCACAGCTCAGCGCCGATGGCGAGGTAGTCCTGTTTCATGATGGCACCATCGAGCGCACCAGTGACGGTGAAGGGCATATCCACGATTACACCTTGGCCGAACTGAAAGCGTTGGATACCGGTTCGTGGTTCCATGAAGCCTACCCTGATCGCTTGGACGAGGATTATCGCGGCACACAGATCCTGACGCTCGATGAGCTCTTCGATCATTTCGGCCATACCACCCGTTACTACATCGAAACCAAGTCTCCCGATCTCAACCCTGGGTTGGAAGAAGCCCTGGTGACGCGTCTGGAAGCCTACGACATGATCGAGCAAGGCCGCGTCCTGGTGCAGTCCTTCGATCAGGAGAGTTTGCTGAAAGTGCGCGACCTGAATCCAGACGTGCCGCTCATTCAACTATTGTGGTACTCCCCCAGCGAGCAAGATAACGCCACTTTCACCGAGTGGAACGACACCACGCCGGGGGCCGACACGACCCGTGACGAGGATTTCGAGCGCATTGCTGAATACGCCGTGGGGATTGGCACCAATGCCGCCTACCAAGGCCAACCCGTGATCGATGCTGCGTTTGTTCGTCAGGCACAGGCAAATGGCCTGCCGGTTCACGTGTACACCATCAATGAACAAAAGGACATGAAGCGTTTGATGGCACTGGGCGTCAATGGCCTGTTTACCGATTACCCTGACCGCCTGCTGGAACTGGTAAACGAATAAGCCGGAAAGTGAGTGGCAACGTTGATACGCCGCAGCGCAAGGGCGCTTGGGGTGATGTAAATTACCCTAAGCGCCCTGTCACTTTTTGCCATTTTTTGTTGCTTGCGTTACGTAAAAAAGCCGATAAGCTCTTTTCTCTAACTCATCTTTTTGGTTGATCGCCGTAAGGGAGAAACGTCATTCACTCATTCACAGCTAACGTGTGGGCCACCCCCACAGGGTGCATGAACCTGACGTTCGGCAAGCCAAGGTACCCCTTGAGCCATGCCGTTTAAGAGGCCGCGACTCACGCTCATTAGCGCTTCACTGACAGCGTTAATGACGCTCGGCCTGTTCTTGGTGACGACGTCAGCCCAGCCCAACGAATTACCCGATACGATCGTGTTGATTGCCCACCCGTCCGTGGGCACGCTAAAGGTGCACCGCGATACGGTGCGGGCCATGTTCGCCATGCGCCAGCGCACGTGGCCCAATGGGCAAGCCGCCCAAGTCTTCGTGCTGCCTAACCGAGATCCCGTTCATGGCCGGTTTACCAAGGAGCAGCTGGGGGTCTATCCCCATCAGCTACAGTTAGCGTGGGATCGAATGGTGTTTTCCGGCATGGGGCAAGCCCCCAACCGAGTACGCGACCAAGCCGAGATGCGTGAGCGGGTCGCTGGCACTCCGGGTGCGCTGGGTTACCTTGAAAGGGAGTACTTGGATGAGAGCGTCCTTGTCATTTCAATGGAGTGAATACCGAGCGCCGACGGCGTGGCTAGCCACAGGGCTGTTGGCCCTGCTGCCCCTGAGCGTCCATGGCGATGGAGGCCGCTGGGATACGCTTCAGGTTCACGGTTTTCTCAGTCAGGCGTTGGTCATTACCGATGATAACGACGTTTTTGGTGCCAGTAGCGATCACGCGGGTAGTCTGGAGTTCACCGAGCTGGGGCTGAACGCCTCGTACCGCCCTCACCGTCAGGTGCTGGTGGCCGCCCAACTGCTCAGCCGCCGTGCCGGCGGCGATACCGAGGATGCCGTGCCGACGCTGGATTACGGGGTGATCGACTACCAAATGCGCTCGACCACCTCGCGCACGCTGGGTGTCCAGCTAGGTCGCTTCAAGAACCCTTTTGGCCTGTACAACCAAACCCGCGACGTGGCGTTTACCCGGCCCAGCATCTTGTTGCCGCAATCCATCTATTTTGACCGCACCCGCGCCCTTGGCTTGGCCGCCGACGGCGTTAGCTTTTATTGGGAAGAGCACATGGACGCGGGCACACTGCGTTTTCGTAGCGGGCTCGGCCGCCCGCAAACGGGCTCGGAGCTAACGCGACAGCTCTTCAACGGTGCGGCCAACGATGTCTCGGCGGCAGAGCCTTCCGCGATTGCCCAGCTGCTATACGAAGCCCCTTCCGGCCAGTGGGTCGCGGCGCTAAGCACCGCCACGGTGAACCTCGACACCTCGTTCGGCGGGCAAGCGGCCGACTTCGATTTCCAGCCCTGGATTGCGTCGCTTCAATACAACGAAGAGTTCTGGAGCCTGACGGCGGAATACGCGCTACGCCAGCAGTCGCTGGCTGGCGAAAACCTGCCGCGCACGTTCGATATCACCGGCGAGAGTTGGTACGTGCAGTATCAGTATCGCTTCACGCCTAGCTGGAGCGGGCTAGTTCGTTTTGATCGCCTGATCAACAATACCGATGACCGCTCGGGTCAGCGTTACGAACAAGCAAGCCTCGGCCCAGCCCACTCACAGTTCGCCGATGACGTCACGCTGGGCGTACAGTGGTCACCCACGCCTACGCTCATGTTAGCGGGTGAGTACCACGCCGTGGATGGCACCGGGTGGCTGCCGAAACAAGACAACCCAGAGGCCAGCGCCACACGCCAACACTGGAACATGCTGCTGTTTCAACTATCGCTGCGCTTCTAGCCCATTGAACGGATCGGGAACTGCCGTGATGAATCGGTTTTCACCATTGCCAACACGTCATCGGTTTAGTCTCGCCTGGCGGGTCACCGCGCTTAGCAGCCTGCTGTTGCTGATATTGGTCGCGCTGTTCATTTGGTTAGGGCATCACCATCTTGCCCAGCAGTTCGAAAGTAGCCGCTTGGCCCACCATGAGCGCCAGCAGCGCGAAATACGGCTCGCCCTTCAGCGCTCAGCAAACAACCTGCGTCAACTGGCAGGATTGACCGCCTCGGCACCGCCCCTCGTGGATGCGCTGGCCGTGGGAGACACCACCGCCATCGACGACGCCCTACGCGCTCAGTGGCCCTCTTTACAGTTGGAGGCGGGGATCGATGAGGTCTTCGTCTTCGATCCGCTAGGGCGCTTGCTCGGCCACTCCGGCGGCATTCAAAGCGCGGTGGATATCCCCGTCGAGGGGTGGGTGGAGGACGTGCTCGCCCGCGAGGCCCCCATCACCACGCTACGCTGTGGGCTGAACTGCCAGCAGTATGCGGCCGTGCCCATTTTGATGGAGGGCAGCAGCATTGGCATGGTGGTGCTATCCCGCTCGCTGGCCGACGTGACCCGCGAAGCCAGAGAGGTGTCCGGCAGCGAAGTCGCGTTGATGGTGACGGGCTATAGCGGCACGCCCGGCATGGACGCCAGCCGCCGGATAGCACAGTGGAACGGCCATTTGGTTGCCCTCACCAGCCGCGAGGTCACGCTCCCCTTATTGGAGCGCGCTGCCCTCACGGCGCCCATCGTGGAGCTGGCCGAGCGGCCGCTGAATTTGCCGTACGCGGAGCGCTACCTGGAACTCAGCGCCGTTTACATGGAGGACGATGCCGACTGGCGCAGCACGGGCTATTTTCTACTGATTTCCGATGTCACGGCGCAAACCGTGGCCATTCAGAAAGCCACCAATACGCTGCTCTTACTCGGCGTGGTGGGCTGGCTGGCCGCCGAGCTGCTGCTGCTCGCGATTCTGCTCGGGCCCATGGCCCGGCTGCGCCGGGTTGCCGCGCTGCTACCAGCACTAGCGAGAGGCGACTTTACGGGAGTGCGAGGCAAGCTGCCCCAGCGCGCGCCTCGGCTCTCCAATGAGATCGATGTCCTGGAGAACGCGACCCGCACCCTGGCGAACCAGCTCGAGCACTTGGAGTCCAGCGTGACCGAGCACAGCAGCCAGCTTGCCGAGCGCATCGACGAGCTGGCCCATGAAAGAGACTTCGTGAATAGCCTGTTGGATACCGCTCAGGTCTTCATCGTGGTACACGACCGTGAGGGGCGCATTCAGCGAGTCAACGCGTACACGCGCACCCGGCTCGCGCTGAAAGATAGCGAACTGATGGGCCGGTATTTTGCGGACATTTTTGACCATGCCCCGCTCACCGGGCTGCCAAGCCGTTTCATTGCAAAAGACGCGCCGCTCGATACCGCCCTGACCACGCCCCAGCAGGAAGAAAAAATCCTGCAAACCGCCGACAAGCGCTGCTGTACCGTGGTCTGGTACCACTCCGTGCTGCCAGTCAGCCCCCGAGACGATGCGCTGCGCATTTCGGTCGGGCTGGACATTACCGAACGCAAAGCCGCCGAAGAGCGACTGACCTGGCTCGCTGAGCGCGACCCGCTGACCGAGCTGTTCAACCGTCGCTATTTCCAGGATGCGCTGCAGAGCGCCCTGCTGAAGAACAGCGAAGGGGCCATCGTGCTGCTGGATTTGGATCAGTTCAAAGAGATCAATGAACTCAGCGGCCACCATGTCGGCGATCACTTGCTGCGTGAGGTCGCCGAGACGCTGTTCTTGAACCTTGGCCAGCGCAGCATCATCGCCCGTCTGGGAGGCGACGAATTCGCCCTGCTACTGGAGGGCGTCAGCAGTGAGCAGGCCATTAGCATGGCGGGGTACATCAGCCAGCTACTGAGCGGCATCGGTTTTCAATCGGCAGGCCGAAAGCACCATATTTCTGCCAGCATGGGCATTGCGCTTTTCCCTCTACATGGCCGCACCCCCGCCGACCTGCTGGCAAGCGCCGATATGGCGATGTACAAGGCCAAAGAGAGCACTCACCAGCGCTGGTATCTACTCTCTCAGGCCGAGAACGCCAAAGACGAACTACAAGATCGCGTTTACTGGGTCGAGCAGCTCCATCACGCGCTGGAGAACGACAGCTTCGAACTGATGGTGCAACCCATCGTGCACTTGTTCGACCAATCAATGAAGCACTATGAAGTGCTGCTGCGTCTTCGCGCGCCGGACGGCAGCCTGATCGCCCCTCAGCACTTCATTGCCATTGCCGAACAGAGCGGCTTGGTCGTGCCGCTTGACCGATGGGTCCTCCGACATAGCCTGGAAGCCCTGGGTACGCTGCAAGCGCGGGGCATTTCCTTGGCTGTGAATTTGTCGGGGCAATCGCTGCACGACCTGGAGCTCAAACAGTACTTGACCGACGAGTTACAGCGCAGTGGCACCGACCCCCACCATTTGATTCTGGAAGTCACCGAAACCGCCGCGATCACCGACTTTTCGACCGCGCGAAACGTGCTGCAAACCGTACGCGATTTAGGCTGCCGTACGGCCCTGGACGACTTCGGCATTGGGTTCAGCAGCTTTCACTACTTGGGTCAGCTACCGGTGGACTACATCAAAATAGATGGCTCGTTCATTCGCAGCTTATTGATCAATCCCGATAGCCATACCATTGTGAAAGCCATCGCCGACATCGCCAAAGGGTTTGGCAAACAAACCATTGCAGAGTTTGTCGACCAGGCGGCACTGCTGCCTATTTTAAAAGAGTACGGCATTGCTTACGGACAAGGCTTTTATGTAGGCAAACCCCTGCCCCTGGCGCAGCTACTAAAAGGATGAACGCTGGTGATAACGACAATAACCCCCGCCATGACCACGCCAGAGATCCTCGAAGACACGACCTTTAGCCCTACGTTTTTCAACGACCACTTCAGACTGCTGATTGCCCAAACCCCCGACGAGCAGCACCGGGCGTTTGCACTGCGCCACGCGGTATTCATCGAAGAACTCAACTACGCCATTGGCAAGGAAAGCGCTCTGAACATCGAGCGCGACGAGCACGATCAACACTCGCTGCTCTGTTTGCTTCACCATAACGCCACGGGGGTCGACGTGGGCTGCGTCAGGGTGGTATTGATCGACCCCGTCCCAGGACAACCCGCCCGAGGCCTACCGCTGGAAGATTACTATCATGCCCACCTCTTTATTCCCGACGCCCACCCGCATACGTTTCCACTTCATAAAACCTGCGAAGTATCGCGCTTAGCCGTTCACCCCACCGTTCGTAAAAAGCCGAAAGGCCGCGCTGGGCCAGCCGCTTCCACCTCTGATGCACGACGTCCCTCGCCTTTTCCAGCGCTTCAAACGCCTTACGAAAGCATCAAAGAGAGCCCGGCGCTCTTGAGCCTGAGCCTCTTTTTAGCGGCCACGGCCATGGTGGGGCTCAGCGGGCGCTACCATGTTTTTGCCATGTTAGAGCCGCGCTTTAGCCGTTTATTGAAAGCCTCGGGGCTGCATTTCCATCAGGTAGGTGGGGTCATCAATTACTGCGGCAGTCGCGCGCCCTACTACATCGACCAGCGGGTCGCGGAAGAGAGCCTGCCTAAGCGCATCGTTCCGCTTTACCACACCATCAAGACGCAGCTTGCCGCCCAACTACCGGCCACCACCTGCGTCTATGCTCATTAAGCCGCAGGCGCAGCGGTAGATGGCGTCGACACGCTTTGGGGGGTGATGCTGGCAAACTTGTCGACGAAATAGACCAGCGTTTCGGGATGTCGGAAGCGACGTTCGAAGGTTTCCTGGCGAACCTCGTCTTCGGTGTGATAGCGACGCGTGACGTTGGCGAGGTAGTCGCTGCCCACCTTCGCCACCTTGACGCTGTTTTCATGGCCCGGCTCCCGGTGTACCAGCGTGACGTTTGGCTGCTGCGCCAGCAGCGTCGCTAGCCGCTGGGCCGCGTCACGCTCTTCGTCAGTGGCCCATAGCGGCTGGTCGCGGTTGCCGTAGTGGTAGAGCAGCACCGCCAGCAGCACGGCGAAAATGCTGCTGGTGAGCATCCAGGTCAGCAGCACGCCGGACAACGGCATGGTCAGCATGATGACGAGCTGCAGCAAACTCCCCAACGACAAGACCGCTGCCAATGGTCGCCACATGCGCTGACTCATGACGGCGCGATTCAAGATGTATCCCCACAGCCCTGCCACGCCCAGCGCCCCGAAAAACAGGTGCGCCATGGCAAGCGGTGTTCCCCCACCGGAAAAGATCGCCACGACTCCCATCACGGGTAGCAGGCTGTAAAGTCCGGCCAGTAGCACGTAGGCACGCTGTAGAGACATAGAGGACTCCTTATTTCATGGTAAAGCCGCGTTTCACCAAGAAGTCACGCATATGGGGGCGCAGCTTGCTATCGAACAGAGGGGTTAGGTTGTGCGACCAATCACTGTTTTTATTGCCGCTACTCCGAGACTGATAGTACGCCTGCATGGTGTCGTCAAAGGCGGCCACATGATCGCTATCATCAGTGTAGTAGTCCTCTTTTAGAATCGCTTCAACGGGCAGGCGCGGCTTCACTTCCGGCTGATGCGCTGGGTAGCCCAGACACATGCCGAACACCGGGTAGACATGGGCTGGCAGACGCAGCAGCTCACTGACGGCGTCCGGGTCATTGCGAATACCACCGATGTAGCATATACCCAAGCCTTCTGATTCGGCGGCGACCGCCACGTTTTGCGCCATGAGCGCCGTATCCACGGTGGCGACCAGAAGCTGTTCGGTCATGCCGCGCTCGACGTTGGCGCCGGTACGCTCAGAGGCATCGGTGGGGCGCTTCATGTCGGCACAGAAGACCAAAAACGCCGCGCTGCTGGCCACGTAACCTTGGCCACCGGCCAGCTCAGCAATCGCTTCGCGATTGGCGGTATCTTTGACATGAATCACCGTGTACGCCTGCACATGGCTCGATGTCGCTGCCGCTTGGCCCGCTTGAATCAGTTCGCGCAGTAGCCCCTGGGGAATCGCTTGATCGGTGAATTTACGAATCGACCGGTGGGCATTGAGTAGCTTGATCACATCGTTCATATCACGTACCTCTTGGGTGGTTGTCCATTGGGCGGATTAGTGTTTACGGCGGTTGAACAGGCCCTGCTTACACTCCCGCTGCGCCTCGACGTCGCCACGAATCTGTGCATGGCTGATCAGCGCGAAAATGAAGGTGCCGCCAATGACGTTACCGGCCAGCGTCGGCAGTGCAAAACCCACCACCGCGTCGTACCAGGAAATATGGCCATCGAACACCAAATACAGCGCTTCGCTGGTGCCGACGATGATGTGAGTGAACTCTCCAATCGCCATGACGTAGGTCACGATGATGATGATCCACACCTTGGCCTGGTCGGCGGCGGGAATCAGCCACACCAGGGTCGCAATCATCCAGCCAGCGAGAATCCCTTTAGAGAACATTTCCATGGGCGTATTCGCCATCATGTGCTCCCCAAGGGCGATGAACGCTTGGTGCGTTGCCTCGTCGAACATCGGCATGTGCAGGAAGGTAAAGGAAGAGAGCGCGGCCCCCATCAGGTTGCCTACCAGTACCACGCCCCATAACCTGCCCAATGCTCCAAGGTTCGGCAGCGTTGGGCGGCTCATGACGGGCAGCACGGCCGTGACCGTGTTTTCGGTAAAGAGCTGTTGGCGGGCCAAAATGACGGCAATGAAGCCCACGGTATAGCCTAGGCACTCGACTAAAAAACCAATGTCGGTTTGCGGCAGATGGGCATGCATGACGCCGCGCGCCACCATGGAGAAACTCATCGAGATACCCGCCGCAATGGCCGACCATAGCAGCGCCATGGAGTCTCGCGAGAGCTCCTTTTGCCCCTCTAAGCGTAAATGCTGATGCACCACGGCAGCTCTGGAGGGCAAGTTCGCCTCTCGCGCTTCCTGCTGATTACTCGACGCCTGGGAAGTTGGCTCATGCTGGCCGTGCTCCTCACGACGCTGATCCCCCCCTTCAAAATTGTCATCCGCTTGGTGCTGTTGGTTCATGCTGGCTCTCTCCCTAGTGAGTTTTCAGCGTAACGCTATTGTCTAAGATTGGGTAGCCACTCAAGGGGGTTAACGTACGGTGGATAAAGAATTTTTACGCGATGTTGCACGCGAGAAAGACAACGCTCGCTATACTATTTCTAACCCTCAGGCCTCATCACGTTGCTAGGAAGCCGATATGTCTAACGCCTCTCACACACCGCCCGGCCAGGCATGGAACGCCGGTCGGTATGCGGAGCACGCCAGCTTTGTTCCCGATCTAGGTACGGAGGTCCTCCGCCTGCTTTCGCCCCAACCAGGTCAGCGCATTTTGGACGTGGGCTGCGGCGACGGTGCCCTCACCGAACGCATCATGCAGCTTGGCGCGGACGTCGTAGGGATCGATGCCTCAGCAGAGATGGTTGCCGCCGCCCAACAGCGCGGCGTAACGGCGCGCGTGATCGACGGGCATCAGCTGCCCTTCGACCACGAATTCGACGCGGTCTTCAGCAACGCGGCGCTGCACTGGATGCTCGACCCGCAAGCCGTCCTGGCGGGCATAAAACGCGCCTTGAAGCCCGGTGGGCGTTTCGTGGCAGAGTTTGGTGGCCATGGCAACGTGGCGGCTATCTGCACCGCGCTGATTGCCTCGCTCCAGTTCCGCGGTATCAGCTCGAAGGGCCGTCACCCGTGGTACTTCCCCACTACCCAGGAGTACACCAATCTGTTGCAAACGGTCGGCTTTCGGGTCGATAGCGTCGAGCTCATTCCCCGCCCTACGCCGCTGCCGACGGGCATGGCGAGCTGGCTGGATACCTTTGCCAGTCCTTTCTTCCACGGCCTGGAAGAGGACCTGAAAGATGCCATTTTCGATAACACCCTCAACCTGCTGGCCCACAGTCTGAGCGACGGCCACGGCAACTGGACGGCAGACTACGTGCGCATCCGCGTCGTCGCCCACGTTTAAACGCGCTCCCTCTTATCGTTCCTAAAAAAACAGGGCGGCTCGTTAGCCGCCCTGAAGGGATGTAAGGATGAGAAAGATAGACAGATAGGGCCGCTGGCTAGAACTCATCCCAGTCGTCGCTGCTCGACACCGTCGACTGCGCAGCAGGCTTGGCCGCCGGGCGCTGCTCCACCAACGGGGCACTCGCCGCAGGCGGCTGGCTCCCTTCGGCTAGCCGGAACGTCGCCATGAGCGTGGCAAGCTGGCTGGCTTGCCCTTCCAGCGCGCTTGCCGCCGAGCTGGTTTGCTGCACCAGCGCAGCGTTTTGCTGGGTCACCGAGTCCATTTCCGTCAGTGCAGCGTTGATCTGTTCGATGCCACTGTTTTGCTCTCGGGTAGCCGTGGAGATCTCCCCCATCAGCGTGGTGACCTGACGAATGGCGTCGACGGTCTGGCTCAGCGTCTCGCCGCTCCGTTCGGCCTGCGTGGCGCCGCTGTTGATTTGGGTGGTGGTTTGTTCGATCAGCCCCCGAATCTCTTTGGCCGACTCCGCACTGCGGGTCGCCAGCGAGCGCACTTCGCTCGCCACCACCGCAAAGCCACGCCCCTGCTCGCCTGCCCGCGCCGCCTCTACCGAGGCGTTGAGCGCCAGAATGTTGGTTTGGAAGGCAATCGAGTCGATCACACCGATGATATCGTTGACCCGATCGGCGCTGGCGGCGATCTCGCGCATGAGCTGGACGGTACGCTCGACCTCTTCGCCGCTCGCCTCGGCAGATTGGGAGGCCGCGACCGAGAGCTGGTCGGCCTCCTGGGCTATCTCGGCATTTTTGCTCACCGTGGTGGCCATTTGCTCCATGCTGGAGGCCGTTTGTTGCAGCGCCGAGGCCTGCTGCTCGGTACGTGAAGAGAGGTCTTGACTGCCCGACGAGATATCGCTGGCGCCGCTGTAGACGTGTTCACTGCTGCTACGCAGCGACATCACCAGTGTCTTCAGCTTCTCTTGCATGGTCGCTAAACCGATGAAGAGCTGACCAATTTCGTTACGGCCACGGTCTTCGATACGCCCGGTCAAATCACCGTTGGCAATGCGGTCGAAATGCCCCAGCGCCTGCTGGAGCGGGGTCACCACGCCACGCATCATCGCCATACGAATGACGACCGCCGCCAGCAGGGAAAACAGCAGCAGACCAACCGCTACCGCACCACCAATCGTCGCCAAGCGCTCCACCTGGCCCATGACTTGCTGGCCGCGTGCCTCGGTGTAGGCCACGAACTCGCCCATCGCGGTATCCAGGTTAGCCCCCAGCTCGCCCAACGCTTCCTGTTGACGCTGAATTTGAAACGGCGCGGCATCCAATAACGGCACGATGCCGTCGGTCACGAAGGCGTGATAGGCCGCGATCACGTTGTCACGCCGCTGGGCCAGCTCGCTTTCCGGTGTTACGGGAATCGCCGAGAACTCGTCAAAGCGACTTTGCGCTGCCGTCACGGCGTCTGCCGCCATGGCCAGGCTCTCCTGCCCTTTATCCGGATTGCCCTGGGTACTGAAACTGGCCGAGCGGTCGAGGAAGGTTTGCGCCCTAAGCGCATTCACTTGGGTGCGGTTCGCCAAGTTGGCGAGTCGCACGTTGATGTTATTGATCTCGCTGAGTGCTCGATCGCTGGTGGTATTGGTGTAAAACCCCAACGCGCTGATCAAGCCGATCATCACTACGAGCAGTGCCAAGGCAGCCGTCAGGCTCCACTTGATGGAGAGTTGTTTCATCGCTGCGTTCCCTTCTGCTTTATTAGTTGTTACCCCACCTGTCAGGAGGGTAAAGCAAGACGAGCAGAAATATGACGCCACTACGACCTTTGTATACCAATAAATTTTACATAACGACAAAACAAAAAAGCCCACCGCCTTGAGGGGGTGGGCTTGCCGACGCTCGATGGCTTAGGCAGCGGTCTCTTTTAGAGTCGCCATGTCGATCACGAAGCGATAGCGCACGTCACCTTTCTCCATGCGCTCGAAGCCTTCGTTGATCTTGTTGATATCGAGCATTTCGATATCGCAGGTGATGTTCTGCTCGGCGCACAGCTTGAGCAGCTCTTCGGTTTCCGCAATGCCGCCGATCAAAGAGCCTGCCACGACGCGACGCTTGAACACGAGGTTGAACGCTTCGATGGCCGGTTCGATGGGCTCTAGCAGGCCGACCAGAATGTGCGTACCGTCATACTTCAGCGACGCCAGGTAGGGGTTCAAGTCGTGCTGAACCGGCACGGTATCGAGCATGAAGTCGAAGGTTTCGGCCACGGCATCCATCTGTGCTTGGTCGCTGGAGACCACCACGTGGTCGGCACCGTTGCGCTTGGCTTCTTCGACTTTGGCATCGGAGCGCGTGAATACGGTCACTTCGGCACCCAGCGCCTTGGCCAGTTTGACGCCCATGTGGCCCAGGCCACCCATGCCGATCACGCCGACCTTGTGGCCTTTGCCCACGCCGTGATGCTTCAGCGGCGAGTAGGTGGTGATACCGGCACACAGGATGGGCGCAGCGGAGGCCAGATCGATACCGTCAGGCATCTGCAGAACGAAGTGCTCGCTGACCACGATGGAGTCGGAGTAGCCGCCCTGAGTCAGGGTACCGTCCTGGCGGTCCGGGCTGCCGTAGGTCATGGTGAACCCTTCCAGGCAGTACTGCTCTACGCCATCTTGACAGGCAGAGCAGGTGCGGCAGGAATCGACCATGCAACCCACGCCGACCAGGTCACCGGCTTTGAAACGGGTCACGTCGCTGCCCACGGCCGTGACGCGGCCCACGATTTCGTGGCCCGGCACGACCGGGTACTGGCTCATGCCCCAGTCGTTACGGGCAAAGTGCAGGTCGCTGTGGCATACGCCGCAGTAAAGGATTTCAATGGCAACATCGTCGGGACGCGGCTCACGACGATCAAAGGTAAACGGCGCGAGGGGCTTGTCAGCGGAAAACGCGGCGTAAGATTTTGCTTGGCTCATGAAAACTCCTTTTTAAATACATCCCGCAGGTGCGGAAAGGTGCTTCCATTATTGGCCGCCTAAGGGGAGATAGCGATGAACGAAGCTACGTTTTTTTTGCTTATTTCTCTAATCAGGTGCAATAAAATAACAAAATAAGTCAGAAAAACGTCATAATTCTCGCAACCCAACGATTACAAAGCGTAAGGAGAGTCCATGGCCAGCACCGCCCATGTCGGCAATGCCCTTGCCGACCTCATCACTCCGCTCGTAAAGAGCGATGGACCCAGCCCCTCCCGCCTGAACCGCGTCAGCCTGCTCTGCCTAGGCCGACACCAGGTACGCACGCCGCTAATGTATGAACCGAGTCTCATCATCATCGCCCAGGGGCGTAAAGTGGGCTATCTGGGCGACCGGGAGATTCACTACAACCCCGGGCACTACCTGGTTCAAACGCTTCCTCTGCCATTCGAGTGCGAGACCCACGGCTCTCCGGAGGCGCCGCTGCTGGGCATTTCGGTCAAACTCGACCCGGCACTGCTCAGTGAAATGGTCACCGCCATGGGCGACCGTTACCAGCCGGACATCACGCCCCTGCCGATGGCCTCGGTGGCAATGAACGAGGGGATGCAGGCGGCCGTCTTACGCTTGGCGCGCACCTTGCACGATGCGGTGGAGTGCAGCACCATGGGAGATGCCCGCATACGCGACGTGGTATTCGAGGCGCTCAAGGGCGAACAAGGGCCTGCCTTACGCGCGCTGGTACAGGGGCACGGCAACTACTCACGTATCGTGCAAGTGCTCTCGCAGCTCCACAGCCACTTTGCTGACGATTTTTCAGTAGAGCAGCTCGCGCAGCAGGCGAACATGAGCGTGTCGACGTTTCACCAGCACTTCAAGCAAATTACCCGCGCCTCGCCTGCCCAGTACCTCAAACGGCTGCGCTTGATCAAAGCGCAGCAGCTCCTCTTGCAGGATAGCCACAACGTGAATCAAGCTGCACTGGCGGTAGGTTACCGCAGCGTGCCGCAGTTCAGCCGCGACTATAAACGCTATTTTGGTGAGTCGCCCCTCCAGCATCGCCGCCAGGAGCAGGCGCTGCGCGCGTAAGGCGCACGGGCGTTCGACGCTTATTTAGCGAAGATTTGGCGCTTGTCTTTGAAGGCCTTGAACTCCAGCGCGTTACCGCAGGGGTCGAGCAGGAACATGGTGGCCTGCTCGCCTACTTCACCTTTGAAGCGAATGTAAGGCTCGATGACGAAGTCAGTGCCACGCGCTTTCAACCGCTCGGCCAGCGCTTCCCACTCGTCCCACTCCAAAATCACCCCAAAGTGCGGCACCGGCACGTTATGACCATCTACCGGGTTGGTGTGGGCGCTCTCCTGGCCCGGCGTTTTGGGGTGCTCATGAATGACGAGCTGATGGCCGAAGAAGTTAAAGTCGACCCAGTGATCGCTGGAGCGACCCTCTTCCAGACCAAACACGTCATTGTAAAAAGTACGCGCCAAGGCAACGTCGTACACCGGAATCGCTAAGTGGAAAGGGGAAAGGCTCATGGGTATCTCCTGATTGAGTGCTTTTGTTGGTAGATGGCTAGCGCGCTGCGTTAGGTCCGTGTCACTATCCTAAAAGGCGACATGTAAAAATAAAATCAATTGTTTTTTGATCTATTCACAACTTTTATTGATGAATACATAGACCATGATCCGCGAACTCAGGACGCTCATCGCCGTTGCCCAGCACGGCACCTTTGCGGCAGCGGGCAAACGTATCGGCTTGACCCAAGCCGCCGTCAGCGCGCAGATGAAGCGCTTGGAGGCCGAGCTTGGCGTGGCGCTGTTCGAACGCAGCGGGCGGGCAGCGGTTCTCACCCAGCGCGGACACGAAACGCTGCAACAAGCCCAGGTACTGCTGGCCCTGTACGGCACCTTAGGCGCCTCCTCCGCTGGGCAAGAGGCCGCTACCCGCGTTACCTTGGGGGCGATAGCCTCCATTCAGCGCTCGCTGCTACCAAGCGTATTGGCGCGCTTTCATCGCCAATTTCCCGAATGCCGCTCCCGCGTGGTGCCGGGACTGTCACTGGCGCTGATGAATCAGGTGGATGCGGGAGAACTGGATATGGCGGTGATCATTCGTCCACCTTTTTCGCTACACAGCGACCTACGCTGGCAGCCTCTTGCCCATGAGCCGTTTCGGTTACTGGTGCCCCGCCAAATGGCCGGTAACGATTGGCGTGAGTTACTCTCCAGCCAGCCGTTCGTGCGCTATGACCGCGCCTCGTTTGGCGGGCGCCAGGTCGACCGCTTTCTGAGAGACAATCACTGCCAAGTACATGATGTGTGTGAAGTCGACGAGCTCGACGCCATCGTACAGCTAGTGGCCAACGGCGTGGGCGTCGCGCTGGCACCGCAACCAAGCGCTCTCCAGCGCTGGCCCACTGGCGTGCGGGCCATCGACTTGAACGAGCACACCTTCCATCGCGATATCGGTATCGTTCACCGCGCCAGCGGTCAGCTCAGCGAACCGGCCCAGGCCCTGGCCGCCCTGCTGACGCAAGTAGCCACCAAGTAACCGCTGCCGCACACTAAAACGCCAGCCCGAAGGCTGGCGCAAATGAGCCCATCCTGC
The DNA here is from genome assembly GCF_030247125.1 of Halomonas sp. LC1. Lineage (NCBI taxonomy): Bacteria > Pseudomonadati > Pseudomonadota > Gammaproteobacteria > Oceanospirillales > Halomonadaceae > Halomonas > Halomonas sp. LC1. The sequence continues at coordinate 467,765 of NZ_JASSPG010000002.1, read as the reverse complement.
ACGTGGCCTAGGCCTCGGTGGTGTTCTCGTCTTCCGTAGCGCTGTCTTCTGTAGCGCTCGGCTCTTCTTGCGATGCCTCGTCAGCGGCTTGGTTGGATTCGTCTGCGGCGTCGGCCTCGTTGGACAGATTCATGGGCTCGTCTAGCGCGAGCGTCCGTGCCGTGTAAGCGCGCACCTCGCTCAACAGCTCAGGGTTCTCTGCCAGCTTTTGGCCGTAGGAAGGAATGATCTCGGTCAGCGTGGACTGCCACTCGTCGCTTGCCACGTGAGTCGGGAATACGCGGTCCAGCAGGCCAAGCATTATCGACGGCGCAGTCGAAGCACCCGGCGAAGCGCCCAGCAGCGCAGACATGGTGCCGTCTTGCGACGTCACGACTTCCGTACCGAATTGCAGCACGCCGCCACGCTCGGGGTCGTTCTTGATGATCTGTACGCGCTGGCCCGCCGTCCACAGTTCCCAATCGTCGCGGTTAGCGTTGGGGTAGTACGCTTGCAGCGCTTCGAAGCGGTCATCGTCAGACATCAGTACCTGGCCCACGAGGTAGCTCACCAGATTGAAGTTATCCAGACCGACTTCCACCATGGGCCAGGTGTTGTCCAGCGTCATGGAGCCAAACAAGTCCGTCCAAGAGCCCTCTTTCAAGAACTTGCTGGAGAACGTGGCGAAGGGGCCGAAGAACAGCGCCGGTTCACCATCCAAGTAGCGCAGGTCCAGGTGCGGAACGGACATGGGCGGCGACCCTTCCCCCGCTTTACCGTACGCTTTCACGTCGTGCTGCGACACCACGTCCGGGTTGGTGGTGTAGAGGAACTGGCCGCCAACGGGGAAGCCCGCGTAAGCCTCGGCCTCGGGAATCCCCGATGCCTGCAGCAGCGGAAGCGCAGCCCCGCCTGCGCCGATGAACACATAGCGCGCATCGACGGTGCTCTCTTCACCGCTTTCCAAGTTGGCAATGGTGACGTGCCAAGTGTCATCGTCGTTGCGGGTCAGGTCGCGCACTTCGCTGTTCAACCCCAGCGTGAAGTGCTCGCTGCGCGTCAGCGCTTCGACCATCTCACGGGCCTGAGCCCCGTAGTTCACCTCGGTTCCCATCTGCATGCGCGTGGCAGCCACCGGGCGGTCGTCGTTTTCACGACCTTCCATGACCAGCGGCATCCACTCGGCCAGCTCAGCGCGATCTTCCGAGTACTCCATGCCCGCGTACAGCGGATTCTGCGTCATGGCGTCGTAACGCTCGCGCAGGAAATTGACGTCCTCATCGCCCCACACCACGGCAATGTGCGGCACGCTATTGATAAATGAGGAGGGCTCACCAAGAATGCCGTTCTCGACCTGATGCGCCCAGAACTGACGAGAGATCTCGAACTGCTCGGTGACGTTGATCGCGCGCTGGATCTCGACACGGCCACTGGCATCCGGCGTGTAGTTCATTTCCATGAACGCAGAGTGGCCGCTACCGGCGTTGTTCCAAGCATTGGAACTCTCTTGAGCGACTTGATCCAGGCGCTCATAGAGATGAATGTCCCACTCAGGCTCTAACTCTTGCAAGTAAGTGCCCAGGGTCGCGCTCATGATACCGCCTCCAATCAGCACTACGTCGACCGGTTCATCGGCGGCGACGGGCATGGCGGCAAGGGCTAACAGTGGTGAACAAAGTAACAGACTTAAACGTTTTTGCATGTCATGTCCCTGACGATACAGAAATGACGTGCCGGAACAGCGGGTGCCCAGCGTCGAGGGGATAAAAATTGCGACGAAAGTCTAACAAATAACCCTGTTCACGGGAACATAAAAGAAATCTTAAATGAGAATGAAAGGAATTAACGCATGAAGCCAGAAGACCTGGAAACATTGGTGACGCGAACGATGCCGTTTGGCAAATACGAAGGCTGGCTCATCGCCGATCTACCGGGCCCTTATTTGAACTGGTTTGCCCGGGAGGGGTTTCCCAACGGCGAGATTGGACAGCTCTTGCAACTGATGCATGAGATCGACCATAACGGCCTGAGCGATCTGCTCACACCGCTACGCAACCGTTAACGAGCGCGCAGCGCCTGCGCTCGCTCTTCCATGTAACGGTGGCGATGCTGGTCGGGGTCGTCCGGAAACCGGCCTAGCGCGACGGCTTTCTCGAAAAAGCCGGTGGCCGGTATGTCGTCACCCCGACGGCTGATGACCAGCGCGGCGATCATGGGTCGCCCGGCGGCGACGTCCTCGTCCATCAACTGCTCGAGCGCTTGGGCCACCCGTGCAATGGTGCGCGGGGGCGTCAGCCCTAGCGCGCTGGCAACGTGCTGATAGGTCATCGGCAACGCGTTGGAGGGAGCTTGCATCAGAAGGGCACGGACTTGGCGGGCAAGAGCGTCGACATCGGCTGAGTGCATGGGGGAGTTACTCGTTCTAAGCGGCGGTAGAGAAAGATAGCCACGCTACCACATCGCTGGCTATGCTGTTGCCAATGCGTGACGATTGAGTGGCAATCACCAAGAGGGAGCTTATGGTTAGACAACGCCCACATCAGCCCGCCAAACGCCGCTGGCTCCATGTCATCGTTTGGTTGAGCGTGCTGGCGCTGCTGGCAGCGGCACTACTCATGGCAGGCGCTGGTCCCGCCTATCGCTGGCAGTGGATCTCCTTAGGGGAGGCCTTCAATCTACTGCGAAACGGCGTTTATGCGGCGACGGCCGCCGTCGCGCTGAGCGTACTCGTGCTGCTGGTCAGTGCCATCCTGCGGCTCGGGGGAACGGCTATCGCGGCCATTGGCGTTCTGCTTGCCACGGCCACCCTACTCTACATGCCATGGCAACAGTGGCAGCGCGCCCAAGAAGCGCCGGTGATTCATGACATCACCACCGATACCCAGCAGCCGCCCCCATTCGTTGCCCTACGCGATGAGCGCGAGGCGGCCCCTAACGGGGTGGCGTATCCAGGCGATGCCACTGCCGAGCAGCAGCGCGCCGCTTACCCGAACGTACAACCCCTGGTGGTGAATGCTCCCGCCGCGACCGTGCTGGCCGCGGTTCAAGCCGAAGTAGATGCCGCCGGCTGGGACATTGCCGAGATCACCCCGACCCGTTTGGAAGCCACTGCCGTGACGCGCTGGTTTGGCTTTGAGGATGACGTGGTGATTCGACTGACCGAACAGGGCGAGCGTACTCAGGTGGACATGCGGTCGGCATCGCGGCTGGGTGCCAGCGACGTGGGCACCAATGCGCTGCGCATCGAGACCTTTTTGAACGCACTACGCAAGCGGTTGGAGTAGCACCGCGCCGACCTTAATGAACGCGTTTTTGGTGGTCATCCCGCGTACGTTCGCTGGCCAAAATCTGCTGGGCGTCCAGCTCGCCAATGGGCACGGTCACGCTGGCGGGAATCTCCCCCCTTAGCTGTAGGGCCTGGTAGCGCAGCGCACACACCCGCAAAAACGAGGTGAAGTTACCCAGGTCATGCCCGGCATCGATCGATTCATGGTACAGCCGGGTGATCATCTGCGCGGTGTTCATTCCGTCGCGCTGGGCAATCTCTTCCAGCAGTTGCCAGAAATAGTTCTCCATCCGCACGCTGGTCACCATGCCATCGATACGCAGTGAGTGCGTGGCGCTGCGCCACAGTGCCGGGTCCGCATCGATAAACAGTTTGCACATGGTCACTTCCTCCAAACCCACCGTCTCCGATTAGCATAGCGGCTGAGCGAGTGCGCGCCCAGCAGAGGCGCGCACCTTCACGACGAGGCCACTATTTGTCGAGTAGCGCCATGAACTGCGCCAGCCAAGCGGGGTGGGCGGGCCAAGCGGGGGCCGTGACGAGGTTGCCATCGGTCACCGCCTCGGTGACGTCTAACGCTGCGAACCGACCACCGGCCAGTTCGACCTCGGGCTGGCAAGCGGGGTACGCCGAGCACTGCTTGCCCTCCAGCACCTTGGCTGCCGCCAGCAGTTGAGCCCCGTGGCAGATCGCCGCGACCGGTTTCTGGGTATCGAAAAAGTGTTTCACCATGGCGAGCACGTCTTGATTGAGCCGCAGGTACTCCGGCGCTCGACCGCCGGGCACGACCAGGGCGTCGTAATCCGCCGGGTCGACGCTTGCGAAATCCGCATTGAGGGCAAACCGGTGGCCTGGCTTTTCGGTATACGTTTGGTCGCCTTCGAAGTCGTGAATGGCAGTGGCCACGGTATCTCCCGAAGCCTTACCCGGGCAGACTGCATCGACACGATGCCCGACCGCCATCAGCGCTTGGAAAGGCACCATGGTTTCGTAATCTTCGGTGAAGTCGCCGGTGATCATTAAAATGCGTTTGCTGCTCATCTCCGTTCTCCTTGTGATTGTCGTCGGTCGAGCACGCGGTGGGCGTGTCATGGCAGACTAGCAAGCCATCAGGCGGGATAGGTAGTACGCCGTTACTACATGCCCAATGGCACCCGCTCATCATAAAAAAGCCCGCTACGAACGAGCGGGCTTGAGCTGGATGGATATCGATTACAGCAGCGCGTCGATGGGCCGCTGCCCATCCAGCAGCGTTATCTCCTGGTTGATGAGACTCGGGGTCTGCACCACGCGAAGCAGTGCATAAGCCACGTTGGCCCGGGAGATCTGGTTGTCTCCCGCTTCCTCGACGCTGTTGGCGAATTTGTGCGTCGGCGCCTCATCGGTGAGACGGCCGGGCTTCAAAATCACATGGGAAACGTCGCTGTGCCGCAGGTGCGCATCGGCTGCGAATTTGGCGGCCATGTAGGGGCGCATTTTTTCGGGGGCTTCCAAGGGTTTTTCCGCCCGAATGGCGCTGACCATGATGTAACGCGACAGTCCCTGCTGGCTGGCGATATCCGCCGCACGGATCGCGCCAAACAGATCGATGAGTAGCGTTTTGTCCGGCCCGGTGTGCGGGCCAGAACCGGCGGTAAAGACGATTTGATCGCACCCTTCGAAGGCGTGTTCCATGTCGCCTTCTAAGTCGCCCACGACGGTTTGAATGCCACGCTCTTGAAACCAGGCGGCCTGCTCTTCATGGCGAATCATGGCTTTGATGGGCGTGCCAGCCTCTTGGGCTAACGCGCAGAACTGTTTACCGATCTGACCATTGGCACCAATCACTAGGGTCGTCATTTTGCCTCCTTGTCTATCGTGTCTGCTTTATCAGTGTAGGCGGCACGCCTAAAGTTCAACCCTAGAGGCAAAAACCGCGGGCACCTTTCGGTGCCCGCGGTAAGAACGTTGGTCCCGCTCATCGGCTTACGTCAGGCGCGCGTGCTCCTCACGAGCAGGCAGCGCAGCCTGTTGTCCGGCGCTGGGACTGACGTGAAAGCGGCTGACCAGCGTATGCATGTCGCCCGCGCGCTCATCCAGCGTTTGGCTAGCGCTGGAGGCATCTTGAACCAAGCGCGCGTTTTGATGCGTCACCTGATCCAACTGGGAGATGGCTTGGTTGATCTGATCGATACCCGCCGACTGCTCTTTTGTGGCATCGGCAATTTCGGTGACGTAGCGGGTTACCTCCGAGAGGCTGTCGATGATGTCCTGCAAGTGATGGCTCGACGCGTTGACCAACTGCTCGCCTTCGCTCACTTTTTGCACGCTGTCGTCCACTAGATGGCGAATCTGCGCTGCTTCTTCTGCGCTGCGCCCCGCCAGCTTGCGCACTTCCTGTGCCACCACGGCAAAACCGCGCCCCTGCTCACCTGCACGGGCCGCTTCTACCGAGGCGTTCAGCGCCAGCAGGTTGGTCTGGAAGGCGATGTCGTCGATGGCTTTGATGATGGACGTGATCTTCTCGCTCGCCTGACGAATATCGCTCATGGCGGCCGTGGTGCGTTTAGCCACGTCGCCTGCAGAGCGCGCCCGATCATCCACGCTGCTGCTGGCTCCTTTGGCCTGATCGGCGTAGTCAGCGGTCTGCTTGACCGTGGCGGTAATCTGCTCGAGGCTGGAGGCCGTCTCCGCCAGCGATGCCGCCTGTTGGTCCGTGCGCTGTGACAGGTTTTCATTGCCGGAAGCAATTTGGCGGCTGCTGGCGGCAATCGCCTCGGCGCTTTCACGAATCTGCGACACCATGCCTTCGAAGGTGTCCATCATCCGGTTGAACGCCTGGGCGGCTTGGCCGACCTCATCGTTACGCTGAAGCGCTAACCGCATGGAGAGGTCGGCGTTTTCACCGGCGGCACCGCTAATGCTCTCCATTTGACGACGCATGGCCACCAGCGGGCCAAGCACACGTACCAGCGTGCGCCAGCCAAAGATGGCCAGCACCCCGATGACCCCTGCCGTCACCAAAATCAGTAGCGTACGCCCTGCATTGGCCAGCGTTTCGGCTTCTTCGCTGGCACTGGCTGCCTGGGCAACGGTATAGGCTTCGATGTCACTAAGCGCTGCGCGCATTTCGGTCGTCGCGGCAGCCACATTGGTCAGTGCGGCCTGTACTTGGGCCCCCAGGTCCAACTGCTGCTGGCGCAGCGCATAGACCGAATCGGCGTCTTCCACCATCACGCCGTTCAGCTCGACGATGACCTCATCGAGTTCGCTGATCAGGGCGCGCTGCTCGACGGTGGTGCTGGGCGCCTCGGCGATCGCCGCCAGGGACTGGCGCGCCAGCGACACCTGTTGGGAAATCTCGTTGCTGCGCAGGTTGACCAGGGCATCGATGCTATCCACCTGCATCATTTGCCGCCCTAAATCGGACAGCGTGGCAACGGCCATGCGCGCATTGCCACTCAGGCGACCAATATCGACCCGGGCGGTAAACATATTATCCAGCAGCTGGGTAGGCAGCGTCGTGGTGCCCTCCTCCCGCCAGGCTTCCATCAGTTCCCGCTGGCGGCGCTCTTCACGCACTTGAGCCAAGGCAGTACGCCCGGCAATGTCTTCGGCACTGCGCATGACGTTGGTGATGGCCGCTTGCATCTGAACGATCTGCTCGTCCATCTGCGCTTGCAGAGTCAGCGCATCACGGCGCACGTTTTCCAGCGCCTCGTCACCGGCCAGCAATGCGTCATACTCGTTGTCCAGCGCGGCAAGCTGTTCGGCGGCATCGGTTTGCTCGATACGCGCCAGCCCCGTACGCGCTTGGCGATAGCGCGCGTCCAACTCACTACGAGGCGTCACGTCATCTAGCGCTTGGTTGCTGTTGACCGCCAGCAGGTCGGCATGGCGCTGCCCAAAGGCCCCCATGGTCAACACCATGCTACGGCTGGCGTCTTGCAGCGGCAGCACCTCATCGGTCACAAAGTGCTGGACGTTGATCAGCCGCTGGTTGGTCATCCAACCCGTACCTGCCAGCACCATGCTACCCAGCACGGCGGCAGCAAAGAGGCTAATGAGCATCGCGCGGATACTTATGGTTTTTTTCATCAGGGGTATTCGCTGTGTCAGAGATAATGCATACGGAATATGGAACCACGATTACTGCACTAAGTTGTTCCAATCCACCGGCTCGAACTGGCCGTTTCGGATAATGGTGGGCCATACGGCATCGCTGGCTTGATGGTCGTTCGGCCCTAGCGTCAGCGGCTCGCCAACGCCGATATCGATGCTGCCCAGGCTCAGCAGGCCATCCACGATGGCTTCACGATCTGGTTGATCACCTGCGGCTTTGACGCCTTCGGCAAACAGTTTGGCGGCCAAATAGCCTTCCAAGGAGATAAAGTCCGGGTTGGCATTGGGCGCGAATTCCGCCAGTGCCTGACGGTACTCTTCGACCGCAGGCAGGTCGGCGTCCAACGGGGGCACGACTTGCGTCACGATGACGCCTTCGGCCAGCGGGCCGAGCGTGTCCAGCAGCGCTTGGCTACCCACGAACGAGACGTTCAGGAACAGCGCATCGGGCAGGTCTTGTCGTGCTTCGCGAATGAAATCCGCAGCGGGGCCAAACGTGCCGACAATGATCACCGCCCGAGGAGTGACCGGCGCTTGCAGAATGCTGGCAAGGCCTTGGTGAATGTTACGCGTACCGCGAGTGAAGCGGCCATGCACGAGCTGAGACGTGTTCGAGAAGCCCTGCGCATTGAGCGCGCGAATCGCGCCGTTGTAGCCCGCATCGCCGAAGCTATCGTTCTGGGTAAAAAATGCGATTTCCTCAGGCTCGATACCGGCGGCCAACAGCCCCTCGATCATCGTCGCCGTCTCTTGCACGTAGCTGGCCCGATAGTTGATCACGTAGCGGTCTGGCGGGGAGCGACGCAAAATACCGGCGCCGGTAAAGGCCCCAAATAGCAGCGTCTTTTCCTGGTTGTAGATGGGTATAGTGACGGCGGCAGTAGGTGTTCCTACGTTGCCGATGGCCGCCAACAGGTTGTCATTTCCCACCAGGTCGCGGGTGTGTTTGGCCGCCAGCAGCGGCGAGTATTGGTCATCGAAGGTCGTCAGGCTGAGCGTTTCTCCATCGATGCCGCCTTCGCTGTTGAGTTGGGCGAAATAGGCCTGCACCCCTTGCTGCATACCGATGCCCAACGGCGCCGCGCTGCCGCTCGCTGGGGCCACCATGCCAACCTCAAGCGCTGCGTGCGCCAGTGGTGCGGTCAATAGTCCCGCCGTCATGAGCCATGTCGTGATTCGTCGCATCGATTCTCCCCCACATCGTGGTGCTTTTTTCTCTTATCGGCGGAAGAATATACGACTTAAGCCTAGCTAGCTTTAAACAGAATGTAATAAAACGTGTCTTGGACTAAGAGGGACGTTCGATGGCGAAACGGTCGGTGATACGCACGTAGTCGCTCCCAGCCAAACGGCCGATGGGCTGGAGCGCCTCCATATCCACATGCCGTCCATCCCAGAGCACATCGTCGATATGTATCGCGACGACTTGCGCCAGCACCAGGCTGCCTGCCAGCGGCCGGTCGCCAAAGCGAACCACGTCCACCAGCTTGCAGCCAAACGCCACCGGGGCTGCTGCGATGCGAGGCACGCGAACGCCCGACATGGCGGCCTTCTCGAGCCCTGCCAAGGTGAACTCGTCCTCCCCCCTGGGCAGGCTCGCGCTGGTGGTGTTGAGCGCGTCGACCAGCCCTTCCGTGCCTACATGCACCACGCACTCATCGACCTCTGCCAAGTTGCGCAGCGTATCTTTGGGTTGCGCGCTACCATCCAGCAAAGGCGAAAACGCCAGGATGGGTGGATCGATGCTGGCGACGTTGAAAAACGAGAACGGCGCTAAATTGGCGTTACCGTGCTTGTCTTGGGTGGCCACCCACGCAATGGGCCTTGGGCACACGCTGCCCGACAGCAAGCGATAGAGCGTACCTGCACTGAGAGGGGACTTTTCGAGTAGGGTATCCATGGGCGCTCCTGATCACTGGGTGATAACGATGCCCTTAATAGGCCGCCGACGCCCGCCCCCTGTCAAGTGTGTTAGCCTTGTACGCACATTGAAAGACGAAGGATCTGAATGCTCACTATTTCCAACAGCGTTAGCTTGGCCGATTGGGAAATCGACTTGAGCCAAATTCGCGCGCAGGGGGCTGGCGGTCAAAACGTCAACAAAGTCGCCTCTGCCGTGCACCTGCGTTTCGACATTCAGCGCTCGACGCTACCGCCGGTTTACAAAGAGCGGCTGATGGCCCTCTCGGATCAGCGCATTAGCAAAGAGGGCGTGGTGATTATTAAAGCCCAGAGCTACCGCACCCTGGAGTTGAATAAAGAGGATGCCTTGAACCGCCTGCAGGCGCTGATCAAGAGCGTAGCCAAACAGCCTAAAACGCGCCGTCCCACCAAACCCACGAAAGGCTCTCAGCGCCGCCGGGTCGATCACAAAACCCGCAAAGGCAAAATTAAGTCGCTGCGTGGTAAAGTGCCGGTGAGCTAGCGCTGCACGCGCCGCTTTTCTCTCTACCTGACACAGTGACCTTGATGCCAACGACACCCCGTCCGCTTTCGCCCTGTATCCACGTTTGCCAAATCGTGCCAAGCACCCAGATGTGCAAAGGGTGCGGACGTACGCTGGATGAAATTGCCTGCTGGGGAAGCATGACCGAGGCCGAGAAGGCCCCGGTATGGAAACGTATCGAACAAGCGGGCTATGTCGAGCGGCAGTCCGATGATGCCGCCCCAGAGTGAACGCTTGGGATCGCTCAACGCTCTTCGTCGTGGCGGTCGCTCAAGATATGGTGAAGTTCACCACAGGCCACCATCGGGTCATCGCAGTTGATGACGATGTTCGACTCCGCCAGCACGTAGCTGCGTCCGGTAATGGTGTTTTCTACTACTTGGTAAGCGCCTTCTTGATGCGTACCGGTAAAGGTACCGATGAAACCGGTCTCCCGCAGCGATATCGTTTCTAACTTGTCGCCCAGCTTTAACCGCCCTTCGTAATTCATCAATGCCAGCCGTGCCGACGTACCGGTGCCCGTCGTACTGCGACAAATCACGCCCGGGTGAACATACGTCGTGGAGCGAGAGCGGATATAGCCTTCCGCCACCGGCTCTTCTGGCCCCATGAAGTGCAAAAACGGCAGCGGCCCCACATCCCCGAGGGTGTAGTGGGAGAAGCCGCGCTGCGCCTGAATCGCCTCGACGATTTTGTGAGCGCACGCCGCCAGCGCCTGCTCTTCATCACGCACCAGTTTGAAGCCCAGCGCCTCGGCATCGACCAGGGCGTAAAAGCCGCCGCTGTAAGCGACCGAGTAAGTCACTTCACCGATCCCCGGGACTTGGATGGTGTCGCGGTAGGTGTCGATATAGCTGGGCAAGCCTTCGCAAGTCACGGATTCCACCACGCCGTTATGCACCCGCGCTTCGATTTGCACCAAGCCCGCCGGGGCTTCCAGCTTGAAGCGCTGAATCCCCTCCTGCTTGGGCACGATACCGGTCTCGAGCACGGCCGTCGCCGTACACAGCGTGTTCGAGCCCGAGTAAATTGGGTAACCCATCACTTCCATGATGATGTACCCGGCAACTGCTTCTGGGTCGGTGGCGGGCACCAATAGATCCACCGACATTTCGGGAATGCCGTAAGGTTCTTCCAGTAGCAAACGGCGCAGCCCATCCGCGTCGTCACGCAGGTACTCCATCTGCTGGCGAACCGTGGCACCGGGCAACGTATCAATACCGCCAGTGACGATGCGGCTCACATCGCCCCCGGCATGTGTGTCCAACAATTGAATCGTATGAAGGTTTTTCACTCACCCGGCTCCTAGGCAGTGGTAATGGCAAACGGTGCACCGTGGGTGTCCCACTGAGCATCGGGGACAATAACGATTTTCCCCAGGTAGTTGCTGCCCCGGTTCACGAAATAGCGCTCGGCCTGATGTAATGCCGAGAGTTTGAACGCGCCGTGCAGCACCGGCTTTAGCTCACCGCTACGAATCCAGGCGATTAGCTGCTCTGCCTCCTCGCGAGTGCCGTGGGAGACCCCGAATATCTGCACCTGATACAGGTAAATGCGGGTCCACATGATTTCGCTAAGATTGCCACCGCTAGCACCGGCAATGGAGAGCCGGGGATACGTGGTGCGGCGCTGCATATCGCCAATCATGGTATCGATGAACAGGTCGGTCATCTCGCCACCCACGAGATCCATCACGGCATCGATGGCTTGCCCCTTGGTTTCCGCCAACACACGCTCGACAAACGTCGGTAAGTCACCCCGATCGATCACCGCTTCTGCGCCCAGCGAGCGCAGCGCGTCGGCTTTATCGAGCTGACTGACGGCGTAGGGAATCGCGCCGACGATGCGGCAGAGTTGAATCAATGCCGTGCCGACCCCTCCGCTGGCACCGCTGACCAGCACGCGCTCGCCCGCCTGGACGTTAGCGGCGGTCATCATGTGATAGGCCGTTTGATAGGAGCACATGCCCATGGCCGCCAGCTCCGCATCGTGCAATTCGGGGTTGGCCACGTGGTGGAACTGATCGGCAGGCACCGCCACGTACTCGGCGTAGCCGCCATCGGCACCGTGGCCATAGTAGTCCGGCGTCAGGTTGATGTCGCGACGCTCATCGGCGTATAGGTTGAAATCCAGCAGACCGCGCTCGCCGATGCGCTGGGCGTCAACGCCCTCCCCCACGGCGACGATCCGCCCAGCCACGTCTGCCCCCTGTATGCGAGGGAACGTCAGCGTTGGGGAGCCGCCCATGGCAAACGAAGTGACGTCCTCTTTCCCTTTGGTGGGGTATAGCCCTTCGCGTGCTTTGCGGTCGGTGTTGTTTTTCGCCGTGGCCGTGACCTGCACCAACACCTGGCCGGGGCCAGGTTGTGGCGTGGGCACGTCTTGGCGGTACTGCAGAACGTCTACATCACCGTGGCCGGTCAAAAGCATCGCCGACATCGTGGCCGGTATCGCCGCGCTGTTATCCGTATGGGCCATGGGTGGGCTCCTTATTCAGTGCATATGCCGCGACAATAACAAACGCCGGGCAAGGTTCAAGGGACTAGCCGAAGACCGGCACACCGATGAGCACCGGGTGTAAGTAGAAGGCAAACAGGGCATACGCCACTACGCCGATCGCCACCGTGGCCAGCGTAGCCGCCAGCGAGGTCGTTGCCGGTGCAGCGGGCTGTTGACGGCTACGCTGTTTCGCGGCTTTAAACGCCAAGATTGCCCAGACGAGAAACGCAGCAAAGAAGAGCACATCGCCCAGTCGGCCATTCACAAGCAGGTGCGAAAACGCCCAAATCTTGACGGCCAGCATCATCGGATGGCCCAGTTTGGCTTTGATCGCATTGCCCGGCACATACGCCGCCACCAGCATGATAAAGGCGGGCAGCATCAGTAGCGCTACTGCATGGCGTAAGCCCATCGGCGGAAACCATAGGTGGATAGGGTCGAGGCGCGTTTGACCGTAGCCATATATGGCGATGGCAAGGCCAATGAGGGCCACCACGGAGTAAGCCAGCTTCCACGTGCTCTGGCCACGGTTAGCGATCTGCTGCTGTCGCCAGGATTCCGCAAAGATACGTACCGAGTGCCCGCCTAAAAAGATCAGCAGGCCTAAGATCATGAGGGTCATGGTGGTCACTCTCCGGTGAGTTGCAAGTCGTTGGTCGAGTGGGAGCATGCCACACTCCTTGGCAAACCACATGGCGCGGCGTCAACTTTTCGCCAATAGTGATGGAGAGCAAAACCCGTCAAGCTAGACGACTGACTGTGCCTCTGCCCTCGCCAAGGATCGGTATGCTTCACTTCCCCTCGACGTACCATCGCCGTCTCACCTGGACCTATTTTGGGCTGTTCATTGCCATTGGCATGACCGGCGGCCTGCTTGGCCCGGCCCTGCCGCACCTGGCCGAGGTCAGCGGTGCCTCCATGAGCCAGATCGCCGTGCTGTTTACCGCACGCGCCGTGGGCAACATGAGCGGCGCGATGGTCACCGGGCTGCTCATGGACCGCTTCAACGGCCACCGCGTGCTGGTGATGATGGGCGTGCTGGCGGTAGCTGGGCTAGCCGTGGCTCCGCTTAGCCCGCTTTTGCTGCTGTTGACGCTTCTATTCATGCTGCTGGGGTTTGCGGAGGTATCGCTCAACGCGGGAGGCAACACGCTGCTGCTATGGCTGCATCGAGATGCGGCAGGCCCCAACGTGAGCGCCCTGCACTTCTGCTTTAGTTTCGGCAACATGCTGACGCCGCTGATCATGATTGCCGCGCTATCGCTCACCGGGCAGTTCCATCTCACGTTTTGGATCGTTGCGGCTAGCGTGGCGGTCATGTTGTGGCCGCTGTCCCGCTTCGTCAGCCCGACCATGCCCACCGTCGACCCTCATCCCGACACCGCGGCCGCCCTCAAGCACCGAGACCCGCTGCTGCTGGGGCTATTCATGCTGCTGTTTTCCGTTTATGTGGGCATCGAGATTACGTTCGCCGGTTGGGTTACCGCGTATGGCACGCTCTCTGGGTTGAGCACCGAGCAGGCGGCGCTGCTGGCAACGCTGTTTTGGCTGGCGCTATCGGCAGGGCGTCTGCTGGCGATTCCGCTGCTGCGCGTTTGCTCACCTTGGCAGGTGCTTGCCGGCTGCTTGGCGCTGGGGTTGAGCGCGGCGGCAGGGCTGCACGCCAACGCGCTGCCGCTTAGCGTCGGCGCGCTGCTGTTTGGCCTATCCGCCTCGGCTTTCTTCCCCACGCTGTTTGCGCTGTGCAACCAGTCGATCGTCATGCGAGGACGCACCACCGGCGCCATCTTCACCGCTGCGGGCAGCGGTGCGCTGGTCATCCCGTCACTGACCGGCCCACTGTTGGATATGGCGGGGGCCCAGGCGTTTCCCATTCTACTGGCCACGCTTTGGCTACTGATTGCACTGGGGCTGATGCTGCTGGCGTACCGTCTGCGGCAGTTGACGGCTCGGCAAGGGCTTTAAAACCAGTCTTTCCGTTTGAACAGCCAAATGAGAATCCCACCAATTCCGAGCATGGCGCCCCAAACGAAAAAGTAGCCGTACTGATAGCTCAGTTCAGGCATGTACTCGAAATTCATGCCGTAAATACCGGCGATAAACGTCAACGGAACGAAAATAGCGGTAATCACCGTCAATACGCGCATGGTGATGTTCAGCTGGTGAGACGAAATGGAGATATAGCCATCGACCAAATCACCACAAATGTCGTAGTACATCTGCGTCAGCGTATAGAGTCGCTCGAAACGCTCTTCGACATCGGTAATGGCATGCAGCGTTTCGCTTTCGCCTCGGGGTAAATGCGCGTAATCATACGCCGTCAGCTCTTGTGTGATGCCTTTGTGGTAGCTGAAGATGCGGCGCATTTTGACCAGACGAGAACGATAAGTGGTGATTTTACGCATCAACACATCGTTGCCGTTCTCCAGCAGCTCATCTTCGAGATCGCTCAACTCCGTCTCGAACTCCAGCAAGCTGTCGATGTAAAAGCCCGCAGAGGTATACATCACTCTTAACGCGACCTGCTCGGGCGATTGGGCCAGCAGGGCTTTGCCGTGCTCATTGAATAAACGCTCGATACTGAGCGCCTCGCCGGGGTGCAGCGTGACCAGAAAACGCTCGCCAACAAAGAAACAGACCTGCTGGGGCACGAAATTGAGCTGGGCATCGAACGACGAAATACCGCGATAGATGATCAGCGTGTGATTGTCGAACTCTTCGATCTTTGGGGGGTGGCGCTCTTTATGAGCATCTTGGATCGCCATGGGGTGGCAATCGAAACGCTCTAGCACGTCACGCTCCTGCGTTTCGCTCTCGCCTTTCATATCGACCCACAGATGTGCCGTGGGCATGCGTTTCCACTCGTCCATCAGGCTCAAATCGCCCTCACGCACATCGCCTTCTGGGGTGGTCAATAAACAACGAATCATACGCGTCCCTGGGTTCGTTAAAGAGGGTTGGGGGTATCCGCCGGACGCGCCAACGCGACACGCGCTTTACCTGCGCGTTTGGCGTTATACATGGCGTCGTCGGCACGTTTCAGCAGCTCCTGTGGCGTCTCAGCCGCGTTGGGCACGAACAGCGCCACGCCAATGCTGGTGCTCACTCGCAGCGTGGCACTCCCCACGTGTAGCGGCTCTTCGATCACCTGAATCAGCTTGTTTGCCAACGGTTCAAGAGCCTCGGTAGTCACCCCTTCGAGCAGTACGACGAACTCATCTCCCGCCCAACGGGCAATGAAGTCCGTCTCGCGGACGGCGTTCTGAAGGCGCTGCGCGACCTCACGCAGCAGCTCATCGCCCATGCCGTGGCCGTGCTGGTCGTTGATGCGCTTGAACCCGTCGAGGTCCAGAAACAGCACGACAAGCGGCGCCAGGGTACGACGTACCCGCGCCATCGCTTCGGGAAGCCGCTCATCCAGTGCGCGACGATTGGGCAAGCGCGTCAGTACGTCCTCTCGGGCCTGCTGGTCACGCAGACGCTCAAGCTGCTGGCGTTCGGTAATGTCGTGGATGAAGACGCTGCGGCGCGGGCGGCCATTCACTTCAAAGCTCTTTAGCCGCACCTCGACCGGCAAGCGAACCCCGTCTCGTCGTATGGCGTCGCAGGTCAAGGGCATCGCGGCGTCGTCACAGGTCAGCCCCTGTGGGAACATGAGCGAGGTGAGTGGGCGCGTCAACGCGTCTTTGCGGCTCCAGCCGAACATGCTTTCGGCGGCCCGGTTCCAGTCCAACACGCGCCCCTGCGCATCGATGCTCAGGTAGGCGTCGTAGGCAGACTCGATCACCAAATTGAGCTCACGCGTGCGCTGCTCAATACGCTGTTCAAGACTTTGATGAAGCGCCGTGAGCGACTGCTGAGTGGCGGCGCGAATTTTCTGCTCGTTGATGAGCCGCTCGCGCAGATGAATTTCGCCGATCACGATATCGGCCAAATCCTGCATCGCAGCTTGTTCCTGAGGAGTCAACTGGCGCGGCTGCGTATCCATCGCACACAGCGATCCAAGCACTAGACCATGGGAGTTGCGCAACGGTATCCCGGCATAAAAACGGATGCCGCCGGGTTTCGTCACGATGGGATTGGTAGCGAAGCGCTCGTCACTCTGAGCGTCTTCGACCACCAGCGGTTCGTCCTCCAGCACGGTATAGGCGCAAAACGCCATGTCCCGGGGGCTCTCGGAGAACTCCATGCCTACTTGCGACTTGAACCACTGACGGTCGGTATCGATCAAGCTGATGGTGGACTTAGGAACGCCGAGCAGCACGGTGACCAACCGCGTGATGCGATCGAAAACGGGCTCGTTCGGCGTATCCAGCAGGGCCAGCTCGTTAAGCGCAGCCAAACGGGCGGTTTCGTTAGGGGGTAACAGGTGGCTCATGGCGATCACACCTAAGTGGTCATCAGTCCCCTAACAGCATACCGTGAAACGGAATTTTCTGCTCAACGCCCCACTTAACGCACGGCGATACGCCGCGGGGTCAACCCGGCCCACACCACGCTCACCACCGTGGAGAGCAGCAGCGCCCCCACGAACGGCCCCAGTGTCGGTACGCTACCGGGGAACGTCGCGGCCAATACTCCCGCGCTGACGCTACCTTGACTCAGCCAGCCAGGCAGCACGGCGCCTACTAGCCCCGCTAGCCCACCGCTGATCGCAGCCGTCGGTGTCATTCGTTGCCACAAGCCCAGCAGCACCGGCACCACGATCGCTGCACACAGCAGGTCGGCAATCAAAAACAGCCGCAGCACCGACAGCCCCTGTAAAGCAATCACGATCACGGGCAGCATGATGGCCACGGTGAGCCAGCGCGCTTTGTTGAGGGCCTCGGGCCGGTGGCCGCTGGCCCACAGTGACGCAATACCGTTTTGTAAAGTGTCGACGCTCGAGGTGACCAGCGTGACGGCCAGGACCAGGGATGGCAGCGTGATCCATACCGGGGCATCGCTAAGCAGCGCAAAAAACGGCATGGGCGGCTCGCCGAAGCTGACCCCGCTCATCGCTGCCATGATGCCAACACCACCGATCACCATGACGACCAGAACGGTCAGGCCGCCGCCCAGCCAGGCACCGCGCCCCAGGCTCGCGTCGTCTTGGGCCGCCCACACCCGCTGCCAATAGCCTTGGTGAAACAAGTTCGCTGCTGTCACGGCGATCACCAGCGTCAACGCGACGCTGAGCGAGCTACCGATGGGGAGCGACGGGAATTGTGCGTCACTCGGCATATTGGGTAGTCGCCAGAGCGTTACGCTGGCGACGGCGAGCAGCAGTGCCAAAAGCAGCCACGCTTGCCAGCGGTCGGTGGCGAGACTTGCCCGGAGCCCTCCCATCACGGTGTAGACCAGCGTGGTGAGCGCCACCCCGATGATGACCACGGCAGGAGGCACGTCGGAGAGTAGCGCGGTAATCGCCCCGATGGCGGTGAGTTCAGCAGCCAGGAAGCAGCCCATGTAAGCCACGGAAACGAGCGCGACGAAGCGGCGCACGCCCGTGCCGTAGCACGTATCAGCAAACTCGGCGATGCTGCGCCCTTCCGGCAGCGCTTGGCGTATTTTGGGGCCATAAAGGCCCAGCACGATGAAAGGCAGCGCCGAGCCAAGCGCATAGCCCAGGAGCGCCACGGGGCCCACGAACGCGCCAATTTCCGGGGGCGCAAACAGAATCCACGCCCCCATACCCGAGGCCAAAAAGGAGAGCCCCAAGGTAGACGCGGTTTGAGAATTGCGGGCGGTGACATAGTCATCCAACGAACCGCCACCAAAGCGGGCCCGAAGGCCCAAAAAAGCAAAGCAGCACAACGCTGCGCCTAATACGAGAGACGTTAGGTAAGGCATGTCGCGCTTCCTCCGCCGGTACGAACCGGATCAGGTTCCAGGGTCTGCGTTACGCGCATTCTCAGCCCCGATGGGGCTCCCCTGGCGACAGTGAATGGAGGCGACATCCTCAATCAAACTAGCGCATTAGTAAAGTCTCAGGTGGTCTGCCGAGCACTCTCCTCCGGCTGTTTGGGGACGCGCCCCATCGTATAGAACTCGGCGTTGGGCGGCGTTCCCGCCAGCGTCACCAAGCGGTTGGACATGCCGAAAAAGGCCGCAATGGCACCAATGTCCCAACAGTCGTCCAAGGTAAACCCAACGGTTTCCAGGCGCATTTGCCACTCGGTTGAAAACTCCCCCAGCTCGATGGCGCTATGCAGCGCAAAATCGAGCATCAACCGATGACGCTCGCTGAGTCCCGCCACGCGATAATTAATGGCGATATTGTCCGCCAGCAAAGGGTCTTTACTATAAATACGCACCAGCGCGCCATGGGCGACAACGCAGTACAAACAGCGATTACGGGCACTGGTGGCCACGACGATCATCTCTTTTTCCGCTTTCGTCAGCGTATCGGACGCCCGGTCCATCAACGCATCGTGATAGGCAAAAAAAGCACGGAACTCCTGGGGACGATGCGCGAGCATGAGAAATACGTTGGGTACGAAGCCCGCTTTTTCCTGCACCGCTAACATGGCTTCCCGGATATCCTCGGGAACTTCTTCTAGCGTCTCAGGAAGTGTAAATCGACTTATCGAGACAGACATACGCACTCCTGTTTTTTGTAACGTGGCGCCTAACTGCTGAATGGCGTTTACTCGTAACAAATTGCTAACTAAAGAGTCTTTCAATACGCCTTAACGCTCGCCATACTCTTAATGATTTAATGTCATAAGAGCCGTACGCTATTAGCCAAGCGGTGTACTAACAGGGAAACCACCATGTCATACTCCGAAGCAAAAGAGCACACGCCAGGGCGTTTGCATGAACTGTTCGCCGACCCTTACCGTGCGTTCGAAAACGATACGGATGAGCGTCAGTTGCATATCCGCGTCATGCTTCACACCCTGCTGGCCCGCCCCATGAAGCGAGGTCAGGTAACGCTTCGTGTGATTCACGGCTGGGAGAACGGTGGCTTCGAACCCGCCGACCTGCAGCACGCCGACTTTACCCTGCACAGCCTGACAGATTTCGATGCCGCCGTGACGCGCTTCGCTACGGCTGCCGAGAAAAACGCACCGTTGCCCGCAGATCAAACCGCCATCCTGGCCGAGCCGCTAGCCGACGCCATTGCCGATGCCGAAGCAGATGGCAACGCACTGACCGACGACATCCGCGAAACGCCGGCCCGTTGGCCCGCGTTCGAAGGTGGGCTCGCCCTCTACACGCTGTTCAAGATGTACCACCGCTTGGTTTACGGCGAAGATGACACCTACCGCTGCTCCCAGTGCGACACCCCCCACGGCCCTCGCGAGATCCATGAGTTTCATTTGGAGGAGGGCGAGTTTGCGCTGCTGGTGCCCATCAGCGAGGAGCAGGACGCGCCTTATTTGCTAGTCCTTCACGAAAGTCAGCTGGGTCCCATCGCCCAACTGCTCTCGGAAAGCCTGCCGCTGTTCGAACGTTATTGAGCTGCGCGCCTCCTCGGCCGAGGAGGCGCTTTACTGCGCCCAGGGCGCGCTATAGCGAAATCGTGCTGTTGATACCGCTTGAGACGTTTTCCGGCTCGAACCAGCGGGCAGTGACCGTTTTGGTTTGGGTCCAGAAGGCAATCGCCTGCTTACCGTTGGGCCCCAAGTCACCCAGTTTCGAGGCCCGAGAGCCGGTAAAGCTGAAATAAGCCACCGGCACTGGAATCGGCACGTTGATACCGATTTGGCCCACGTCGATGTCGGTCTCGAAGCGCCGTGCTACCCAGCCCGAGTTGGTGAAGATCGAGGTGCCGTTGCCATTTGGGTTGGCATTAATGAACGCGATGGCGTCGTCCAGCGTCTCGACGTTGACAACGCACAGCACCGGGCCAAAAATTTCCTCGCGATAGATCGTCATGTCTGCCGTCACATCGGAAAACAGAGTCGGTCCGACGAAGTTACCATCCGGGTAGCCGTCGACCGTGTAGCCGCGACCATCCACCAGCAGCGTGGCGCCCTCTGCTTCGCCTGCGCTAATCAAGCGCTCGACGCGGGCCTTGGCCTGTGGCGATACCAGCGGCCCTAGGTCCGCTTCACGCTGAGTACCCGGCCCCACGGTCATACTGCGCGCACCGGCTTCGATATCTTTGATCCACTCGCGCGCCTCTCCCACCAGCACGACCACCGAGTTCGCCATGCAGCGCTGACCGGCGGCACCAAAAGCAGAGCCCAGCAGGCTATCGATGGCTTGACTACGGTTGGCATCCGGCATGACGACACAGTGGTTTTTTGCGCCCATCATGGCCTGCATGCGCTTGCCTGCGGCGGCAGCGCGGTTGTACAGCAGTGACCCCACATGGGTCGAACCGATGAACGACAGTGCCTTGATATCCTGATGGTCGGCAATTTGGTTAGCGACATCCGGCCCACCGTGGACCACGTTCAAAACCCCGGCAGGAATACCTGCTTCGTGCGCCAGCTCTACGAGCCGCATGGTCGAGCTGGGGTCCTGCTCGGAGGGCTTCAACACGAAGGTGTTGCCCGTGGCAATGGCCAGCGGGAACATGAAACAGGGCAGCATGATCGGGAAGTTGAAGGCCGTAATGCCCGCTCCCACGCCCAGCGGCTGGTGCATGGTGTATACATCGACGTCATTGGCGGCATTTTCGGCCAGCTCGCCTAGCTGAAGCGAGGTAATGGAGCACGCATGCTCGACCACTTCCAAGCCGCGCCCCACTTCACCTTCCGCATCCGGCAGGGTTTTACCATGCTCTTCGGTAATCAGTGCCGCCAGCTCCGCCGTGTTATCTCGGATGAGCGCCTGCAGTTTGAGCATGATGCGCATGCGTTTGCCCAGCGGCACTTTACGCCACTCTTTGAACGCCGTCTTGGCGCTGGCGATGGCGCGCTCGACCTCGTCGGACGTACAGAAGGGCACCCGGGCGACCACTTCTTGAGTCGCTGGGTTCACCACGTCGCGCCACTCTTGGCTTTGGGACATGACCGGCTGGCCATCGATATACATCGGTATTTCACGAACAGACATGATGCGTTTCCTCGGGTTGTGTTTGTTATGGGATCGAATAAGGCGCTACTAGGGTATATCAGCAAGTTGACGTAAACGTCAATTAGCCTCTGGGCAAAGATAATTTCCGCATCGAGCGACGATTTGGCTTTCCCTCTCAGTCAGGGCCTCGCTATGCTGAGACAGTTGAGTATCAGCACTCACCTTCGTGAGATGCGCTGTGGTGATCACAAGGAGGCATCCATGCAGACGTTTAGCTGCCGCTGTGGCAATCCGCTGTTTTTCGAGAACACTCACTGCTTGGCCTGTGAGTCGGAGGTAGGCTGGTGCCCCGCTTGTCGTCATATCGTGGCACTGGCACCGCTGGATAGCGGCGGCTACCGCTGCACCCATGAAGGCTGCGGTACGGCGCTGATGAAGTGCCACAACTACGCCGTCGAAAACGTTTGCAATCGGATGGTCGTGATGGCCGAAGGGCACGCGGATACGCTGTGCGACTGCTGCCGCTATAACGAGGTGATTCCCGATTTAGAGGTCGACGGCAACCGGGAGCGTTGGGCAGCGCTGGAGAGTGCTAAACGGCGGCTTTTCTATACGCTGGATTTGCTCAAGCTTCCCCATGGCGTCGAAGGCGAGGACATCCGCGTTCCGCTGAGCTTTTCGTTCATGGCCGATGCGCTGCCCGACCAAGGGCTATGGCGCTCCACGGCGAACCAAGAGAAGGTCTACACCGGCCACGCCAACGGCCATATCACCATCAACGTCAAAGAAGCCGATGACGTAGAGCGTGAGCGGCTGCGTGTCGACATGAACGAATCCCACCGCACGCTGATCGGCCATTTTCGTCACGAAATCGGCCACTACTACTGGGATCTGCTGGTCAAAGACCAAGACGAAGCCGCCAGCATTCGCGTATTCGGCGACCACAACCACCCTACCTATGGCGAAGCCCTGGAGCAGTACTATCAGCAAGGCGCGCCGGCAGACTGGCCCTCGCGGTTCATTTCCGCCTACGCCGCCATGCATCCGTGGGAGGATTTCGCCGAGACGTTTGCCTTCTATCTGGACATGGTGGCCGTGCTGGATACGGCACTGCACATGGGCCTCTCACGTGCCGAGTACGACGGCTCTTTGGAGAGCATGCTTCAGGCGTTTCATCAGGTGGGCATGGCAGTGAACGAACTCAATCGTGACATGGGCCTGCTGGACTTGGCACCCGGCGTCATCGCCCCGGCGGTGCGTGAGAAGCTGGCGTACCTGCATGAACTCATTCAACAGGCGAACGCCAGCTCTCAAGCGGCCTAGTTAATCGTTGTCATGGTCGCCTGTGTGGCTTTGGGTTTGACGCTGGGTGACCCGAGGAACGCCGTCGCCGTTCACGAAGTAGGTAGCGCTAAGCGTATCGTGGATGGCGGCAAAGCCAATTTGCAGTTCGTCCACGAAAGCGTGCAGCTTGCTCGGCGAGTGCGCCAGCGCCTGAATATCCGCATCGACCACGTCGGCCCGTACCAACGACACCGTCGCCGCGACGCGGTCTTGGCGGGGCAGTAGCTGTAGCTCGTGCCCCAAGGTTTCCAAACTACAGGCAATGGAGCGAGGCAAATGCGGATCTTGCAGCAGAAAACGCAGCACGTCCGGGCCGCGCACCCGTAGCCTGACCTGTTGACGATACATCTGATACGCGGTGAGTGACTTCAAGACGCTCATCCACTGCAGGTTCTCGAACGGCAGCAGCTCTTCAGGGTTTTGCGGCAGCAGGCTGGCCGAACGCACATCGACGATCCGCGTGGTCATATCTGCCCGCTCAAGCTGGCGGCCCAGTTTGATGAACGTGCGCGCAGGGCCGTGGCTCAAGGTGCCTTCGATCAACCCGGTCAACGTTTGGCAGCCACGAATGACGTTTTTCAAAAATGCGTCTCGACGTCGAGGGCTCACGCCGTTTTCCGCGTGGTCCGCGACGTTGAGATAGAGCTGATTGACCTCTTCCCAAATCTCGCGGGGCACTACGTCCCGGGTGGTGCGTAAGTTCTCCCGGGCGCTCGCCAGCGCCGAGAGAATCGAGCTGCCGTTTTGGGCATCGGCACACAAAAAGTGCACCACGCTACGCTCGTCGAAGCTGGAATGGCGGGCATTGAAGGCCTCCAGCGTCCCGGTCATTTCGATGAGAGGCGCCCAGCCCAGTGGCAAATGCCGAGGCAAGTCCAGCATCAAATGGCTGTTGACGCTCAGTAATCGCGCGGTATCTTCGGCACGCTCGATGTAGCGCGCCATCCAATAGAGGTTTTCAGCAACGCGTGACAGCATGGCGCTAGGCTCCTTTCTGCTCAGCGGCACCCGCCGCGTTCTCGTCGGTCTCGACGATCCAGGTGTCTTTACTACCGCCCCCTTGGGACGAATTGACCACCAACGAACCCTCGACCAGCGCCACGCGAGTGAGTCCCCCGGTGGTGACGTGGGTTTCCGGGCCGGAGAGAATGAAGGGACGCAGATCGACGTGGCGAGGCTGAGGCAAGCCGTTGGCCAGCGTTGGCGTGGTCGAGAGGGCCAGCGTCGGCTGGGCCATGTAGTTACGCGGATTTTCGTTGATCAAGCGCGCGAACTCGTCGCGCGTCTCTTTGGTGGAGCGTGGGCCGATCAGCATGCCGTAGCCGCCGGACTCGTTGGCGGGTTTCACCACCAGCTCATCCAAATGGTCCAGCACGTACTTGCGATCCTCTTCGAACATGCATAGATAACTCGGCACGTTCGGCAGCAACGGCTCTTGATCCAGGTAGTAGCGGATCAGCTCAGGGACGAAGGCGTAGACGACTTTGTCGTCGGCAACCCCTGCCCCAGGTGCGTTGGCCAGCGCGACCTTTCCTGCGCGCCAGGCGCGCATCAGCCCCGGCACGCCCAGCATGGAGTGCGGGTTGAACGCCTCTGGATCGAGGAACTCATCGTCCACCCGGCGATAGATCACGTCGACACGGCGCAGGCCCTCTACCGTGCGCATGTAAACCACGTCGTCGTCATCGACCAGCAGATCGCTGCCTTGCACCAGCTCGACGCCCATTTGTTGGGCAAGGTAAGCGTGTTCGAAATAGGCAGAGTTATAGATCCCCGGTGTCAACACGACCACCTGTGGGTCATCACCCGGGCGCGGCGACATGGCTGCCAGCATGTCGTAAAGCTGCGCGACATAGTCATCCACCGGCAAGATCTTGCCCGACGCGAACAGCTCCGGTAGTACGCGTTTGGTGACGTTGCGGTTTTCCAGCATGTACGAAACGCCCGACGGAATGCGCAGGTTATCTTCCAACACATAGAGCGTGCCATCACCGCCACGCACCAAGTCAGACCCGCAAATATGTGCCCAAACGCCATGGGGAGGATTGATGCCTACACATTGAGGTCGGAAATTGGCCGACTGAGCCAATACTTCCGCAGGGAGTACTTTATCTTTCACGACGCTCTGTTCGTGATACAGATCGTCGATAAACAAGTTCAGCGCTTGCACCCGCTGCTTCAAGCCCGCTTCCGTTTTACGCCACTCATTGGCGGGTATGATGCGGGGAACGATATCGAAGGGCCAAGCACGGTCGATCATCGCCCCTTCTGAATAAACGGTAAACGTAATACCCATCGTGCGAATGGCAATTTCTGCCGCCGTTTTGCGTTCGGCTAACTCTTCAGCGCTGAAGCGCGCCAACATGTTACATAACTCATCCGCAGAAGCACGTGGTTTGCCCGGTGCCGCCAGCAGCTCATCGTAAAAATCACGGCACGCATAGTTATTCCAATCGACTTGGCTCATGGGCGCTCTCCTGGCGCTAGGGTGGAAGCGGCAACTTCCTTAATTCAGTAGTGTAGGCCTGCCGCGTGCAATGTACGTAGCAACTTGACCATATAAACACGCAAAACTCGTACCATATTCCCCGCTATTTCAACGCTTAATCCGAGTTTGATACTCGCGTTTCTCTCTATCTAACGTTATTGGCCCCCTTGTTATGCATAAATGCACTGATACTGCTCTTTTTTAGTCATCCATTAAACTAAAGGCACCAAAAAAGTGCATGAAAGTTAATACTCATGAGGCGATGACAATTTTCCACACTCTTTAAACGTCTTAGTTCATATTGCAGCTGCAAAATGGTTCAACTCCAACGATACTTCTGTGTACTTATTTTCTTCACCGTCGCGTTACGCTGTCGTCGCGCGGTGACTTTTGGCTTTCTTTGAGGGTGGCTCATGACCATTCGCGTTGCCTTGCATCACCGCACGACCTACCGCTTCGACCGCCCCGTCAAGCTGTCACCTCATGTGATCCGGTTACGCCCGGCCCCTCACTGCCGTACTCATATCGATGCCTATTCGCTGACTATCTCTGGGGATGATCATTTTCTGAATTGGCAGCAAGATCCGTTCGGTAACTTCAATGCTCGTGTGGTATTTCCTGAACCGCGCAAAGAGCTGACCATTGCCGTCGAACTCGTTGCGCCGATGACGGTGATCAATCCGTTCGACTTCTTTTTGGATGACGTTGCCCAGAAGATTCCGTTCACCTACCCCGACGAGCTCACCAAAGAGCTTGGCCCTTACCTGGAGGTGACCGAAGCGGGACCACGGCTGCTGGAGTGGCTAAAAGACGTCTCTCTCGAGCCGACCACCAGCGTCGACTTCCTCGTCGCCCTCAACCAGCGCCTGCAGAAAGACATCAGCTACTTGGTACGCATGGAGCCTGGCGTACAAAGCTGCGAAGAGACGCTGACCCTGGCGAGCGGCTCTTGTCGCGACAGCGCTTGGCTGTTGGTGCAGATACTGCGCCATTTGGGCCTGGCGGCGCGGTTCGTGTCGGGCTATCTGATTCAGCTCACGCCGGATGTCAAAGCGCTCGATGGCCCCAGCGGCACCGACGTGGACTTTACCGACCTACACGCCTGGACCGAAGTCTTCCTACCTGGTGCAGGCTGGGTCGGCCTCGATCCCACCTCTGGCCTCTTTGCCGGTGAAGGGCATATCCCGCTAGCCGCCACCCCCACCACCGGAAGCGCTGCGGCCATCACTGGTTTTTCTGATAAGTGCGAGGTGGAGTTTGATGTGGAAATGCGCGTTGAGCGCATTCATGAAGACCCGCGTGTCACCAAACCGTACAGCGACCAACAGTGGGAAAAAATTCTTAAGCTAGGCGACCAAGTGGATTGCGAGCTCAACGAGCAGGATGTTCGCCTCACCATGGGCGGTGAGCCAACGTTTGTTTCCATTGATGATATGGAAAGCCCCCAGTGGAACACTGAAGCATTGGGTGAACATAAGCGCGAACGTGCCGAAGCGCTGCTAACACGGCTTCAAGCTGCCTACGCTCCGGGCAGCGTCATCCAACAACAGCAAGGCAAGTGGTACCCCGGCGAGCCGCTTCCCCGCTGGGCATTGGCCTGTTACTGGCGCAAAGATGGCGTGCCGCTATGGCGCGACCCGACCTGGCTTGCCTGTATGGAGGGTGCGCCCTCTGTGGCCGTCGATGATGCTATGGCGCAGCGCTTTACCCGTGCGCTTAGCAAACAGTTGGGTATTGCCGAGCGCCACTGGATTCCTGCCTTTGAAGATGCCTACTACTACCTGTGGAAAGAGCAAACGCTGCCGGTCAACGTGGACCCACGCAAAGCTGATTTGAAAGACGACGCCGAGCGCCAACGCCTCGCTCGCCTGTTGGAGCAGGATCTCAGCGCGGTCGTTGGCTATGCGCTGCCGCTACGCCACTCTATCGCCCAGTCGCATCGCTGGGAGAGCGGTCGCTGGCCGTTGAAGCGCGACCACCTTTTCCTGGTGCCCGGCGACTCGCCCATGGGGCTGCGCCTGCCGCTCTCTGCCCTGCCCTGGGCCGACCCAGAAGACCAGCCCCAGCCGCAGTCGCTGTTTGCCCCACGCCCGGCGCTGGGCGACATCCATGGCGAAGTGGCCCGCCGTAACGCCGAACAGCACCGCTTCACGAATGCCGAGCGCTTGGGGCAGACCACCCATCCAAGCCATCGTCACCCGGAAGGCGAATCGGTCCAGCAGCAGCCCAGCGCAGAGGAGGATCGAGAGCACACGATCATCCATACGAGCCTGTGTGTCGAACCCCGTGAGGGACGATTGCATGTTTTCTTGCCGCCCCTGACTCAGCTCGAGCACTACCTCGACCTGCTCAGCAGCATCGAAGAGTGCGCCCGCGAGCTTGCCTGCCCAGTCATGATCGAAGGCTACGCCCCGCCCCGCGACCCGCGCCTGGAAAGTTTCCAGATCACTCCCGACCCGGGCGTCATCGAAGTCAACATCATGCCCGCCGCCAGCTGGAAGACGCTGGTCGCACAGACCGAACGGCTCTATGACGAAGCGCGTCAAGCACGCCTAGGTACCGAAAAGTTCATGCTGGATGGCCGCCATACCGGCACCGGAGGCGGCAATCACGTGACCTTGGGCGGCGTCACCCCGGACGATTCGCCGTTCTTACGTCGTCCCGACTTGCTGGCCAGCCTAGTGACTTTCTGGCAGCATCATCCGAGCCTGTCGTACTTGTTTTCTGGGCTGTTCATTGGCCCCACCAGCCAAGCGCCGCGCGTCGATGAAGCGCGCCACGAAGCACTCTACGAACTGGAAATTGCCCTACAGCAAATGCCCAAGGGCGAGGTAGTACAGCCATGGCTGGTCGACCGCCTACTGCGGCACCTTCTCACCGACCTGACCGGCAACACTCACCGCGCCGAGTTCTGTATCGATAAACTCTATTCGCCGGATAGCGACAGCGGCCGCCTGGGGCTACTGGAGCTGCGTGGCTTCGAAATGCCTCCCCACGCGCGGATGGGACTGATGCAAATGTTGTTGATTCGCGCGCTGGTCGCCCGCTGCTGGAAAACGCCGTACCGTGCCAAACCGGTTCGCTGGGGAAGTGCGCTACAAGACCGCTGGATGCTGCCCCACTATTTATGGGAAGACTTGAACGACGTGCTCAGCGACCTGCGCCATCATGGCTTCGATTTCGAGCTGGCTTGGTTTGCGCCGTTCTTGGAGTTCCGTTTCCCGGTGCACGGTCGTCTGCATACGCCGATGCTCTCGATCGAGCTTCGCCAAGCCATTGAGCCATGGCACGTACTGGGCGAAGAGGCGACCACAGGCGGCACCGCACGCTACGTCGACTCATCGGTGGAGCGTTTGGAAGTCAAAGTGAGCGGCATGAGCGGCGACCGCTACGTCGTTACCTGCAACGGCCGTCCGGTGCCGTTGGCCGCCACCGGACGTAACGGTGAAGCCGTGGCTGGGGTACGCTACCGCGCTTGGCAGCCCCCCTCTGCGCTGCATCCGCAGATTTCGATTCACGCGCCGCTGGTGTTCGATGTCATCGACACCTGGAACCAACGTTCAGTAGCAGGCTGCACCTACTATGTGGTACATCCCACAGGGCGCAGCTTTGAAACCTTCCCTGTGAATGCGTTTGAAGCCGAAGCCCGCCGTTTAGGGCGTTTCAGCGACAGTGGCCATACCCATGGCTATCGGGTTCCTACGCCCGAAATGCCGAGTCAGGAGCTGCCCTGCACGCTGGATCTACGCTGGAACCCACGCTCATGAAACGGCTAATGCTTTCTTATCCGCGCTAGCTACAGGATAATCCGCCCCCTACCCGCTTAGGACAAACAGGATCATGACCGCCCCTGTCTCTCCCTCACTGCTCGAGCTCGGCGCTGCCGGGCTCGTTGAGGATTACTCGAATCAGCTAGGCAAGGGACAGCCCGGCACGTTTGATGCGATGCTCGATCGGCAGGGGCAACTGCGCCCCGGCTGGCAGAGCTTGCTCAACGCCCTGGAAACACTCGGCGCGGATGGCCGCTACCAGCAGCACGAAGAGATTCAGCGCCTGCTGGCGGAAAACGGCGTGATTTTCAATATGCACGAAGATACCCAGGGCCGCTCCTGGCGGCTCGACCCGCTCCCCTGGGTGATCGATCAAGTGCAGTGGCAAGCGCTAGAAGTCGGATTGATGCAGCGCACGCGCCTGTTCAATGCGCTCTACGATGACCTGTATGGCCCGCGCAAACTGGTCGACGCGGGGCTACTACCGACCCAGGCCATTCTCGCTTCTCCCCACTTTTTGCTGCCTTGCCACGGTTCGCAACCCAGCGACCGCCCCGCGATCAGCTTTCATGGCATTGACGTTATCCAAGATACCGACGGCCAGTGGCGGGTGATCGGGGATCGCCTGCAGGCCCCTTCGGGCACCGGCTTCGCGCTGGAAAACCGGATCTTGATGGCCCGCGCGCTGCCGGAGATGTACCGTAACGCGCCGCTCAAGCGGTTGGCCGGCTTCTTGGACAAGTACCACCGCACCCTGACCGCGCTGGCCTACCAGCACCGCGATAACCCAACGATCGTGCTGCTCACCCCCGGTCCTGGCAGCCCACGCTACTTCGAGCACGCGTATCTGGCGAACTACCTGAACATCGACCTCGCCGAAGGGCAAGACATGGTCGTGCGCGATAGTCAGCTATGGCTGCGCACTTTAGGGGGATTGCAGCCCGTGGATGTGGTGCTGCGCCACTGCGACGACGCTTACTGCGACCCGCTGGAGCTGCGCGGTGACTCGCAACTGGGCGTGCCGGGGCTGCTACAAGCGACCCGCGCCAGCGGTGTGGCCATGTCGAATGCGCTAGGCGTGGGAGTGCTGGAGATGGCCGAGCTAGCAGACTACCTGCCTGCCCTTTGCCAGCATGTGCTGGGCGAAGAGCTGCTGCTGCCCAATGCCGACACGAGCACTCGACCGGCCACGGCACCGGTGTTCGATGCCCATATGCAGCGGTTATCCCCAGCGACGCTCAACCTACGCTGCTTCGTCTCGCGGATGCCGGGCAGCGTCGCGACACAGCGCCAGCAGCCCAGCGACTACCACGTCATGCCAGGCGGGCTTGCATGGGTGGGTACGCCGGGGTCTCCGTCACTGAGCAGTCCGATCGTCAAAGATGTGTGGGTGACCGCAAATACGCCTCAACCTCATGTCAGCCAGCTGCGCCAAGCGCGTGGTCCGGTGGTCGCGACCCGCGATGGCACCGACCTGCCCAGCCGAGTGGCGGAAAGCCTGTTTTGGCTGGGTCGCTACGGCGAGCGCTTGGATGCGCGCGCCCGCTTGCTGCGTGAAGCGCTGATGCGGCTGATGGAGTACGACCAGGACGAAATCGCAGACCAACTGCTGGATGAGCTGCTGCTAGCCCTCGACATCACCACGCTCCATCGTGATGGTGAGGATGCCAAACCGCCGCTCGTCGGCTTTGCACAAAAACGCACGGCGCTGTTGGCCCAGTTCGATGAACGCGACCCTCAAGCCCTGCAGCCGCTCTTTGCGAACATGCTGCGCAATGCCCGCAGCGTTCGCGACCACCTGGGAGATGACTCCTGGCGAGTCGTTCACCAACTGCGCCAGCGGGTGGATACGTTCAATCCAAGCCTCGGTGCCAGCGCCGCACGCCGCGCCTGCGAAGGGCTTTCCGCGCAGATCGCTGCGTTCTTTGGCTTGTGTAACGAAACCATGCCCCACCACTACGGCTGGCGCTTCATGGATATCGGCCGCTTCCTAGATCGCGTGCTGGGGCTGCTGTCGCTGCTCAAACTCACCCTCAACGCGCCCCACTCGCCGGGGCTGGCGCTATGGGAAGTGGTGCTTGCCACCACCGATAACTTTACCGCCTACCGGCGGCGCTACCGCAGCGAGCTGCACCCAGAAGCGATTCTCGATCTGCTGCTGTTCGATGAGACCAACCCGCGCTCGGTGGGCTATATGCTCAAGCGCTTGGAGCGGCAGATGGACCGACTGCCCGGCAGCTCATCGCCCTACCGGAATGCCGAACGGCGTTTGCTCATTCAAGCCAACGCCGCGCTGCATCTCGCCGATATCGACCGGATCAGCCACTTGGCCGATACCCCGGATGCGCAGGCCGCGCTGGAGCAACTGCTGGACGAGCTGATTGCCCCGCTCAACGCGCTCTCCGATGCCATTAGCCACAGCCACTTTAGCCACGTGGAGCGGCCGCGCCAACTTGTCAGCATGGAGCCCGACGAATGAATTACACGCTGCGGCACACCACACGCTACCACTACAGCGCGCCGGTGACGCTCTGCCATAGCGAGGCACGCGTGCTGCCGCGCAAAACCCAGCACCAGCAGTGCGGTGCATCCACGCTCACCATCAGCCCCGAGCCCCAGGTGCAGGCCGAGCGGCGCGATGTGTTTGGCAACCGCGTGCTTTACTTCGCACTAGAGGACGTGCACCAAACGCTGGACGTGACCGTCGTGACGCCGCTCAACACCCAACCTCTGGGGCCACTGCCAGGCAGCTCGCCAGCGTGGGAGCGTGTAGCCGACCAGCTGAGCAAAGACAGCCGCTTCGATCGGCAGCTCTACCGGCTCGACTCGCCGTTCATTCGTCGTAACGACGAGCTGGCGGCGTTTGCCCGCAGCTGTTTCACGCCCGGCCGCCCGCTCGTCGATGCCGCGCTGGCGCTCAACCAATTGATTTACGACACCTTCGATTACGACCCCAGCTTCACCACCCTGGCGACACCACTCAGCGAGGTGCTGGCCAACCGACGGGGGGTTTGCCAAGACTTCGCCCACCTGGCCATTGGTGCACTGCGCTCGGTCGGCTTGGCGGCACGCTACGTGAGCGGCTATTTGGAAACTCAGCCGCCGCCTGGGCAGCCACGGCTGATAGGTGCCGATGCCTCCCACGCGTGGCTGGCCGCATGGATTCCCGACTGGGGCTGGCTGGCGCTGGACCCGACCAACGGCACGGTGGCCGGAGAACAGCATCCGGTGCTGGCGTGGGGTCGCGATTACGCGGACGTAGCACCGCTCAAAGGCGTGATGAACGGCGGCGGCGACCACCGTCTAGAGGTGGAGGTGGACGTCATGCCCCTCACCGACAACAGCGCGGCCTGAGCCGCGCCCGTGGAACGATCACCGTTGAATCAACCCGTTGGTTAACCACGGCAACCACGCCAGCAGCACCAGCGTGACCAGCGTCGCCAATAGAAAAGGCAGCAGCGCTCGGAAAATTTTCAGCGGCGGCGCGCCGGTCATGGAGGACGCAATGAATAGCCCAGCCCCCACCGGGGGCGTCAGCAAGCCCATCACCAGCGTCAAGCAGACCACCACGCCAAACTGATAGGGGCTGATGGCAAACTGATTCTGGGCGATGGGCATCAAAATGGGCACCACCAAAATCAGCGCGGCAATGCCATCGATCACCATTCCCACCAGAAGTAGCGCCCCAATCACCAACAGCAGAAAGAGAAACGGGCTGCTGGTCAGCGCGGCAATCCATTCAGCGGCCATTTGCGGTAGCTGCTCGTAAATCACCACCCAGCCAAACACGCCCGCTGCGGCAATCAACATGATCACCAGTCCGGCATTGATCGCCGTGCGCGTGAGCACCTGAGGAAGCTGACTCAAACGCAGATCGCCATACACGAAGCGCCCCATCAATAGCGCCGCGAGCGAGGCCAGCGCCGCCGACTCCGTGGGCGTGGCAATGCCCATCAGAATGCCGCCGATGATAATTACTGGAATCAGCAGTGCAGGCATCCCCCATAGCGCATCGTGCAGCGCCTGTTGCCGACTGGGCCACTGCCCTTTTGGGTATTGCTGCACCAGACCCACCAGAGCGATGACTACAAAAAAGCTCGCGCCCAATAACAGCCCCGGCAGTAGCCCGGCGATAAACATCTCCGCAATGGGTACTTGGGCCATCACACCAAACAGCACGAACAGCATGGAGGGCGGAATGATCGGCGACAGCAGCCCGCCCGCCGCCGTAATCGCCGCGCTGTAGGGCGTGTCATACCCCTCCTCCTCCATCGCAGGCACCATGGCACGGGACATAATGGCGATTTGCGAGGCCGCCGAGCCAATAATCGCCGCCATCATCATATTGGCGACTAGGTTGATATAAGCCAAGCCACCGCGAAACCCGCCCACCAGAATCCGCGCCAGGGCAATCAAGCGCTTGGTGAGTCCGCCCTCGTTCATCAACTCCCCGGCCAGCATGAACAGCGGGATCGCCAGCAGGCCGTAGCTTTCAATGGCACTAAACAGCTGCTGCGGATAGGAGTCGAATAACACCGTATTGCCGGAAGCTTGGATGTACCACATCGCCGTGAGCGCTAGCACCAAAGCAATGGGGACCGCCCCCAGTAACAGCAACAGAAACACCACGACCGTCATACGCGCCCCCTCTTGGCCGTTAGCGATTGCACCAGATTCGACACGCCGTGTAGGCTCAGCGAGAGCGCAAACCAGGGCACGATCAGCCACGCCCAGAACTTCTTGATGCCGAGGGTGGAGGTGTTTTCCGCATAGATAAAATTGAACGTTTGCCCCTGGAAGGCTCGCGTATCGAAGCCGGTTTGGGCCAGCGTCAGCGGCTGGTACCAGCGCCAGCAGAGCCATACCAGCAGCAGGGCGAACAGCAGCACCATGGCATCCACCGCCACGCCAACCAGCTTTCTACCCGTTGGCGGCAGCAGGTCGCTCAACAGCGTCACCGCGATGCCCTGGCGGCGTTTCAGCACTGCCCCGGCAATCAAAAACGTCATCCAGATCATGGCGTAGATCGCCAGTTCACTGACCCAGTAAAGCGGGCTGCCCAGCGCGCGAAAGGCGATGTTCGTAAGGATCAAACACGTCACCGCCGCTGCCAAGACAGCGGCGGTGATCTCTTCACAGCGGGCCAGCCCGTTGGACAGGCGTTGCAACATGATGATTAAAGGCCTTTATCAACGGCTTGTTTGACGTTAAGGATTACTCGTCGCGCAGGCGGTCCGCCTCGGCGCGCAGGGTTTCCAGCATTGGCGCTTTGGGTGCCCAAATACGTTCCCACTCGGCAATCGCCTCGGAGAAGAACTCGGCATCGGCTTCGACGATATTGATGTCCAACCCGCGAATCTCCTCTTCCTGAGCGGCGTCCATCTCTTCGAACCCCGTCAGCACGTTTTCCAGGTGTTCGGCCATGGCGGTATCGATCAACTCACGATCTTCTTCAGAGAGCTCGCGCCAGACGCGCCCAGACACCACCCCCACCATCGGGAACATCATATGGTTGGAGATCAGCAGGTTATTCGCCTGCTCGTAGAATTTCAGAATCAGAATGGAATCGAAGTCCATGTCGATGGCGTCGACCTGCCCATTGGCGAGGGCATCGTAGACTTCCAACAGCGGCATGGGCGCAGGGGCCGCGCCAGTCGCGGTGTAGAAGTCGCGGATCGGCTCGAAGGGCGTAATTCGCAGCCGCTGACCCTGCAGATCGTCAGCGCTCTCGATGGGGCTGCGGCTTAATACTTGGCGCATGCCTACCATGCCGTAACCCACACCGACCAAGCCGACACCTTCCGGCATCAGGTCCAGCAACTCTCCGGCGGCATCGGAGCGCAGCAGGCGCGCCGCGTGATTCACGTCGTCCACCAGATACGGGGCGTAGAGCGCGCCAAAATCAGGAATGCGGTTGGAGATTTCGGCAATGGTCAGAAAGGCCATGTCTAACGCGCCGGTTTGCAGCTGCTGCACCATCTGCGCTTCGTTACCTAACTGCTGAGCAGGAAACACGCTTACGCTATGCTCACCGCCTGAGCGCTCGCTCAGCGTTTGGGCAAACGCTTCGGCTTCGGTAGACCACAGATGCTGGGCGGGGGTAATCAGCCCCAAACGGAAATCACGCGCCTGGGCGCTAACGGAAGAAACGGCCAGAGCGGCTGCGGCGCAGGCAAGCGTCAGCGTTTTCATTCGGTTCATGCAAAGCCTCGTTGTCCAGCCAAAGCGCCATACGGCGCTTTGGGTGTTTTTTTAATTAGCGGCTTTGAGAATACCTTAGCGATGGCGTTTATGGCACCCGCCATTGCGCTAACGCAGCGTAGCGCGGTCGGCTACTTAGGCAGCTTCGTAGGCGGCTTTCAAGCGATAAAACTCGTCGACAATGGCCGCCATTTCGGTGGCATCGTAGTCACACAGCCCGCTCACCACGAGCTTCTTCGAGCCCACGCCGACCGATTCACCGGCAGACTCGATGGAAAACTCCAACAAGGCATCGGCACGCTTGCCTTGTACGTCTAACGAGGATTGCGTGAGCGCCAAGTTGGGCGAGAAGCCATCCAAACGCTCCAGACAGAACCCCATGCTGTCGTAAATCACTAACGGACGTTTGGGGTTGAACATCACCCCATGCTGCTCCATAAGCGGTTTGAGATAGTGGGGGAAGTTCTTACCCGAAAACGCTACGTAGCAGCGGGCAAACCCTTCTACCACCGCTTCATCGCGGGTCATCTCGCCACTACGAACAACCTGTAAGTAGCACTTGCCACTGTCGTCACAGACGTGGATATCCCCGTTCTCGGTTTCACTGAACTTGATGGGTGTATCGGCCCCCACCATATTGGTGAAGCGAAATTCCATTTGTCGCGACAGCCCGAACTTCACCAGTACCAGCGTAAACAGCAGGTCGCCGGGGACGCAGAAACGCCGCGCATCCGGGTTGTGAATCGGGTTGTAGTCGCCGGCCACGCCTTTAGCGAAGCGGCTGGCCTGCTCAGCGGAGATCACCACATACTCTCCGCGCTGCGCGTAAAAATCCTTGAACATGGCTTTGCTGCCTGCCTAGCGTTGAAATCGAAAACCCATAACTGCCCCACGTCGCGCATAATGCCATAAAACACGCGCCAACAGGAGTCATCTGCTAGGAAGCCCGTATGACGAGTGACACGCCCGCTACTCCACGCCGTTTTCGCCTTCTCATCGCCCTGCTGTTTGGCGCGCTAGCGCTCGTGCTGATCTGGCTGATCGGCAGCCACTGGCTTCTCAACAGCCAGTGGCTACCGCATCGAATCTCCACCATCGAAGGGGTCGAGGTGCACTGGTCTAACGCCCAGAGCCTTCACCCAGGGCGTTGGGAGGTCGACAACCTCTACCTAGCCCGGGAAGACGAAGCGCTACCGATTACCGTCGAGGCCAGCCAAGCCACCCTGTCGCTATCGCTGCTTGCCCTGCTGCGCGGAGAGCTACATATCCAAGCACTGGAAGCGAACGGTATTCGCCGCTTTACCGTCGGGGACATTGCCCTGGAGGCAGAGGGCCAGCTGAAGGTCGAGGATACCCAGTTCAGCCAAGAGACCCTTACAGTGCCTTATGTAGGTTTGGACATCACCCAAGGCCGCCTCGTCCGCTTGAGCGATCAAACCACGCTGGTGCAGGATATTCAGCTACGCAGTACGGCGTCACTGGACTCACTGTCCACCCAGCAAAGTAACGATGCGCTGACGGAGGCGCTGCTCGACGCCCTCACCGCCCAGCTTGCCATCACGGCTCAAGCGGATGCTTGGGACGTGTTCATGCCCTACCTAGAGGCGCTGCCCTGGTTGAGCCTGGCAGGCAACGGCGTATTGGAAGGTGAGCTAGCGCTTGCCGAGGGCCAACTACAGCCGGGCAGCGAACTCACATTAGCAGCCCCCGAGCTTGCGCTCTCTATCGATGAGCAGCGCTTGAAAGGTACCGACAACACGCGCCGCTGGCTGGTAGCGGATGACACACCGCCGCCGCATACCGCCACGGGCCAGGGGCGCGTCAGGCTCGCCGTGGAGGATAGGCAACTTCGCTTCGCTACTCAATTGGAAGACGTCACGCTAGCCGACACGCACCCCTACGCCACCAACACACGGCTCGCCCTTTCTACACACATCCCCAACCAGCGCCTGGATCAGCTCGACTTGCCCACTGGCGCCTCACTTGAGCTATCGGGCGAGGTAACGCGCCTGGACATGCTTGACCGCTATCTCGCAACGGCCTTCGATGGCCAAGGGATTCGGCTATCCGGCCAGGGGAGCATCACCGCGAGCGCGACGCTGCGGGATGCGCGCCCTTATGAAGCATCGCTGACCGTTCAAGCCCCCACGCTAGGCGCAGAGCTGCTTGAACTCACCGCGCAAGGCAGCGGTACGCTCGACGCGACGCTCTCCCCCGATGAGCAAGTAGCGGCAACGCTGGCCTTCACAGACGCCACGCTGCGCCATCAGGAGCGAACCTTACTGGCGAACGCAGCGCTCACGCTAGCCGCACAAAGCCCCCTCGACCCCGAACAAGCGCAACAAAGCGCCACGGCGCAACTGAGCTGGGAAGAAGCAACGCTGCCCAATATTCAAGCGCTACAACCCTACCTTGCGTCAGTGTTGCCCAGCCCTTCTCCGCTAACGTTAAACAGCGGCTCAGCCACCAGCCACGGTCAGCTTCGCTTCACGACCGAGCAACTGAGTGGAGAGCTTTATTTAGCTGGCAACGCGCTGACCACCGGCTGGCAACGAAGCGAGCAGAGCGGCACATTGGTGAGCGATACGCAGCTTGCGCTGGCCATCCACCAAGCGGCGCTGGATGGCACAGCACTGGACATCAGCGGCTCGCGGTTAAGCTGGCAGGTGGCCGACCCGCAACGTCCCGGCGAAGCGCTGGAGAGCACGCTGGTGCTGCGCGACGGTCGCTTTCAGCGCCAAAACGCCACCCCAAGCGGGCAGTTCACACTGGAGGGCAGCGTGCAGCGGCTAGGGTTTCTCAACACGTTTTTACCGGATGCCCACGGCGTATCGCTTTCCGGCAACGGTCAGCTTTTTTTACAGGGCGCGTTTATAGACGACACGCTGCAAGCCCCTACGCGGCTGCGGGTCAATGCTAACCAGCTGGAAGTGACGTTTCTCGACTACTTGGCCACCGGGCGCGGCGAGCTCACCGCCCAGCTAGATAGCCCCGAGCAAGCACAGCTTTCGCTAGGCATTCCACAGTTCGCCCTACGTCGGCAAGATGATGACCGCCCTCATCTGGAAGGCCGCCATTTTGCGCTCACCACCCAAACCGACCGCTTTAGCGATGTACTCGACGCCCCCGCTCCCGAACACTTCACTACCCGCGTTGCGCTGCCAATCACCGAGGTGCCGGACATTTCCCGCTACAACCGCTACTTGCCAGAAGATGCGGGGGTTGAGCTACTCTCCGGCAACGCCAGCCTAACCAGCGAATGGCTGCTAGAGGGGCTGCGCGCCCAAGGTGATATCACGCTGCGCGCTTTCGAAACCGAAATGGCGCTACTAGAGCAGCGCCTAAAGGGCGATGTGACGCTGCACTTACAGCTCACCGAGGGCGATATCGAAACGCGCCGCTTTGTCGCCAATGACTCCTACCTGCGCCTGGAAAACGTCTTTCGCCGAAGCGACGACGGCACTCAGGACGCAGGCTGGTGGGTGCAGCTCACCATGGAAGAAGCGCAACTCAACTGGGGTGACCCAATACAACTCACCAGCCAGCTACGGTTAGGCATGCGCGATACTGGGCTGCTGGCACGGCTATTTCTCGCCCGTGCCCGGGAGAGCGACTGGCTGGGCAGGCTTTTAAACGTGCATGACATCAACGGGCACGCCCTACTCACAGTAAGCGGCGAGCAAATACGCCTGCATGACCTCACGCTCACAGGCGGGCCGCTGCTACTGCTTTCCGATGTGACTCTAGCCGATGGCCAAGCCAACGGCGCGCTCTATGCGCGGCTGGGTGCCGTGGGCCTCGGCGTGGAGCTGAACGACAGCGAACCGGCCCTGCGCGTGCTACAACCCAAGCGCTGGTTTGACCGCTGGCGAGAGGCCCAGCGCTTTCCAAGGCCTTAGCGGCGCGTGCGTTCTCGACGAATCATACGCACGCGCTCTTTGGCTTTTTGTGGTGTAGACAGCGGCGCGTTGGCGTCTTGGTATTTAGGCGGCACCGTGACCCAGGCAAACACCGGCAGGGCCAAGTGCCAATGAATTGCCGCTAAGCGCAGGCCCAGCGTCACGCTCAATGAGGCGGCAATGGCGGATGTCAGCGGCGCATCGAGCGCCTGCAGCGCGACATAGACAATCCCGCCCGCCATGGCAGCGGTGGCATAAATCTCTTCGCGCAGCACCATCGGCACCCGCTGGGCCAGCACATCACGAATCATGCCGCCCGCCACGCCGGTCATCATGCCCATCAGTACCGCCACCACGCCAGAGGTACCCAGCAGCAGCGCTTTGTGCGTGCCGATCACGGTAAAGAGCGCCAGCCCAAAGGCGTCGGCTACGGGCAAAAAGCCCCGGGAAAGACGATGAATATAGTGAAACCCCACCAGCGACACGCCCACCGTGGCCAAGATCACCCAGAGATAGGTCGGGTCGGTCACCCAGAACACTGGCCTAACGCCCAGCACCAAATCACGCAGCGTACCGCCCCCAATGCCCGTCACCGCCGCCAGCACCAACATACCGAACGGGTCCATCCGCGAGCGGCAGGCCAAAATCACGCCCGACAGGGCAAACACAATCACCCCCGCCATATCCAACCAATAAATCACACCCGACACGCGGCTCTCCCTCATCACCTGCTGTTTAGGCGGGCAGAATATCACTCATTCGGGAAAGGTGTATGTGATCAGAGAGCCGGTCGGCTTAATAGCCGTGACGCTGCAACCACTCTTTTAGGAAAGCAATTTCACTCTCTTGAGCAGCAATAATTTCTTCAGCCAGTTGACGAATCTCATCATCTTCGCCGTGCTCCAGCACGATTTCCGCCATGGCAATGGCACCTTCGTGATGGGGAATCATACCTTGGGCGAAATCCACATCAGGATCGCCTGTCAATGCTGTCGCCATCTCTTCGTGCATACGCGCGCTGGCCGCTTGGTAGGCGGCTACCGCAGGGTTATCACTGCGAGAGTAAGCGGTATTGGTGTGCTCGCCGTGGCTACCAGAGTGGACTTGATGCTGAGCAATAGCAGGCGGCACGATCAGTAATCCTGCTAAAACCCATAAAGGAACAGCCATACGGTGTGCAAAGAGTGGCCGGGAAATTAACACTTGGCTAACAGAACTAGAGATCGGCATGGCAGCGCTCTTATCAGCAAGATAGATCATCGAAGTCTAAAACCTACAGGCTGCCCACAGGTCAAGATGCGCTAATCGCGTTACTCTGTTAATCCTCTTAGCCATTAGTCATGGAGTACACATGGACTAGCACCTTGCTTACAGCTGACTGGTACTCGTCCTGTTGTTGGGCGTACCCGAACTGACCGCTGGCGCGATGGTGCTGTTGACGCCCAGTATCGCTGCTATGGCCCAGGGCCAGCGTTAATCCGCCATCTTGTACGTTCAAGGCGATAAAGAATCTGCCATTTTGCGCGCCCAAGAAGAGTGGGAGTCCATCAAGCGGGTGCTTAGCGCTATCGGCGGTAACGAAGAGAACTCTCGCTAAAAAGCCGCTCCGGTCAGGAAAGCGGCTTAAGAAGTGGCATTGTCGGTGGTGCCAGTAGCAGCTAACGCGTTACGCCACTGGCACGGTACTGATCAGCCTATGATGCCGTGTCAGTGGCTAGAAAATGCTCCATAAACACTTGGTAGTCTTGATTCACACAGTCGGCGTAGGCTTTAGCAAGCGTTGAGACCACGCCGATAAACTGCTCCTCACGCCCTTCTAACCGCTGGCATACCGCGTCGGCAAACGGTGCGGCTTTGCCTCGGTTAAGTGCCTGCGCACCGCGCAGGTGTTCACGGGCCAGAATCTCGCCCCACTGGCGCGCCAGCTTGCGGTAGGCTTTACCGCCAGAGAGCTTATGGGTGGGGTAATCCTTTTTGAACGGTGAACGCTCGCGTA
Organism: Halomonas sp. LC1; assembly: GCF_030247125.1. Lineage (NCBI taxonomy): Bacteria > Pseudomonadati > Pseudomonadota > Gammaproteobacteria > Oceanospirillales > Halomonadaceae > Halomonas > Halomonas sp. LC1. Next base: position 426,804 of record NZ_JASSPG010000002.1, on the reverse strand, counting down.
CCGAAAACACCTTGCCGTTCATGGTCAACCAGCCAAGGTAGGCATCCGGGTGCTCCGCAATGGCATGGAACGCCGCGGCATGGCGAATACCTTCATTGGGAAACAGCTTGCACCACGCCTGCTGCTGCGCTTTGTCCATCAGGCGGTAGGCTTCTGGCGTGACCTGTTCTTTGATATCCAGAATCACATCGTCGTGTTCGTGATCCGCCCCGCCTTCGATCAGCACGTAGTACCGCTCGACGCCCAGTGACCCAGTGCCTGCATCCAAGCGCCGGGCGGTGTCTTTGACGAAGAAGTGCTGCGGGTCGCTCTCCTTGATGGGGTGCTGCAGCGTTTGCTGGTACTCCTGCTCAATGATGCGCCGTAGCTGGCTTGCCACATCGGCAGGCAGATTTGCGAGTTTGCCGGGGCGCTCGGCAAACTGACGCCCTTTATCTGGGTCTAGCGTCGTCCACTTCTCCAGCATGCGGGCACGGCTCTGCTTATCGGCCACCTTGCCCATAAAGGATTTGATCGGATCTCTCGCGCTATCGAGAGTAACAGCGTAAATCGGTAGTTCCTCCTCACAGTGCGCGCTCAGAGTCTCCATGTACCCTTCCAGCAGTTTTTTGAGCGCTTTATCCACCGCTTTAGGGCTTAGCTCAGCGTTCTCACGGGCATCCAACACGAGGCTAATCGCCAGCCGCCACACGTCGTACTGGTAGTCCCCAATCAACGCATCGTCGAAGTCATCCATGCCGTAGCGCACTTGGTCATCGTGATGGCCGTATGCGCCAAAGTTGTAGGCATGGGCATCGCCCTGAAGCCAGGTTTGCGTATTCGGCCAACCGCCGAACAGCGCAAAGCGCCAGTCGTGCCATACGTCTTGCCAATAAAGGTGATTTGAGCCTCGAAAGAAGCGATAGGGAGAGGCCGCCATTTTGGCGTATTTCGCCTGCCGATGCGCCGTACTCAGCGGTGCATTCGCCTTTTGAATGGCCTCAATGACCTGCTGAGGGCGGTTATGTCCTGTCAATGCGTGGCTCATACAGTCCCTTTATGTGTGCATTAAATCGCTTAGGTTAAGCGTAGACGATGCACGTTAACAGATTAAGACACCTGCTTGCCCAAACGCGTCAGACCACGGGGCGCTGAAATGCGAAAGAAGCGCTCGACCACCTCTTCACGCGTAGCAGGGGTCACTAGCGACACCAGCACAAACAGCGGCAAATTGACCATCAGCCCCCAAAACCCTGCATGAATGCCGAGCGGATGCCGCCATAAGGTGGTGAACGCCACGGTCACTACAAAACCGCCTAAAATGCCCGCCATAACGCCCAGCCTTGAGGCGCGAGACCAAAAGAACATGCCGATAAAGGCGGGCAAAACCTGCGAAGCAAAGCCAAGCCCCACCAGCAAAATCATCACCAGGCTCCCCGGCTCAGCAATCGCCAGCGGCGCAATCACCAGAAACATAATGGGCAGAATCAAAAGACGCGCCAGCTTGGCGGTGGTGCCCTCCGAGAGCTTGAACAACGGCTGCAGCACGTCTTTACTCACGGAAAGGGAAACCGAATGAATAAACGGCTCGCTGGAGGACATAGAGGCAGCCAAGGTGCCCGCGCCCAGCAGTCCAACTAACACCACGGGCAAGTGCTGCATGGCGTACTCCAGCACCACGGTATCTGCCCGGGCCAGCTCCGGCAGCGAGAAAATACCGATAAAGCCCACCACCACCATGGGCAGAATCACCACGTAGTAGGTGGGTAGCCACGTCGCGCTACGGCGGATGGTGCGCGCTGAAGAGGCGCTCATCCACTGCGTCCAGACGGGGGGCATAAACGAGAACATCGAGACAATGATCGACGTGGTCCAGAAGCTAAAACTCATATCGCCCCCCGCGCCGGGGAGGGTTAGAAACTCTGGGTGCTCGGCGGCGATGCGTTCAAATACGCCCGCAAAACTCAGCCCGCCGGTGGCACTATGAATGGCCCACAGGCCTACCGCCCAGGCCACCACCAGCATCAGCACGCCCTGGAACGCGTTGGTACGGCCAATCGCCCGCTGCCCGCTGGCGTAGAGATAAACGGCAATGCAAGCCAGCACCAACAGCACGCCCAACCAAACAGGAATCTGCCCGCCGCTCATCACGAACAGAATATAAGCAGAGCCAATCGTTTGTAGCACCGCGTAGGCCACGGAGCCTACCGCCATGACCAGCGCGGACAGCGCGCCCAACGCGGGGCTTTGATAGCGGTCGGCAATGGCGCTTGCCTGCGTCACATGGCCAAACTGCTCACCGAACTGCCATACCTTCGGCCCGAAATACCACGCCACCAGCGCCAAGTACGCCAGATAAATCGCTACATAAAAAACCGCCACGCCTTTGGAGTAGGCCCAGCCCGGCGCGCCCATGAAGGTGTAAGCACTCACACTGCCCGCCGCGATCAGAAGGTAAAGCGTCACCGGCCCCATGCTGCGTCCCGCCACGCCCCACTCTTCAAGACTGTTCATGGAGCGGCCTGCCCGTGCGCGAAGGCCGATCAGCATAGCGGTGGCCACGTATAAAAGCGTAATGACCAGCGGCCAGGCACTACTCATGGTCGTCTCGCTCTACAATGCGGTTGCCCACTAGCATGACTGCCACGCAGGCAAACATGACCACGTAGCTCCACACCACCAGCAGCGGCAGTCCCATCACCAGCGTGGCCCGGTTCACCCAGCCAATCACTGGCCAAATACCGGCCAATACCAGCGTCACAAAGGCAATGAAAAGCCCCCAGCCCGCCCGAGACGTGGGCAGCACTAAAAAACGTCGCATGTCATATCCATAAGATGATGAAAAGAAGTGGTAGCCTCAGCGGCTGTCATGGCGGTGTCACGGCACATTGCCACACTAGGCCGCAATGCCAGCCGTTAAGCCGCTTATGATGAAGATTTTAATGCTTTCCGACGTCTACTTCCCCCGGGTGAACGGCGTTTCCACGTCGATTGAAAGCTTCCGTGGGGCGCTGGAGCGCTTGGGCCATGAAGTACATCTGATTTGCCCTCGCTATATGGATCATGCCAACGAAGACCCGCGCCTTTGGCGTATCGATTCACGAGGCGTATTAGGTGACCCGGAAGACCGCATGATGCGCTACCAGGCCATCATGGCGCTGGTTCCGTCGCTGCACGCCATCGAGTTCGACCTAATCCACATTCACACCCCCTTTGTGGCGCACTACGCGGGCGTAGCATTAAGTAAACGGCTCGGCGTACCCGTGGTAGGCACCTACCACACGCTGTTTGAAGAGTATCTGCACCACTACGTGCCGTGGCTGCCTCGCCGCAGCCTGCGCTTTACCGCCCGGCGATTTTCGGTGCACCAGTGCCATCAGCTCTCCGCCGTTGTCGCTCCTTCGCCCGCCATGACCTCTGCTCTCACCGCCTATGGCGTTCGCTCCCCGATCGCGACCATCGCAACGGGCTTGTCGCTCACTCATTTCGTCGCACAAACCGCTGGCAGAGAATTTCGAGAGCATCATGGCCTTCCAACGCAAGGTCGACTGCTACTGTTTGTAGGTCGCGCCGCGTATGAGAAAAATATCGGCTTTCTGATCGATATGCTGCCTAAGGTGCGCCACCAGCACCCGGAGACTCATCTAGTCATCGTCGGCGAAGGCCCGGCCCTCGCCTCGCTGAAACAGCAGGCCCAGCAAGCAGGCCTCTCCGATGCGGTTCACTTTTTAGGCTACCTTCCCAGAGATGGCGCACTGCAAGATGCCTACCGAGCAGCCGATGCCTTTGTGTTTGCCTCCCGCACCGAAACCCAAGGCTTAGTGCTGCTGGAAGCCATGGCGTTGGGCACTCCGGTCGTCTCAACCGCCATCATGGGCACCCAAGATGTATTGCAGCAGGATGAGGGCTGCCTGATCGCGGAAGAGCACCCTGCCCGCTTTGCAGAACACGTCTGCCGACTGCTCTCTGATGACGCTCTTCGCACCACCCTCACCCACCGCGGCCAAGCCTACGCCCAGCGTTGGAATGAAGATACCAAAGCCGAAGCACTGGCAGCGCTGTATGAGAGCCAATGCCCCAAGGCGTTTGTTTCATCGCCTGCTTAGTTGTCGATATAGCTGTCGATATAGTTGTCGATAGCGAGGATCACACAATACACCGCTCCATGGCGTACACTGCGTCTTCGGTGTTCAGCACTCGAAACCCCATGCGCTCGTATAAATCCATGGCGGGGTTGATACTAAATACCCGCAGCCGCAGTCGGTGAACACCCGCTTGCCGGGCATGCGCTTCGGCGAAGTGGAGCGCTGCCGTTCCCAAGCCTTGGCGCTGCCACGGCGGGGCAATTTGCAGCTCTCGAATATGGTAAGCGTCATCCTCCTGATGGAGGCATAGCACGCCCACAGGGGTTGCATTGATGACTAACTTAAAGCTTTCTAGCTCGCGCCACTGCTGATCGAACAGGGCGGAGTCCCAGTGCCATCCTAGCTGCTGGTGGTAAGCCGCCATGTTGTGACGAATCAGCGTTTCGGCAAACGCCTTATCGCTCGTCGGCTGGAACACAGGCGTCATCGTTCAACACCTGAACCATCCGGCCGTTGGCAAACACGAATTTGGCCGATCATTACCTACCCTAACTGGAACGGATACACCGGCCCGATTTGTAGGAGCTGAGTCAGCTCGTCCAGCGCGGTGAGCACTTCGGTGGCGAGCTGTGGGTCGGCGAGGTCTTCACTAGTGAGGCGGTCGCGGTAGTGGCGGTTCACCCAGGCGGTGAGGTCGCTATAAAGTGCATCGTTGAGCAGTACGCGGCCGGTAAGGGCGGCGCGCTCGGCTTCCGTTAGCACCACCCGCAGGCGCAGGCAGGCGGGGCCGCCGCCGTTGCGCATGCTCTGCTTCACGTCTTTGACGATCACTTCGCCAATGGGGTTATTGCCCGCCAGGATGAAGTTCTGAATCGTGTTCCAAACGGCTTCCCGCTCTTGGCACTCGCTGGGCACCACCAGGGTCATTGTGCCGTCTGGGTTGGAGAGCAGTTGGGAGTTGAACAGGTACGACGCCACCGCGTCTTCCATGCTAACCGCTTCCACCGGCACCCGAACGGGAATCAGCGGCGTGCTCATCTTGGCGCGCAGCTCGTCCAGCGTACACTCTTCATGAAGAAACGCCATTTCGTGGTAGAGCAACACCGGGCCGTTACCCACGGCAATCACATCGTTGTGGAACACCCCGGCATCGATGGCCTCCGGGTGCTGCTGGGCGAAGACGGTTTGCGCGTCGCTCAGCCCGTGCTGACGAGCCACCGCTTGGCTGGCTTCAAGAGTTTGCCGGGCGGGGTAACGCTTAGGTTCGCGCCCACTGCTACTCGCGTCGCTAAACGCTTGGCGACCGTAAACGAAGAGATGAACGCCCGGCTCGCCGTATTCGCCGCACAGACGGGTGTGGTTGGCCGCCCCTTCATCGGAAAATGCGGGCGTGGCGGGCAGTACCGGGTGATGGGCAAAGCGCTGCTCGTCGCGGAAAATCGCTTGTAGCACGCGGCCGGTAGTCTTCGGCTCTAGGTAGCGGTGGAAGCTGGATTGCAGGTTGGCGGGGGTGAAGTGCACCCGGCCATCCGGTGCATCGACGCTAGGCGTAATGGTGCCTGCGTTAGCCGTCCACATGCTGGAGGCTGAACATACTGCCCGCAGCAGCTGCGGCGCTTGCTTCGCGGCTTGAGCGAGGATCTCGCTGTTGCTGCCGCTAAAGCCTAACGCTCGCAGTGCGCCCAAATCAGGCCGCTGCTGAGGAGGCAGCACGCCTTGGGCATAGCCTGCATCCATCAGCGACTTCATTTTGGCCAGCCCCTGTAGCGCACCCTCTTTGGGGTTGGAGACCAAGCCGCCGTGGCTCATGGAGGCCACATTGCCGTGGGCAAGCCCCGAATAGTTGTGGGTAAGCCCTACCAAGCCATCGAAGTTGACTTCGCGAATGCTGTTGACGCTCATAGATTGACTCCCGGCGGCAGGGTTTCGGGCATTTCCAGGCTCTCGGCTTCCATGGAGGCGACCGGATAGGCGCAGTAATCCGCCGCGTAGTAGGCGCTGGGGCGGTGGTTGCCGCTGTCGCCTACGCCGCCAAAGGGCGCATCGCCAGAGGCTCCGGTGGTCTGGCGGTTCCAGTTCACAATGCCTGCGCGAATACGCAGCAGGAAATCGTCCCAATCCGCCTGCTCGCCACCGATCAACCCGGCAGAAAGGCCGTAGCGGGTGTCGTTGGCAAGGGCGAGCGCCTCATCCCAATCCGCGTAGCGGTGGATTTTCAGCAGCGGGCCGAAGTGCTCCTCGTCGGGCACGTCCAGGCCCGTCACGTCGATCAGCGCGGGGCTGAGCAGGCTGGTGTTCTCTTTGAGGCGCTGCATACGGTTAATAACCGTACCGCCCATGGCTTCCAGTTCATCCTGGGCGTTGAGGAGGCCATCGGCTGCGGCAACGCTTACCAAGCCGCCATAGAACGGCGCGGGCTCTTCATCGAACTGTCCCGCCACGTGCAGCTTGGCGATAGCCTCCGAGAGCGCATCGATGAGACGGTCGCCCACCTCGCCTTGAGGAACCATCAAGCGGCGCGCACAGGTGCAGCGCTGGCCGCCGGAGAGAAACGCCGACTGTAGAATCGTCAGTACCGCCGCACGCTCGTCATCCACGTCCATCACCACCAGCGGGTTATTGCCGCCTAATTCCAGCGCGAGGATTTTATCCAGCTGCCCGGCGAACTGCTGCTGCAGCATTCCACCCACTTTGGCGCTGCCGGTAAACAGCAGGCCATCGATACCGGGATGGGCGGAGAGCGCCTGCCCGACCGGGACACCGCCCTGCACGAGGTTGATCACGCCGGCAGGCAATCCGGCTTCTAACCAGCACTGCAGGGTGAAATCCGCAGTGAGCGGGGTTTGGTCGCTGGGCTTGAACACCACGGTGTTCCCCGCCAACAGGGCAGGCACCATATGGCCGTTGGGCAGGTGGCCGGGGAAGTTATAGGGGCCAAACACCGCCATCACGCCGTGGGGGCGGTGGCGCAGTATCGCTTTGGCGCTGCCCACTTCTTTCTCGCGCTCCCCGGTGCGCTCGTGGTACGCCTTGATGGAGAGCGCGACCTTGCCAATCATCGCGCCTGCTTCGGTGCGTGCTTCCCACAATGGCTTGCCGGTTTCCGAGGCGATGGCAATGGCCAAGTCCTCGCGACGTGCGGTCAATACGTCTACAAAGCGCTCCACCAGCGCCTGGCGCTCAGCAAAGGGCGTGCGCGCCCAGGCAGGAAACGCCGCACGGGCTGCCTCCACCGCCGTGCTTACCTGACGGCTAGAGGCAGCCGCCCCCTGCCATAGCAGCGTTCCCGCAACGGGGTCGTGCTTGGTAAAGGGCTCGGCGTCGCCGACGACCCAGGCGCCGTTGATCAGTTGCTGCTGCTGGGCGTGCATGTTCTGGGTGTGCATCGTGCTCTCCTTCACTGAGTTTTTGTCGTCTTGGCGCGGGTCGAGGGGGCGCTTAGATTGCCAATATTAGGTTTCCAGCAGGCGAACGGCGTCGCCGGTGGAAACGCCTAGCCGCTCGGCCTCGTCGGGGGTGAGCACAATTGTGCTGCTATCTGCCGGGCCGCGGCCGATCCAGCTCGCGGTAAAGTTCAGCATCTGGGTAGATGCCGCCAGCCAGCGGCTAACGCTCTCTTGTGGCGCGTTAGAGGAGACTTCCACCTGATAAAGCTGCGAGTTGCGAATCGCCCGCACGTCATCGATGTAGGCCTCCACCGTGGGGCCACCATCGAAGATGTCGATGTAGCCTTCCCAGCGCAGCCCCTCTTTTTTGAGCATCTCCAGCGCTGGCCGGGTGTGCCGGTGCACCTGCCCGATACACGCCCGCGCCTCTTCCGACATGAAGGTGGTGTAGATCGGGAACTTGGGCATCAGCTCGCCGATGAAGCTCTTCTGGCCCAGGCCGGTCAAGCGGTCGGCTTCGTTGAAATCCATGGGGAAGAAGTGTTTCCCCAGGCTTTCCCAGAAGGGGCTAACGTTGTTCTCATCGAACACGCCGCGCATCTCGGCCAGCACTTTCTGCGGAAAGCGGTCGCGGAACTGGGCAATGAACAGCCAGCGCGCTTTGGAAAGCAGCGCCCCATTACGCAGGTGCTTGTTGGCTTCGCCGCGATACTCCGGACGCAGAAATAGCGAACACACTTCGGCGTCGCCGGTGTGGTCGGAGCTTAAGAACAGCGTGTCGATGGTGCGATGCAGATCGAGCTGTACCGACGAGTGCGCCAGCGTGCCGAGCCGGTAGTTGTAGAACGGAACTTCACGCCCTACCTGGCCTTCGATGGCGCAGCAGCCTGCTAGCTCGCCGTTGGTTTCATCTTCCAGCACGAAGAAGTAGAGACGGTCATCCACCGGCGTACGCTCTTCGAACGCGCGGGCGGCGGACTCGATTTTACCGGCCAAAAACTCGCGGTTATCCGGCAGCGAGGTAAAGCCAACACCGGCCTGCTGCGCAAGCGCCTGGAGCCCATCCAGATCATTACGGGCAATGGGTCGAATGCGCATTACATCTCTCCTTCATCAAGCGCATCGATGGCGCTTGGCAGGGTTAACGGTGCCGCCAGCACCGCCCGACCCTCTTCTACGCCCAAACGCTCCGCGTGCTCCGGGGAGAGCATCAGCTGCCCCGTGGGCGAGAGCGCGTAGCGTGCGACGATACAGCGGAAATCGCTCAGCGTTTGATTGGCGATCATCGCCGGTTCGGCATCCGGCAGCGCGTGCTCTGGGCGTATCCGTACCGGGTGCCAGGCCGCGCGGCGGAACGTTTCCAGGCGCTCGCGTTCGGCTTTGACGATGGGGCCTGCATCGAAAATATCCACATGCCGGGAGCGCACGAAGCCCTCGGCCAGCATTTCGGCCAGCGCCTCTTCGTGGGCCGGATGCTCGCGGCCAATCGCAGCGCGAGCCTGGGGCGTGAGTAGCGGTAAGTAGAGCGGAAACTGCGGCATCACTTCAGCAATAAAGCTTTTCGAGCGCACGCCCGCCATGTGATTCATCTCTTGGAAGCTGCGGGCAAAGAAGTGGCGGCCCACGCTCTCCCAAAAGGGGGATTCGTTCTGGCTATCCAAATAGCCGGGGAAAGCCACCGCTAATATCCGCGAGAAGCGCTCCGGGTATTGGGCGATGAACATCAGCCGCGCCCGGCGCAGTAAGCTCTCCGCACTGGTGCCTTTGTAGCGTGGGTTGAGCGACAGCGCGCAAAGCAGCGTGGCATCCGAGGCTTCATGGGAAAGCGCCAGCGTTTGCACTTCACGGCGAACGTTAAGCTGCTGAGAGGCGTGAATTAGCGTCTCTTGGCGGTAGGTGTAGTAGGCCTCGGCGGCCCCCGCCTGGGCACGGATAGTGGCCGTGCCCAGAACGTCGTTGCGGCTATCGTCCGCTAGCACGAACATATAGTGCTCGTTACCGGGAAACTCGATCTCGCTGGCGAATGCTTCCTGGGAGCGCACAATGCGCTCCTCAAGGCGTTCACGGTTGGCGGGCAGGTTGGTCAGCCGTGGCACCGCGTGCTCTGCCAGTTGCTCCAAGGCGGGAAGGTCAGCCAGGGTGACCGGTCGGATTACCAACATGTTCAGCGCCCCCTCTTGTGTGACTTGCGCTCTACTCATGCGCTGGCGACAAGTCGCTCGATGGCACGTTCTAGGCGCGCCATGCCTTCGGCAATGTCTTCCTCGGGAATCACCAATGACGGCGCCATACGCAACACGTTGGGCCCCGCGATGAGCGCCATCACGCCCTCTTCAATCGCCAGCGGCAGAATATCCTTGGCGCGGCCTTCGAAGGCGTCCGACATCTGGGCCCCCATCAGCATGCCCATACCACGTATCTCTTTGAAAACGCCATGCTTGCGGTTGATGGTTTCCAGGTGCTCGCGGAACAGATCGTGGCGATGTTTGACACCTTGCAGTACCTCCGGCGTATCGATGAACTCGACCGCCGCTAGCGCTACCGCTGAGGCCAACGCGTTGCCCCCGTAGGTAGAGCCGTGGGTACCGATGGCCAGCGATTTAGCGATAGCGTCGGTGGTCAGCGTGGCACCAATCGGGAAGCCGCCGCCCAGGGATTTGGCGCTGGTGAGAATATCCGGGGTAATGCCGAAGTTTTTATAGGCATACAGCTCGCCGCTGCGGCCAACGCCGGTTTGCACTTCATCGAAAATCAGCAGCGCGTTGTGCTCGTCACACAGATCGCGCAGGCCCTGCAGGAACTCTTGGGTCGCGGGGACGATGCCGCCCTCGCCCTGCATCGGCTCAACCATGATGGCGCAGGTGTCGTCGCCCACGAGCTTACGCACGCTCTCCAGGTCGTTGAAGTTGGCGTGCAGAATGCCGCCCGGTACCGGGCCAAAGCCTTGAGAGTACTTGGGCTGGCCGCCTACGCTGACGGTAAAGAACGTGCGGCCATGGAACGACTGGTAAAACGAAATGATTTTGTCTTTATGCTCGCCGTAGTGGTCGACCGCCCAGCGGCGTGCGAGCTTCAGCGCGGCTTCGTTGGCTTCACCGCCGGAGGAGCATAAAAAGACCTTATCGGCGAAGGTTCGCTCGGTCAGGGTTTTGGCCAGTTTGAGCGCCGGTTCGTTGGTGAATACGTTGGAGAGATGCCAAAGCTTTTCGCCCTGCTCTTTCAGCGCATTGACCAGCACCGGATGGCAGTGACCCAGGGAGTTCACCGCAATACCGCCAGCGAAATCGATGTACTCGCGGCCTTCTTGGTCCCACAAGCGGCTGCCTTCACCACGTACCGGAATAATCTGCTGCGGCGCGTAGTTAGGCGCCATGTAGTGGTCGAAGTCTTGACGGTTCGGGGTGTGGCTCATGGGACAGTACCTCCAGTGGAGTAAGCGATTGAATCAGTATACGGGGGGCGTAGGACGCCCTGCTTTCAGTATTGGGACGGTAAATTATGAATAGAGACGTGTGCATTTACATCTAAGTACTGGCTCGCATCACCTTGAAGAATGTCTAAAGCACCCCATTGTCACTAATAGGGCATTTACTGGTGCCTTGTGGAGCGGCACGGACATTTTTGACCCAAGGAGCTGAACCATGAAGATCGATCTACGCGGCAAGCATGCCATTATCACCGGATCTACCGCCGGTATCGGCTATGCCATCGCAGAAGGACTGGCCAACGCGGGCGCAGAAATAGTCGTTACCGGGCGCACGCAGCAGCGGGTGGATGATGCCATCGCTGCCCTAAAAAAGCGCCTCCCCGAGGCCCGCGCGACCGGGGTAGCCGCCGATCTAGGCACTGCTGAAGGGTGTCAGGCTCTGATTGACCAGCAGCCCGAGACCGACATCCTTATCAACAACGTCGGCATCTTTGGCCCGCAAGACTTCTTCGACGTAGATGACGCCACTTGGCAACAATTCTTCGATGTTAACATCATGAGTGCGGTTCGTTTGTCGCGTCATTACGCCAAGGGCATGCGTGAGCGCGATTGGGGCCGTATCCAGTTCGTGTCCAGCGAATCCGGGATCAACATTCCCAGCGAAATGGTTCACTACGGCATGACAAAGTCTGCGCTACTGTCCATTTCACGAGGATTGGCAAAAGTATTGAGTGGCACCCAAGTCACGGTCAACGCTATTCTTCCAGGACCCACGCGCTCAGAGGGCGTGTTGAACATGCTCAGCGACATCGCTCAGAAAGAGGGTATCTCGCAGCAGGAAGTAGAAGCGCGTTTCGTCAAAGAGAACCGTCCGTCGTCGATCATTCAGCGCTTGGCGACGCCCGAAGAAGTCGCCCACATGAGCGTCTATGCAGCCTCGCCACAGGCCAGTGCCACTACCGGTGCCGCGCTTCGCGTAGAGGGCGGCATTGTGGATACGCTGACGTAAAGCGTTATCCGAGCCGTTCCTCTCTCGGCGTCATACCGAAATGGTGGCGATAGGCGGTTGAGAAGTGAGCCCCTGAAGAAAACCCAGTGGCAAAGGCAATATCACCGACGGCCCGGTCGCTCTCACGCAGCTGTTTGCGTGCTTCCTGCAAACGCAGGTCGAGGTAGTAGCGGCTGGGAACCGCCTGCAGGTACTTCTTGAATAATCGCTCCAACTGACGCCGGGAGATCCCCAAATGCTCGGCCAGTTCCAACGTCGAGAGCGGCTCTTCAATATTAGCTTCCATGAGAGTCACCGCATCTACCAAGCTCTGGGGCGCGTGGCCCAAACGGTTACGCAACGGCACGTGCTGGCGCTCATCGGCTAAGCGAATACGGTCGCAGACGAACTGTTCGGAGACCTGCTCGGCTAGGCGTGGGCCGTGATGCTTGCCAATTAGCGTGAGCATCATATCCATAGCGGCGGTGCCGCCCGCGCAGGTCAGGCGGTCACGATCAATCTCGAAGAGCTGCTGAGAGAGCGTGACTTGGGGGTAGGCTTGGGCAAACGCATCGAAGCGCTGCCAAGGCAAGGTAGCGCGGTAGCCTTCCAGCAAACCACAGCGGGCGAGCACCTCGGTGCCACCGGCCAAACCGCCAAAGGCCACGCCTCGGCCCTGGTGGCTACGCAGCCACTCGTTGAGCTTCGCGGGCAATACGTAGGGTAGCGGCGTAGGCGCACACACCAGCAGTAAATCCAGCGGGCCAAGGGGGGCTCCTAACGAATGCTGCGCGATAAGTGATAGCTGCGCGCCGCTGCGCACGGGCTCTTCATCCAGGCTGAGGGTCAGGGTGTGATACAGCATCTGGCCGCTCAGCTGGTTGGCCATGTGCAGCGGCTCGATGGCACTGGCATGGGCCAACAGCGAAAATCCCGGCAGCAACACGAACGCCACCCGCCTGCGGTGGCTAGGGGGTGGCGTTAACGTACTGGAATGCATGTGAATTCGCTGTGCTGCCTGTCGCGCTGCATGAAAACCGCCGCTGGCTAACTGAGTCGTTGATGTGACCAACATCTTACCCAATTGTGCCACTGAAGGCAGCGCCTGCTGTCGCTATCTCAAAAAAGGCGTCGCAAGGCTATAGCGAGTGCGTGTTACCTGTTCTCTTCCGCGTCTGAAAGCGTCGTTTGGTTATCAATAATCTGGTAGTCACTCTCGCGGTATTCGTCGGCGGACGCTTCGATCTCTTCGCTACCGTAGTCGGTGTTGACGACCAACTGGTCTCCTTCGCGCTGCATCTCTTTCACGGGGAGCGCTACATCACTAGCGCCGAAGCCCCAGATGCCGCCAATCGAGACAATCGCAAACAGCTCGCCACTCTCTTGATGACGGGCAATGTGCTGGATTTCACCCACTTCATCACCCTGCTGATTAGCGACAGTAATGCCCTCAAGATCCCGTGCGCGCTCTGCCATCAGCGAGTTGCCCTGGTCGCTTTGCTGAACGTCTTCCTGCACGACTTGTTGATTCTGCTGCTGCGCTGACGTCTGTTCTTGATCGCGCCCTTCGTTATCCCGGTTAACCTCTACCTCTGCAGTGTCAGCCTGCTCAATAGTCACCTCCGGTTCACCGCGCTGCTCAACGGTGACGTTCGGCTCCGCCTCTTCCACCGTGACTTCTGGCTCGGGCTGTTCAATGGTCACGTCGGGCTTAGGCTGCTCGATGGTGACGTCAGGTTTTGACTGTTCGACCGTGATGTTGGGCGACTCCTGCTGCACCTGAACATCCGCAGGCGCTTGATCAACCGTGACATCCATCGTCTCGTTGCCATCTGGGGTTTGGCCGTTTTGGCGCTGCTGTTCGGCCACCTCGTTCTGTCGCTGTTGCGACATGTCCCGGGTGGTCGAAGGATCGGTGTGATCATCGTTTTGCGCGAGGGCAATACCTGAGAGGCTAGCGCATACCGTGCCCATGGCGACTGCGATTGCTGTCCGTTTCATGCTCGTTCTCCGTTTACTGACGTGCATCGTTTCTAAAGCACACTTTGTGCTGAAGTACACGTTGCACACTAGTTAAGCACGGCGCATCGAGGCAAGATGAAACGGCACACAACCACTACGTTGTACCTAGATTAACGGACGTTTAGCAGAAGATGGGCACAAAAGCTGACAAACATTAAACACAGGCACTCCTAGTGACCGCCATGGAACGTTCGCTACCAAAGGCCTGAAACGCATATCGCCGGGCCACAGGCCCGGCGATATGCGCTGCAACAACGACGTCTCAGCCGCCGCTATTGCCCATTCCCAGCATGACAATACCCGCCACGATGATCCCCATCACTATGATGATCAGCGGCAGCATGTTGTGCAGCCCGTTAGCGGATTTCTTCGCTTCTGGCTGCTGCTGAGGTTGCGAGGTTTCGAAATCTTCGGGTAAGCGCTCGCTCAATACGTGCTCTTTCTCTTCTTCCGGGGTTTTGCTCTCTCGGGTATCCATACGGCACCTCATCCAGTCCGGTCGATGATCAACAGCGCGGCGGCCAGCGTTACCCGTCGCGCGTCGCCTTATAACGTCACGACATCGAATTCCACGTCCGGGTTCACATCGGCGTCGTAATCCACGTCGTTACGCTCGAAGCCAAACAGCTTCAAAAACTCATGCTTGTAACCAGCATAGTCGGTAATGTCGAAGAGGTTGTTCGTCGTGACTTCCGGCCACAGGTCTTGGCAGGCTTTTTGAACGTCGTCGCGCAGTTCCCAGTCGTCCAGGCGCAGGCGGCCTTGGTCGTCGGTAACCATGTCGCCGGGCTCACCGGAGTAAAGCCTTTCGCCGAACAGGCGGTTCAGCTGATCGATGGTGCCTTCGTGCAGGCCCTGCTCTTTCATGATGCGGTAGACCATGGCGATATACAGCGGCATGACCGGAATCGCGGCGCTGGCCTGAGTCACCACGGATTTCAGCACGGCCACGTTGGCACCACCGCCGCTCTCTTTGAGCTTGGCATCGATGGCGGACGCTGCGCGGTCCAGGTCCTCTTTGGCTTTACCCAGAGCGCCGTGCCAGTAGATCGGCCAGGTAATTTCGGTGCCGATGTAGCTAAAGGCCACGCTGCGCGCGCCTTTGGCGAGCACGCCCGCGTCATCCAGAGCGCTCATCCACAGTTCCCAATCTTCGCCGCCCATCACGGTGATGGTGTCGTCGATTTCTTGCTGGGTGGCCGGTTCCACTTCGGCTTCGATGATGGCGTCTTTGTTGGTATCGATCGCCGTGGCGCGGTAGGTTTCACCAATCGGCTTCAGGCTGGAGCGCTTCAGCTCACCGCTGTCAGGCAGTTTGCGCACGGGAGACGCCAGCGAGTAGACCACGAGATCAATCTCACCCATGTCCTGCTTGATCAGCTCGATGGCTTTTTCCCGCGCTTCGTGGGAGAACGCATCGCCGTTGATGGACTTGCTGTACAGACCTTCCTGCTTGGCAAATTTATCGAAGGCCGCGCTGTTGTACCAGCCCGCCGTGCCCGGCTTTTTCTCGGTGCCCGGCTTTTCGAAAAACACGCCCAAGGTGTCGGCGCCATAACCAAAGGCGGCGGTAATACGCGCTGCTAGGCCGTAACCGCTAGAGGCACCGATCACCAGTACTTTTTTCGGGCCTTGGCGTTTATCCAAACCACGGGCGCGGGTCGCTTCGATCTGCTCGAGAACGTTCTGCTCGCAGCCTTTCGGATGGGTGGTGGTGCAGATAAAGCCACGCACTTTCGGTTTAATGATCACATTGGACCCCTTCATCAGATGAGTATTGCGTTCGGCACGGCAGTGCCGAGTTACCAATGAGGGGTATTCTAGCGGTCTCGGCGCGCCCTGTCCGCTCTTGAGCTTCTTCGCCATTCGCGGCAGGATAGCGGCCTGCCCACCACTTGCCGACGAGACCTTTGATGAATGCACAGCAGCTAGTCGATGAGCGAGGCGATCTGTGGCTTGCCCTGGCCCCGCTCTGGCTTGATCGCGAACCCAGCGAGCGCGACTACGCCCGTATGATCGAAGTGATCGAACAGCACCAGATGTCGCTCAAGGAGTTGGAGTGGATGCTGCGTCTAGAGCTGGCACCGGTCATGTCGCGCCACCAGCTCTCGGTCGCCAGCGAGTGGCGCAAGTTCGACGATTACAAACTGATGAAGCAACTCGTGAGCCACAACATGAAGCTGACCGGCTGGCGACGCAAAAGCTGGGCACTCTTTTCAGGGCTGACGACCATGATGGTGCGTCACCGTTGGAACGAGCTGATGCAGCGCCTGGTGGTCGCCCGAGGTGAGGTGTAGCGCGTCACGTCGTGAGGCTTACTCTTTGTCCAGAGCGGCCTCCAGGGCCAAGCGCAGCGTCAGCCCGCGATCTTTGGGACCAAAACGAGCCACCACCTTGCCATCGCGCCCCACCAAGAACTTGGTGAAATTCCACTTCACAGCCTTGGTTCCCAAGATCCCCGGCGCCTCTTGCTTGAGCTGAACGAACAGCGGATGGGCATCGTTGCCGTTGACCCTCACTTTCTCCATGAGCGGAAAGCTCACGCCAAACTGCTGCTCGCCAAAGGCGCAAAACGCTTCGGCACTTTCAGGAGACTGACGGCCAAACTGGTTACAGGGGAACCCCAGCACGGTAAAGCCACGATCCCGGTACCGCTGGTAAAGCCCTTCCAGCTCTTTCAACTGGGGGGTAAAACCGCACTGGCTGGCCACATTGACCACCAGCAACACCTGTCCGCGCAGCGCGCGAAGGTTGAACGGCTTACCTTGGTGGGTATAACAATCCTGCTCGTAAATCGTCATCGCCAGGCCTCTAGAATGCCTTTACCAGCATGCGCCTTACCTTGCCACGGCAACGGTAACGACACCAGCATAGAGATTAAATGATGGGCCCTGCCACCACCCGCAGCGCCAGCGCGATCAGCAGCACACCGGTGAGGCGGTTGATCCAGTGGGCGCGGCGCTGCAGCCAGGGCAACACCCGCGAGTGAGACAACCCAACGGCCACCAACACGTACCAGCCACCATCAATCATAATAGCCGTGGCGACGATAATCGCCTTGGCCAGCAGACTCATGTCCGGCGTGACGAACTGGCTTAAAAGCGCAACGAAAAAGATGATCAGCTTTGGGTTACCCAGAGCCACCAACACGGCCTCTTTGGCCGCCTGGCGCGGCGTGGTGACCACAGCGTTCGGCGACAGTGCGCCGCCTCGGCCCGCCCGTAACGCTTTGACTCCCAACCACGCTAAATAGGCCGCGCCACACCAGGTAATGATGTGAAACAGTTCGGGAAAGCGCACCATGACCGCGCCTAATCCCAAGACCGTCAGCAACGCGTAAAATCCGACACCCAGGGCATGGAAGATGGCTGCCGTTACGCCCGGCACACGGCCACCTCCCAAGGTGTGGCGCAGCACCAGCGCAAGGCTTGGTCCGGGCGACATGGCCCCCATCGCACAAATGGCAGCCAGCGAAAGCCAAAGGGTCAGCGGCATGGTGTCCTCCCTGAAAAGTCATGGAACAAGCGTGCCAGTATACGCCAGCGCTGGCCTCTTCGGCGCTCGTCCTAACGTCGGGAGTGGCCGCAACACCTCGCAGCACCGCATTAACGTGTCAGACGCTTAAATAACGCTGTTAGCATGGTACGCTGTTGGGTAAAATTTTCCCCTTTTTGAACACGATGACGCCTGCCATGCAGGCGGTTCATGGCTAATAAAGGACTTCAATATGGGTAGGGCGTTTCAAAACCGTAAGGAATCCATGGCCAAAACGGCCGCTGCGAAAACCAAGGTGTACAGCAAGTATGGGCGTGAAATCTACGTCTGTGCCAAAGCTGGCGGTACGGACCCCAACGGTAACCTCGCGCTGCGTGGATTGATGGAGCGCGCCAAGAAAGATCAGGTGCCGTCCCACGTGATCGACAAGGCCCTGGACAAAGCCAGCGGCGCAGGCGGTGAAGATTTCTCCCCGGCGCGCTACGAAGGCTTTGGCCCCGGCAACGCTATGGTGATCGTCGACTGCCTGACCGATAACCCCAACCGCACCTTTGGCGACGTGCGCGGCTGCTTCACCAAAACCAAAAGCAAAATCGGCACGCCGGGCAGCGTGAGCCACATGTTCGACCACTGCGCGATCTTCTCTTTCGCTGGTAGCGATGAAGAAACCGTACTGGAAGCGCTGATGGAAGCCGACGTGGACGTGACCGATATCGAACAGGAAGAGGGTCGCATCACCGTCTTTGCGCCGCATACCGACTACGCCAAAGCCAAGCAGGCACTGTTGGATGCGCTGGGTGAGATCGACTTCGAAGTCGACGAAATCCAGTTCTTGCCACAAACCACCACGCCCATCGAAGGCGACGACGTGGCGATGTTTGAAAAGTTTCTGGGCATGCTCAACGAGCTGGACGACGTCCAGAACGTCTTCCATAACGCGGAACTGCCGGAAGACGAAGCTTGAGCCGCTAGTCGCTCAACGCATCCCTCGGCACGAAGATCCACCCTTCCGCCGCTGGCATCTCTGCCGGCGGCCACGCAATCTGCGCAGGCGCCTGCTCGAGACTCCAGGCAAGCAGGGCACAAAAGCAGGCGTCCTGGCTATCCTGCTGCTTCGGCGTTGGCTGATGCAGCAGGGTAACGACGGCCTCGGGTGCGCGAACCCTCTCTAGCAACGCGGCAAACGCTACCGAGCGTTTCGCCGGCGACGGATACCCCTCGACAGCCAACAGCTCCCCCTGCTCGCTCGTCCACTGGCCGCACTGCACGCGATGGGGCGCAAAGCGCGCCAGCACGTGCATGCCCTTGGTGGCCTGGCTACCAATCATGTCCTTGATCGGAGAGAGCGGCGTCACCCCACGAGCAAAGAGCCAACGCTCCGTTTGGCGATACAGGTAGGGATTGTCCTGCGAGCGGCCCAGGGCATCGACGGGCTGACCCTGAGCGAGGGCCAGCAGTGCTTGGGGAAACGCCAAGGGCGTGTCGATGGCCATGACGACCCGTTCTTGGCCACTGGCCGTGATTTGGCACAGCGCCAACAGGCGATTCAAAAAGTCGCGAGTCGAGCTCGCGTCGTTGAGCGTTTGGCGTAGATTGCCCCGCCAGGGCGTGCCCAGCAAGGTCAGCGACTCGTCCAGTACGACCAGCGCATCGCGGCTGGCGGGATTGTGGTCGCAGTTCCAGCCGCCCACATCCCATCCAAGATATAGGGTGGTCGTCGTCATTAGCTGGCCGCGCCTTTGGCATCGAGTGCCGCATCGGGCGGTAGCAGCGCGGGCGTGACGCCTGCCGCACTCAGTACCGCCTTGCCGCGCACCGTCAAATCGGTAATGAAGAGAAACTGCTGACGCGGGTCTACCGGATACGCGCGAATACGGTAGTGGGTTCCCCAGGGTTTCTCTTCGGCGACCACGACAATTGGCTCGTCGAACTTCAAATAAGCGCTGGTCAGCGCGACATCGCGCAGCGCTTTGCGCACCCAACCCGCCTCGTGCTCGGGGTGTAGATAAAAACTCGCCACGCACTGAAGGCTAGTGCCACCGTTATTGGCGTTATAGATCGCCGAATCCCACAGCTTCAAGTGTGGTACGGCGACCAAGTCATCATCGGGAGTCTGCACTTCCACCGTGCGCATGCCCACGTGTTTCACCTCACCGTACGTGCCTTCGATATTGACCCAGTCGCCGGGGCGATAAGGCAGCTCCACCGCCGAGACGACCCCAGCGATCAGGCTGCTCACATAATCTTTCAGCGCAAAGCCAATGGCCAAGCCAATGGCACCCAGCAGAGTGACCATATTGCGTAGCGACGGCTCAATGATGATCGGGACGGCGATGGCCAGCGCAACGATCAGAATGATCAGCCGCGTCAGCGGTACCAGTGCAAAGACACGGAAGCGCACTTGACCATGCAGCCGATTGGCCAGCCAGTTGAGACCACGCTGACTGGCAATGATCAACAAGATCGTACTACCTAAAATGATGCCCAGCGTGATCAGCGCTTGACTGTCCATCTCGTTAAACAGTTTGGCGTACTGCCCTTGATCGTCCATCTACGCTCCTTAAAGCGGGTCTACCAGATAATTACGCGACTCTAGCAGTTGCCGTACGCTGGCATAGCTCAACGGTGCGACCTGCCAACGCCCCTGCTGACGGCTGAGAATGCCACGCCGCGCCAGCGCAAAACGTGCGTTCAGCGCTTCGTGATCGGAAAACGGCAGCACGTGCTTCAGGGCTTGGTCTTCGAGCCCGCCGTGAATCAGCAGCGTGTGCAGTAGCAGCGTGGCTAAGTCGCCGGTATCTGCCGGAAGCTCGGCATCGGCTAGGGCATCGAGTAGCCATAGCTCTTGCGCGTTGCTGCGCGTCTCTAGCGCGTCGTTGGAGGTATTCGCCTCCGACGGCTCCCGCAGTCGCTCGCGCCAGTAGTGCCACGCAATTCCCAAATGTCCGCGGCAGTGCGCTGCCAGCCGCTGCAGTTCTTTGAAGACGGCCTTACTATCGCTTTCGCTCGATAGAATCGGTTTCCCGGTCCGCGTGCTATATACCGTCGGACATGCTCCCGCCGTTTGGGTCACGCGGTGGGAGAAGTAGTGGGCTAACTGCTCGCCTTCGAGCCCTTGCAGGGTCAATACCGGTACGCCCTCGAGGCCGACGGCGTGCTGCAAGTAGGCATACGTCCAGCTATCACAGCCGATCACGCTCATGCCCAGACGCCCGCTCAGAGCGCGTTCGACCAGTTCACGCACGCCCTGAAGGCCGTTGGTATGTCGCAGAAAGTGACGCTCCAGCGCTGGGATGGCCCAGCGTTTGAGTGGCGTGGCATGATCGACCCAGGCCAAGCGCCCGTCGACCAGCTCGGACAGCGTAGGAGCCGTGAGGCACTCGATACCTTGCTGCGCGGCCCAGTGGCTCACTACCGCTTCGTGCCCACCGTGGGGCGGTGAGATGAACAGCACGACGGGCGTTTCTTCATAGGCGCGTAGTGCCTGCTCCAAACGGTGGGCAGCAGGCGTCCAATCGATACTGGGTGCCCAGTGGGCCAGCTTGACCTCCGGCAGCGCGCGCAGTTCGCTCTCCTGCTTGGCTTGGCGCTCGGAGGCCTCGCGGCCGATCATCCAAGTCGTGGCTGCTCGCCAGCTACGCCGCCACTGGCTGGCCTGGGTGCGTTCGGGGGTGTGAAAGGTGTCCAGTGCCACCACGTTCCATGGCGATAACGCCGCGTTCGTTGAGCCTTGCGCCATCGTCTGCCTCGGTTCGGTAAAGTAGATTAAGGTTAGCATGCCTGAGGCGCTGCCCTCGGGGCTGGTCGAACTTATCGGCTAGAATAAAGTCGTTATAGCCAAGCAACTCCCCTTTGAGCGATGTGCAGGAGGCAACGATGAGCGTGGTGAATGTCACGATGGCGGAGCTTCACGAGAAGCTTGCAAAGTGCATTGCGGGCGAGCGGGTGCTCATTGAGCAGGAAGGGAATCGATTCAGCGGCCGTATCCAGCATGTCGGTGTGATGGGGGTAAAAGTCATTCCTGAAACCGTCATCAAAAACAGTACGGGCGACCCTGGCGACATGGATGGCGTGACAGTGCCCTACGACGATATTTGGGAGCTGGAAGTCAAAGGCGTGGTCTACAGCCGACTGGGGGAGTAACGTAGCCTCCCCCTCATGGCAAAAAAAGCGCGCCTGCTTTTGGCAGACGCGCTTTTGACTCGTCGCTTTTTTTACTCATTGTACAAAGCGTCGCGCTTCGCTCAATAGGCCAGGCAGATCTTACCAAAGTGCTTGCCTGACTCTTGATGACGAAACGCATCGGCGATCTCGCTGAGCGGGAATTCACGGTCAATGATCGGTTTGAGCTTCGCCGCTTCGATCGCTTGGATCATCTCGATCTGATGACGACGGCTACCTACGATAAGCCCCTGCAATTTAGCCTGTTTTGCCATCAGCTTAGCCGTCGGGATCTCACCTTCACGGCCGGTGAGCACACCAATCAGTGAGATATGCCCGCCAATCTTCACCGCATCGATGGATTGCGGCAGCGTACCGGGGCCACCTACTTCGACCACGTGATCCACGCCTTCGCCATGGGTGAGCGCTTGCACGGCTTTGCCCCACTCCGGGGTCTCACGGTAGTTGATGGTGTGATCCGCGCCTAGCGTGCGCAGGCGTTCCAGCTTTTCATTAGACGAAGACGTTGCGATCACCCGAGCGCCCATCAGTTTGGCAAACTGTAAGGCGAAAATGGAGACGCCGCCGGTGCCCAGTACCAGCACGGTATCGCCAGCCTTCAAGCCGCCGTCTACTACTAGCGCGCGCCAGGCGGTTAGGCCTGCGGTCGTCAACGTGGCGGACTCGGCATGGCTGTAGCCTTGCGGCTGGCGAGTAAACCACTCAGCCGGACGAATCACCTGCTCGCGGGCATAGCCATCGACGCCATCGCCTGGGGTGGTGGTGAAATCGCCTACGCGCGCCGGGCCTTCCAGCCAGTATGGGAAGAAAGTCGAGACGACCGCATCGCCCACGGCAAACTCTTCCACACCTTCGCCAACGGCTTCCACCACGCCCGCACCATCGGACATTGGGATGCGCTTATCATCGGTGGGAATCATCCCCGCCACGACCGCGTAGTCGTGAAAGTTCAGTGAGCTGGCGTGCAGGCGCACTTTAATCTCGCCGGGGCCTGGCTCCCCTGGGGCTGCCACGTCGACAACGTTTAATTTATCTAAACCGCCGGGTTGTTGAAGCTCAATCGCTTGCATCACTACCTCCTGTAAATGCGCCCTTACTAGGCGACCGGTCTAGTCTCAAATGGGGGCGTTGTCATCAGGATCAAGGTCGTTGCCCAAAAAGCCGCCCGACTGACGCTGCCATAGGCCTGCGTAGATGCCGTTTCGGGCGAGCAACTCCTGATGGGTGCCGCTCTCCACCATGCGCCCTTCATCCACCACAATCAAACGGTCTAGCATGGCAATGGTAGAGAGCCGATGGGCGATGGCAATCACGGTTTTGCCCTCCATCAAGGCATCCAACTGCTCTTGAATCGCCGCTTCGACTTCGGAATCCAGCGCCGAGGTGGCTTCATCCAACACCAGGATGGGGGCGTCTTTGAGCAGCACCCGGGCGATGGCAATGCGCTGGCGCTGGCCGCCTGAGAGCTTCACACCCCGCTCACCCACATGAGCATCCAAACCTCGCCGCCCTTTGGGGTCGACTAGGTCGTTGATGAAGGTATCAGCATGGGCGCGGCACACCGCTTGCCAGACATCCGCATCGCTGGCATTCGGGCTGCCGTAGCGGATGTTATCTCGCAGCGAACGGTGCAGCAGCGAGGTGTCTTGGGTCACCATGCCGATCTGGTGGCGCAGCGAGGTCTGGGTGACCTCAGCAATGTTTTGTCCGTCGATCAAAATGCGCCCGCCCTGCAGGTCGTAAAAGCGCAGCAGCAGGTTCGCCAGGGTCGATTTTCCCGCCCCGGAACGGCCAATCAGGCCAATCTTTTCACCGGGCTTGATGGTCAGGTTCAGCCCATCAAACACATTCTTGCTCTCCCCTTTTGCCTGGGCATACTGGAAGCGCAGTGTGTCGAAGACGATCTCGCCGTTGGGCACGGTCAGCGCTTTGGCGTTGGGCGCGTCTTTCACCGTCGGCTCCTGGGCGATGGTGTTCATGCCATCCTGCACCGTGCCGATGTTTTCAAACAGCCCGGCGACTTCCCATAAAATCCAGTCGGACATAAAGCGGATCCGCATCACCAGGGCAATGGCGATGGCCAGCACGCCCAGGGAGATCGCCTCCATGTACCACGCGGCAATCGCCATGCCCGCCGTGCCGACCAGCAGCAGCGTATTAAGGAGCGTCAAGCAGACGCTCATCACCGTGACCAAGCGCATCTGGCGATGCACGGTGACCATAAAGCCCTCCATAGCATCTTTGGCGTAGCGCTCTTCGCGCTGAGTGTCGGCAAACAGCTTGATGGTTTGGATATTGCTGTAGCTATCCACCACGCGGCCGGTCATTTGCGCGCGCGCATCCGCCTGGGCCATGGAAACATCCCGCAGGCGCGGTACGAAAAAGCGCATGATGCCCAAGTAACCGATCAGCCAAAGCCCTAGCGGCAGCAGCAGCCATGGATCGGCGCGGCCTAGCAAGATGGCCGCCCCTGTAAAATAGACGATGGCGTAGACCAGCAGATCCATCACTTTCGTGACGGTTTCCCGCACGGCCAGCGCGGTTTGCATCACTTTTTGCGATACCCGCCCGGCAAACTCATCCTGATAGAATGCCAGGCTCTGGCTGAGCATATGGCGATGAGAGAGCCAGCGGCCAATCATCGGGTAGTTACCAAAAATGCTCTGGTGAGTGACCAACGACTGCAGCAGCACCAATAGCGGCAGGCCCACTACCACTAACAAACCAAGGCCCGCCAGCCACAGCCCGTGGTTGGCCCAAAAATCGGCGCGCTCGACGCCGCCCAGCCAATCCACTAAATCGCCCATGTAGCTAAAGAACACCACCTCTGCGGCGGATACCACCGCCGTAATCAGCGACATCACTAGCAGCCACGGCCACACCGGGCGCGAAAAGTGCCAGATAAACGGCAACAGCCCTTTAGGCGGTGTGGTGACCTCACCCTCTGGATAAGGGTTGACGCGCTCCTCAAAGAAACGGAACAGCGGCGAGAGCAGACGTGACAGCATGGAAAGTCCTTACAAGACGCGATAAAAGGGAGTACAGCGTAGGAATGTTTGCGTAATGATCGCGACGTCAGGCGTCAGGATGATGACGCATTAACCAGCGGGCCCAGAAGGGAGCGACAATCATCAGGGTGACCATCCGCAGCAGGTGGTGAAACGCCACGAACACTGGGTCAATGTTGAGCGCGACGGCGAGTATCGCCATTTCACCAATACCGCCGGGGGCCAGCGCCAAGAGCGCCACATCACGCCCCACGCCTACGGTTTGGTGGATCAGTTCGGCAAATACGGCCAGCACGATGAGGGCCAACAGCGTCGCCACTCCGGATTGCCAAAGATAGCGCCCCAAGAGCCGCCGCGTCATACCTTGAAAGCGTGAACCAATGGCGCTGCCCAGCACCCAGAGCATCAGATTCATACCCCAGCTTGGCAAGGCGAGGCTAGCAATATCCAGCCCGGAGAGTAGCGCGGTGGCTAACAAGGGAGCGAGCAGCGCGGGGCTTGGCAGGCGTAGCCATTTCCCTAGCGGCAGCAACAGTGGAATAGCCAGCAACAACCAGCCATCGGTAAGTGCTGACGCTGTCGGACCCAGCGTACCTTCTCCCCCTTCGAATGCCCAAAACAGCGGCGGTAGAAAGAGGATCACCAGCACGATACGCAGCGACTGGGCAATGGCAATGCGCTGCGGGTCGCCGCCGCATCGTTCACCCAGTAGGATCATCGCGGTCATGGCGCCCGGCGAGGCACCAAACCAGGCGCTGACCGGGTCGAAACCGCAGCGGCGGTACCAGGCTGACGCCACGGCGGTTGACGCCGCGACCCCCGCCAACAGCAGCATGGCCGAAACGGGCCAATCCAGCACCCGGTGGGCCAGCTCAGGCGTGACTTGGCTGCCGAGAACCATGCCCATCACCGCTAAAAACACGCTGCGCAGCGATTCAGGCACTTCAACCTTCACCCCTTTGGCAGACACCAGCAGGTTCGCCACCAAGGGGCCAAGCATCCAGGCCAGCGGCAGCCCCGAAATGTGGAACAGCACACCGCCTGCTGCACCAACACTGAGCGATAAGACAAGCGCTTTGGCTCTCCCTGCACTGAAACGGCTGCCCTTCACACTCCCCTCCGGTGATCTTTCGGCTATGCGATATGGCAGAGTCGTTTCATCCAACTACTTACTCTGCTAAGCGTTGCCTCAGTTTATCACTATTGGGGTCAATCCTCGTCGTCGTCATCACGCATTCTCGCTTGGCGCTCTGCCTCTTCTTCTTTGGCGTCGTCGATGACTTCCATCAGCTCATCCACGTTGGCAATGTGGCTATCAAACTCGAAGTGGCCGGTGAGTTTGCTATCGGGGTGCAGCTCGCCCGCTTCATACAGCGCCCACATCTCCTTGCCGTAGTGAGTAGTGAGCAGCTCGGGAGCAAAGCGACCAAAATAAGCGCGCATGTTATCGACATCGCGCTCCAGCATGGCGGCGGCGCTGTTATTACCGGCCGCGTCTACCGCTTGGGGCAAGTCGATAATGACCGGGCCATCGGCATCGACGAGCACGTTGAACTCAGAAAGGTCACCGTGAATCAGACCAGCGCAAAGCATTTTCACCACGTCTTGAATCACTTTGGCGTGATAGCGCAGCGCCTGCTCTTCGGTCAGGGTGACATCGTCCAAGCGCGGTGCCACGTCGCCTTCGGCATCGGTGATCATCTCCATCAGCAGCACGCCATCCACGAAACCGTACGGCTTAGGTACACGCACATCGGCGGCAGCTAGGCGGTACAGCGCGTCCACCTCGGCGGTGAGCCACGCCTGCTCCTGCTCTTTCTGGCCGTAGCGAGTTTTCTTGGCCATGGCACGGGCCCGGCGGCTGTTGCGCTCTTTACGCCCCTCTTGGTACTGCACCGCCTGTTTGAAACTGCGTTGCTTGGCCTCTTTGAAGACTTTGGCACAGCGCGTGTCGTCGCCGCAGCGCACCACATACACCTGCGCTTCCTTGCCGCTCATCAACTGCATCAGCACCTCATCGATCAGGCCATCATCGACCAAGGGCTGTAATCGTTTGGGTGTTTTCATAGCTTGCTGCGAAGGCTCCTTCTGGTAACGACCCCGTCGTGGGGGTCGTCAATGGCGAATGCGTCGCACGCGGAAAGCGCGCCCTTTGAGTTTATCCCGCTCCAGCTTGGCCTGAGCTTTCTGGACGACGCTGCGCTCGACCGCGACGTATGCACTTCGGGCCAGCACTTTGATTTTGCCCACCTGATCCCCGCGCAAGCCGCCTTCGCTGGTCAATGCTCCCAGAATATCGCCTGGGCGCAGCTTATCCTTTTTACCACCCGCCAACTGTAGCGTAGCCATGGGAGCCTCGAACGGTGTGCCGTTAGCCGCTGTCGGCAGCGGCTCGGTCGAGAGCGGCTCGCCCAACAGCTCAGCGAGGCGTTCGAGTCGATAATCTTCCTGCGGTGTCACCAGGGTGCAGGCGATACCGCTGGCCCCGGCGCGCCCCGTTCGGCCTACCCGATGAACGTGGACGTCCAGCTCGCGGGCGATTTGGTAATTGAAGACGGCGTCCAGCTGGGCAATGTCCAGCCCGCGGGCGGCGACATCGGTGGCGACCAAAATCGATGCGCTCTGGTTGGCAAACAGCACCAGCAGCCGGTCGCGGTCTTTCTGCTCGAGATCGCCGTGCAAAGCGACGGCGCTGAAGCCCGCGTCGACCAAACCATCGGCTACCGCCTGGGTTTCTCGCTTGGTGTTACAGAACACCACGCTGGTGGTAGGCCGCGTGGCGAGCAGCAGCTCGGTCAATGCAGCAAAACGGTCGTCGTCATGAGACACACGGTAAAAGTGCTGCTCGATGGTCGTCGCGTCATGGGTCTCTGCGACTTTAACGCTGACCGGATCGCGCATGACGCCACGCGTCATGGCTGCGAGACCGCCGGAGGCCTGCTCATCAGGGAATGTCGCGCTAAAAAGCAGCGTTTGGCGGTCGGCAGGCGTATCGGCAATGATATCGTCGATGGTGACCTGAAAACCCATGTCTAGCATGCGGTCCGCTTCATCCAGCACCAGCGTGGTGAGTGACCCAAGGGTGAGCGAACCCTTGCGCAGATGCTCATCCACCCGGCCCGGCGTGCCCACCACGATGTGGGCGCCGTGCTCCAGCGATGCGAGCTGCGGGCCAAACGGGGCGCCGCCGCAGAGTGTGAGCACTTTCACGTTGGGCATTCCACGGGCTAGACGGCGCAACTCTTCCGCCACTTGGTCGGCCAGTTCACGGGTGGGACACAGGACCAAACCCTGGACGCTAAACGCCTCGAGGCGCAACTGGGAAAGAATCGCCAAGCCAAAGGCGGCGGTCTTGCCTGACCCCGTTTTGGCTTGCGCCATCACATCGCGTCCCACCAGCATGGGTGGCAGGCTTTGTGCTTGAACGGGCGTCATCGCGTGATAGCCCAGGGAGTCGAGCGTGCTCAGCAGCGCGGGCGAGAGGGCAAGAGAGGCAAACGAGGTATCTGACACGAAAAATTCCTGAAGGGGGCGTGATGCCCAGCAAACCGATAATGTGAAGCACCATACCAGAAAGTGCCACCCCCTGCTTTGCCACGCGCTGATCCTGACGCGTCGTGCCTACGCAGAGAGCGCTGCGAATCGCCCTTGGCTGAGTGCGGCAAGGTCCTCCGGCGAGAGCTCGATTTCCAACCCACGTCGCCCGGCGCTCACGTATAGCGTCGACCACGCCTGCGCCGACGCATCTATAAAGGTAGGCAGGCGCTTTTTTTGGCCCAGCGGGCTCACACCGCCCAGCACGTAGCCGGTGGTACGCTCGACGACATCCGGTGCGGCCATCACGGCTTTTTTAGCGCCAGCGGCTTTGGCGATCTGCTTCAGCCCCAACTGGCTATTCACGGGGACGATACCAACGGCCAACTGCTTGCCATCCAAGCTAACGACGAGGGTTTTGAACACTTGCTCGGCCGTCACGCCAAGTTTGTCCGCCGCTTCCAGCCCATAGGACGGGGCGGCGGCATCGTGCTGATACTCATGGAGTTGAAACGCAATACCTGCATGCCTTGCGCTGTTAATCGCCGGTGTCATGGAGTTCTCTTAAGTTAAACGCGTCAGCCTATCTGAAAACATCACTTCCCACTGCTAGGCTTAATAGCGTGAGCACCTCATGGAAGTCAACTGACAGGAGTCGTTAAATGAAAGCCACCTCTAAAGCACAGCAGAAAGCCGCTGGCGCGGCCCTTTCCGCCAAACGCGGTGAGACCAAGCCGAGCGAGCTATATGACGCTTCGAAAGAGATGTATGACTCGATGAGCGAAGAGGAGTTGGAAGAGATGGCGGGTACCCAGCGTAAGGGCAAACCGCAAAAGAAAGAGGACGATTGAGCGATGCTGCGCCAGCGGCTTGCGCTGGCGCAGCTTGCGTGAACCTATGTCAGCCAATTATTGGCAAGGCACCACGCGGCGCAGCGTATCTTTCGCCCACAGCGTTTGGCCATCCGGCGTGCGGCCATGTTCGTTCCAACGCTCGGTGGTTTCCAGGCAGAACGAACCGGCGTTTTCGGTACGCGGGTCCGCGCTGACGGGGCGCTCTCCGCCGATCCGCATGACGTCTGGATTTTCAGTGGTGTAACGTGGGGCAATGGTAGAACTTGCGCAGCCAGCCACCAAAGCGGTGACCAGCAGCACGGGCAAACAGCGGCGCAGTGGCATGTTTTTGCAACCCTCAAAAGTGCAGTGTTAGGCCGACACCAGTTGTCGGTAGCGCTAAATATCACCACACCTTCGATAGCGTCAACACTTTTTCAATGCAAGCATTACGTGACCAGCGTAATGCTCGTCACCGGGCGCAAATTACGCAGCTTACAGTGCTGCTCGACGCTCTCGACGATCTCTTCTGCGTCATCGATCTGCTGCTTATCGAGCTGAATGTCGACCATCAAGAAGCTGCCTACCTGGGCAAGGCGCACATCGTCGTCGGCGATATCGAAATCCGCCACTTCTTGCACCACTTCTTGGCGGACGCTGCCTACCGGTTCACCAAACATCAACTCACGCAGCGCTCCTTTGACCATCCGAATGGGCATGGGCAGGAAGTAACCGGCAATGATCAGCACCATCACCGGGTCGGCAAAACGCGCCAAGTGCGCCCAGGGCGAGAGGGTTAACCCCCAAGTAAGGGCAAAGCCCAGCATGACGGCGGCACTTAGCCAGGTATCCATCTGCCACTGGCGAAGCTCTGCGGCCAGTAGCGAGGACTGCGCCACCTTGGCATAGCGGGTCAGCCACCACCACGTGAGCAAACAACCGGTCACGTTGACCACGCCAAACATCAGCGCCAAGTCCAGCGTGACCAGACGCCCTCCTTGCGCCAGACTCCAGATTGCTGAGACCAATGAAAACAAACACACCAGCGCAATCACCACGCCTTTGAGCAGCACGGCCAGCGGTTCGACCGTCAGCCGCCCAAAGGGGTAGTGATCATCCGCCGGTTTGCGGGCCTGCTGCAACGCAAACAGAGAGAGCGATGCCAGCACTAAACTTAATAGCGAATAGCCACTATCGAAGAGTATCGTTATCGAGCCACTGGCAAGGCCCAAGGCAAGCCCGGTAAAGGCAAACAGGCTAGCGGAAATGGCGGAAAATCTTAGCGCACGGCGCTCGGCGACAAAGGGGGTCACGCGGGTTGCTCCAGTAGAGAGTGGTAAACGCAGGCCATCATAGTGAGTACACTGACGCTTCACCAGTCGCTCAGCGCCAACTATTTTGGCACTAAGCACGTTGATCAAGGGACCATCATGCGCGCAGAACAAGTCCAGGCGTTTATCGATGTCACGGAGCACGGGTCGTTTGCCGCCGCCGCACGGCACACCGGCATGAAGCGCAGCACGCTAAGCGCCGCCGTCAATGCGCTGGAAGATAGCCTGGGCGTGGCACTCTTCGAGCGTTCGGGGAACAGCCTTCAGCTCACGGCCGTGGGGGAAAGCGTGCTGCCCGACTGCTATCGCCTGCTGACCAGTGCCAACCGCATCAATAAGCACTGCCAGCAACACTTACAAGGCGTGGAGAGTCAGCTTTGCATCGCGCGGGACGACGCGCTACCCGAGGCATTTTGGCGACAGGTCATGCACGACCTGAAACAGCGCTACCCACTCACGGCCATTTCGGTGTACCTGCTGCCCCCCCAAGAGCACGCCCAGTTCGTGCTGCGTCAAACGGTGGATATTGCCTTTGGGCTGTATACCGCCGAAGGGGCGGCGGTGAATGCCAGCAACCTGGCGCCTATTAGCATGAGCCTGGTCGCGGCGCCAGTCCATCCACTCAGCCGCCTGCCGAACGTCACTAAAGATGATTTGGCCCAGTACACCCAGGTATGTCTGACCTTCGATCAGGGCGACAAACTGGTGAGCGAAGCGCTGTTTTCCACCAACTATCTTGGCCTGACCATGTTCGAGGTGATTCGCGATGCAGTGATCAATGGCACCGGCTGGGCACTGCTTCCCTACCCGCTCGTCAAAGAGGCATTGGCCAGCCACAGTCTGTGTGCGCTCAACCACGACCTGCTGCTGGAAAGTCACTACTACCGTTACGTGGAAGGCGAGAGTCTCGGCGTAGTCGCCACGGCGCTGCTGACCAACGTCATCCGTTTTTTAGGCACCACACGCTGAGCGCCCCTCTCAGTCGAAAAGCGGAGCACCGCGCATGAGCAGCGTTGAAATTTAGCAGTGGCGAAAAAAGCAATTGCCCGCCACGCTGTAAAAAAACAGGCCATTGAAGGAGCCCAAAGGACACGCTAGAGAACCGACACAGGCAAGTGTCATCTAAGCGTAAAGTGCATCTGCCAGTGTCGATGTTGCCGTCAACCAAGGAGTAGTTTCCGCGATGGTACGACTCGATAAGAAAGCGACTAGGCTGTACGTCCTAGACACGAATGTCCTGATCCACGACCCCGCCGCGCTCTACCATTTCGATGAGCATGATGTGGTCATCCCCATGACCGTGCTTGAAGAGCTGGACAAGCACAAGAACGGCATCCGCGAAATCGCCCGTACGGCACGGCAAATCAGCCGCACCCTGTCCGATCTCACCAGCCAAGTGACGTTCGACGAAATACAGCAAGGCATTCCCATCCCCCGCATCAGCGGAGAATCCGGCCGCCTGCACTTTCTGTGCTACAACGACCTCAAGCCCTTCGACTCGTTAGACGATAGTCCCGACAACCGAATCCTGGCAGAAACCTGCCGTTTGCGTGACGAACGTCCGGATGCCTCGGTCATTCTGATTACGAAAGACATTAACCTCAGGGTCAAAGCCGCCGCGCTGAAAGTACCGGTAGAGGATTACCTCAACGACCGCGCCTTCTCCGATAGCGATGCGATGATCGAGGGCGCGCAGGTATACAGCCAGGCAGGGCATGACGGCGCTTCGCTATGGGAAGCGCTGAATGTCGAAGTCACCGTCGAGCGCGTGGGCCATCACACTTTCTATCAGCTCAGTGGCCAAATGCCTCGCGACTGGCACGTGGGCATGCTGGTCTCCGATAGCGAGAACGGCGCCGAGTTCGAGGCCATCGTGCGGGAGCTATCATCCTCTTCTGCGCGGCTGCAGCTACTCACCAACTATCGCCACCACGCAGGGGTGTGGGGCGTGCACGCCCACGACAGCCGTCAGAACTTTACCCTCAACCTGCTGATGGACCCTGAGATCGACCTCGTCACCATTGCCGGTAATGCGGGCACCGGTAAAACCTTCATGACCCTGGCGGCGGCTTTCCAGCAAACCCTGGACGCCAAGCGCTTCGAGCGTATCGTCTTCACCCGCGCGCCGATTCCCATGGGCGAGGACATTGGTTTCTTGCCAGGTACCGAGGAGGAGAAAATGTCACCGTGGATGGGCGCCTTCCACGACAACATGGATAACCTGCTGCGCAACGAAGAGGGAGAGTCGACGTGGGACAACGGTGCCACACGACAGCTAATTGGTTCACGGGTACAAATCCGCTCACCGAGCTTTATGCGCGGGCGCACCCTGAACGATACCTTCTTGATCATCGACGAGGCGCAAAACTTCACACCTAAACAGCTAAAGTCGTTGGTCACTCGTGCAGGGCGCAATACCAAGATCGTTTGCTTGGGCAACGTCGGGCAGATCGATACGCCCTACCTCACCGCCAATACCTGCGGCATGGCCGCCGTGGTCGAGCGGTTCAGAGATTGGCCTCACGCCGGGCATATCACCTTGAAAAGCGTCGAGCGCTCTCGCTTGGCCCTGGCGGCCGAAGAGCTGCTGTAGCGCTCTTTGCGCTTCTGTCGTTACCCTTCTCTCGCTACTCTACCCCGCCCAGCTCGCTGGGCGGCTCTCCTTTGTCTTCAATCGCACGGCGGCTGCCGTTTTGCGGCATTGTCGCTGTTCCAGGGGTTCTCGACGCCGATGGTATCGGCAGCAAACGCCTCGCGCTCACCTAGCGGGCGCGCTTCGCCCACGGTGGTGTCATGGCAGGTTTGGCGCTCCATTTCGCTATTGAGCTCCGCCCCGAACAGCACGACGAATGCCGAGAGCCAAAACCACAGCATCAGCGCCACGACCGCCCCTATCGAGCCGTACAGCTCGCTAAACGTCGAAAAGTAGCGCACATAGAGTGACAGCGCGCCAGAGCCCAGCAACCACATTAGCGTCGCAAACAGGGTGCCGTAACTCAGCCAGCGCCACTGCGGTGAGCGCCGATAAGGCGCGAAGCGGTAGAGCAGCGCGATCAGTAGGCTCATCAACACCAACAGGGCCGGCCAGCGCAGCCACTGCAGCACGCGATCCAAGGGAGGATCGATCATGAGCCTATCCACCATGGCAGGCACGATGGCGATGAACCCCAACGAGACCAACGTCATGCCAATCAAGCCCAGGGTCAGCGACACTAGCACTACGCCCCGGTAGAGCAGCGAGCGCTTTTCCTGCTCGCCGTATACCGCATTGAGACCGATCACCAGCACCGAAACGGCTTTCGAGGCAATGAACATGGCAATGAGTAGCCCCGCCAACGCGGTCATGACGTTACCCGCTTCGGTGCTCTCGACCACTTCCTGCGCCTGTTGATCGATCAAATTGGCCGCATCCGGTGGCATGAAACGGCTGATCGTGTAGAGCTGACGCCCCGCCTCCACCGGATCGAACAGCAGCCCCCACACCGAGATCACCGCCGCAATGGTTGGAAACAGCGCCAGCAGCGCGTAAAACGCCACCCCTGCGGCAAACATGGTGATTCGATCCCGGCGAGCCGCACGCACAACGCGCCAGGCAATATCGTGCCAGCCCCGCCGCGGGATATCGCTGGGCACGTCGGCGGCACGACCTCGACGGTGGCTATCCATTTAGCCCAACCGCTCGCTCAGCCACTTGCCGATATCGTTGACCTGCTGCGGGCAGAGCGCATGGGCCATCGGGTACTGGCGATAGTTGACGTTATATCCCATGGCCTTCAAACGCTCGACGCCACTACGGCCCAGGGTTTCGGGCACGATGGGGTCGAAGTTACCGTGATGAACGTCGATCGGCACGTGACGGTTCGCCTCAGCAGGCTCGATGCTGTCGGCGGTGGCAAAGTAGGTCGACATCGCCAACAGCCCACCTAGCGGCTGAGGAAACGACAGCGCGGCCTGATACGCCACTGCCCCGCCCTGGGAAAAGCCCGCCACGATGATGCGCTGACTATCCATGCCTTGGTCGATCTGCTCTTGGATCAGCGCCTGAATACGCTCGGCGGATGTTTTCAGCTGCACCTCATCAACCCGACGCCCCAAGTCCATCGCCAGGATGTCGTACCAAGCGGGCATCACCATGCCGCCGTTGATGGTCACCGGTAGGCGCGGGGCATGGGGCATGATGAAGCGCACGTTGACGCTTTCCGGCAGCGCCAAGGCAGGCACTAGCGGCTCGAAATCGTGCCCATCGGCACCTAAGCCGTGAATGATGAACACACACGCATCGGCGGGTTGACCATTTTTCGGTTCAATAATCAGTTCGCCTGGGGCTGTCATGGGCTATGTCCTTGCTGATATGAAAAGCGCCACCCTAGCGTAAAGCAGCGCGGGGAGCGAGTCATTAGCGGCTTAGAACGGCCATACCCAAGGAATCAGGCTCACGGCAATCCCCCCCGTCAGCACGTTCAAGCCGCCGCCGACGCGGAGAAAATCAGTGATGCGATAACCACCGGGGCCGTGCACCATTAAGTTGGTTTGATAGCCAATCGGGGTAAGAAAGCTGGCCGACGCAGCAAACATCACCGCGACTACGTAAGGCATGGGGCTGACGCCGAGGCTTTCTGCGGCCGCCATAACCACCGGAAAGATGATCACCGCCGCCGCGTTGTTGGTCACTAACTCCGTAAGCAGCGCCACGACGCAGTAAGTTCCCACCAGCAGCAGCCACGGGCTGCCCGCCACCAGCGATAGCACGCTGCCTGCCATGGCATCCGCAGCACCTGACGACTGTAACGCTGCCCCCACCCCAAACGAAGCGGCGATGGTCAAAAGCACTTGGGTGTCTAGCCCGCGCTTGGCGGCGCCCACCGTACAACAGCCGGTCAACAGTGCCATGGCCGCGCCCAACATGGCGGCATTGAGCATGCTCAGCACGCCCAACGCCGCCAGCAGCACCGCACCTATTAAAATTCCCCACGCCAGCGGCGCCTTTTCATGAATGGGCCGCGCCGAGCCGTTGAGTTCGCTGATCAATAAGAAATCTTTCGACTGCCGGTGGCGCTCGATGAACGGCGGGCGTGCCTCCAATAGCAATACATCGGCAGGCTGCAAGCGCACTTGGCCGAGGTTCCCTCTCACGCGCTCGCCGCCGCGACAAATCGCCAGCACGGCCGCGCCGTATAGCGTTCTAAATCGACCGTCACGAATCCGTTGACCAATAAACTGGCATTGATTGGAGACTACCGCCTCGACCAAACGGCGCTCTTTGAACTCTTTTTCTAGGCTAGAAGCGCCATCCCGAGAAGGGATCAGCCCACGGATCTGCTGAAGCTCCACAGCGGCATCCGAAGTACCCACGAATACCAAACGATCCCCGCCTTTGAGCTGCTCCCCTGGTCCAACCACACTGACCACGTTACCGGCACGCTCGATCTCTACAAGGAACAGTTCCTGCAAATGGCGCAGCCCCGCCTCTTCGACCGTGCGGTCTACCAGCACCCCTGATGGGTCGACTTCCATTTCGATCGTGAACTCGCGTGGGTTGGCAAAGGCTTTAGCCGTGCCGCCACGGGCGGGCAATAAACGCGGGCCAAGGAAAATCAGATATGCCAAGCCCGCGACCGCGACCGGAATCCCTACCCACGCCAAGTCGAAAAGCCCCATGGCCAACTCCGGGTAGCGCTCGATCAGCAGCCCATGCACTACCAGGTTAGTGCTGGTACCAAATAGCGTGATAGTACCGCCTAAAATAGAGGCAAAGCTCAGCGGCATGAGCAAGCGCTGTGGGGAAAGCCGCAAACGGCGGCTCCAACTCAAAACGGCGGGAATATAGGTTGCCACCACCGGGGTGTTATTGAGAAAGCCGCTGAGCGACGCTACGGGTAACAATAGACGTGTCAGCGCGCCGCGTTCACTCGATGGACGCCCCAACACGTAGCGAATGATCAGATCGATACCGCCAGTCTCACGAATACTAGCCACCAGCACGTACATGAACGCGACGGTAAACAGGCCGCTATTGGAAAATCCACCCAGCGCCTGTTGAGGATCGATGACCCCCAGTGTCATTAACACCACTACTGCGCCCATTAAAATGATGTCCGGACCGAGGCGAGAGAGCGCCATCAGCGGAAAAATCGTCAGCACGACCCCTATTGCAATCCAAGCATCCAGCGACATAACCCCACATCCTTTCTCAAGCCCACTCAACTGACATAACCGAACAATATGAAGGGCATTGTGCCGCCTAGCAGATATTCTAAAAAGTTATTTTTAGAAACACAGTCAGAACAAAAAAGAATATGCGTGTGAGGTGTGAGGTGTGAGGTGTGAGGTGTGAGGTGTGAGGTGTGAGTCAGATAATAATCCACAAACAAAAAACCCCGCACAAGGCGGGGTTTTTCTAGCGCGCTAGCATCGAGTGCTAGCGGCAAACATCAAGCTGGATTAACCCAGAACTTTGATGTTGGAAGCCTGAAGGCCTTTTTTACCCTGGGTGACGTCGAAGGAAACCTTCTGGCCGTCTTGCAGAGTTTTGAAGCCGTCAGCTTGAATTTCGGAGAAGTGCGCGAACAGGTCGTCGCCGTTGTCGTCCGGAGAAATGAAGCCGAAGCCTTTAGTGTCGTTAAACCACTTAACGGTACCAGTTGCCATGATCGAAATCCTCGATTTAGCTTAATGTAGAGCCGGGTAATACCCGAGTTGCAGTGGGTAGAACAAGAAACTTTCACCAGACTCAACGCTAGAGCGTTTCGATACTGCTGACAACGTTCGACTTGCTAACCAACTGCATGCAGCATGCGCTTAACGACGCCGCACGTCAACACTATGATGGAAAAAAAAGTCAATGCAATGAATTTTCTTTCAAAATCCATCCCGCCGCCTTTTCGGCGATCATCAACGTCGGAGAATTGGTGTTTCCACTGGTGATGGTCGGCATCACGCCCGCGTCCGCGACCCGCAATCCCACCACCCCACGCACCCGCAATTTTTCATCCACCACCGCCATTGGGTCATCACGTTTGCCCATCCGCGTGGTGCCGACCGGGTGAAAAATCGTCGTGCCAATATCTCCCGCTAGCCGCGTTAGCTCGTCATCCGTTTGATACTCAACGCCCGGTTTTACCTCTTCAGGTGAATATTTAGCGAAGGCAGGCTGTTCAGCGATACGCCGGGTCACCCGCAGCGAATCAGCCGCCACCTTGCGATCCTCCGCCGTGCTGAGATAGTTCGGCGAAATCGCCGGTGCCTGACGCGGGTCGGCGCTTTTCAAACGCACCGTTCCTCGGCTGGTAGGGTTCAAGTTGCATACGCTCGCGGTAATGGCCGGATACGGATGCAGCGGCTGCCCAAAGGCCTCTAGGCTGAGCGGCTGAACGTGATACTGAATATTGGGGTACGGCTGATCGTCAGAACTGCGGGTAAACGCACCAAGCTGCGAAGGCGCCATGCTCATCGGCCCGGTGCGCTTGGTCACGTACTCCCAGCCAATCCCCGCCTTGCCCCACAGCGTACTGGCAATAGCATTGAGCGTTTTGGCATGACTGACACGATACACCGAGCGAATCTGGAGATGATCTTGCAGGTTTTCACCTACCCCAGGCAGGTCGTGCACCACCTCAATGCCGTGTTCACGCAGATGCTCAGCAGGCCCAATGCCCGACAGCTGTAAAAGGTGGGGAGAGCCAATGGCCCCCGCACACAGCACCACCTCTTTTCGCGCCTGTACGCGCTGGATTTTGCCGCTGCGCACCACCTCTACCCCCGTACAACGAGGCGCTTGTGTATGATCGAAGCAGAGCCGATTTACCTGGGTGGAGTGCCAAAGCGTCAGGTTGTCCCGCTTTAGCGCGCTGCGCAAAAACGCCTTGGCGGTATTCCAGCGCCAGCCGTCACGTTGGTTTACCTCAAAATAGGCAACCCCCTCATTACTCCCCCGGTTGAAGTCATCGGTGCGGGGGATACCCGCCTGCACCGCTGCTTCGGCAAAGTCATCCAGCACTTCCCATTTCAGGCGCTGCTTCTCAACTCGCCACTCGCCGCCATGGCCATGAAAAGCGCGGTGAGTCTCATCACCGTCGCTGCCTTTATCCAGCCGGTAGTGGTTTTCGTGTTTAATAAAGTCGGGCAGGCAGTTCTCCCAACGCCACTCGTCGCTGCCGGTGACCTCTGCCCAGTGGTCATAATCCCGCGCTTGGCCGCGCATGTAGATCATGCCGTTGATGCTAGAACAGCCTCCCAGGGTTTTCCCCCGAGGATAGATCAGCGAGCGGCCATTGAGCCCTTTGTCCGGCTCGGTGCGAAACAGCCAGTCGGTGCGCGGGTTATTAATGCAATAAAGGTAGCCCACTGGAATATGAATCCAGTGGTAGTTATCCCGACCGCCTGCCTCAATCAGCAGCACCCGATTATTGGGGTCGGCGCTCAGTCGATTGGCCATCAGGCACCCTGCGGTGCCTGCGCCAATCACGATGTAATCAAATGCTTCTGCGGTGGGATGAGTGGTTGTATTTGTTGGCATGGGCTTGGCTCCCGTAACGGTCAGGCGCTACTTCGCCGTCGGCATCACAAACTCTGCACCCGCGTCGATGGAGTCCGACCAGCGCTGCATGATCGACTTCTGCTTGGTGTAGAAGCGCACACCCTCTTCGCCATACGCGTGGGTATCGCCAAACAGCGAGCGCTTCCAGCCGCCAAAACCGTGCCACGCCATAGGCACCGGAATCGGTACGTTGATACCGACCATCCCCACCTGAATACGGCGGCCAAATTCGCGGGCAACGCTGCCGCTTTCGGTAAAGCAGCTCACCCCGTTGCCAAACTCATGGTCGTTGATCAGTTGAATGGCGGTCGCCACATCCGGCACGCGCACGCATACCAGCACCGGGCCAAAGATCTCCTCTTTATAGATGGTCATCTCCGGCGTGACGTGGTCGAACAGCGTGCCGCCCATCCAGAAACCGTCTGCACAGCCCTCACCCGCTTGAGTGCTATCAAACTCGCGGCCATCGACGATAAGCTGCGCGCCTTCTGCCACGCCCTTTTCGATGTAGCCGGTGATTCGTTGATGCGCTTGGCGGGTCACGATGGGCCCCATTTCTGCATCCAACTGCATGCCATCTTTGACTTTCAGCGCCTTAGCCCGCTCGGTGAGCATCGGCACGACTTTATCGGCCACATCGCCGACCAGCACGGCCACGCTAATCGCCATGCAGCGCTCGCCCGCACTGCCGTAGGCTGCACCAATTAACGCATCCACCGCTTTATCCAGGTGGGCGTCTGGCATGACCACCATATGGTTTTTCGCCCCGCCCAGCGCCTGCACGCGTTTGCCGTGCTTGGCACCGCGCTCGTAAATCAGGTTGGCAATCGGCGTGGAGCCGACGAACGACAGCGCTTTAACGTGAGGGTGATCGATCAGCGCTTCGACGGAGTCTTTATCGCCCTGCACCACGTTGAACACGCCATCGGGCAGGCCTGCCTGAGTTAGCAGATCCGCGATCATCAGCGAGGCGCTAGGGTCCAGCGGGCTGGGCTTGAGAATAAAGGTATTACCGGCGGCAATGGCGATGGGGAACATCCACATCGGCACCATCGCCGGGAAGTTAAACGGCGTAATACCGGCAACCACGCCCAGCGGCTGGCGCACGGTCCAGTTATCGATGCCGGTGCTAACCTGCTCGGTGTAATCACCCTTTAATAGCTGGGGAATGCCGCAGGCAAACTCGA
The DNA here is from genome assembly GCF_030247125.1 of Halomonas sp. LC1. NCBI lineage: Bacteria > Pseudomonadati > Pseudomonadota > Gammaproteobacteria > Oceanospirillales > Halomonadaceae > Halomonas > Halomonas sp. LC1. The sequence goes on along the minus strand of NZ_JASSPG010000002.1, from coordinate 386,811 downwards.
CAATATCAATACCCCGTGCCACTTCGCCCTGAGCATCGGTAAATACCTTGCCGTGCTCTTTGGTGATTGCTTCGGCCAGGGCATCTTTATTGGCGTTCAGCAGCTCCAGGAATTTGAACATGACCCGAGCGCGACGAATAGGCGGTGTATCGGCCCAGGCTGGAAATGCCGCCTGGGCGGCTTGCACGGCGGTGTCCACATCGGCGGCCGAAGCCAGGGCAACGCGGCCAGTGACCTGCCCGGTGGCAGGGTTGAAGACATCCTGGGCGCTGCCGGAGGCGCCTTCGCTGCGTTGGCCGTTAATAAAGTGGTGGATGGCGTTGGTTGTCATTGTCGCTACCTTTATAACAAAAGCTTAAGTGATCGGAGGATGATCACTAGACTACCCCGCCTAACAGGCCAAGCAATTGAGTAATTTTTAACCCAGATATAAGCTTTGCTAATAACACAACAATGAAGGTTCACCACCATGCAGGAGTACGCCACGCTGCGGGCCTTTGTGGCCGTTGCCCATACCGGCAGCGTCTCAAAGGCGGCCGAGCAGCTCCATTTGACCCAGCCCGCGGTTAGCCTAAAGTTGAAGCAGCTACAGCTGCATCTGGGCCTAACGCTGTTTACCCGCCGCCCACAAGGGTTAACGCTGACTGCCGATGGTTACGCCTTGCTACCGGCCGCTGAAAATGCCCTGGCCAGCGCGCTGGCCTTTGAGCAGAGCGCCAGCGCGTTACACAGCACGCTGCGGGGCAAGCTGCGTATTGGCACCATTGTTGACCCGGAATTTATTCGCTTGGGCGATTTTCTCAGCCGCTTGATGGCCCGCGCGCCACAGCTGGAAACCGAGCTTCACCACGGCATGAGCGGCAGCGTATTGGGCAGTGTGGGACAGGGGGAGTTAGATGTAGGCTTTTTTCTCGCCCCGCCCGACGAAGGCACCGGCCATCCTGACCTCGAGTGGCGGGAGCTAACCCACTTTCACTACCACGTGGTGGCACCGCCGGGCTGGGAAGCCAAACTTGCCGATACCCGCTGGGAAGCGCTTGCGCAACTGCCCTGGATTGTGACCCCCGCTGTGTCAGCGCACTCCCGGCTACTCAAGCGAGCGCTGGCCGCAAGCGGCGCGACCCCGAACCGTGTTGCCCAGGTCGACCAAGAGGCGTGTATGCTGGATTTAGTCAGAGCAGGCGTGGGCCTGAGCCTAGCGCGAGACGCGCTGGCCATGGCCGAACGCCAAGAGAGCGGCTTGGCGGTGGCGGACAACGTTCGCCTGCCCTGCGCATTAAGCCTGATCTGGCGCAGCGACCGCGCCACCGAACCTACAATTAAGGCGGCGCTGGACACCCTCGATACGGTATGGCCGCATCGTCTAAGGTCGCTGTAAGGAAGCGGAACCTCTCGACACTAATGGACTCAATAACGAGCTTTGATTCGTCACCGCCACCGGAGTGTTTGCAATGATCCGATTTCCCCATATTCGCCCTTTAACCCTGTGCGTGATGGCCGCCGCCGGTCTGGCAAGCACATCGCTCCACGCGCAGTCCAATAGCGAGGCGACCTTTGCTGGCGGCTGTTTCTGGTGCATGGAACCGCCTTACGACAAACAGCCGGGCGTGAGCGCCACCATATCCGGCTACATGGGCGGCGAGCTTGAGAATCCGACCTACGAGCAGATCTCCCGAGGCGGTACTGGCCATGCGGAAGTCGTGCAAATCGAGTATGACGACAGCCAAATCAGCTATGAACAGCTGTTGGAGATTTTCTGGCGGAACATAGACCCCTTCGCCGTCGACCGCCAGTTCTGCGATAGCGGTGATCAGTACCGGTCGGCGATCTTTTATCATAATGATGAGCAGCGGGCCTTGGCCGAAGCGTCAAAAGCCGAGATGGAAGCCCGTTTCGATCAAGAGATAGCGACTCAAATCGTTCCTGCCAGCGAGTTTTGGGCAGCCGAGGAGTATCACCAGGATTACTACGAAAAAAATCCGCTGCGCTACAAATTCTACCGCCTGAGCTGCGGTCGGGATGACCGTCTAGAAGAAGTGTGGGGCGAAGAAGCGGGCGGCCCTACTGTCGAGTAATCTCACCCCGTTAGCCTCAAAACGCCAAGGCGGTTGATTCGCCTTGGCGTTTTTTATGGAACGATTCCCTATGCGCCCTGCCCTACTAGCAGGTTTATATGATGGCGACTCATTCATTTGGGCAAACCGCCATTTTTCTACTAAGGTAGAAAGTCAGCATTAATAGACCAGTCGGCTAAAGGGCTGCTCTATCTGATTAAACGCCCCGTTGATCTAAAGATAGGAGATCTTATGAGCAACACCATTACGACAGTGAACCCGACCACCGGCGAAACGCTTGAGACCTATACGCTGATGGATGAAAGCCAGGCCAAGCAGGTAGTCGAGGCCAGTCATGAGGCGTTTCTGGATTGGCGGCTCAAGCCGCTCGAGCACCGAGCCAAGGTGGTGAAAGCCATTGGCGAAGCAATGAGCGCGCATAAAGAAGAGCTTGCCGACCTGATGGTCAAAGAGATGGGCAAGCTGCCCTCGCAAGCGCGCCAGGAAGTGGATCTTTGCGTCGGCATTTGTGATTACACCGCCGAGCATGGTCCCACCAAGCTGGCCGATGAAGAGCGCAAACCCGGCAATGGCGAGCGCGGCATCGTCACCTACTCCCCCATGGGCGTGATTTACGGCATTCAGCCGTGGAACTTCCCTGCTTACCAAGTAGTGCGCTACTCCATCGCCAATATTATGGCGGGTAACAGTGTGCTGCTAAAACACGCTGAAAACGTGACGGGCAGCGGCCTGCTGCTGGAAAAAATCTACCGTGAAGCGGGCCTGCCGGAAAACGTTTTCCGTACGCTCGTCATTTCACACGATGTGTCCGACACTGTCATCGCCCATAAAGCCGTACGTGGCGTGACCTTGACCGGTAGCGACGGCGCTGGCCGCAAAGTGGCCGCTAAAGCCGCCGAGCATCTGAAAAAGACCGTACTAGAGCTAGGCTCCAACGATGCCTACTTGGTGCTGGACGATGCCGACCTGGACGTGGCGGTGGATACCTGCGTGACTGGCCGCGTCTTTAACGGCGGCCAAACCTGTGTGGCGGCAAAACGCTTTGTGGTCACCGAGAAAAACTATGAAGCGTTCAAAGAGCGCTACGTGGCGCGCATGAAGGACTTGAAAGCGGGCGACCCGACCAAAGAAGATAGCGACCTAGGCCCGATGGCCCGTGTCGATCTTCGCGACGGCCTTCACGAGCAGGTGGAAGAGAGCGTGCGTAAAGGCGCGAAAATCCTCTGCGGCGGCGAAAAACCAGAAGGTAAAGGGGCGTTCTACCCGGTAACCGTGCTGGATAACGTCACCCCCGGCCAGCCCGCCTACGACGACGAGCTGTTCGGCCCGGTTGCCGCGTTGATTCGCGCCAAAGATGATGAAGACGCCATGCGCATCGCCAACAACAGCCGCTACGGCTTGGGCGGCGGCATCATCTCCAAAGATGTGAAGCGTGCCACCGAGCTTGCCAGCAAGTATTTTGATACCGGCATGGTGTTTATCAACGGCTTTGGTGTGGCAACGCCTGAAATGCCGTTTGGCGGCGTGAAGGATTCAGGCTATGGCCGTGAGCACGGCGGCTTTGGTATGCACGAGTTCGTCAACGCTAAATCGGTGATTGTGGTTCAAAGCTAACATCATCAAGCCCATCGGCTCACGATGGGCAAACCCACAAAAACGCCGCAGTGTCGTTTCACGACCTGCGGCGTTTTTATAGGTAGCGTATTTTAAAAGCAGCGTTAGGCGATTTGCCGCCGACGCTGCCATAGCGTCACCAACAGTGCCACTACCAGCCAACTTACCAGCGCGGCAATCACGTCATCCAACACAATGCCCAACCCGCCGTTAACGTATTCCGCTAAATGAATAGGTGGCGGTTTCAAGCCATCGAAGAAGCGGTAGACGCCAAACGCCAAGGCCAGTACCAGCGGATGGCGAGCGGCTGTTAGCCCCAGCACTACCAGCGGGAAGGCGACGTACTCATCGGCGACAATGCTACCGTGATCCAAACCATCGTAGTGCCACGCCGCGATATGACACACCGGCACCGCGGCCACCAGCATCAGCGCGATGATGGCAGCCTGCTGCCCGGTCGGGCGACCCAAGAGCCACCACGCCAACGGCAAGCCAATCAATGAACCAAAGGTGCCTGGCGCAACGGGCGCTAGCCCTAGCCCAAAGCCGGTCGCTAGCCAAAAATTAATCGTATCGAACATTAGCCAGCCTGCTGTGCCTGACGTTCAAGCTCTGCCGCCATCTCTGGCGTTAGGTTTAGCGCGCTGGCGAGTTGATCCAACCATGCCCGCTCCATGGGGTTTTGGTCGTCAATTACTGCCACGCTGATCAGGTACATCTCGCGGGCCGCCTGGGGGGAATCCGCCTCACGGGCGAGTGCCTGGGCATCCAGCGGTGCTTTTAACTGCTGTTCCACCCAGCGGTGCATCTCCTGATCCGCGCCTAGGGCATCAATCTGATCGGTGATTAGCGCCTGCTCCTGCTCATCGATATGACCATCCGCCCGGGCGGCCATGATCATTGCCTGCAACAGCTCCAGGCTGCGGCGCTCTTGATACTCACCGCTCAGCACCTCGACGCGCTCGCCTTCTGATGAGGATTGGGTCGCCGCTCCTTTCTTTTCCTGCGAGCTTTGCCACGCTTTCCACGCCAGCATGCCTACACCCGCAATCGCGCCATATTTCAACGCTTTACCGCCCATGCTACGGCCACGTTTGGAACCCACCAGCATGCCCATGGCACCGCCGCCCAGCAGGCTTTTCACATCAAAACCGCTGGAACCGCTGCTTTGACGTGTACCTTGGCTGCTATTACCGCCTAAATGGCGGGAGAGCCCATCAATCACACCTTTGACATCCATGCCGCCGCTGCTGCCTTTGCTACCACTGGCCTGGCTCATCAGCTGCTGTAGAATTTTGCTTGCGTTCATCCTTGCACTCCTCAATAAACATTCGTTCGACGGGGCAAACGCGGGTCGTTTAACCCTTGTTATAACGCATGCTACATGAATGCAGCATGAATTAACCCCGCGCTAGCGCTTAGCTCAACGCCCCTTTCACCGCGACCGAACTGCCATGACGGCTAGCGCTCACCTCAATACGAACCGGCATCTGCTCTTTGAGTTCGCTGACGTGGGAAATAATCCCAATCATGCGGCCGCTCATTTGCAGCTCGCTCAGCATGGCAATGGCTTGATCCAGGGCGTCTTGGTCCAGGCTGCCAAAGCCTTCATCAATAAATAGCGTATCGAGCTGAATACCACCCGCGTAGGCCTGCACCACATCAGAAAGCCCCAGCGCCAGCGACAGCGCCGCCATAAACGACTCCCCACCAGAGAGCGTAGCCACCGGGCGATTTTTGCCTGTGTAAGTATCAGCCACGTCTAGCTCTAAGCCAGACGCTTTATTGCCTTTGGAGGGGTCTTCCCGGCGCACCAACTGGTAACGCCCGCGGCTCATGCGCACCAAACGTTCGGATGCTTGAATCAACACATCATCCAGCAGTACGCCCAGCACGAAGCGCTGAAGGCTGATGCGGTGGCCGGTGCGGCCATTGGCGACGTCGCTCAGCGTGCCCCACAGCTGGTATTGGGCTTCCAGCTCCGCCTGGGAGGCGTGGGCAGCCGCCAGCTTTTGGTGAATGTTTTGCAACGTGGTTAATCGCCCATCCAGTTGCCGCCAGGTCTCTAGCTGGCTGTTTTCTTGAGCCTGTGCACTTTCAGCCTGGGCAGTCAGTGCGGCGAGATCCGGCGGCGTTTTTTCCGCCAGCTGGGTTTGGTAATTCTCTAGCGCGCCCTCAAGCTCGGCCAAGCGGCGTTGATACGCCTCCACCCGATGCGTCAGCTCATGCCGCTGGGCATCATTCAGTTGGGCGGCCTGATATTCCGCCTCATCACCAAAGGGGCTAGCCTGCAGCGCCGCCTGCCACTCGGCGTGAGCCTGCTGAAGCGACTGCTCGCTACGCTCGACCCGCTCGTTCGCTCCGCGTAACTGCTCTTCCGCCCGCGCCAGTTGGGTCTGGCGAGTCGAAAGTGCTTGTTGAGCGCTCTCCCAGGCCTTTTCAAGCTGGGCGATGTGCTGCTCCAGCTCAGCCAGGGTTTGGCGCATTGCCTCAGGATGCCGGGCGTCTTCCGGCAGCGATTGGCTCAGCTGATCACGCTGGCTCTCTAGGCGTAACGCGCTCTCTTTCGCCTTTTCCACCTCAGGACGCTGGGCTTTAAGCTGCTTATCCAGCGTGCCCCAATCACATCGCAGCGACTCCCGGGCAGCGGTTTGCTGGCGAATCTCGGCCTCAACCTGCTCCCGGCGCTGTACCTGTTGGCGCAGGTCTTCATAGGCCTGTTGTAGTGCAAGCAGCGGCTGGCTAGCCCACTCCCCCAACTGCTGGGTAAGCCGCTGAGCCTGCTCGGTGTGGCTGTCGATGTGTTGAGCGAGCTGATGGTGGTGACGCTCTGCACGTTGCAGTGCCTGGCGCGCCTGTTCTTGCGCCGCTCTAGCGTCTTCCACCTGTGCCTGGGTGACCAACTCGGCGCGATTTATCGCTGGGGCGGGATGCTCCAGGCTGCCACATACCGGACAGGGGGAATTCTGCTCAAGGGTCAGCGCTAACAGCGCGGCCTGGCCCTGGTGCCAGCGCATCTCCTGCTCAGTGGCGTAGCGTTCGGCACGCTCGGTCTCGCCTTGTTGGTGGCTGAGCGCGTTTTTAGCCTGCTGCTGTTGCGTGATCAACGCCTGGCGCTGCTGGGTGAGTTCATCCAGCTCTTGGCGCAGGGCTAGCAGGTGGTGATGGCGGCTTAGCTCAGCGGGGGCGCTCGCCAGTTGCTGAAACTCACTCTGCAAGCGTTCCAGGTGAACGCCAATGGCTTCGCCTTGCTGGCGAATGCCATCTAGCTGCTGCTCATCGCGCTTAAGCGCCTCATCGGCTTGTTGCCAGGCAGTCTGAGACGTTTGAAAGTGCCGCTGCAGCTCACTGAGCTGCTGGCTCTTTTGAATAAACTCTCCCAGCTGACGGTGCCGCTCCCTTAGCTCAGGAAGCTCTGTCTGACGTTGGCGCGCCGATTCTAACGCCTGCTGCGCCTGCTCAGCGCTAGTGCGCTGCGTCGTTAACGCGGCGTGCGCCTGGTGCTGTTCCGCCTGAGCGGTGGCCAACGCCTGCTGCGCTTGGTCTAAAGCGGCTTTTTGGGGGCGCAGCGCTTGGGCATGGGCGCTTTGCGCTAACCGTAACTGGATGTTTTCGACCTCGCCGTGCTGCTCAAGATGGCGACCCTTATCGGCAGCCAGTGCGTCCCGCGCCTCGAATTGGCGCTGCAGCGCCAGGGCTTCATCGCGCTGCTGTTCGGCGCGGCGGCGTTGCTGCTGTGCCGTTTCAAAGCGCTCACGCGATTGGCCTACCTGAGGGGTGAGCGACTCCAGCTCTTGCGCCAACGCGGCTTCGCTCTCAAGCTCCCCCCCGGCAAGAATGCCATTGATATGCTGGCGATGATCGCTCACCGCCCGCTCGATTTGATTAGCCTGAGTGCGCAGGCGCTCTTCAATACGCTGGAACACCTGGGTTTGAAACAGCTGGGAGAAAATGACTTCGCGATCTTTGGAGCCTGCCAGCAGCAGTTCGCGGAACTTACCCTGGGGGAGTACCATCACCTGACGAAACTGATTGGCGTCTAGGCCTATTAGCGCTTGCAGCTCGGCCGTGGCGTCGGTGACCTTTCGCGCCACTAGGCACTCGTCCTCCTCACCTTCCGAAGTGAGTCGCCACAGCTGGGCTTCTGCGGTTTGTGTCGTTGTGCCTTCGCCGCTGGCCTTGGGGCGCTCCTGCAGAGGCACTCGGCGCACCCGATACATGGCATCACGCAGGCGAAACGTCAGGCTGACTTCGGTGAGCAGAGAGGCATCCGCCTGATCGCAGCGCATCTGGCCCGCGTCCCGCTCATTGCCGGTGGTTTGGCCGTACAAAGCAAAACAGATGGCATCAAGGATCGAGCTTTTGCCCGCGCCGGTGGGGCCGTTAATCAGAAACAGCGGGCTTCTGCCCAGCGCGGTGAAGTCGATGGTTTCGCTACCGGCAAAGGGGCCAAAGGCCTGCATGGTCAGCGTTAATGGCGTCATGCTTGGCCCTCCTGCTCGCGGCTCAGGGTAGTGATCAACTCGCTCATGGCACTGGCCTGGGCGTCGTTCATTGGCTCGCCGCTGGTTTGAGCGAAAAAGTCGCTGAACATATCCAGCGCGCTGAACGCAAGCTGCTCGCGGTCTAGCTGTTGGCGGCCTTTCGCTTCCAGCATGCCGGGCTTTTCCAGGTGTAGCACGTTGTGGTACACCGCCCGCAGTTTGCCCATGGGGTCGAGAATGGCGTGGCGGTCGGTGAGGCGCACCAGCAGGTAGTCATCGGCGTGGGGGTCAGTGGCCCCTTGGGCCAAAAGCTGGTCCAGCTCACCTTCCAGCACGCGCACGTCCCGGCGGGGCAGCAGCGGATGGTGGGCTATTTGGGTGACGCCTTCGCTGCCCACCTCAACAAAGGTGACGCCTTTGCGCTGGGTGGCTTCGGAAAAGCTGTACTTCAGCAGCGAGCCGCTATAGCGAATATGCTCGCCACCGCGAATCTGAGGGCCGTGAAGGTGGCCCAGTGCCACGTAGTCAAAGCCCTGCATGGGTTCCCAAGCCACGCTCTCCGCTCCGCCCAAAGTAAGCGGGCGCTCGGAGTCGCTGGCGGTTCCGCCATCCACAAAACAGTGGCTCATCAGTAGCGTCGGGCGCCCCGGCTGGCGCTGTGCCTCAATGCGCTCCAGCAGGTAGCGGTGGGCGCTGTCGAAGTCGCGCACGTCTTCGCCAAACTCGCTGCGTACATATTCCGGGTCGGCGTAGGGGATGCCGAAGACATCCACCGTGTCATCGCCAATCGTGAGCGTGACCGGCTGGTCGCAGGTGGCTAGGTCGGTGAGAATATGCAGCCCGGCTTGGCGCAGGTGGCGTGCGCCAAACCCCAGCCGCTCGGCACCGTCGTGGTTACCGGAAATCATCACGACTGGCAGGCCGCGCTTCTCGCACAGCTCGCCTAAGACCTCATCCAACAGCGTGACCGCCGCTGCTGGAGGCACCGAGCGGTCGTAAATATCGCCCGCCACTAGCACGGCATCCACCTGCTCGCGGTCGATGATCTCCAGCAACTGCTGCAACACATGACGCTGGTCTTCCAGCAGGGAAAGGTTGTGAAACAGCCGCCCTAAATGCCAATCGGCGGTATGAAGTAATCGCATGACAGGCTCGACACAGAAACGTTAGCTGCATCATAACAACCTGACACCGCGACGCTAGCGCTTAGGGAGTGATGGGCAGCCGCCGCTTGTGCGCCGAGCGCTGGTAGGTTTGGATAATGGTGGCACGGGCGCTCTCGCTTATTTGCTCGCCGGTAAGAAAGGCATCGATATCCGCATAGCTAACGCCCAGCGCTTCTTCGTCGGCGAGCTGTGGTTTGAGGGTTTCCAGGTCGGCGGTGGGCTGTTTTTCCACCAGCGCTTCCGGTGCCCCTAGCACGGCGCCGAGCTGCCGCACCTGGGCTTTGGTCAACCCGGTGAGCGGCGCAATATCGCAGGCACCGTCGCCATACTTGGTAAAAAAGCCCATCAACGCTTCGGCCGCTTGGTCGGTGCCTACCACCAACCCTGCGTTGGCGCCTGCTACGGCGTACTGGGCCACCATCCGCTGGCGCGCTTTAATGTTACCCAGCACGAAATCCCGCTGATGGGCGTTAGTAAAGCCCAGCCCACCGGCTTCAAGCGAGGCCAACAGCGCATCGCTGGCCGCCTGAATATTAACCGTCAGTACGTTATCCGGCTGGATAAACGCCAGCGCCTGCAGGGCGTCTTCTTCATCCTGCTGGGTGTCGTAGGGCAAACGCATAGCGTAGAAGTGCGCCTCGACTCCCTCTTGGCGGGCTTTTTCGACCGCTAGTTGCGCCAGCCGCCCGGCCACGGTGGAATCGACACCGCCGCTAATGCCCAGCACCAGGCTCTTCTGCCCGGCGCTCACTAGCTGGCGATATAAAAATGCCACGCGACGCTCCACTTCCTGCTGTGGGTCGATGGTGGGAGACACTTGCATCGCTGTCTGGATATGGGCCTGATTGGCTTGATGGTTGATAGCACTCACCTGCCCCTCTACTACGGCTGAGTGGTGCTCCGGTAGGCGCTTCAGCGCGTAGTGGGCGGCAGCTAAACGCACCTCGTTGCGGTCACCGGAAAAGCGCCGCGTCTCGGATATCAGGTAGTACTGCTGTTCGTGGTAAAACGCCCAGGCAAAACATACCGTACCTACTGGAATGCCGTCGTGGGGCTCTGGCCCGGCAATGCCGGTATTAGCCAGGGCCACGTTGGCATCGTTGTTGGTCAGCGCCCCCAGCGCCATCTCTTTGGAGGTGGCCTCGCTGGTTAATCCGCACGTCTCAATGGTATGGACGCTCACGGAGAGATAGCGTTGCTTCGCGTCCGGGGAGTAGACGGCCAAGCCACCATCTATTGATTGGCCGCTGCCGGGCACCCGCGCCAGTTCCGACACGATCAGCCCAGCCGTGCAGGACTCGGCGGTGGCGAGTTTCAAGGCGTGCTTTTGCAGATAGTCGCGGACATGTTCGAGCAGTTCCATTGCCATTTCCTTTTTTGGGGTATGCCTGCGTGTTGAAATCCCTCAAGCCACTATAGGTAATCCCTGCCATTTGTCGAAAGGCGGCCAACCCACCCCGGCATGCCGTTTCGCGCTGAAAGCCGCATAAAAAAAGCCCCCATCGCAGGATGGGGGCTGAAGGCTTACCGGATAAATTTAATCTAGATTAGTCCCGAAACGCATCCGGATAGGTCGTTAAGTCAACGCCCCACAGCATCGGCAGCAGGAAGTAGACCGCGGCCACGATGAGGAACATCGCAATGATGTTCAGCCAGAAGCCGTTACGCACCATCTCGATGATTTTGATTTTGCCGGTGGCGAAAATGATCGCGTTAGGCGGCGTGCCCACGGGCAGCATGAAGGCGCAGTTCGCCGCCATGGCCGCCGGTACCATCAGCACGAACGGGTGAATATTCAGCGCCAGCGCCAGCGACGCCAGTACCGGCAGGATCATGGTGGCCGTGGCCGTGTTGGAGGTGATTTCGGTCAGGAACAGTACCATACCGGTGGCCAGCAGAATCACTAGCAGGAAGTTCACGCCTTCCAGCACGCTCATTTGGCCGCCAATCCAGGAAGCCAGACCCGACGAGCCAAAGCCTGCGGCAATCGCCAAGCCGCCGCCGAACAGCAGCAAGATGCCCCACGGTACGTCTTTGGCCACATCCCACCCCAGCAGGCAGCCGCCTTTGTTGGGAGAAGGAATGAGAAACAGCGCCACGGCAGCGGTAATCGCAATCATGGTGTCGTTAATGCCAGGGATGTTAAGGATTTGGCCTTGCCATAAAAACGACCGAGTGATCCAGAAGAACGCGGCGAACAGGAACACACCGAGTACCGCCTTCTCTTCGAAGGTGATCTTACCCAGCGCCTCTTTCTCTTTACGGATCAGCGCTCGACCGCCCGGCAGTTTGGCGAGCTTGATCGGGTAGATGAAGCGCGTCAGCATCACCCAGCCAATCACCAGCAGCGAAACGACCACCGGGAAAGCGAACATCAGCCACCCCGCGAACGAAATCTCGACGCCAAACAGTTCATTGACGATGGCTGCCAGGATAATGTTCGGCGGCGTGCCAATCAGGGTGCCCAAACCGCCAATGGTGCCGCCATAGCCCACACCAAAAATCAGCGCTTTGCTGAACTTATCGATCTCTTCACTGTGGTCACCTTCGGTTTTATTCAGCTCTTGGGTGACCTGGTAGACAATCGCGGTGCCAATGGGCAGCATCATCATGACGGCGGCGGTGTTGGATACCCACATGGACAAAAAGCCCGTTGCCGCCATGAAACCGAACACGATGCTGTTAATGCTGGTGCCGAGCACGGAGATGATCGACAGCGCAATACGCTTGTGCAGATCCCACTTCTCCATGGCCAAGGCAATCATGAAGCCGCCCAAGAACAGGAAGATGATCGGGTTACCGTAAGCCGCCGTGACGGCGCTACCCTCCAGCGCACCGGTAATGGGCAGCAGTATAATCGGCAGTAGCGAGGTCACGGGAATGGGAATGGCCTCGGTGATCCACCACACCGCCACCCATAAGGTGGTGGCCAACACCATGCGCCCTTCGAAGCTCAGATCGGCCGGGTGGAAAAACAGCACCACCAGGGCAAACAGCAGCGGGCCCAGCACCAGACCGATCGTCTGAGCCCGGTTGTAGGCAGGGGGGTTTGGTGGTTGGCCGCCGGGGCCGTGATCGTCTTGGGCGTCGTGTGACTCTCCGCGCGATGCAGCGCCACCCGCACTCGAGGTCGGCAACGCACACATCAGGAGGTTTTTGACTTGGTCGTGGGAGTGCCAGAGGTGGTCCCACAGCGTCATCGTGGCAGTTCTGCGCATTATAAATGTACCGCTCGCAGTCAGGGGGAACGAAAGGGCTCAGGAGGTGGCTGGCCCGATGGCATGTCTAACCAACGCCACTGGCGTTTTCGGTGCCCTTTATTCACTGCAATAGGCCATTAGTCCAGTCAATTGGCGACGATTACAACCAAAGTCTAACCACTTTAGTCGCAATGTTTAGTCACTACTAACATTAAACGGAACCACCTTTTACGGAGATATCATCGTGTTAGACCGCTTTACCATGCCGATGACCCAGCGCCCGCTTCGCTATCTGGCGCACGCCTTGCATCATCGACACATCACCCCGGATCAGGTCACGCTGGCAGCTTTTATCATTGGCATCTGCGCCCTGCCGCTGCTGGCGTTCGAACAGTATGGGTTGGCACTGGCCGCCATCGTGCTCAATCGTCTAGGAGATGGGGTAGACGGCGCCTTGGCCCGCCTGAGCGGCCAGCAAAGCGATGCAGGGGGCTTTCTGGACATTGGGCTCGACTTTGTCTTTTATGCGGCGGTGGTGCTCGGTTTTGCACTGGCGGACTCGGCGCAAAATGCCCTCCCCGCCGCGCTACTGCTGTTTGCGTTCATTGGTACCGGCACCTCCTTTTTGGCCTTTGCTATTGCCGCCAAAGCCCGCCAAGTAGAGCGCCCCAATTTTCCTAAGAAAGCCTTTTATTATTTAGAGGGCTTGACCGAAGGCACTGAGACGGTTGCCGCCCTGGTACTGTTCTGCCTGTTTCCGAAGGCGTTTCCGCTGCTGGCCAGCCTGTTCGCCGCTGCCTGTCTAATCACCACGGTCACGCGACTATGGGGCGGCTACTGGACACTGCGCGCATGACCCGACGATGACACCATTGTTAACATTTTGTATAGCTTTTATGAACGCCTTCCCCGAGTCGCTGGTCTATGCTGTGAGTATGAGTCAGCCGTGCCTAAGGGGTCTGGAAGACGACACGGCTGCTCTCTTTGAGGGGGATCACCCACATTACCCGAATTGGGGAGGTCAGATGATCCGTCAACATATTTTCAAAGGCACTCAGCCTGGCAGCCGAGAACATCTTGAGAAATATCTTATGGAACAAAAACATAGTCGTGCAAAAGCAAAACAGCTAGACGTAGTGACCGTCGCGACCGTGTCGTTCTTCGCGGGATGCCTGGTCACTTTACTAGCCACCTTCACGTTCTAGCACCCACCGCTTCGTGCCCACAGACAGCGAAATCCCCATGTGAATCGTGGGGATTTTTTTGTCCTGCTTGATTCATGTGAATTTTTGCAGACAGCCGAAACGGGTGATTGATTCTCACCCACCCCTGTATTACTCTCGAAGAGTACAAGACGCGTATAAATAGCGTTTTGATATTTCTGTTGCTCTTGCCGAGCAGCCGTTGGCATTCACAAGGAGTCGTGGCATGCATACTCATTCTCTAGTCGATATCTCACAAGCGGGCTTGAAACTCGCCATTCAAGAAATCAAGGAAGAGATGTTCGATACCCCGCAGTGTGACTACACCATTGCGAAACTGCTGAGCCACTGTGGCCAGTTCGACGCCGCCGAGCGACACATCGACGACATGCTATTGAAGTGGGGAGCTTCCCCGGACGTCGTAGCCCTGACCGAACGCGCCTATGCCGACATGGCGAGCCTAAACGCGCAGCATGCCGCCCACGCGTCCGTTGCAATGTCTCAGCGCCCATCAGCTTTGACCACTTCTAGCGCCGTTGCTTAAGCGCTCAAGCGACCGTGTAACTCTCTATCGCTATAAACGGCTTGCCTCTTTCAAAGTGGCAAGCCGTTTTTATGTTCAGTCCAAATGATCCAGCGTCACGACGATGTCCTGGGTGGAGACGTCTACGTTCCAAAAGGTGTAGCTGTCATCATCCTCGTCGACCAAGCGGATATCGAATAAGGGGCTCTTGTAGCCCGTCAGCGTCACGCGCTGGGTATCCCCATCCATCAACACGTCGCTACCCAGCACGTCTTCCTCCCAGCTTTTCGAATCCGCCGGGCTTACGTACATGTAGTAAATGGTGTAGCCAGTGCGATTGGTGATATCGACGTAGTAGTCGGCAGCCATGACGAGCGACGAGCTACATAGCATCAGCAGTGCCGCTAACAACACTTTCATACGCATGGAACGTTCCTTCTTCTTTTTTTGAGATAGGCGGGGGTGGCACTAAGGCCACGCTGCGGTGATGCCCCGCAGCAAGCGAAGTATAGTCGGGCGCTCACGTCCGCGATAGCGAGTGACGATTTTTGACACACCCACCCAAGAGGGGCTCGCAACTGATAGAATGCTGCCCCTTTCAGGCGCGGTTGCGGTTACCGCCGCATCGCTTCCCTCCCTCTACTACCTGAGAGTCGCGCAATGATTGCCACCGCTAATGCCGTTTTTCGGCCCTTGTTACGGCTGGGACTTATCCCTCAAATCGTGATCGGTATTGTCGCTGGGGTTCTGCTGGCCCTATTCGTCCCTGAGATGGCCAGCCATGTTGCGCTACTGGGCCAGCTATTCATTGCTGCGCTGCAGGCCGTGGCCCCTATCCTGGTCTTCGTACTGGTGGGAGCGGCTATTGCGGCCCACCAAACGGGCCAACCGACCCGTATTCGCTCGGTGCTCGTGCTGTACGTCGCGGGAACGCTGATTGCTGCGTTGATTGCCGTGGCAGCAAGCTTTGCGCTCCCCACGGAGCTGGCCTTGGATGCAGGACAAGTCGATGGCAACCCGCCTAGCGATATTCTGACCGTGCTGCGTGATCTGCTGCTCAACGCGGTCGCCAACCCCGTCACGGCCCTGATGGAAGCCAACTTCATCGCCATTCTGGCCTGGGCAATTGGTTTGGGTTTAACGCTGCGCCAGGCCAGCGACACGACTCGCCAAGCGCTCAGCGATTTATCGGCGGCGGTTACGCGTATTGTCACGCTAGTGATTCGCTTAGCCCCATTAGGTATTTTCGGCTTGGTGGCCGGTACGCTGGCGGAGTCTGGCGTTCAAGCACTGCTGAACTACGCCCAGCTATTGGGGGTGATCGTTGGCTGTATGCTATTTGTGGCGCTAGTGAGTAACCCGCTGCTGGTCTATTTAGCCACCCGCCAAAATCCTTATCCGCTGGTATTCGCCTGCCTACGGGGCAGCGCCATTACGGCGTTTTTCACTCGAAGCTCGGCGGCCAACATCCCGGTCAACTTGGAACTTTGCCGCCGCTTGGACCTGGATGCCGACACCTATGCGATCTCCATTCCGCTGGGCGCCACCATCAATATGTGCGGCGCGGCGATCACGATTACCGTGATCACTCTGGCCACCACGCATACGCTGGGCATTAGCGTCGACTTCCCCACTGCGCTGCTGCTCTGCGTGGTGTCGGCCCTGGCGGCCTGCGGCGTTTCTGGCGTGGCGGGCGGTTCGTTGATGCTGATTCCCATGGCCGCTAGCCTGTTCGGCATTCCCACCGAAGTCGCCATGCAGGCCGTCGCTATTGGCTTCGTGATTAGCGTGATACAAGACTCCACCGAAACAGCGCTCAACTCCTCCACCGACGTGCTGTTTACCGCCGCCGCCTGCCGAGCGCGCAAGCCTACCTAATCACTTCTTTATTGCTTGTCGATTGACAGCCCATTGTTCCTTATATAGAACGTTCTATAAAAGGAACAATGGGCAATCACCATGGACGCGCACTCTCTTGTTACGCTAGGCCAACACCTCCAAGCGCTTCGTAAAACCCAGGGTTTCTCGCTTTCACAGCTTGCCAGCGCGGCAGGCATCGCGAAATCCAACCTATGCCGCTTAGAACAGGGCAACGGTAACCCCACGCTGGACACCATTTGGCGGCTGGCCGTCCAACTCAACGTTCCGTTTGGCACCCTGGTGGCACCTATCAGCGTACCGCTCGGTGAGGATGGCGTGCAGGTACAGTTGATCGACCAGGGTAAGGGCGTGCCACAGGTGGATGCCTACTGGATGCGCTGCGCGCCCAATACGCTGCGCCACGCCGAGGCCCATACCCCGGGCACGCGGGAAACGCTGACGCTCATTAGCGGCTGGCTAGAAGTAGGCCCAGAGGGTGCTACTACGACGCTCACCGCTGGCGAAAGCGTCACGTTTCAGGCCGACCAGCCGCACCTGTACCGTACGCACACTGATGAAGCCACCCTGCTACTCACCGTTACCTACGGCCAAGAAGGCACCCCACCATGAGCCAGCCAGCCGATCACACGGTGCACGCCAACCACTCACCGCTGCGCTCTGCCTTACAGGGCGTGCGTGAAGCAATTCCGCTGTTAGGCGGCTATATTCCGGTCGCGCTCTCGTTTGGTTTGGTCGCGACCCAGGCCGGTTTTACCACTTGGGAAGCGGCCGCCATTTCAGCGCTGATTTACGCGGGTGCCTCGCAGTTTCTGTTCGTGGGCATGATTGCCGCTGGTGCGCCGCTCTGGCTGGTGGTGGCCATGACGCTACTCATCAACGTGCGCCACGTGGTGTACGGCCCCAATTTGGCCGCGCTGCTGCCCCGAAGCCGCCACTGGCCTTGGCTGATGCACGGCCTGACCGATCAAGTCTTTGCTCTGGCGCTCACACGGCTCCCCCAGCTACCGAAGGTCAAACGGTTTAGCTGGTTTGTTGGCGCCTCGCTGCTGGCGTGGGGGGTGTGGATTATCGGCACGGCAGTGGGTGCGACCGGCGGCGAAGCGGTCACCGCCCGCTGGCCGCTACTGGGTGAGATTATGCCCTTCGCCCTCCCCGCGCTGTTTCTCACCATGGTGGCACCGCGCTTTACCGACAAGCGCTGGGCCGCCGCCATGCTGTGTACCATTCTTGCCGCACTGGGGTTGAACCTGGCCGGGTGGAGCAATGTGGCCATTCCTCTCGCAGCCGCCTGCGGCGCGCTGTGCTTCTACACGGTCACGTTCCAACCACGGAGGAGCCGCCCATGAGCAGCGCCATGTGGATCGCCGTCATTATCTGCGCACTCGGCACGCTGCTTATGCGAGTGGTGCCCTTTTTATGGATGCAGCGGCGGTTGGGCAGCGCAACGGGAATGAACGCCATGCCCCAATGGCTGGTGATTCTGGGCCCCATGATGATTGCCGCCGTGTTGGGTGTCTCGATGGTGCCGGTCAACCCCAGCGCTATCTCTTGGTTGGCCACCGCAATTGGCCTGAGCGTTACGCTGTTGGTGTGGCGTCGCCTGCGCTCACTGGGCTGGCCGGTAGCCGCCGGGGTGGCGGTGTTTGGAGCGGTGGAGGTAGCGGCCGCCCTCATTTAAAGAGCACGATCATCGCGCACGTCGATTCAACGGCCCAATCACAATTGATAACTATTTGCATTAATAAGCCTTAACATGGCATCATCACTTTCTGGGTGAGGCGTCATAGCAGCACGTCTGCTTTGCCATATCCCCATGACATCTCAGAAAGTGGGTCTCATGCCGAACGCGACTTCCAACGGCAAAAAAGTGCTGATTAGCGTGCTACTGGGCACCTTTACCGTCAGCCTCAATAACAGCGCTCTTAACCTAGCAGTCGCTGAACTCATGGTGACGTTTAACGCTAGTGCCACCCAAGTTAGTTGGGTGGTGACCATCTTTATGATTGCCATGGCGATGACAATGCCGCTGACGGGCTATTTGGCAGGCAGATGGGGGCGAAAAACGGTTTACCTCTTGGGCCTATGCGGGTTTTTGGCCGGCTCGGGGCTCGGTGCCTTAGCGCAACATCTCAATGGCATTATCGTGGCCCGAGGCGTCCAAGGGATCGCCGCTGGCTTGATGATTCCGCTGTCTCTGTCGTTGATTTTTTCTGCTTACCCCCACGAACAGCGGGGGCGTGCCAGCGGCGTGTGGGGCTTTGCTGTGATGATGGCGCCCGCCATAGGCCCGACGGTGGGAGGCCTGCTGTTGGAGATCAGCCACTGGCGAGCCCTGTTTTTGATGAATATGCCCTTCGCGATCGTAGGGTTGATATGCGGTTACCGTTATTTATCCGCCGACTCGCGGCCGCCTCAACGTCGGTTTGACCTAGCGGGCTTTTGTCTCATCACGTTGGGTAGCGGAGGCGTACTGCTGTCTCTCAATGGCGTGGAAACGCTGTCTGACCTGTTGCGCCCCGCTACCCTCTTGCCGCTTCTCCTGGGCGCCATCGCGTTAACGCTGTTCATACGTGTTGAACGACAGCAGGCCGAGCCGCTGCTTGATCTGTCCCTGTTTAACCATCATCGCTTTCGCTACAGCGTGCTGCTTGCCAGTTTGCAATCGATCATCCTGTTTGGATGCATCTTGTTAATCCCTCTGTGGATGCAAAACACGCTGGGCTTTAGCCCGCTGACGACAGGCCTCGTGTTTCTCGCCACCGCGCTTGCTGCCGCTGCCTGTTCGCCCATCGCAGGCCGTTGGATCGACCGGGCGCCCCCTCAGTGGTGTATCGGTTTAGGCCTGATCGCCACGGTCATCAGCTTGATAGGACTCGGCACGCTGAGCGCGACAACGCCCGTTTGGATCATCGCGGCCTGGATGGGGCTTCGTGGGATGGGACTGGGGTTCGCTTACTTACCGGCGACCACGGTGGGCATGAAAGAGCTTCCTGAACAGCAGGTGGCCCAGGCCTCGGCCATGAACAACATGGCGCGTCGACTCGTCTCCTCACTCGGGGTGGTCGCCCTATCGGTCTACTACGACATGAGTGTACGAGCATCCCTAGACCTGGGCACTTCCTACTCCGAGGCCAGTGCCTCTGCCCTGCATGTGGCCTTTTTTGCCTTGGCGGGTATCGCGCTGGCATGTCTCCCTCTGGCGTGGGTACTGGGTCGCGCCGGTGTTCCACCGGACATGGCGATGCCCTCCTCCTCGAACAGCCCGCCGCAAACGTCGCTTCAAGGAAGAGCCAAATGATCCCTTTTCGAACGCACCGAATGACATGGCGACCTTCATGGGGCAAAACGCTGCTGGGCGTTGCCTTCGTCGTGAGCTTGATAGGCGCTACCTGTGCCGCCCAGCCCCATATGCGCCAAACACCCTCCGATGAACGCATCGTAACGCTTTACCAAGGAGCCACAGATAGCGCCGTCGCCTTGGGGATCACCCCTATTGGCGTGGTGGACTCATGGTTGGAAAAACCCATGTATCGCTATCTGCGCGACGACTTAAACGACGTGCCGCACGTGGGCCTGGAAACACAGCCAAACTTGGAAAAAATCGCCTGGCTGAACCCCGATGTCATCGTGGCTACGGATTTTCGTCATCAGCGGATACAACCGTTACTGACGGCCATCGCCCCCACTGTCACGGCCGATAACGTTTATGACTTCAAAGAGACGCTGACCCTGGTGGCCGATGCCACGGGTCGAGAGGAGGCAGCCAATGCGTTACTGCGCGATTGGGCAACGCGCGTCGACGACTTTCACCGGCAAATAGCAGACGCACTTGGAGACGCGTGGCCGCAAAAAGTCGCGGTGATCCGCTTCAAAAGTGATCACCTGCGCATCTACTCTGGCGGCTTTGCGGGCTATATTCTCGATGAGCTAGGGTTCGAGCAACCCGATACCTTGAACACGCACGGTTGGGGCATGAAGCTTTCCAGCACGGAGAACATCCCTATGTTGGATGCCGATGTCATTTTCGTGCTGCTGGAACCAGACCCCGCCATTCTCGATAACTACCAGCACTGGTCGTCCCACCCTTTGTGGCAGCAGCTAGAGGCCGTTAAACATCAGCGGGTATTCGAGGTGGACCCCGTCAACTGGATGATGGGCGGCGGTATACTCGCCGCCAATGCCATGCTCGATGACCTCTATCGCCACTATGGTCTTGAAGGCCTCGAGCAACGTGATGCGCTTGCTAGCCGCCAGGAGACGCAGGATGCTAGATAACCACATTGCTAAAAGCCTCGGGCTGCTGTTTGGGGTGGTGGTGACCTGCAGCGCATTGTTAACCAGCACGCTATCAGGAACGACCGATATTGCGTGGCACGCGCTGTGGTCGGCCTTACATCACTACGATCCCGGCAATGTCGCACACATCATTCTCATCACCGAGCGTCTTCCTCGAGCGATCATCGCAGCGTTAGTGGGTGCGAGCCTCGCCATTGCCGGAGCTCTGATGCAAACCATCACACGCAACCCGCTGGCCTCACCTAGCCTCTTAGGCATCAATGCGGGGGCCATGTTTTTTGTCGTGGTTGCCGTGTCGCTCCTGCCGCTATCAGCGCCTGCCCACTATGTCTGGGCGGCTCTTCTCGGTGCATCGGTGGCCGCGCTCTTGGTCATTCTGCTAAGTAGGGGCCGACACGGAGAGCTATCGCCGCTGCGTGTCGTACTGGCCGGGGTGGCCGTGACGGCCATGTTCGTCGCCTTCAGCCAGGGGCTACTGGTGATCGATCAGCAAAGCTTCGAAAGCGTGCTCTACTGGCTGGCAGGCTCGGTATCCGGACGAGAACTTGCGCTGGTGGTTCCTTTATTACCGTTATTTGGCGCGGCGCTACTGCTCTGCACCCTGCTGGTCCGACATGCCAATGCACTCTTGTTAGGCGACGACATGGCGACAGGCCTGGGGTTACAGGCCACCACGATCAAACTGCTGCTCGGACTCGTCGTGATCGTGCTGGCGGGCAGCTCCGTAGCCCTATCGGGGATGATCGGGTTTATAGGGTTGATCGTTCCTCATATGGCGAGGGGGCTGTTTGGTATCGATCACCGTTGGCTTTTGCCCGCCTGTGCGCTACTAGGCGCCAGCCTGCTACTGGTGGCAGATGTGGCATCGCGCTTTTTAATTCCTCCCCAGGAGATCCCCGTGGGCGTGATGACCGCTTTACTGGGGACGCCTTTTTTCGTTTATCTGGCGCGACGCAACATGGCTGGCCAATGACATCACATACTTCAAGCTCCTTTATCTCTTCTGAACAGCGCTATGACGATCGGTCGCTGCTCACAGTCGTCGGCTTGGCCATTCTGCTGTTTGCCAGCGCAGGCGTATCGCTGAGCTTGGGTAGCTTTCCTACCTCATTCGCGGACGTTTTAAAGGCGTTAGCAGCGCCGCAGAGTAGCGACATTGCCTTTATCGTTTGGGAGTTGCGTCTACCGAGAATCGTATTGGCTATCTTGGTGGGTGGCGCCTTGGCGATGGCCGGCGCCATTTTGCAGGGTATCGTCCGCAATCCGCTGGCATCTCCTGATGTCATCGGCATGACTAGCGGCGCTGCACTGGCGGCAGTTCTATTTTTGGCGCTATTCAGCAGTACTTTGGGTATTTACTGGCTGCCACTCTTCGCCATGCTGGGCGCCCTGGTATCGGCCTTGCTGGTCTTTGTACTCGCTTGGAAAAGCGGGCTGCACCCGTCGCGTATGGTACTCGTGGGTATTGGTTTGGCCGCGGCCATGGGTGCAGGCACCACGCTATTGATCGTCATTAGCAGCGACGCTGCTGCCATGTCGGCCTACGTCTGGCTCACCGGCAGTCTTTATGCGGCACAGTGGCGGGACGTCAATGGCTTACTGCCGTGGCTGTTGGTGACTACGCCGGTATGCTTGGCCTTCGCTCGCCATGCAGATGCCATGGCGCTGGGGGATCAGGTGGCGGAAGGTCTAGGCGTCGCGGTGATGCGTAGCCGAGTCATCCTACTGGCCTGTGCCGTGGTTTTGGCAGGCGCTGCGGTGGCCTATGCTGGGGCCATCAGTTTCGTGGGCTTAATGGCACCTCATATCGCAGCGAAATGTGTGGGACGCCATATGGCACGTCTCATTCCTGCATCGGCGCTTGTCGGGGCGCTGATCGTCCTGTATGCCGATTTGCTGGGCCGGGTCGCTTTTCTTCCCAAAGATCTGCCCGCAGGTATTTTCGTCGCTGGAATCGGCGCGCCCTTCTTTGTTTACCTCTTGCATCGGGCGCGCCGACATTAAGCCTTAAAAATCCAGCTGATACCCCACCGTGAATGTGCGCCCACGACCGGTGAAGTAGTACTCATCGCTGATGCGAGCGGCTTGAGAGTAATAAGTGAGGTAGTCTTCGTCGGTCAGATTCTCGATACCCAGGGATAGCTGCCCTGCGGGAAGCTGGTAAGCCAGCGAGGCATCCACCAACCCGTAGCCATCGAAGTCGAGCGCCGGGTTATCGACGCTGCGGTCGAAGTAATAGCTACCCTGTAGGCGCGTCGAGAGACGGTCGTTCCATACGGCGCTCCAGCCCAACTTGAGCGTATCGGGCGCGATGTTGATCCCGGTGAGCTTGGTGTCCACGCTGCCATCGCCGTCTTGGTCCGACTTGCCTTCGGTATGGGCATAGGAGAGCGACAGATCATGCTGGTCATTGACCTGCATGTTGCCGGTCACTTCCACCCCTTGGATTTCGGTTTTCTCCCGGCTGCCCACCCACGTACCGTTCTGTTCTGCCAAGCGCTGGCCAAAGTCAGAGTTCGATTCGTAGTAGCTGACTTCCAGGCCGTAACGCTCCCAGTCGAAACGCGCGCCAATTTCCTGGTTATCGGTGACGATGGGCTGCAATTGAAGCAGCGTATCCACATCCTGGCCCGGTTCGCTGATGCCCCGCAGCACGCGGCCAACGTCCGGCATGCCAAAACCTTCCGAGTAGCTGGCATACAGCTGTGCCCACTCCGTGGCCTGGTACGTCAACCCCACGTTGTAGAGCGTTTCATCGAAACTGGGATTGCCGCCCCCTACCGCGACGTTGTCTTGAGTGACGTTGCTACGGTCAATCGTCTCGTAGGCATCCACCTCAAGATCGGCGTGCTCATGGCGAACGCCGGCATGCAGCGTGAGCGGGTCGGCGATCTTGAACTGACCCTGCAAGAACGGCGCAATGTTGCTGTAGCGGCTTTCCGGCACGTAGGTACGCCCGGTCTCTACCAACATTTGGCGGGTTTCATCCTCAAGGATGTCTAACCCCACCGTCACGTCCAGCCGGTCATCCAGCATGCCCTGTCGGTTCAGGGTGAACTTGGCGCCCTGCTTATCCGATTCGTTACGGGTTTGGTCGAACTGGGTATTGCCGTTGCCATCCAGGTAAGGGAAGAACGGTGTGGTGGCAAAGCGCGCCCGGAAGCGCTGGCGATACACCTGGGCATCGACCGCGTTGCCGTACCAATCCGCGTGGGAGTACGCCAAGCGGGCGGTGGTGACTTCATTGAAGCCTGGCGCGCCGTCGGGTGTGCCCCGCTCGGCGCTGGTCGGGATGCCCGCATCGCGGTCGCCCACCACGGGCACGTAGTCGTCGCCCTCTTCCAAATCAAAATGATTAAGCGACAGCTCGATATTTTGATTGTCGTCGATCCAGTAGCCTAACTTGCCGAAAAGGTCGTAACTTTCCGAGTTTTGCAGCTCGCCGGGATAGGCAATGCCCACGCGACGGTCCCCGCCATCGTAAAACACGCCCCGCTCTTGGCGAGTGGCCGAGGCCACGAAATCCCAGTCACCCTGCTGGCCGCTAATGCGATAGTTGAGCTTGTTACCCAGGCCTTCCGAGTGCAGATCGTCGTCAATGGTGACGCTAATGCCCGCGCTTTGGCTAATACCGCCCCCTTCGGCCCGACGGGTGACGAAGTTGATCAAACCGCCGGTGGCTCCCAAACCATGCTCGGCGCTGGCCCCGTGAATCACTTCAATCCGCTCGACCATGGAGAGGTCGATGGTGTAACTGTCACGAGAGCTATCGCGCAGCGGATTGGACTGAGGCACGCCATCGATCAGGAACAGCGCATCGCGCCCGCGCAGCGTCTCCCCGGCGTTGGACAGCTTCTGACGGCTAGGTGAAAAGGAGGGAATCAAGTTGCTCAAGACCTGGCCAGGGTCGTCGGTGATGGCGAGCTGCTGTTCGATCTGCTCACGCGTGATCACTGTCACCCGCTGCGGGGTTTGGCCTTCTTCGCTGCGGCTACGCGTCGCCGTCACGACCATGGTGGGTGATGACTCGTTGAGCGCCTGCCCCACGTCAGTTGCCTCTTGCTGGGCATTGGCCTGAGTGGCTGCCACTAATCCTGCCAAGGTGACCGTTGGCCAGAAAGCGGCGTGTTTCATCGTTTGCATGTCTGCTCCCTTGCGTTGTGTGTAACGTCGTACGAATGAACCCTTGGTGAATTATCACTTTAGCGGCCGCTGAAATGCTAACTCGGATCTAAATGATAATGATTATATTATGCACAAAGAAACAGGCAGGTCTACCGTTGCGAACGCACCGTTCGAACGTCCGCAATGACACAGAACAGGCAGCCACAAGAACAACATTGAAAATGAGAATATTTTGCCTTAGGGTGCTGACTGCCCTAATTCCGTGACTGAGCTTGCCTGAGCCTACCTTATGCCCGCCTATTCCCACCCTGCATCACGACTCACCGCTGACGGCCTGCACGCTGGCTACGACACCAAGCGCATCCTGCAAGGGGTGGATATGGCTGTGGCAGAAGGCCAACTCACCGTGCTGCTAGGGCCCAATGGCAGCGGCAAATCGACCCTGCTGAAAACGCTGGCGCGCACGCTGACGCCTAACGGCGGGCATGTCTATCTCGATGGCAAGGACATTCATCGCAGCAACACCCGGGAGGTCGCCCAGCGGTTAGGCATTTTGCCGCAAGGCCCCATCGCCCCCGAGGGGTTGAGCGTAAAACAGCTGGTGGGGATGGGACGCTTTCCCCACCAAGGGTTTTGGAAAAAAGATCCGCAGCAGGATGCCAACGCCATCGCCGAAGCCATGGCCTATATGCACGTGACCGAGTTTGCCGACCGAGATGTGGAAGCGCTCTCTGGCGGCCAGCGCCAGCGCTGCTGGATCGCGATGGTGCTCGCCCAGCAGACCGATTTAATTTTGCTGGATGAACCCACCACCTTTTTAGATTTGAAGGTGCAGGTAGACCTGCTGGCACTGCTTTCTCGGCTGGCCCACGACCATGGCCGCACACTGCTGCTGGTACTGCACGACTTGAACCTCGCCGCCGCCTACGCCGACCATCTAGTGATGATGCGCGACGGACAAATCGTCACCAGCGGCGCGCCAAACGACGTGTTCACCGCGGCCAACCTAAAGCGCGTCTTCGACCTAGATGCGCATATTCTGCGCGACCCCGCTAGCGGCAGCCCAGTGTGCGTGCCCTTCACCTCGGCGACGTTACAGGCAGCTCTATGAACCATACCTTCTGCGCAGATTTAAGCCGTGAACAGCACGATCCGCTGGCCGGTAGCGCCGCCCATGCCGAGCGTAACTTACTGCTCAGTTGGCCGCGCTCAAAGTGGCAGCGCAAACTGCGCCACGCCAGCGATATGAGCGATTCATTAAAGCAAACGCTGGATACACTGGCCGACGATGGCCTGCGCATCAACCTGATCCAACAGCCGGGCATGGAAAAGTACCAACATCAGATCTTTCTGATGCCGGAGCGGCGTTGTTTTCGGGTAGCACGATGGGAGTTAGAGACGTTTTTCAGTGCGTTTCAAAGCGGTACCAGCCTTAGCCAGTGGGAGCAGCCGCCGCTGCTAGAGGACCTCGTGCTCTGCTGCACCCACGGCACTAAAGATAAATGCTGCGCCAAGTACGGTTATCGCACCTTCAAGGCGCTAGCCAGCACGGTGGCGGAGCACCCGCTGCCGTTCGAAGTGTGGGAGAGCAGCCACCTCGGCGGCTGCCGACTCGCTGCCAGCGTGATCATACTGCCCAATGTGCGCAAATATGGGCGTATCACGCCAGAACAGGCCCTGCCTTTCTTACAGGCGGAAGCCCACCAGCAGCGCTACTTACCCGGCTATCGCGGCGGCTCGCAATCAACCCCCGCACAACAAAGCGCTGAAATCGCTGCGTTAACACACCTCAGCACAGATACCGCACAGCCAACGTTGGCTCTGATCAGCGATCACGGCGATGACCAAACACGAGAGATACGCTTTCAGTGGCAGCTCGACCAGCAACAGGGGGAGCTGACCGTGCACTGCCAAGCCACCACGCTATGGCGGGTAGACACCTGTGCCGACCTTGAGCAAGGCCCCACCGAAAGCATCGTATGGCACGCGATGGTGAATGGGTAATACATAGACGAACAACAACGCCCGGCTTAAAGCCGGGCGTTGTGGGTTAAAGCTGAGTGCGAGTGATCGCTCTTACCAGCGGTATTTCACGCTGCCGATAATGCTGCGAGATTCGCCGTAGTAGCACCAGTACTCACAGCTGGCCACATACTCTTCATCAGTCAGATTATTGACGTTTACCTGAGCCTGCCAGCCATCGGCAAACTCATAACCGACCATGGCATCCGCCACCATATAACTATCGACGGCGGTATTGTCCGCAACGCTCGTGTCCACCGTACTGCCCACGTAGCGTACACCAGCACCCAAACTCACGCCTTGCAAGGCCCCATTGGTAAAGGCGTAATCCAGCCAAGTAGACGCTTGATGGCGCGGAATTAATGGCGCGCGCTGATCATCTTCCAAGCGTGAATCCGTGTAGGTATAGGCAGCCGTCACTTTTAACGCATCGGTGAGGTAACCCACGCCCTCCAGCTCAAACCCTTGAGAAGTACGCTCGCCTTCCTGAACCTGGAACCCGGCAGGAGAACTCACGAGCGTATTGTTCTCTTTCAGGTCGAACACGGCAACCGTCACGTAGCCATCCCAGCCAAACGGCGCGATTTTGATACCGGCTTCCCACTGCTCGCCTTCACGGGGCTCGTACAGATCGCCCGCGTCATCCACACGCCCCACCGGATCGAACGACTCGGTGTAGCTGATATACGGGTTGATCCCTTGGTCACTCAGGTACATCGCGCCGCCCGACCAAGAGACTTGGTCATCATCGGAGCGCTGCGTGACACCGGATGTCAGGTTGCTGTTTTCGGTTTCGGCTTGGTCAACGCGCACGCCGCCAAGCAGCACCCAGCGGTCATCAATACGAAGTTGGTTTTGAGCATACAAACCGGTCTGCTCTTTATCGATCTCGCGGCTCAGCAAGTCATCCGCGCCCACCGGCGTAAAGTTGCCGTAGGTGGGGTCGAACACGTCGATAGGATCACCAAATGGGAACGGGTCGGCTTCTTGCCCACTCACCCCCAGGTTCTGATAATCGACACCCAGCAACAGCGTGTTTTCGGTGCGGTCCGTGTACCAGTTACCCACCATGCGGTTATCGACCGTCCAGCTGTCGATAGAACCATCGCGATAGACATGGCCACGCGTTGCCCGACGGGCGTCCGACATGAAGAACGCATAGGTGCTGCGTAGCTCCAGGTCTAGCTCGCTGTAGCGTAAATCTTGTTCAAACCGCCACGTATCATTGAGGTCATGGCGCAGCTCGTAACCCAGCGCCCACTGCGTGCGGTTATCACGGTCGTAGCCCGGCTCGCTGAGGTTGGTTTGCGGGTCGACGCGGCCGAACGGCGTATCTTGCACGGTGCCGTAGGGCAGCTTGAACGGGTTGACCGGCACGCCATCGTCTTTTTGCACGCTGGCCAAGAAGGTCACGCTCGTATCGTCGCTCATATCGACGGCGAGGCTAGGCGCGAAGTAATAGCGCTCATTATCCGTGTGGTCGAGATCGCCATCGCGCTCTTTGTACACGCCCACCAACCGATAGCGAACGTCACCAGACTCCCCCAACGGCCCGCTGGTATCGACCCCCACTTGGCGATGATTACGGTTGCCCAGTTGGAAATTCACCTCGCCCTGCGGTGTTTCCGTAGGACGTTTGCTCACCGCATTGATCAAACCACCGGGAGGCGCCTCGCCGTAAAGAATCGAGGAAGGCCCTTTGAATACTTCGACTTGCTCAAGGCCATACGGCTCGGGTAGCCACTGGTAAAAGCCTTCACGGTAAATGCGCAACCCGTCCTGATAAGTGGACTGATCAAAACCACGCACCTTGAACCAATCCGTATTGTTGTCACTGCCAAAATGGCCTGATAGCACACCGGCACGATAGCGGAAGGTTTCATCCAACTGCTGCACGTTACGGGTTTCCAACTCTTCCCGATCAACGCTAGAGACCGGGCGCGGCGTCTCCACCAACGGCGTATTGACCTTCAACGCGGTCGCGGTGACTACGGTGGTACCGGTGTTAATGGTTTCTTCTTGGGCAAGCGCAGCCAGCGGCGCAGCGAACAGCATTCCACCGAGCGACATCAGCAGTGAACGACGAACGGCAGCAGGCAACGGCGCGACGGAAAGCGGGAGAGTTTTGCGGAGCATGAGGAAGTCTCAACGGGTATGAGGAGAAGTATCGTTATAGTAAGGCGAATGATACGGATTTTTATTCACAACCACAATCACTCGGGTAGGGCAAGGGGTTGCGGTGGAACGGGGTGTTCGAGGGGGATCATCGGTGGAAAAGCCCACAGAGAGACATGAGGCTTTGAGAAATAGAGAATATGTCAAAGGAGCCGTTTACTGACGTTGGTCAGCGGCTTGAAGGATGGTGATATAGGAGGAAGGACTAGGAAATGGTGGGCGCAGTAGGACTTGAACCTACGACCAAGGGATTATGGGTCGCTTACAAAGCGTCTAATAATCGCCTTTGGTCGTTTTTTCAATAATTTTCCATTTCGCCTTTAACAGCCTGTTTTGTACACAAAGTACGCCAAAACCTGGACACATATATTAAACCTTTAAGATCAACTCACCTCTTTTAAGTTATCGTTCCAAATACTAAAGCATGTCACTATATCTGGATATTTATATTCTTCGTTAATGGGATTAGACAACTCTGGCAAAACCTTTGCATTTCTTCTATCAATAGAAGAATTGTATATTGAAAGTAAAAATCCATAAAAAAGCTTACCATCGTAGCTTATTTCTGCCGCACTTGGCATCTTAATATCACTCGTCGATTTTAAGCTTGAAGGTGCACCGTATCCTTTCACTAACAATGAGCACACCATTTTTACGGCTTTAATCCCTCCTGCTGCTATCATCCCCGAACCTAAATTCAAAACATTCATTGAATAAATACTTAAAAAGGTATTGCTCACTAATCCACATGCCAGCAATGCCTCACTAAACCCCTCTTTATCTTGCACATTATAACTTATATAAGCGGTGAGACATTTATCAACAAATCTATCAACCTCTCTAAAACCCAAGCTATGCTTTAAAGTTAAAAAAGCACAAAAATTAGCCACGTGATGACTTAACCCATAAGCTTCAATCTCGTTAAAGCTTCTTTTAGCCACATGATATGCGTAATCAGCATGGGGCGAATTGCCTTCAACCTCAGTTAAAATTTCTGGCTTTAAATAAATTGTAAAATCTAAAAACTTCTCTAAATATGATTCTGAATTCTTTGCAATGCCGTAAGTATGAGATATTGATTCTAAAACCTGCTCTTTATGCATTGAAAGTATGAAGTGAATACCTTCAATATTAAATATGTGCTTAATCTTTTCAATTATCTCGAGTGCAAAAGATGGCCTACACCTGTCTAACTCATCAATTATTACAACAATTTTTTTGCCTTCATTTCCGATTACTATTTTCTTCAACTCTCTTTTAATACCTACAATAGATTTTTCTGCATATAAATAATTATTTATTCTTTGCTCCATATGATTTTTTAGTTTATCACTCGCTTCATCTACGCCTGGGATACCTTTGAGACTACTCAAAGTTAAAGCATAGTCTAGCCCTTTGCCCATTAGTGGAGCTGCGTGTTTTGCGACTGTTTTGATATATCTTTCTTTTTTAGAAACTGGTACAGCTTTAGAAAATTCAGATAATAGTAAGACCAATGGGTCTTCACTATGATCATGCTCAAATGCATTAAACTTAATGCACTCTAACTCATCTCTTGAAAGCTCAATAATTTTTTTGCAAAAGTATGATTTACCCGTTCCCCACTTACCATCTACACATACCACCTTGTTTTTTTCCAGCTTTCTTAGCACCCTTATTAAACCATTGCATTTATTTTCATTATAAAAAACTTCGCTTTCCATACTCGCCTCTTAAACTAAGCTATCTATTTTCTAAATATTCTTCATAGCTTTATCGCTTTGATGTCTTTTTTCATTTTTTCAAAAGCTTATTGCTAGCCCATATATAAAAAATGGCCACCCCTCGAACAGCATCGCCATTTTTATAATCTGGTGAAATGCTTCTCTCGCTTCATTCACAACGGCTTACTCCCATGCCCCTTTATCCACAACGCCGTCCTCCCTGAAACCATTTATCAACAACTCTTTTTGCTAGTTAGCATCCGTTTTCTTGAGGTCAGCTCTAGCTTTTTCTATTTGTGGGCTGATTTGACCTGCTTCTTCATTTACCTGATCAGTCATTAGCCACAGAGAATACTGAGGCCATCTTTTACAATTTTTTTGAGCAAAGCAAGTCATAGAGAACGTACCTTTTTGCACGATTACTTCGATGGTTTTGATCGCTCCGCTGGTCTTGTCTGGCCGCTGCTGCCAACCTTGCGCACTCCCCTTGTCTTTTGTAGCTTGGCTGGTAGACAAGCCGCACTATCAGTACAACTGCTACCGTGAATACGATAACTGTGGCATGCGCGGATACCGTACACCATCACTCTCAAAGTCGCCTTTGCTTAAGACATAATTCAGAGCCTACCACCATCAACGCTGGCCGTCATGCCACGATCCAATCCATATTCAATGGCACGGTACTCAAAGTGAGACTAAGCAAGCTTGTCTGTGATTACGTCTCGGTAGGAAGGCAACCACCCCGGTAGTCGATCCAATGGCAGGCCGCCCATCATCGGTTTATAATGATCACAATTTCTTTTACTTTATAAACCGCATTCTTCAACCTGAACAGGAGGGCTGACCATGATAGGGGAGCGACTATTGCGTGCACGCAAGGCTGCGGGTCTCTCCATGCAGGCCCTGGCAGATCAGGTGGGCGTGAGTGCCACCATGATCAACAAGTACGAGAAAGGAAAAAGCACGCCTGGCTCCAAGGCATTGATTCAGCTATCAAAAGCGCTCGGGGTACGCAGTGAGTATTTCTTTCGGCCAGTACAGGTGCAGTTGGAAGGTGTCGAGTACCGTAAGCGGGCTTCTACCCCCCAAAAGCTGCTAAACCGCATTGAGGCGGACGTTCTAGATCAAGCTGAGCGCTGGCAGATCCTGGCCGACCTGTACCCTCATTTTCCGCTGCCAGACTTTACACAGCCTCTGGGGCTACCGGCCAATGTAGCGTCTCTCGATGAGGTAGACGCGGTGGCTTATGGCGTTCGTGATGCCTGGGCGTTGGGACGCAACCCAATTCCAGATTTGATCGATGTATTAGAGGCGCGAGGCATCCTGGTGATTCTTACCGGGGTAGACGACCTGAATAAATTTGATGGCCTTCAGGCTTCCGTGGCGGGTAAGCCGTTTATTGTCGTTTCAAGCCATTGGCCGGGCGACCGCCAGCGCTTCACGCTAGCCCATGAGTTAGGGCATCTCATACTGCATGGGCGGCTTGGGGCAGGTGTTGACGAAGAGAAGGCTTGTAACCGCTTTGCCTCTGCCTTTCTGCTTCCCGAAAGCGGCCTGCGACAACAGTTTGGCGAGCAGCGACATAATCTGGAAGCGCGAGAGCTGTATCTACTGAAACATGAGTACGGCATTAGCATGGCAGCTTGCCTTTATCGGGCTGCTGACCTGGGTATTATCGATGAGGGATTGCGCAAACGTGCCTTCATTCGTTTTCGTCAGAAAGGCTGGCACAAGGAAGAACCAGGCGAGCCTTATCCTGCGGAAGAAAGCCAATTGTTTTCCCAGTTGGTTTATCGTGCCCTTGGCGAGGAAATTATCAGCGAATCTAAGGCGGCTGAATTACTCAAAATGCCTTTGATGCAGTTCCATCGTGAGCGCAATCTGGAGCCCCTCGATGCTGTTGTTGGTCAGTGACGCCAATATCCTGATCGACATTGAAGAGGGCCAGCTTCTGGATGTGCTTTTCCAGCTACCCTACCAGTTCGTGACGCCGGATATTCTCTACTACGAAGAACTAGATGATCAGCATGGGCATTTGCTGGAATTGGGGTTGCAGATCATGGAGCTATCGCCTAGCTCCATTAATTACGTCGGCGACCTAGTCACCCGCTACCGAGGCCCCAGCACGAACGACTGCTTTGCCCTCGCGCTGGCCTGCCAAGAGCAATGCCCGCTGCTGACAGGCGATCAAGCACTCCGCAATGCAGCAATTGAAGAAAAAATGGAAGTAATGGGTACGCTATGGCTTGTCGAGGAACTGGTAAGACAAGGCCTGATCAGCGTTGAGCAAGCTCATCAGGCTTATGACGCCATGAAGACCGCTGGGCGACGATTGCCCTGGGCAACCGCTAAAGCAAGATTGGCGGAACATAAACAATAAACAGATAAAACCAGCGGCGGGGAGCCAACGACTAAGGGACTCATAATCCCCTGCTTTGAAGAAATATTTAGAAGAAGCATTTAGAAATGGTGGGCCCAGTAGGACTTGAACCTACGACCAAGGGATTATGAGTCCCCTGCTCTAACCAACTGAGCTATAGGCCCGAAAAGCGTGCACATAATAGCGAATGTGTGTGGGCGAGGCTACCCCCTTGGTGCGCTATCTTACGGCGTGATCGGCATTTTTCGGCACTAATGACCGGCGCTGAGGTCTGGTGGTGAATGCTTCTATGGAGAACCGCTTTGAAAGCTTTGATGGCTCTTTTCCCGCTGCTGTTGGTGCTGCCGGTGCAGGCGGATTGGCAGCTTGATCCTGGCCAGTCTCAGGTGCAGGCGTCGATTACCCAACTGGATGGCGAGGCCCCTCAAACCCATCACCATCAGGTGAATAACTTGCAGAGCGATATTGCTGCCGATGGCACGCTGCGCCTGCCGCTGCGCTTGAGCCAAACCGACCTGCTCAACCGCTTTGGGGAACTGCCGCCGTGGGTGGGCTTGCTGGCGAACACCACGCTGGTGACGCTGGTAGCGCAAATGCCGCCGGAGCGGTTAGACGGCTTGGATATTGGCGAGTCGATGGTGGAAACACTCACCTTTCGGGTGCAAACCGACCTGATTAACCAAGAAGAAGCGGTGCCGCTGCGCTTTACCCGCGAAGGGTTAAACGAGGTGCGCGTGACCCACGCAGAACCCATGGCGCTAGATGGCAACGCGCTGATGGCCAACAGCACGGTGCGTACCGTGCTGTCGATGCTGGGCTACCAGCAGATTGATGAGCATGTGCCCGTCACGCTAAATGCGCTGCTGGTAAACCGCTAACGTTTGGCTTAGCCACTGATGAGCGCCTAGTGGCTAAGCGCTTCCACATCGCCTGCTTGGGCGGTACCGGTTTGTACCCGCCACTGAGCGGCATAATGGCCGTCCGCCGCTAACAGGCTGGCGTGGGTGCCGCGCTCGGCCACTTGGCCTTTTTCGATCACCACAATCTCATCGGCGTGCACAATGGTGGAGAGCCGGTGGGCAATCATGATCACCGTTCGGCCGTGGGCGATGCGTTTTAGCGAGCGCTGAATGGCCGCTTCGGTTTCGTTATCCACCGCACTGGTGGCTTCATCCAGCACCAGAATCGGCGGGTCTTTTAACAGCGCCCGCGCTAGTGACAGCCGCTGGCGTTGGCCGCCAGAAAGTCGCACGCCCCGTTCGCCCACCGGCGTATCCAGCCCTTGGGGCAGCGTTTCGATAAAGCTCCAGGCTTCGGCGGTTTTAGCGGCGTCGATAATCGCGGCATCGTTGGCATCCGGCTGGCCATAGGCGATGTTGTCGCGAATACTGCCTTCAAACAGGTACACATCCTGGCTCACTAGGCCAATGGCTTGGCGAAGTGAGTGCATACTGACGTCGGTGATGGGCTGGCCATCTACCAGCACACGGCCACTGGCGGGGTCGTAAAAGCGCAGCAGCAGTTTGATCAGCGTCGATTTACCGGAGCCGGTGGCCCCCACCAGCGCCAGCGTATTGCCAGCGGGCACGTGTAAGTCCACGCCGTTCACGCCTACTTGACTGGCTTCATATTGAAAACTCACCGCCTCAAAACGCATGTCGCCTTTTACCGGGGCAGTTAAAGGCGTGGTGCTGTCGTCCTTCACGGCAATCGGTACTTCGAGCAAATCCAGAATCCGTTTGGTGCTGGCCATGGCGCGCTCGAACAGGTCAATCACTTGGGCAAGGCCGGTGAGCGGCCACAGCAGGCGCTGGGTCAGAAACACCAGCACGCCATACGCGCCCACGTTGAGGCTGCCGTTCAGCGCCATCATGCCGCCGACGGTAAAGGTGGCGAGAAAGCCCGCCAAAATCGCCATGCGGATGACCGGAATAAACGCAGAACTGACTTTAATCGCGCGACGGTTGGCTTCCACATAGGCTTCGCTGGCATCCCGCAGCCGTTCGGCTTCCCGCGCTTCGCTGGTGAAGCTTTTAATCGTGGCGATGCCGCTGAGGTTATTGGAGAGACGGCTGGCAAGGTCGCCCACTTTCTCGCGCACGTCGCTGTACAGCGGCCCGGCTTTGCGCTGGAAGAAAAACGCGCCCCAAATGATCAGCGGAATGGGAGTGAATGCCAGCAGCGCGATGAGCGGAGACAGCACGAAGAACACCGCGCCTACGGCCACCACCGTGACCACTACTTGAATCAGCGCGTTAGCACCGCCATCCAGAAAGCGCTCTAGCTGGTTGACGTCATCGTTCATGGTGGCCACCAGCTGGCCGGAGCTTTTCGATTCGAAAAACGCCATATCGAGCCGCTGGGCGTGCTCATAGGTGTCTTGGCGCATATCCGCTTGCAGCCGCTGGGCCAGATTGCGCCAGAGAATTTGGAACAGGTACTCAAACAGCGACTCCCCCGCCCAAATAAAGAAGGTGAGCACCGCCAAAATGGTGATCTGCTCTTGAGGCGATTCAAACCCCAGCCGCGCCACAAAGCTGTTTTCCTGGTTCACCACCACATCGATCGCCACGCCAATCAGAATTTCCGGGGCGATATCGAACAGCTTGTTGATGATCGAGCAAATCGTGGCGATGATAATCTGCCGCCGATAGCCTTTGGCGTAGCGCAGCAGGCGCATTAAGGCGTGAAAGCTTTGATTGACGGACGCTTTGTCAGCGCGGGTCGGGGAAGAAGCCACATCAATTCCTTTTACGTTGTTATCTAGGGTGATTAACCTTCAACACGTTACGCGGGTTGGCTCGCCCGCCGCACATTGGCGAGCAAAGGGCTGCCGGTATCGGGATCGAGCAGCAGCGTGCACTCCACCTGATACAGCTCCCGCACCAGCGCAGGCGTTACCACCTCAGCGGGCGCGCCCTGGGCAACGATTTGCCCGTCGCGCATGGCAATCAGGTGGTCGGCGTAGCGGCAGGCGCTGGCGAGGTCGTGCAGCACCATGACCACGGTGCGGCCTTGGCAGGCCAGGTCGCGTACCAGCTCGAACACTTCGATTTGGTGGCCTAAGTCTAACGCGGAGGTGGGCTCATCGAGTAGTAAAAGCGGCGTTTGCTGAGCGATGGTCATGGCGATCCAGGCGCGCTGGCGCTGGCCGCCAGAAAGCGCTTCCAAAGGCCGGTCGGCAAGCGCCTCAAGCCCGGCAGCGGCCAGGGCGTAGTGCACCACCTGCTGATCTTCCGCCGACCACTGGCGCAGCCAGCCCTGGTGGGGCTGGCGGCCAAAGCGAATCAGTTCGGTGACGGTCAGCCCTTCCGGAGCGACCGCCTCTTGGGGCAGTAGCGCCAGCTTGGTGGCAAGTTGGCGGGCGGGCATCTGGGCGATGTCGTAGCCGTTGAGCAGCACGGCACCGCTGTCCGGTTTATGCAGGCGGGCCAGCCCAGAGAGCAGCGTGGATTTACCGCAGCCGTTGGGGCCAACAATGGCGGTTACTTGCCCGCTGGGCAAGCTAACACCGAGTTCGTGAATCACTTGGCGCTGGCCGTAGCTCATGCTGAGCGCATCGGTGGAAAGCGTGGGTAATGAGGTCATGGGCGGCTCCGTTGCGGGCGCATTAGTATCCAGAGTAGCCAGGGGCCACCCACCACGGCGGTAACAATCCCCACGGGGATCTCGATGGGGGCAAACAGCGTGCGGCCCGCTAAATCGGCCAGCACCATCACCAGCGCTCCCGCCAGCGTGGCGGCTAGAATGGGAACATGGCGGGCGCTGGAGAGCGAACGGGCAATTTCAGGACCGATCAGCGCCACCAAGCCCACCGGCCCCGCCACGGCAACGGCCAGCGCGGTGAGCACCACTGACAGTAACAGCACCTGCAGCCGCCGCGCTTTCACCGCAGTGCCTAAGCCACTGGCGATGGCATCCTTAAAGCGCAGCAGCGTGAGCGAGCGGGCCAGCGCCAACGCGGCCACTAACCCAAGCGCTAAGCCAATACCCAATAGATGTACCGCGCTTGCCGGGCGGGCATTGAGGGAACCCACGGTCCAGGGGTAGGCAGCGTTGGCGGTATCAATCGCTACCCGCGCCAACATCAGCTGCGTGACCGCGCCAAAAACCGCGCCCACGCCAATGCCCGCCACAATAAAGCGGTAGCCCTGGGTGCCGCTGCCCGCCGCTAGGCCAAAGGTGAGCACGGCGGCAGTGGTCGCCCCCGCCAGTGCCATGGCAGGCGGGGCAATCCCGACGCCTAACCCAACAATCGAGGCCACCGCAAAGGCGGTGGCACCGTTATCGATGCCGATAATGCCGGGGGTCGCCAAACGGTTACGGGCCAGGGTTTGCATTAATACCCCGGCCAGCGCAAAGGCAGCCCCAGTGAAACAGGCAGCGATCAGGCGCGGCAGGCGCAGCTGCTGCACCATAAACGCGGTCATTCTATCGCCCTGCCCCAGCAAGGAAGCCACAACCGTATTCGGGTAAAGCGTCACGCTGCCCAGGCTTAAATAGAGCACGCAGGCGGCCATCAGTGCGGCACTCAACCCGATATTCACCGCCACGGCGCGCTTTTCCAGCAGCACGCTCACCCCATAACGGGGCAGCGCAGCGCGCCAGTAGCCCTGCGGGGCAGCGACCTTTTGTGCGCTCGACTCTTCTCGATAAGCGGTGGGTGTATGGGGCAGTGCCACACCGCTCATCGACTGTTTTGCCGTCATTTTCATAGCATCAGATAACCAAAGAGAGTGCGTTAGAGCATCGGCAGGCGCTTGGCCCGCACCACCGCAATCAGCACCGGCGCGCCGCATAGCGCGGTGAGTACGCCCAAGGGCAGCTCGGAGGGGGCGACGACGACACGGGAGATAATATCGGCGGTGAGTACGATCAGCGGGCCGACGGGTAGGCAGAACCAGAGCGTGCGGCGAATATCCGGCCCGGCGATGGCCCGCGCTACAAAAGGCACTACCAGCCCCACAAACGCAATCGGCCCGGCAATGGCGGTGGCCGCGCCGACTAATAGCGCCACACAGCCCACCGCCAGCCAGCGAATCAGCCCAGGGCGGTGCCCTAAACCGCTGGCGGCCCGCTCCCCCAGCGCCAGCGCGGCCAGCGGCCGGGCAATCAATACAACGCCCACTCCTGCTACCAATAGGCTTGGCAGCACGGCCCATAAATCGTCTAGCCGCCTACCCGCCAAGCTGCCCACCACCCAAAAGCGAATCTCATCGGCGGCACGCTGGTCGTAGAGCAGCATCAGTGCGCTGAGCGAGCCAAGCAGCCCCGAAAACGCGGCCCCCGCTAACACCAAGCGCACCGGGTCGCTCCC
Source organism: Halomonas sp. LC1 (assembly GCF_030247125.1). Lineage (NCBI taxonomy): Bacteria > Pseudomonadati > Pseudomonadota > Gammaproteobacteria > Oceanospirillales > Halomonadaceae > Halomonas > Halomonas sp. LC1. The sequence goes on along the minus strand of NZ_JASSPG010000002.1, from coordinate 348,648 downwards.
CACACCGCGCAGCCGCGCCACGCTGATTACGCATACGCAGCCGATCAGCGCGCCTAGCTGTGCCACGGGAATGCGTAAAGTGGCCGCGCTGGCCCCTAATACCAGCGCCAGGGAAACGGCAAACGCAGCGCCTGCGCTCACGCCCAACAAGCCCGGCTCGGCCAGCGGATTGCGGGAAACGGCTTGCAGCAGCGCCCCCGCTACGCCCAGCGCCACGCCAACGGCAATGCCAATCAGCGTGCGGGGCGCGCGCAGTTCCCAGACGATAAAACGCGCTTCCGCGTGATCACTACCGCTTAGCAGTCCCAGCACTTGGCGGGGGCCAACGCTGCCTGCGCCTATCAACAAACTAACGACGCTCACCGCCACAAGGGCGGTGAGCAGAAGGATCATCCAGGTACGAGGTGAGCAGCGCCTGCCGCTCACGTTGTTCGCAACAGAGTTAGCAAAAGAGCTCACGGCAGCCTCGTTCACGGCAATAAGGCATTCTCGATGTCATCCAGAATCGCCTGGGCCGCCAGCGGGCCGTTGGCGCTGCTCCAGAGCTGGCCGTTGACCGGCACCACTTGCTCGTTCTGTACCACGTTCAAGCGGTTGAAGGCAGCGCTCTGTTTGGCGCTATCTAGGGCGGCTTGGCCGTCATCATTTAGCGTGGCCAAAAACAGCCAGTCGCCGTCTACCTGGGAAAGGTTTTCTAGGCTCAATACATCGCTATGCACGCCCCGTTCACCGATCAGCTCGCCGCCTTGCACATCCAGGCCGACGCGCTCTAACAGGCCGGTGGCAATCAGGTTTTCCGACATCACCATGGGGCCGCCGGGCATCCAGCGCACCAGATAGGCGTTGCTCCCCACATCGGCGTCAGCTACTGCGTCTGACATAGCGTCGACCCGCTGATCGACGGCGCTGATCGCTTCGTCAATGGCCTCTTCCTGGTTCAAAGCCTGGCCGAACAGGCGCGCTTCGGCTTCCCAGTTATCGGCCGCCAGCGGTTGCGTGTGGGGCACCACAGTGGGAGCAATTTGCGATAGCAGTTGATACTGCTCCTCCGGCAGTTGGGCCGCGGCGAGAATCAGGTCCGGCTGCTGGGCCAACACTGCTTCAATATTGATTTCCCGCACGACGCCCACAATCTCAGGGTGTTCGAGCTCATTCGCACTGAGGTAGTCGGTCACGTATTGCGCCACGTTGTCGCCGCCACGGGTGGTGACCGCCCCTACCGGGGTCACGCCTGCCGCCAGCGCGGCATCCAACGCGCCCTCATACAGTGTGACGACACGCACAGGGTTGTCAGCAACCTCCACGTCGCCGTAGGCGGTCTCCAAGGTGCGCGCTTGAGCAGTACCCGACAGCAAGCCGCCCATCAATATCCCTATTAACCCGCGCTGCAGTAACGTGTGTCGCATATGACTCTCCGGTAAAACGCTATGCCTAAATGATCCTCTCCGCTGATAATAACGATTCTCAAAAGCACTTGCACCCATATTCCAACGAATCTCCCGTTGCATGTCCTGCAACGCTGGGTGGAACGGCACACGTCGGCTTCCAATCCTACGGGCAGATCAACGTCTCTCTGTCGGCAATCGTTCCATTAATAGCAACGCTATGTTCGATAAAACTATCTCGCAAGTGGGAACTTTTCTTCTTAGAATCCGCAGCTCATTTGATAATTAGTTTCATTAGCAAACAAGACTCATATCAGGGGATCGCCATGCCACGCTTTACTCGCACCGCCCTCGCCAGTGCCATCGCGCTGAGCGTTACTGCGACGGCTCATGCCCAAGAGGCCACCCAAAACAGCACCCAGCTTAATAATATGGTGGTCACCGCCGCCGGTTATGAGCAAACGCTGAACAATGCCCCTGCGAGTATTGCCGTAGTTACCCGTGAAGAGCTGGAGCAAAAACAGTTCTCTAACATCGCCGAAGCGATTGCCGATGTACCGGGCGTCGATGTACGTGCAGGCACGGGCAAAACCGGTGGTTTGAATATCTCTATCCGTGGCATGCCCAGCGATTACACGCTGATTTTGATTGATGGCCGTCGCCAGAACACCTCCGGTAGCGTCACGCCGAACGGCTTTGGCGAAACCTCCACCAGCTTTATACCGCCGCTCTCTGCCATTGAACGCATTGAAGTGATTCGTGGCCCGATGTCGACGCTGTATGGCTCTGACGCCATGGGCGGGGTTATCAACATCATCACTCGCCGCATTGGCGATGATTGGGCGGGCTCGGTGAGCGTTGAGAACACCTTCCAGGAAGATCGCGATGCGGGCAACAGCTCGGCGATTAACCTTTACAGCGCCGGGCCGCTGGTGGAAGACACCGTTGGCCTTCAGGTGCGTGGCCGCCTGTTTGATCGCGATAGCTCCGAGCGCATGATCGAAAACAGCGCTGGCCGCGACCCGCGCCCTTCAGAGGCGCGCATTTACTCCATCGGCGGGCGTTTGAACGTGACGCCGGATGAAGCGAACGAGTTCTGGCTGGATGCGGAGCGCGCCCGCCAAGTGTACTCCAATGACGATAACCGCCTGGGCACGCAAGATGGCACCAACCGCGCGGGCCAACCCTCTCCCGGTACCTTTAACGGCTATAAAGACGAGCTGCGCTTTAACCGCGACCAAATCGCCATTGGCCACACCGGCCACTACAGCGCGGGCACCTGGGAAAGCAGCATAACGCGTAACTTCACCGAAACCCTCGGCCGCACGCTGCCCGCAGGCAGCGCACCGGATTACGGCTATGAAGCCCAGGGCGGTGAAGATCGCCTGCTGGAAAACCGCGACATTATCGTCGACACCAAATTTGTAGCGCCTCTGGGTGACCACATGGCCACCATTGGCGGCCAGTACATCGATGCCGAGCTGCAGGACGGCACCGCAGGCGACATTACCTTCGAGCAAACCAGCTGGGCGCTATTTGCAGAAGATGAGTGGATGCTACGGGACGACCTAGCGCTAACGCTGGGCGGTCGCTATGAGCACCATGATGCCTTCGGCGGCCACTTTAGCCCGCGCAGCTATTTGGTGTGGAACACCACACCCGAATGGACGCTAAAAGGCGGCGTGAGCCGTGGCTATAAAACGCCGAGCCTGAACGACCTGCATAGCGGTATCAATGGCTTTGGCGGCCAGGGCACCACGGTCAACATTGGCTCGCCGGACTTAGAACCCGAGAAGAGCACTAACTACGAAATTGGCGCTATCTACGATAACCAGAGCGGTTTCTCGGCGGGTGCCACGGTGTTCTACAACCGGTTCACCGACCGTATCGCCGATGCGGCCGATATTCCTAACTGCCAATTTGTCGACAGCAGCGGCAATACGCCCAACGCTGGGCTAGCGAACTGCCTGAGCGTTGGCAACTTCACCCAGCAGGAGAGCTTTGGCCAGCTGACCAATATCGACGAAGCCGAAACCCGCGGCGTTGAGTTAAATGCCAGCTACCAGCTTGCCCCGGCGTGGCGTGTTAGCGGTGGGTATACCTTCACCGATTCCGAAATTACCTCGGGGGCCAATGAAGGCCAGGTACTCACTAACACGCCTGATCACAAGCTGACCGCTGACCTTACCTGGGCGATTAACGACCGCTGGAACACCACGTTAGAAGGTGAGTACTACTCTTCCCGCGAACGTTTCGTCGGTGATATCAGCGGTGAATCCGCCTCGCTGGTGGAGCAGTTGGGCAACAAGCTGGATGGTTACGAGCTGTTCAACCTGCGCAGCTCCTACCGCTTCAGCGACAACGTGCGCCTGACCGGCACCATCTACAACCTGTTTGATAAAGACTTCACCGGTGCGGATACCTTCGTGCACAACGGCGACACGCTGCTGGCCTACCGCTTTACTCAGACCGGCCGTTCCACCGACGGCGTAGCGCTGGATGGCCGCAGCTTCTGGGTCTCTGCCACTTACGACTTCTAACGCTTGAGGGTTCACTTACTGTTTCAATGCTGACTTGCTGCCCCGGCTACGCGCCGGGGCTTTTTTATGACGTGCTTTTGGGTGGAGCGCCCCGCAGTAGCTTCCCCCTATGGCAGCGATTCATGGTTTTAATCTATTTCAACGCATTCGCTTGGGTAGTATGAGCACAGTACGTTACTTGCTCGTCTGCGCCTTGACTGCCCTTCATCTAAGTTAGGAAACAACCTGTTATGACGGTGCCTTTACTTGCCCGCCCTCTTCCCTTAGCTCGCTTGGTGCTGCTACTGGCTTTTTCACTCGTTGCTGGCACCGCGCTGGCCCAATCTGCCCCACGAGTCGAGCTGGCGAGCGTCAACCGTGAGCCGATTTATCAAGAGCTTAACCTGGTCGGCACGGTGAACTCCCTGGAGGATGCGCTGCTCTCCTCGTCGGTGGCCGGGCTGGTCGCGGCGATTAACGTGAACCCGGGCGACCGAGTTGACGCAGGCGACACGCTGGTGACGCTGGATGATGATTTGGCACGCTTTGAGCTAGCCGGGGCGCAAGCGGCAGAAGAGGAAGCCCGGGCCGCGCTTAGCGAAGCGCAGCGGCTGCTGCGGGAGGCGGAATCGGTGGGGGCTGGGCGCAACATTGCCGCTACGGAAGTGAGCGCCCGGCGCAGCGCGGTGAGCGTCGCCAACGCAGCGCTTTCCCGCCTGAATGCCGAACAGTCACGGCTCAACGCGCTGTTGGAGCGCCACACGATGACTGCACCGTTCAGCGGTGTGGTCAGCGAGCGAAGCGTCAACCTGGGCGAGTGGGTCACACCGGGAGACAGCGTCGCCCGTTTGGTCAACCTCAACACCCTGCGTGCCGATTTTCAGGTGCCCGAAGCGTTCTATACCGCCTTGGAGGAGAACGCCACACTCACCCTCACGGCAGGCGAGCAGCGCGCTGAAGCCCGCATCGCGACCTTAGTGCCGGTCAGCGCCTCTAGCGCGCGGACGTTTTTGCTGCGTGCCGAGGTGCCCGAGGCGCTGCCGCTCTACCCTGGCAATGCGGTCGACGCCGTGGTGAAAGCCGCCACCGGGCGCGATGGCATCACCGTCTCCCGGGATGCGCTTAGCCGTTACCCAGATGGCCGAGTCACGGTGTGGGTCGCCACGCCTGACGACAGCGGCATGTACCAGGTGCGCGAACAAAGGGTCGAGGTCGGCATCAACTTCGCTGAGCGCGTGGAAATTACCAGCGGGCTTTCCGGCAGCGAGCAGGTAGTGGTTCGCGGCAATGAATCCTTGGTGGAAGGCGTCAGCGTTGAAGCCGTCTCGGAGGGTGGCGAATAATGTTTGCTGCCCTGCTGCGCCAGCAAACGCTGGTGACCGTGATTGCGCTGATTTTTCTGCTGTTGGGCATCGCCGCGACGCTACGCATTCCGGTACAGATGATTCCGGATATCGAAGCCCGCACCATTACCGTGGAAACGCGCTGGGCGGGCGCGACGCCCCAGGATATCGAAAAAGAGATTCTGGTGGAGCAGGAGCAGTACCTGCGCAATGTGCCTAACCTCACCCGCATGACGGCGGTAGCGGAAAGCGGCAGCGCCGAGATCGAGCTGGAGTTTCCGTTTAGCGTGGACATGACCGCCGCGCTGATCCAGGTGAACAACGCGTTGAGCCAGGTCTCCTCCTACCCCAATAACGTCGACCAGCCCCGGGTAGTGTCGGCCGCGTTCTCCACCGATGCGTTTTTGCGTTTTTATGTCGGCACCCTGCCCGGCAACCCCAACGCGCTGGATATCCAGCTGATGAGCGACTTCATCGAAGACCGCGTGCGCCCGCGCTTGGAAGGCATTGAAGGGGTCTCGGAAGTCGGCGTAAACGGCGGCGCCCAGCGCCAGCTGCAAATTTTGGTCGACCCCGCCGCCCTGGCCCAGCGCGGCATCTCGCTGCTGGAGCTGCGCGAAGCGATTACCCAGCGCAACCGGGATATCTCCGGCGGCGAGCTGGACGCGGGCAAGCGGCGTTACCTGGTGCGCACGCTGGGCCGGTTTGATAGCGCCGAAGCGCTGGCAGAGCTAGTGGTGGCCCGCGAAGGCGATAGCATCGTGCGGCTGGGCGATGTAGCAGACGTGCGCCAAGGGCAGTCGCGGCTTAATCAGCTGTCGTTCTACAACGGCCAGGCGGGGATTGGGATGGACCTGCGCCGGGAGAGCGGCGCCAATGTCATCGACATCAAATACGCGGTGCAGGATGAACTGGCGGCGATCAACGAGACCATTCTGCGCCCAGCCGGCATGGAGATCGTGCTGACAGCCGATGACGTGCGCTACGTAGAAGCCTCAGTGAGCAACGTGTGGAGCAACCTGCTGCTGGGGGCCGCCTTCGCGACCCTGGTGATGTACCTGTTTTTGCGCTCGGCTCGCGCCACGTTTATCGGCGTTATCGGCATTCCGTTCTGTACCATTGCCGCCTTTTTGGGGCTGATGCTGACCGGCCGCACCATCAACGTCATCTCTATGGCGGGCATTGCCTTTGCCATCGGCATGAGCGTGGATAACAGCATCGTGGTATTGGAGAACATCGAGCGCTACCGCCGCCAGGGGCTGGACCGTATTGAGTCGGCACTGCGCGGCGTGCAGGAGGTGTGGCCCGCCACGCTCGCCTCCACCGCCACCACCATTCTGGTGTTCTTACCGATCCTTTTCATCGAAGAGGAAGCCGGGCAGCTCTACTCCGACGTGGCCATTGCGGTCTCGGCGGCGATATTTGCCTCCATGCTGGTGGCCGTCACGCTGGTGCCCTCGCTCTGCTCGCGATTCAGCTTTTCGATGCATCACGCGTCTAAACCCGACGATGCTCAAGCGCCCGGCGACGAGCGCCCTTCTCGACTGGGCGCGCTGCTTGAGCGGCTGATTGCGACGCCGCTACGCCGTGGGGTGATCCTAGTGCTGACGCTGCTGATCAGCGGCTGGACGATCCTGGCCCTGACACCGCCCGCCGAGTACTTGCCCGAAGGCGAGGAGCCCAAAACCTTTGCACGCATGAGCCCTCCCCCTGGCTACAGCCTGCAGGAGATGGCCAGCATTGCCGAGCAGGTCGAAGCGTACTTTCTACCCCATGTGCAGGCGGAGCCGGATGCCTTTTTAGCGGGCGATACCGAGGTGCCGCCGCTGGCTTACATGAACATGCGTGTGGCCCCCACGCAGCTTTTCATTGTTGCCGAAGCGGTCGACTCTTCGCATATCGAAGCATTGATGGAGGCACTCACGAACTACTACGAGCGCTTCCCCGGCATGCGCGCCTTTGCCTCGAAAGGCTCGATTATCTCCAGCAACGATGGCGGCACGCGCAGCATCAACCTGGATGTGGCGGGCCCGGACCTAGCCACGGTGTACGGCGCTGCCAATACGCTCTACCGGGAAGCCCAAACGCAGTTTGGCAATCCGCGTATTCAAAGCCAGCCTTCGTCGCTGTCGCTCGACCAGCCCTTGATTCAAATTCGCCCCGACTGGGCCAGGGTCGCGGAGCTGGGAATTTCTGCCGAGGCGGTGGGGTTTTCGGTCTCTGCTCTCGGGGAAGGGGCGTATGTGGATGACTTCTTTTTAGACGATGAGAAGATCGATATTTACCTCTATGGCCCGCAGGCGTCGCTGCCGTTAGACCAACTGCCAAACCTGCCGCTGCACACCCCCGATGGCTATACGCTGCCGCTATCGGCGGTGGCGCGTATCGATGAAACCATGGATACCAGCGTGATTCGCCGGGTAGACGGCAGCCGCACGGTAACGCTGAACGTGATTCCCCCTGCCAGCATTGCATTAGAGGCAGGCGTCGAGCAGGCCGAGGCGATGCTGGAGCGGCTGCGCCAGGAGGGCGTGTTGCCCTCGACGGTGGATGTTTCGATTTCCGGCGCCAGCGACCAGCTGAACGCCACCCGTGAGGCGCTTACCGGCAACTTCCTGATCGCTATCGTGATTGTTTACCTGCTGCTGGTGGCGATCTTCTCCCATTGGGGCTATCCGCTGCTGATTTTGACCTCGATACCGCTAGGCGTGGTGGGCGGCATTATGGGGCTGGCCGCCATGAATGGCGTGGGCAGCCTGCTGCCGTTAATCGGCGTGGCACCGCTCAGCCAGCCCTTCGATATGATTACCATGCTGGGCTTTTTAATCCTGATGGGTACAGTGGTGAATAACCCCATTCTGGTGGTCGACCAGGCCAGACGGCGGCTGCATGACAAAACGCTCAGCGTTCAGGAGGCCGTATCACAGGCGGTACAAACCCGCCTGCGCCCCATCGCCATCACCACGCTGACCACCCTGTGCGGGCTGTCGCCGCTGGTCTTTTTACCCGGCGAAGGCACCGAGCTGTATCGCGGCGTGGGGGCGATTGTGCTGTTTGGCCTGCTGGGTGCGGCGGTGGTCACGGTGACCTTCCTGCCCGCGCTGATGATCAGCGTGCTCAAGATCACCGAGCGCCGTTCAGCCCGCTCGCGGGCATAAAAAAACGCGGCCACCCATCGGTGGCCGCGTCCGTTGCCTATTTGCAAGATGTTTAGAAAGCGACGTTCAGGCCCAGCCACACCCGGCGGCCGTCATCCACATAGCCATACTCGTCGTAGGTGATGCGCTCATCAAACAAGTTGTAGATACCGGCGTTCACCGTGGCGCTGTCGTTGAGCTGATAGCCAATACCCGCATCCACAAAGGTGTAGGACGGTGCGACAATCGAGCTTTGCGACGGCCCGGTGGTGGGCTGGCTCTCTTCACCCCGGTAGGTCACTTTAGTCCACTGGCTAAGCCGTGCGTTTACCTCCCAATCCAGCGTGGCCGACACCTGGTGGCGGGGCAGCTGGGTCAGCGGCTCGCCAGCGTACTCGCCGCTTTTCTGTTCGGAATCGGTGAAGGTGTAGCTGGCGGTTAGCGCTAGCGTGTCGGTTAGCGGTGCGCCTAGGCTGGCCTCGACCCCTTGGGTCACTGCATCGTCGATATTGACCCGGTACGTGGGGTCACTGCCGAACTGATTCGGGCCTGCATTGCAAATATCGATCGGGCAGGCGATGCGAGTGATTTTGTCTTCGAAGTCGTTGTGGAACAGCGTGAGGCTGCCGTTCAGGCCTGCGTCGTTGCCGTACAGCAGCGCGATCTCTTTGTTGAGCGAGATTTCCGGCTCGAGATCCGGGTTGCCGTAAATATTACCGCCACGGCTGACCTGCCCCCAGTCCGGGGTAATTTCCCGCAGGTTAGGCGAGCGGTAGCCGGTGGATACACCTCCTTTCAGCGTCCATTCAGGTGTCATGTTCCATACGCTGTAAAGGCGCGGGCTGAGGTGGCTGCCATAGTTGTCGTCATCGTCCAGGCGCAGCCCGCCGGTCAGTGCCCAGGCGTCTGTCAGCATCCACTCATCTTCCACAAACAGCGCCCACTGGCTGTTTTCGATGGTGTTCCGGTCAGAGATCTGGTTAGTCTTGGCGTCTTCCAGCGCTTCCTCTTCCCAGCTCGCGCCGACGGTGAGCATGTGCATACCCAAGGGAATCAGGGCGCTGGTTTTCGCGGTGGTGTTGGTAATCTCGATATCCCGAGACTGGTTTTCGCTGCGCTCGCGCTGCACGAAGGTTTCGCTGGTGCCCCAATCGAAGCGTCCGCTGTGGGTCACCGCCACGTGGGTGTTGGTGTACTCGCCGATGCTGTCGGTGCAGCCACCCCGGCAGCCGTCCACCGGCCCGGAGCGCCCCACCAGCGAGCGGCGGTCTTGCTCGGTGATTCCCGCTTCGGCAGTCAGGTCGTGGTCGTCGCTAGCGGCCAGGCTCAACCGTGCGGTGAGGCTCTGCAGACTCTTCTCTTCGTAGCCATACTCGATGTCGTCCTCGTCCCGCTCGGAGGTGCGGCCATAGAGCTGAAGCCCCAAGCGCTCGCCCACCAGCGGCCCGCTGAGGTAGAAGTTCGCTTGGCGGCTGTCGCCGGAGGCGCTGTCTTCCTGCAGCACCGTATCGAGCTGGATATTGCCGTGCCAGCTATCCGCCACTTTTCGGGTAATCACGTTGATCACCCCGCCGATGGCATCGGAGCCGTACAGGGTCGACATCGGCCCGCGCACCACCTCGATACGCTCGATGGCCTGCAGCGGCGGCAGCCAATCCTGTTCAAAGCCCGCATCCCTATTGGGACGCGACTCTCGTGAGCTTTGCGGGCGTCCATCGACCAGAATCAGCGTGTATTGTGACGGCATGCCGCGAATGGAAATGTCGTTGCCGTTATCGCCACGCCCGCCGCCCGTGACGACCACGCCCGGTACGTCGCGCAGCGCATCGGTGACGTTTTGGTAGTGACCACGCTCCAGCTCTTCACGGGAGATCACGCTGATCGAGGCGGGGGCGCTACTGATCTGCTGCTCGAAGCCGGAGGCCGTCACCACGATATCGTTAAGTTGGGGCGTTTCTTGAGCCACGGCTGCCCCGCAGGCGAGAGATGAAATAGCGCTGGCCAGCAGCGTACGGCGCAAACGAGAAGACATAGCGGGTTCCTTTGATATAAAGAGCACTTGCTTACAAATACGAATTATTAGCATTTATATTTTTGCATACTCTTTGCACAAAGGGGCGGGACGGTGCGTTCAACCAAGCGGAACACAAATGGCAATTATTTTCATTCAGCAAATTCGATGGCACAATAGCGTGACTCCGTTTCGCCAGTGGTCCCGACTATGTACGATTTTGATGAACTCGCCGCTTTTGCCGATGTGATGACCACCGGCAGCCTGACACGCAGCGCACAGAAGCTCGGGCTGGCAAAATCGACGTTGAGTCGCCGAATCAGCCAGCTAGAAGCCCGGCTAAACCAACCGCTGCTGCGTCGTCAGGCGAACCGTTTGATTCCCACCGAAGCGGGCCTGCTGTTTCATCAGTACTGCACCGAGCTGCTGGCCATGGCCGCCCACAGCCAAGAGGCGCTGGCGGAGCTGCGCGAGGAGATCAGCGGTAAAGTCACGCTCGAAGTACACGGCGCGCTGGCACGAGGCTGGATGGCAGGCGTTATGGATGCGTTCTTGACCCGCTACCCCAAGGTCGAGCTAACCCTGCATACCCGGGAGACGCCGCCCACCAAGATGCACAGCAACAGCGTGCACATTTGGCTAGGCGCCACCCATGAGTGCGGGCTGAATCAGGAGCGTTTGGGCCACCTCACCCGCGGCCTCTACGCCAACCCGCACTATTTAGCCCACGCAGGAACGCCGCAGCACCCTCAAGAGCTGGATGCGCATGCCTGGATCGACTTGTTGGATACTGCATCCAGCGGCCTACTGCTGCACCACGCCGAACACGCCGACTACCTGTTCAACGCACCCCGCTCGCGGCTCCGGGTAGATCTTACAGCGCTGCACATCGATGCCATCGCCTATGGCCAAGGGATCGGCCTGCTGCCCCACTGGGTGGTCGAAAAACGCGAGCGCCACCACCCTGGAGATCTGGTCAACTGCCTGCCCGGCTGGGAACCTGCTCCCCTACCCGTGACGCTGCTGTATGCCTACGGGCACCACTCCCGCCGGGTCAACGCGCTGCTGGATTTTCTGCGTGATCAGGTGCCCACCGCATGGCAAACCCGCACTGGCGCCGTGCACACGCACTAGCGATTCGCCTTGCCAGTTAGCCGCCTAATTACCCACAATAGGCGGCCGATGATCGTCAAGGAACGTTAATGCTCGCTGAACTCTTCGCCGTCATGGCCCCTGTATTGGCCGGTGCCGGGCTAGGCTTTCTATGGGTTCGCCTCGGCCAACCCTACCCCGTCGATTTTGTGACACGCCTCGTTTTCAATATTGGTACGCCCGCGCTGGTGCTGGCGTCGCTGTCTGGGGCAACGATCGATGCCAGCACGTTCGGTCAAGTCATGCTGGCTGCCGCCCTGGTGATCGTCGGCATGGGGGCCGCTAGTTTTGCCGTTGCCAAGGTGCTGCGCCGAGATTGGCGAGTGCTCATCGCGCCGATGATGTACCCCAACACGGGCAATATGGGGCTGCCGGTGGTGCTGTACGCCTTTGGCAGCGCGGGCTTTGCTTACGGCATTACGGTGATGGTGACGGTTTCGCTGTTTCAGTTCACCTTGGGGGCAGTGCTCAGTAGCCAGGGCAACCCGGTTAAAACTCTACTCAAAACCCCAACGGTGTATGCCATCGCCCTCTCCATGGCGCTGCTGCTGACCGATACCCCGCTGCCCCTATGGATGGCCAACACGGTCGATCTCATGTCGGGCTTCACCGTACCGCTCATGCTCATCACCCTCGGCGTATCGCTGGCTAGCATTCAGGTGAAAAGCCTGCGCTCTGGGGTTGGCTTTAGTCTCATCCGTATTCCGCTGGCCGCGGCGGCTGCGTGGCTCATCGCTGGCTGGCTAGGACTGCCACCGCTGGCGCAGAACATTCTGGTGGTACAGATGTGCATGCCGGTGGCGGTCTTCAACTATTTATTCGCCCAACGTGCCCAGCGCGAACCGGCCTATGTGGCCAGCCTCGTGTTCTGTTCGACCTTGATGGCGCTGTTCTATTTACCGGCCTTGCTGGCGCTGCTGATGTAGCTCCGGGAACCCCCGCCCGTCGTTGGCAGTCACTGCTAGACTACTACTGACGTTGCGCCACTCGAGGACATACAATGCCAATGCGACACTCCCTGCCCGTTCGACCGCAAACGCCACACCCCCGCTCGCTCTGCCATCGCGCCGTTCGCTGGGTGGCCCCTTGCGTCACGGGGCTTCTGCTCGCCAGCGCAGCTCATGCGGACGTCGTTCACCAAGCATTAGACACCGAGCATCTAGCCCTCACCATCGAGCGCGTGGCCGACGGCCTCGACAACCCTTGGGCGGTGGCGTTCTTGCCCGATGGCCGCTATCTGGTCAGCGAGCGCAGCGGGGGGTTGAACCTCGTCGACGCCGAGGGACGCATTGAGGCGTTGAGTGGCCTGCCCCGAGTCAGCCAAAACGGTCAGGGGGGCCTGCTCGATGTGGCGCTGCACCCTGAGTTTGGCGACGGCGAACACGATTGGATTTACTTCACCTGGAGCAAGCCAGAAGGCAGTCAAAGCCGCTCGGCGCTCTCGCGCGTCAAGTGGCAAGATGACGCTTTGGGCGAGGTCGAGCATTTGTTCGAGCAGGATCGCGCCTCCTCTCCCGGCCGGCACTACGGTTCACGCTTGGCGTGGCTCAAAGATGGCACGCTACTCATGAGCATTGGCGACCGCGGCGTCGACCCTTCCCGCGCCCAAGCCCGCGATGACCACGCAGGCTCTACGCTGCGGCTCACCGAGACCGGCGACGTGCCAGATGACAACCCCTTCGTGGATGACGACGATACGCTGGATGAGATTTACACCCTAGGCAACCGCAATATTCAGGGCATGACCGTGCTAAGCAATGGCGAGCCCTGGGCCACCGAGCACGGCCCTCGCACCGGCGATGAGTTGAACCAGATCGTGCCTGGCAACAACTACGGCTGGCCGGAGGTGAGCCTGGGCAACGATTACGCCACCAACGAACCCATTGGCGTGGAATCCAAACCCGGCATGGAAGACCCGGTGTATCGCTTCGATGGGCGCTTTGCCCCTTCCGGTCTTGCCGAAGTGACCAGCGATGCCTTTGAACCCTGGCAAGGAAGCCTGTTGGCGGGTGGCCTTGGCAGCCAAAAGCTGCTGCGCCTCACCCTCGACGAGGGCCAAGTGGCCGACGAAGAGCTGATTCTGGATGGCGAGATTGGCCGCATCCGCGACGTGCGCCAAGGGCCCGATGAGGCGATTTACTTGCTAACCGACGGCAGCCAAGGCAGCCTTTACCGCCTGACACCGACCGAGCGCTAATCTCGAGCCACCACCAGGAAGCACGATGCGACTACGTAACCTCATCATTTTAACGGTCATCGTACCGCTGTTCGTGATTCTGGTGGTGTTTAGTCTAGTGGCGATCAAATCGCTGGAAGACAACGTGCGCTCCAAGCTTCAAACCGAAGTCGAGATCATCACCCGCGCACTCAGCACCTCGCTGAGCTACGCAGTGGCCCGCGACAGCGCCACGCCGTTGGAAGAAGCGCTGCAATCGGCGTTTTCGTTTCACCGCATTTATGGCGCTTACGTATTCGACCCCCAAGGCCGAGAAATATACGGCCTGGGCCTGGGGAAAGATCTGTTCACGCCAGAAGAGATCCAACAGGTCATCGCCACCGACGACATGCACAGCAGCTACCGTCAGCAAGAGGGCTGGACCTACTACTCCGCGCTGACGCCCCTGCGCACCCAGGATGGCACCGTGCAGGGCGTGCTGCAGGTGAACCGCCTCAATACCGGCATCGAGAACTACACCGGGTTTATTAGCATCGTGGCCGTACTGGTCTTCGTGATTGGGGCAGCGGGCATCGTGTTCAGCATTTGGTGGGGATTTCGCCACTATATCGAGCGGCCGCTCAACCGCCTGCTGCGCGTCATGCTGCTGGTCGAAGATGGCGACCGCAGCCAGCGGGCCACGGCAGATGGCCCCACGGAGTATCGCCGCCTTGCGTCGGGCTTGAACGGCATGCTGGACGCCATGGCCGAAAAAGATCGCGACATCGATGCGCGACAGCGGCGCGAAATCGAGCTGGAAAAGCGTCTGCGCAAGTCCAAAAAGCTCGCCGAACTGGGCGTGCTCGCCGCTGGGGTCGCCCACGAGATCGGCGCCCCTTTGACGGTCATCAATGGCCAAGCTCAGCGCTTGGCTCGCCGTCATACGATTGGCGACGATGAGCGGGCACGGCTTGGCCGCATTCGTGGCGAAGTGGAACGCATCGTCGAGATCGTCCGTCAGCTGATGGAACTTGGCCGACAACATAACGTGGAGAAAGGACACCAAGCGCTCGATCAGCTTATCATCAGTGCCAGTGAGCTGGTCGAAGAGGAGTTGGAACCACGAAATATCCATCTGGATATTGATCTTCCTACTCCGACCCCCCATTTATTGGTCAATGGTCAGCAAATCGTTCAAGTGCTGACCAATTTATTACGCAACGCCGCCCAAGCTCCCCAGGTCAGCCATATCCGTGTCCGCGCGCAGGCACACAGCGAAGAGCTGACCCTTTGGGTAGAAGACGACGGGCCTGGCATCCCAGCTTCGCACCATCATCAAGTGTTCGATCCATTTTTCACCACCAAGCCGGTGGGCCAAGGCAGCGGCTTGGGATTATCGATGGTGCACCGCATTATTAACGACCACGGCGGGACGATTGGCGTATTTGACAGCGCGCTTGGCGGCGCTGGCTTTGAAATTACGCTGCCCCTTAGTGAAACCGCATCCGCTTGAGGACGACGTTTGTGACCCATCAGGAACACCTTTTACCGTTATTGGTGGTGGAAGATGACGCCGCTATCCGTGAGTTATTAGAGGAAGAGCTCAACGACGCGGGCTACGACACACTGGGTGTCCCCAGCGCAGAAGAGGCCATTGCTCTGCTGAGCCATACGCCGGTGGCCATGATGATTACCGATGTACGGCTACCGGGCATGACCGGCATTCAGTTACTTCAACAGCTCCGCCAGAGCGGCAGCGAGCTTGGCATCATCGTGATTACCGCATTTGGCACCATTGACCAAGCGGTTGAGGCCCTCAAGTTAGGGGCGGACGACTTTTTGACCAAACCTCTGGATTTAGACGCTATCCGCGAGGCCGTTTTTCGCGTACTGGAGCGCCAGCGTTTGTCCCTTTCCCATGATACGGAACTTAGCCATTTTCACGGCATCGTGGGCAAGAGCCCGGCCATGCAGTCGCTGTTTCACGATGCGTCGCGGTTGGCGAAAAGCGATGCGCCTATTTTGATTTTGGGTGAAAGCGGTACCGGGAAAGAGCTGCTGGCCCGAGCGATTCATCAGGAGAGCAGCCGCCACGACGCTCCGTTCGTGCCCGTGAACTGCGCCAGCATTCCTGCCGACCTGATGGAGAGCGAATTTTTTGGCCACGTGAAAGGCGCCTTTACCGGCGCTAACGAGGCCCGTAAAGGCCTGTTTCACAGCGCCCAGGGCGGCAGCCTGTTTCTCGATGAGATTGGCGAAATGCCGATCAATCTGCAGGCCAAGCTGCTGCGCGCCCTGCAAGAGAAAACCGTTCGCCCAGTGGGGGGCGAGCGCGAGGAGCCGGTGGACGTGCGCATCATTGCCGCCACTCACCGCCACTTGGAAAAAGAGATCGAGCAGGAGAACTTCCGAAGCGATCTGTTTTACCGCCTGGAAACATTCTCACTGCGCATTCCACCGCTACGCGAGCGCGGCACGGATATCGAACACCTAGTCTTTGCGTTGATCGACAAACACGCGGAAGCCCAGGACAAACAGATCGAGCAGATCGAGCCGGAGGCCCTCAACAGCCTGTTGAACTACAGCTACCCAGGCAACGTACGCGAACTGGAGAATGCAATCATGCGCGCGGTCACACTAAGCGAAGCGGGCGTGCTGCAGCATCAGGACCTGCCCGAACGCCTGCGCGAACAATCCAGCCAGCAAAAGAGCAGTGCCGACACCACGCCTACGCTCAGCGGTGAGGTGCTGCCCGGCACCCAGATCCCGGCACCCGCACCGGCCCGCTGGCCGAGCCTAGAAGAGGTCGAGAAGCGCTATATTCGCAAGGTGTTGGAAGCCACAGGTGGGAATAAACGGCGCACGGCCGAAGTGCTGGGGATTGCCCGCCGCACGCTCTACCGGCGGTTAGAAGATAGCGAAGAGTAATCCCATGCCGGTCGCCGTTCGACGACCGGCTTTTTAACGCCTACTCCGTGACGCCCTCGCCGGGCGACTCCCGTGTTGCCTGGCCGTCGTTCGCCATGGGCCCGGTATCCATGGGCTCTTGAGGTTCGTCTGCCGGTGCTTCTGAATCGGTGGTCGGTGCCTCTGAATCGCCGCACCCCGTCAGCACGCCTGCCATGAGCAGTGCGCTCAGCAGTAACGCCAACCCACGCGCGTTGTGTAATCGTGACATCATGTCGTTCTCCTTCCTTGATCATGGGCAAACAGCCGCCAAGGCAGCGACTGCTCCCCTAACCTTAGCGGCTGTCCGCGATCTTGCAAAACCGAGCGCCACCCGGCATGCACCGCCCGAAGGCAAAAAAAAGCCCCCGCGGGCGCGGGGGCGAAAAGGATGGTAAACCGCGTGGAGCAGCCGCAGGGAACAGACAGCTGGGTCGGCCTACCATCGTAGGGAGCGTTGACGACTATTGGCCGTTAGTCATGTCTTCCTCTTCATCGCCACTAGGGGCGTCATCGGTACCCGCTTCATCGGCACCGGGCATGGGGTCGGTACCTTCACCGAAACCAGGATTCTCTTCAGGATCGTTTGCGGACGCCGCCGATGTATTCTCTTCCGGCATGGGCGCCTGCTCATCAGGCATCGGCTCTTGCGCTGCTGCCGGGTCGTCACCCAGGCCGGGGTCTTCGTTCATCGGCTCGTCTGCCATGGCAGGCTCGTTCTCAGCAGCCGGAGCGGTAGAGGTGGTGGCATCCTGCTCCAGCGTGTCGGGCTGCTGTGCCGGGGGCATCTCCTCGTCGCCATTACCACAGCCAGCCAAGGCCAGGGTGCTGACGGTTGCCGCTAACATACACAGCGTCAGTACACGTGGACGCTTACGCGGTTGGCTCACTTGCTTGTCCATAAGGGTTGCCTCCATTGACGACTAACGTGCTTGCGTCACTTGCCAAGCATTTCTAAAACGATACTTTCACACTTCGTGCCAACATCCACATAAAATAATTTTTAATTTTAAAAACAATATCTTAAAAACAAAATCAGGATGCCATCCGCTGTCATGACAGGGTCATAGACGGGGGTTCAAAATGGCACATGTGGCGTAAATTGACGGGATGGACGGGAGCGTTGTGGCACATCCCGCTCACTTATGTATAATAATTTGTAATAACTTATCAAATATAATCTTAACTTCTACTTATGAACCGTTTTGTGTCGCTGCTTGCAGGAAGCACGTAAAGGCCGCAGGTAAGCGCATTGAGTAACGACACAAGGCTGCTCATTCAATCAAAAGGCACCGCTGATGGACGAGACACGCCCTGTCAAAATTCAGGTACGCGGCTTGAGCAAGGTATTTGGCAAGCAGCCCAAAAAAGCACTCGAGCTACGCGACCAAGGCCTCAAGCGCCCTGAAATTCTCGAAAAAACGGGCCAAACCCTGGGCCTTTCCAATATCTCCTTCGACGTTTACGAAGGCGAGCTACTGGTCATCATGGGCCTATCGGGTTCGGGTAAATCGACCCTGATTCGCTGCTTGAACCGCCTCATCGACACCACCGAAGGTGAGATCGTCATTGATGGCGAAAACATCCCAACGCTGGGCGAAAAGGCCCTGCTAGAGTGCCGCCGTCGCCACTTCTCGATGGTGTTTCAAAACTTCGCGCTCTTTCCTCACCGCACGGTTCAGCAGAACGCCGAGTTCGGCCTGGAAATTCGCGGCGTCGAAAAATCGGAGCGCCAGTCGATTGCTCATAACGCGCTGAAGCAAGTGGGCTTGGAAGGCTGGGAAGACGCCTATCCAAACCAGCTGTCGGGCGGCATGCAGCAGCGCGTCGGGCTTGCCCGCGCCTTGGCGAACGATGCCAGCGTTCTGCTGATGGACGAAGCCTTCTCGGCCCTCGACCCGCTGATCCGGAAAGATATGCAGCAAGAGCTTCTGCAGCTGCAAACCAAAATGCAGAAAACCACCGTCTTCATTACCCACGACCTGGATGAAGCGCTCAATATCGGCGACCGCATCGTGCTGCTAAAAGATGGTGAAGTCGTACAAATCGGCACGCCGGAAGAGATCCTCACCAAGCCTGCCGATGACTACGTCCGCCGCTTTATCGAGGGGGTCGACCGCTCGCGCATTTTGACCGCCGAGAGCGCCATGCGCCCGGTGCGCACCACGGCAAGGGACAGCGACGGCCCGCGAACGGCGCTGCATCGTATGCGCGATCACAGCATCGATTCCATTTACGTGACCGACCGTGACCGCCAACTGCTCGGGCTACTCGAAGCCGATGCGGCCAGCCGTGCCATCGAGGAAAAAGCCGAGACCATTACCCATCACCTGACTCAGGACTTCCGCAAAGTGCCGCCAGACGAGCCGCTGCAACACCTCTTCGCCATGTTTAGCGAAAAGAGCTACCCGATCGCGGTGGTGGATGAGCAGCAGCGCCTGCTGGGCGTTGTGGTGAAAGGCGCGGTACTGGATGAACTGGCACGAGCAGGAGAGCAGTAATGGAGATCGCACGTATTCCTTTAGGTAGCTGGATCGAAAGCGGCCTGACGTGGCTGACCAGCGAATACTCCGTCGTGACGCGCGGCATTTCCCGCGTGACGCAAACAGGGATCAACAGTCTCAACGATGGCCTGATGTGGCTACCCGAGTGGGCACTGCTGGCGATCATTGCGCTGCTGTGCTGGAAACTCGCCAGCACTCGCTTGGCCATTGGTGCAGTTGCCGGGCTGGCGTTGATCTGGAATCTAGGGCTTTGGAACCCGATGATCGAGACGCTGACGCTGGTGGTGATTGCCACGCTAGTGGCGGTGGTCATTGCCTTGCCCGTGGGGATTGCCGCGGCGCTTTCCGAGCGGCTCTACCGACTGATCATGCCCGTGCTGGACTTCATGCAGACCATGCCCGCGTTCGTGTACCTGATTCCTGCCATTCCGTTCTTCGGGATTGGCTCGGTCTCGGCGATTTTCGCCACGGTCATCTTCTCCATGCCTCCTGCGATTCGTTTTACCACGCTGGGCATTCGTCAAGTGCCGACCGAGCTCATCGAAGCTGCCGACGCCTATGGTGCCACGCGGGGCCAAAAACTGTTCAAAGTACAGCTACCGCTTTCGCTGCCCACGGTGATGGCAGGCATCAACCAGACCATCATGCTGGCGCTGTCGATGGTGGTGATTGCGGCCATGATCGGTGCCGATGGCTTGGGTAGCGAAGTGTGGCGCGCCATTCAGCGTCTACGCCCAGGCGACGGCTTCGAAGCAGGGATCGCCGTGGTGATCCTGGCCATGCTGCTAGACCGCCTGACGCAATCGCTGCGCAAATCGCGCCGCTCATCATAGCGCTCGACGCTGCGTTGACCCGTGCACTTGAACCACCGGTCATGAGTGACCATGCTGAACGGGTCAACCGATCACTTAGGTTAAGACAAGAAAGACCTCTTCATACCGCAGTGGTGAGTGCCACTGCCCATCAACAGGGAGCAAGTGAATGAAAACGCATACGTTGAATCACCGCATCCGCCTCGCCTCTATGGCCCTGGTCGCCGGTACTGGCCTCGTCGCTGGCAGCCTGGCCCACGCACAGGATCAGGGCACGATCAACCTGGCCTACGTGGAGTGGTCGTCTGAAGTCGCCTCCACCAACGTCATGGCGGCGGTACTCGAGCAAGCAGGCTTCGAAGTGGAGCTGACGTCTCTGTCTGCGGCGGCAATGTTCCAAGCGCTCTCCACGGGCGATGCCGATGCCATCGTGGCCGCTTGGCTGCCCACCACCCACGCGGACTACATGGAGCGCGTCGGTGGCAATATCGAAGACCTGGGCCCCAACCTGGATGGCACCAAACTCGGCTTGGTCGTACCTGAGTACACCGACGTGGACTCCATTGCCGATCTGAACGACAACGCCGACAGCTTCAACGGCGAGATCATCGGTATTGACCCCGGTGCAGGCCTAATGGCACTCACCGAAGAGGTTGTGGATACCTATGACCTTGGGTTGGACCTGCGCAGCGGCAGCGGCGCCACCATGACAGCGGCCCTGGCCAGCGCCATCCAAAACGAAGAGGACGTGGTCGTCACCGGCTGGACTCCGCACTGGATGTTTGCTCGTTTCGATCTGAAATACCTCGAAGACCCGGAAAACGTCTACGGCGGTGCCGAGCAGATCCATACCGTGGTTCGTAGCGGCCTGGAAGAGGACATGCCCGACGCGTATGCCATCCTGGATGCCTTCGAGTGGACGCCCGAGCAGATGGGCGAAGTCATGCTGATGAACCAGGAAGAAGGCAGCGACCCCTACGACAATGCCAAACAGTGGGTAGAAGAGAACCAAGACGTCGTCGAGCAGTGGCTCAATAGCTAACGCCCGCTCATAAGCGTTTAATGACAGGGGGCTACGGCCCTCTGTTGTCGTTATAGTTATGTCGCTTTTTCGTGGTAATGTGCCCTCGCGTTGAATAAAGATTAAGCAACGTTTGCTACTGTTACTGATGTAATGCACGCCTGCTACCGCACCCATGGATGACCAGAGGGAAACCGCTGGTCCATCAACGTGCGTTTAGCGGTTTCTGTCCGACATGGAGAGGCTCCCGTGGATAATCCTGACTCTAAGCGTCCCGCTGATGAGCCGGTATCAGAAGGCATCCCCGCCCCTGATGGTCCGGCCAACCTGATCGATACCGACTACGTGATCGGTCAAGACAACATCACGACGAGTGCAATGGGCTTCAACCTTGACCTGCACGGCAAGGTATTCACCATTTCTGCGCTCATCGTGCTGCTGTTTGTGGTACTGACTCTTGCTCTGCAAGACATGATTGCACCGGTTTATGATGCCATCTTTGGCTTTTTGACCGGCAACCTGGCCTGGTTCTTCATTCTGGCCGCCAATATCTTCGTCATCCTCTGCCTGGGTTTGATCGTATCGCCCCTGGGTAAAATCCGAATTGGCGGGGCAGATGCCAAACCGGACTTTACCTACACCGGCTGGTTCTCGATGTTGTTTGCGGCCGGTATGGGCATCGGGCTGATGTTCTTTGGCGTCAACGAACCGCTGACGCACTTTGGCACCTCTCTCGACGGTGGCGATTGGGCACCGTTGGCTGGTGCTGAAGGCGATACGGCGGGTGCGGCGGCACTCGGCATGGCGGCGACGATCTTCCACTGGGGTCTGCACCCGTGGGCGATTTATGCCGTTGTGGCGCTGTCACTGGCGCTATTCTCGTTCAACAAAGGCTTGCCGCTCTCCATGCGCTCGGTGTTCTACCCGCTGCTGGGTGAGCGCGTGTGGGGCTGGCCGGGGCACTTGATCGATATCCTGGCGGTCTTTGCCACGCTGTTTGGTCTGGCCACGTCGCTGGGCTTGGGCGCCACCCAAGCCGCTGCCGGTTTGACCTACCTGTTTGGCGCGCCGGAAAGCGACATCACGATGATTCTGTTGATCATCGGCATCACCATGATCGCGATCTGCTCGATCGTGGCCGGGGTCGATAAAGGCGTACAGCTGCTATCGAAAATCAACATTGCCATGGCCGCCGCGCTGCTGTTCTTCGTGATCGGTGTCGGCCCCACGCTGCTGATTGCCACTGGCTTCTTCGAAAACCTGGTGAACTACGTGGTTCACCTGCCGGCGCTATCGAACCCGTTTGGCCGTGAAGACGCGAACTTCAGCCAAGGCTGGACGGCCTTCTACTGGGCGTGGTGGATCTCCTGGTCTCCGTACGTCGGTATGTTCATCGCGCGGGTATCCCGTGGCCGTACCGTTCGTGAATTCCTGATCTCCGTACTGATCGTACCGTCGGTCGTTTCGGTTCTGTGGATGACGACGTTCGGTGGCACCGCCATCGACCAATACGTCAGCCAAGGCATAGAAGCCGTGCGCGATGCGGGCGTGGATCTGCAGCTGTTCATCATGCTGGAGCAACTGCCGCTCTCGCAGATCACCTCGTTCATTGCCATCGTGCTGGTCATCGTCTTCTTCGTGACCTCGTCGGATTCCGGGTCGCTGGTGATCGACTCCATCACCGCAGGCGGCAAGGTGGATGCCCCGAAACCGCAGCGCGTGTTCTGGGCGATCATCGAAGGTGCGATTGCCATTGCGCTGCTGCTGGGCGGTGGTTTGACCGCACTGCAGACCATGGCCGTCTCTACCGGGTTCCCGTTCACCATCATTCTTCTGGTGGCGTGTTACGCCATCATCAAAGGCTTGATGAGCGAGCCCAAAGCGGTCTAACGATCTGCTTTACCTAGGTAAGACGCAAACGGGCAGCCCATGGGCTGCCCGTTTGCCTATCAGGGTGGAGAGATTCAAGCGTTAACACCACAGCGCTTTCAAGGGCGTGTCTGGCGTATAGCGATTGGCGATTTGCGCCTGCAAAAGCTCCGCGGTGGCCAGCGCGTCGACCAGCGCATGGTGCCCTTGATAGGCAGGCAAACCGTAGCGCTCACGACTGGCGTTGAGGCGAATCGATACCGGCGGCCGACCTAACCAACGGCGGAAACGGGCCCACAGAGTTTGACGATGCAGTCGCGCTTCCAGCGACATGGTATCGATCATCGGAAACAGCACCCCTTCCCCCCGGCGCGCCTTCACCGCCGCATCGAGAAAGGGGCGTTCGATGTTACGAAAGTGAACCACCACGATACGCCCTGCCAGCACCGTCAACAGTTCATCCAACACGTCATCGAGGTCTGGCGCATCGGCGATCTCCGAGTGCGTGATGTGGTGATAAGCAATCGACGTCTCGTCCAGCGGCCGGGATGGCTTCACGACCCAGTAACAGCGTTGGGCCATGGGAATACGCCCCAACGTAAATGGTACGACGCCAATACTGACAATCGCATGGCGGCGCTCGTCGAGCCCAGTGGTTTCCATATCCAGCGCCACCATGGGCACTTCCGACAAGGGGGTATCCGGGTCGGGCATGGGCGTGTCGAAAAAGCGCTTCAACATCTCGTCTTGGGCCCCCGCGACCCGGGCGGCCATATAGCCCTGCCAGTCGGCCTGGGTGACTTTTTGGCGCGGTCGTATGCCGTGCATATCAGCGCCCCTGCCGTTGGGTGGGAACGGGATAGCGGAACTTCAAAAACTTCTGGGCATTGCTCAACACCTGAAACGCGTCTTTCAGGGTATGGCGTTCGCTATCTTCCACGTTCTCGGGCTCGATATTGTTATCCGGCTCGCGCTCTTCCTGCAGGTCGATCATTTGATGGCGTATCCGCGACATGCATAAAAATTCGAACGCATAGTTCAGCTTGTCGCTGACACCCGTCGCCAGCAGTTGGGTTTTACTGATGTCGTCCAGACGCTGGAAAGAGTTTTGCGCTTTGGAACCGCAGGCCAGTGCATGCACGCGAATCAAATCCACCATCGGTGCCGTACCGCGCCGCTTGAGATTGATGGAGTTATTGTGCTTGCCATCTTTCTCCATCACGAAGGTGCGGAAAAAGCCGAGGGGCGGGGTTCGATTGAGCGCATTGCGTGCCATAGCCGCCAGGAACAGCGGCGACTTGGGAGCGGTTTGGGCAATCAAATCCTGGAGCGTTTCGACGAACAAATCTTCCCCATAGATGCTATCCAGATCGAAAAAGATCGAGCTGTGCAGCAGTTTCTCGGGGGTTGGGTTCGCCATCCAGTCCTGAAAATAGCGCTTCCATACCGCCAGCGGCTGACGCCACTGGCGGTTGGTCGCCATCACGTCGCCCTTACAGTAGGTGTAGCCACAGGCGGCCAGGCCATCGCTGACGAACGCCGCTAGGGCACGAAAATACTCGTCGTGCTCTTCGGGGACGAAGTCATCAGAGAGAATCAGCGCATTATCCTGGTCGGTGACGATGCTCTGCTCATTACGCGCCATGGAGCCATTGACCATATAGCAATAAGGCACTGGCGGCGGCCCGAGGGTATCTTCGGCCAGCTCCAGCAACCGGCGAGTGAAACTGCGTCCAATCGTGGAGAGCGCGCTGCCCACCATTTGCGAGTTCGCACCCTCCTGCACCATGCGTACGAACGCCGCTCGAACGTCCGGTGCCAGCTTGGCCAGCCCCTGGGCGCTGGACTGGTTGAAGATATTGCTCACCAGATAAAGGCCGCTATGGGTTTCGTAGCGAATGATATCCGATAGGTGCACCACGCCTACCGGGCGCTGGCGATACAGCACGGGCAGGTGATGAACGTTGCTACGCAGCATGGTCAGCATCGCTTCATAGACCGAGGCATCGGACTGGATGGTAATGAGTCGTTCCGAAATCACCTCTCCGATGGGAGTCGTGGGCGATAGACCTTCGGCCACGACGCGCGTGCGAAAGTCGCTGTCAGTGAGAATGCCGCACATCTGCCAAGTTTTGCCCTCGCTATCCTGGAAGCTATAGCGGGGGTTATCGCTCCCCTCATTGATGACCAGCACCGCAGACGCTTGGGCGTCGATAATCTGTCGAGCTGCCTGCTGTACGCTGGTGGTGGATTCGACCATCACCGGGTAGCGAGTGACCAGTTTGCGAATGCGGGTCACCATCATGTCGTTCGACTTCTTCTGCTGCTCGGCGGCGGTCTCTAGCCGCGGACGCTCTAGCTCGACGAAATCGGCGAAGTCGTCATCCTCTTCGCATAGACGTTGAAACACTGCGTCGGGGATAAAGTAAATCAGCGTGTCTTCGATAGCCTTGGCGGGAAAACGCACCTTGTGGTTACGCAACAGGCTGAAGTGGCCAAAGATATCGCCCTCACCTAGGCGGTTATAGAGCTCGCCCTGGCGGCGATACACCTCAACCGCACCGCTGCGAATGTAGCAAAGCTCATTCAGCGTATCGTTCAGCGTCAGAATATCGCTATCCGTTTTGAAATAGCTGACTTCTACCTGCTCGGCAATGGCGTCCAGCAACTCATCCGACAAACCATCAAACGGGGGAAACTGCCCCATGTGTTGGCGTATTTCTAATAACTCGACGTCCATACGCTCTCCTGCTGGGCGCTGACTCTATTGAACGGGCGGTGCTTTGACGAGAGTGGTGTCGTCAAGGGCTAAGTTTGTCGTGAACACTCGCCATGGACAACCCTTTGAAGGTGAATCGAAAGAGCGGGACGGACGGCCCGACACGAAAAAGCCCAGCGCACGAGCGCTGGGCTTTAGTCGACTTGCGGTGTGGCGGATACTTCGCACGTTAAGGAAAATCTGGCACTATCCGCATAGCCTTGGATGAAACATTCAACTCATGGCGTTTACGACTGGCTCGCCATTTCTTGAACGCGCTGCATCACTTCCGGATCTTGCTGGATGGATTGACCGATGGCGTTGAAGGTATCGACATCCAAGCCGCTGTCCTCGACGACTTCGATCATGCGGTCATTGGCTTCAGCGCGAACTTCCTGCTGTGCGGTTTCGTCTTCTGCTTCCTGCAGACGCTGTGTGTACTCTTGTGAGATCACGGCGATTTCTTGAGAAGCATCGGCGAACTGCTGTAGCTGCTGATCAGAAAAATCCTGAGCCGGGGCTTGCTGAGTAGCCATTGGATCTTGCGCTTGACCTTCAGCTTGTTGGGCGTGAGCGGTGCCCGCCATCAGACCCGTGGCGAGAAGTGCAGCAGAGAACAAAGCAGTCATACGTTGCATGGTAAGAAACCTCATTGGCGCGTTATGAATGTGCCCAGTGTGACGCGTCGTTTGGGCGCTGGTTCAATCTTTTATGTAAAACTCAGTAACAAAAAGAACAAAGCGTAAGTTATCTACCCCATGAATCATGCTATCCCAGGAGCACTATGTCTATTAATTTCAAGACGTTAGGAGAGAAAGACGCCGCCTCCCTTGGGCTGGCCGCCATGCCAGGGCTTTTCGTTCTGCTCTGGAGCACCGGCTTTATCGGCGCGAAGTTTGGCCTGCCCTACGCCGAACCTTTCACCTTTTTGTTCATCCGTTTCGTGCTCACACTGCTGCTGTTGCTGCCATTGACGTGGCTGATGCGCATTGCCTGGCCTTCATCACCTACGTTATGGAAACATATTGCGGTATCGGGTTTGCTGGTCCACGGCACCTATCTGGGCGGCGTGTTTTACGGCATTTATTTAGGCATGCCCGCCGGCTTGGCCGCCCTACTGGTTGGCCTACAGCCACTGCTCACGGCGGCCTGCGCGGGACCGTTGCTAGGCGAGCGGCTGACCAAACGACAGTGGTGTGGTCTGCTCTTGGGCTTACTCGGCATCAGTTTGGTACTGGGTAGCAAGCTGGAACTCGGCAGTACGCTTTTTAGCGGGTTCGGGGTTGGGGCGCTGGTGAGCGTGATGGCCGCCCTGATGGGTATTTCGCTGGGCACGCTGTACCAAAAGCGTTACTGCACCAGCATGCCGCTGCTATCGGGCGCGGTCATCCAGTACATGGCGGCGGGCGCACTGCTGGGGGTAGGTGCCCTGCTTTTCGAAAGCCGCGAGGTGGAGTGGAGCACGACGTTCATACTGACGCTTGGTTGGCTCGTGCTGATTCTGTCGATTGCCGCTATCCTGCTACTGATGGCCTTGATAAAGAAGGGGGAGGCTTCCCGCGTGGCGAGTCTCTTTTATCTCGTGCCACCGGTCACTGCGCTACAGGCGTGGTGGCTATTCGATGAGCGTTTGCCGCTGCTTGGCTTGGCAGGCATGGTCATCGCCATTATGGGCGTGGTCATGGTCGTGCGCCCCTCGACGACATAACCGATACGAAAAAAGACGAATCTTCCAGGGCTTGGAAAAATGACTGCACAACCTCACTGCGCCAGGGTCAACGGCGTCTGCAACCGGTGCGATACGCCGGTTCCCTTCGCCTTTACGATGGCCTTTCAACCCATCGTCGATGTCGCTCAGCGACAAGTGGTGTACTACGAAGCACTGGTTCGCGGCGTGAACGGTGAATCGGCGTTTTCGATCCTGGATCAAGTGACCGATGAACTCATGTATCGCTTCGATCAAGCCTGCCGCGTCAAGGCGATCGAATTGGCCAGCGAGCTGGGCATGAACGCGCGGCTGTCGATCAACTTTCTACCGAATGCCGTGTACGAACCAGAAGCCTGCATTCAGTCCACGCTCGAAACATCACACCGCGTGGGCTGGCCAGCCGAAAGACTCAATTTTGAAATTACCGAGACCGAGCGCGTGGTCGACCGCGCGCACATGCGTTCGATCATCGACTGCTACCGGCGAATGGGCTTCACCACATCGCTGGACGGCTTTGGCAACGGCTACGCTAACCTGGATTTATTGACCGATCTTCGCCCCGACACGCTCAAAATCGACCGAGAATTGGTCATGGATTGCGACAGCAACGTGCGCCGTCAGGCCATCCTCAAAAGCATGGTGTCACTGGCTCGTACCTTGGGAACGCAACTCGTGGCCGAAGGCGTCGAGACCCGAGAAGAGTCTCGCTGCCTTCTGGCACTGGGTATTTCGGTGCAGCAGGGGTACTATTTTGCCCGCCCTCAAGTGGGCGAGCTCCCCACCGTGGCGCTAGAGCGATACGAGTAGCGCGGCGCTATAACCGTTCGAGGTAGGCGGTGCCGCCCAGGTTGCGCATCTGCTGACGAATCCACTGACTGCGACGCTCGACCTGGGCGTCGGGACGGGAGGCACTGCGGGTGCGCGGACTCGGTAGAATGGCAGCCAACAGGCTCGCCTGACGTTCGGTCAGCGCACTGCCTGAGGCACCGAAGTAGTGGCTGGCGGCCGCCTCCAGACCGAACACGCCGGTATCCCACTCGGCGACGTTGAGGTAGACCTCTAAGATCCGCTGTTTACCCCATAGCGTTTCGATCAGCAGCGTGAACCACGCCTCCAGCCCTTTGCGTATCCAGCTACGTCCACTCCACAAGAACACGTTTTTAGCGGTTTGCTGGCTCAAGGTACTGGCGCCACGCAGCCGCCCGCCGTCTCGGCTCGCTTCCCAGGCACGACGCATCTCAACGAAATCGAACCCGCGATGCTGGGGAAAACGCTGATCCTCGGCGGAGATCACCGCCAGCTTGGCATTGCTGGACAACTGCTCCCAACCACGCCACTGGCGCTGAATATCGATGGGCTCGCTGTTGATCCAGCTCTGCACTTTACGCTCGACCATCACCATGGAGCCAGGCGGGGGCACGAAGCGAAATAGCAGCACCAGGGCAACCGAGAGCACCACGAAGCCAAGCGCACCACGCCAGAGAAGACGCCATAACAGACGAAGAAAACGGCGCAGCGCGCGATTGAGCATCTCGGAATCCTTAGCGTTTCATGAGGTGTTCCGCATGATAGCGCAAATGATCCTCGATGAACGAGGCGATGAAAAAGTAGCTATGATCGTACCCCGGCTGGCGACGCAGCGTCAGCGGATGGTCGTGCTCGTCACACACGGCTTCCAGGCGCTCCGGCATGAGCTGCTCCTCCAAGAACTGATCCGCTTCGCCCTGGTCGATGAACAGACGCTGGCGGGACGCCCCGTTGGCCACTAACTCGCAGGCATCGTACTGGCGCCAGCGCGACTGGTCGTCGCCCAAGTAGCTGGTAAAGGCTTTTTGGCCCCAAGGGCAATTCATCGGGTTCACGATAGGCGCAAAGGCGGAGACCGAGCGGAACCGGCCCGGATGGCGCAGGGCAAGAATGAGCGCGCCGTGACCGCCCATGGAGTGGCCGCTGATCGATTCGCGCCCGTTGACTGGAAAGTGCTGGCGCACGACCGAGGGCAGCTCTTCGATCACGTAGTCGTACATACGGTAGTGCGACTTCCACGGCGCCTGGGTGGCATTCACGTAGAAGCCCGCCCCAGAGCCGAGATCGTAACTATCGTGCTCGCCGGGGAGATCGGTGCCACGCGGGCTGGTATCCGGACAGACAATCGCCACGCCTAATTCGGCGGCAATGCGGTGCGCGCCGGCCTTCTGCATGAAGTTTTCGTCGTTGCAGGTCAGGCCCGATAGCCACCACAGCAGCGGCACGCGCTCGTTTTCCGCTTGCGGCGGCAGGTACACGGCAAACACCATGTCGCAGTCCAGCGCCCGGGAGTAGTGGCGGTAGCGCTTGTGCCAGCCGCCGCAGCTGCGGTTGGCCGACACCAGTTCTAAAGTTTCACTCATGCTCATGGGGCAGGCTCCTTAGAAGATGAAAACGCGGCGGGTCTCCCCTACCGCGTTCGTTTACCCGGTTTCTTAAGCTCGATGATACTCAGTAATGCAGCACGGTACGAATGCTCTTGCCCGCGTGCAGCAGGTCGAAGGCTTCGTTGATCTTCTCGAACGGCATATCGTGGGTAATGAAGTCGTCGATATTGAGCTCGCCGTTCATGTAGCGCTCCACGTAGCCCGGCAGCTCGCTGCGGCCCTTCACGCCGCCAAAGGCGGAGCCTTTCCACACGCGGCCAGTAACTAGCTGGAACGGACGTGTGGAGATCTCTTCGCCAGCGCCTGCCACGCCGATGATGATCGATTCCCCCCAGCCCTTGTGGCAGCACTCTAGCGCCGAGCGCATGACGTTGACGTTACCGATACACTCGAAGGAGTAGTCGACGCCGCCATCGGTCATATCGACGATAACCTGCTGGATCGGGTCGCTGTAATCTTTCGGGTTGACGAAGTCCGTCGCGCCGAACTGCTTGGCCAGGGCGAATTTATCCGGATTGACGTCGATCGCGATAATCTTGGACGCTTTGGCCATCACCGCGCCCTGAATGACCGCCAACCCAATGGCGCCCAACCCAAACACGGCAATGGTCGACCCCGGCTCTACTTTGGCGGTGTTCAAGACGGCACCGATACCGGTAGTCACGCCGCAGCCCAGCAGACAGATTTTGTCCATGGGTGCTTCTTTGGACACCACCGCCAGCGACACCTCCGGCAGCACCGTGTACTCGCTGAACGTCGAGGTGCCCATGTAGTGATGCAGCATCTTGCCGTCTAGCGAGAAGCGCGACGTGCCGTCTGGCATGACGCCTTTACCCTGTGTGGCACGTACGCTGCCACACAGGTTGGTTTTACCCGAGAGGCAGAATTTACACTTGCCACACTCGGCGGTGTAGAGCGGGATGACGTGGTCACCCGGCTTTACGCTGGTAACGCCTTCCCCCACTTCTTGAACGACACCCGCGCCTTCATGGCCGAGTACCGCTGGGAAGTTACCTTCTGGGTCAGCGCCGGAGAGCGTATAGGCATCGGTGTGGCACACGCTGGTGGCGGCCATTTTGACCAGCACTTCTCCAGCCTTCGGACCTTCTACATCGATATCCACCAGCTCGAGTGGCTTACCCGCTTCGAGCGCAACTGCCGCACGTGATTTCATGGTCACTCCTATGGATTCGCAGTGGGCGAGCACGCGGCGACGTGCTCGTCTAAAAAGGGGGTGATTTACTCGCTATCGCCAGAGACCGGCCCAAACTCGATGGGCAGCCAGCGGTAGCCTTCCTCGTCTTCGACGATATGACCAATGCCCGGGAACGGCATGTGAGCACCGGCCACCCAGTGCTTCTCATCGACCGCACTCTCTAGCACGGCTTCACGGGTGCGCACCGCCTGCTCGGGGTCGGAATCGAACTCGATGGCAACGCTGGGGTCGGCAAACTGCACGCCATAGCTGTGGACGACATCGCCCCAGACCAACATGGCGTCGTCGTCACTGTTGAGCATAAAGCTCGCATGGCCCGGCGTATGGCCGTGCGTATCCTGCGCGACGATACCCATCAGCAGCTCATCGCCCGGTGCAAAGGGGCTGAATTGGCCAGCCTCTTGATAGGGCGCCACGGCCTCTTGTGCCATGGTAAAGAAGGCACGCTCCTCCTCTGGAAGCGCTTGGGAGCGCTCTTCGTCCAACCAGAAGTCAGCGTCGCCTTGGCTGGCGCGCAGCTCGGCATTGGGGTAGACCGCTTCACCGTTCTCATCCACCAAACCGCACACATGGTCGGGGTGCAGGTGGGTCATCAAGATCGTATCGACCTGTTCCGGTGCATAGCCCGACGCGCGTAAATTCTGCTCGACTTGGCCCAGAGTGGGACCAAAGCACGCCGCCGACCCAGCATCCACCAGCACCAAGTTCTCACCGGTATGAAGCAAAAAGGCGTTCACGGCGGTTTGCATGCCGCTTTCGGCATCGATGAACAGCGCGTTGAGATGGCGCAGGATCTCATCCTGCTCCATGCCTTTCAGCAGCGACGTGTCCAGCGTGGTGTGGCCATCGTACAAAGCTGTCACCTCGACATCGCCCACCATCATACGGAACCAGCCCGGCGCCTGCTCTTGTTGCTGGGCAGGCACCTCGGCCTGAGCGGCAGCGACCCAGGCGGTGCTGATAGCAGCCACCAAAGCACGACGAGACCAGCGTGACGAGATCATCGACATAAGCAAGACACTCCATGGATACGCGAAAGAGACTAGCAGTGTAGGTCAGCTAGGCGAGAGGGATAAAGCGGGATACACTCACAAGATTATTGCTACTGAGCAACAACCCATCCACTGAAGGGCGACGCATGCAGCGCTGGGATCGTATCGAAGCTTTCGTCGAGGTCGTCAGGCTGGGCACCTTTTCCGCCGCCGCTCGGCATCTGAAAGTCTCAACCTCGCACATCAGCCGTTTGGTGAGCCAACTCGAAAACCAGCTGGGTGTGCAGCTGCTCTACCGCACCACGCGGCAAATTCGTCTGACCGATGCAGGTGCGCTCTACGTGGAGCACTGTCGCCATCTATTCGATGGGCTGCGCGATGCCGAGCAGGCTATTAGCGAGCTTCAGGCCAGCCCCCACGGGCTGTTGAAACTCACCTCGGCCACGACCTTCGGCGAGCGCTACATCGCACCGCTGGTG
Source organism: Halomonas sp. LC1 (assembly GCF_030247125.1). NCBI lineage: Bacteria > Pseudomonadati > Pseudomonadota > Gammaproteobacteria > Oceanospirillales > Halomonadaceae > Halomonas > Halomonas sp. LC1. The sequence goes on along the minus strand of NZ_JASSPG010000002.1, from coordinate 316,227 downwards.
AATGATTTTCAGCGCCTGCACCCCCAGTTGGAAGTGCATATGCACTTCACCAACCGGCCGGTCGAGCTGATCGAGGAGGGGTACGACATTGCCATCCGCATGGGCGTCCTCAAAGACTCTAGCCTGATCGCTCGGCGGCTCTGCGAGCGGCGGGAGTACGTGGTGGGGTCGAGCGCCTACTTTCGTCAGGCTCCCCGACCGCATACCCTTTCCGAACTGAGCCAACACCGCTGTCTGATCGGCTCTCGCCCTAATTGGCTCTTCGAAGTCAACGGCCAGCGTCGGGAAGTCAAGGTAGAAGGGTGTTGGAGCGGAAACTCCGGGCCTGCCCTTCTGGATGCGGCGCTAAAGGGGCTGGGGCTCGCTCAACTGCCGGATTACTACGTGGCACCTTACCTTGCCAGCGGCGAGTTGGTATCGGTGCTGGAACCGTTTCAGCACAACGATACGGCGGTTTGGGCGGTGTATCCTCGCCACCGCCATTTATCGCCTAAAATCCGCCAGCTGGTGGACTATTTGGTCGCCCATATCACCACCCTTCTGCCGGCTACCTAACACTCGATGGCGTTGACTGCGAGGCCGCCTTTCGAGGTCTCTTTGTACTTATCCTGCATGTCACGGCCGGTATCGCGCATGGTGCGAATCACTTTATCCAATGAGACGAAGTGGTCCCCGTCGCCGTGCAGTGCCATGCGCGCGGCGTTGATCGCCTTCACCGAGGCAATCGCATTGCGCTCGATACAGGGAACCTGCACGAGCCCTGCCACCGGGTCACAGGTCAGCCCCAAGTTATGCTCCAGGCCAATCTCGGCGGCATTCTCCACCTGCTTGGGCGTACCGCCCAACACTTCGGCGAGGCCCGCAGCGGCCATGGCACAGGCAGAGCCCACCTCCCCTTGGCAGCCCACTTCTGCGCCAGAAATGGAGGCGTTTTTTTTGCACAAAATGCCCATCGCGCCTGCCGCCAACAGAAAGTCCACGACATCGTCGTCGCAGGCGTCGGGCTCGAACTTTAGGTAATAGGCAAGGACGGCGGGCACGATGCCCGCTGCACCGTTGGTGGGCGCGGTCACCATGCGTTTACCAGCGGCGTTCTCCTCGTTCACTGCCAGGGCAAACAGGTTAACCCAGTCCATGACCGTAAAGCTGGTTACAATGAGGCGCTGATGGTCGGGCGGAGTGAGCAGTTGCTGGTGCAGCGAGTGAGCGCGACGGCGGACGTTCAAACCACCCGGAAGCCGCCCAGTGGCCTTCAAGCCGTTATCGATACTCTGGCGCATGGCGTGCCAAATCGTTAACAGCGTTTGGCGAATCGTGGCTTCACTACGCCACGCCTTCTCGTTTTCCAGCATTAGCGCGCTAATTCGCAGGCCGTGCTGCTGGCACAGCGCGAGCAGCTCATTGGCCGACTCGAACGGATACGGCAGCGCCGTTTTGTCCTCATCCAGCCCACCCCGGTCGGCGCAGGCTTGGTCCACGTAAAACCCGCCGCCAAGCGAATAATAGGTGTTCGTGCTGATCAGTGTATCGTCATGATACGCCGCCAGCACCATAGCGTTGGGGTGAAACGGCAAACAGGTGTCGTCCCACTCGATATCCCGCGCACGCTGAAACGTCAGCGACTGGCCGTGAGGCAGCGTCAGCGGCGTACCGTCATCCAGCGCGGCCAGCCGTGCGGCGATGGTATCCGGGTCGATCGCTTCCGGCGTTTCCCCCATCAACCCCATGACCACCGCGTTATCGGTACCGTGCCCCACCCCGGTAGCGGCCAGTGAGCCATGCAGCCTGACGACGAGACGAGTGATGTCCGGCGCAGTCAGCGCCATCACGAAATCCCTGGCTGCCCGCATGGGCCCCACGGTATGCGAACTGGATGGGCCGATACCAACCCGAAACAGATCAAACACGCTAATTGCCATAACGGTGCCCGCCCCTCAACGGTCCTACTGGGATAAACAGCGACCTGATACGTCGTCGCTTTGCATTTTCTCTCTTACCACCACTTTGCAGCGTTATCGTCTGCCCGTCGAGCCATCGACAGAAGGTTAGACGTGCGAGCACAGAAAAGTGACGATATAATGAACATTCATTCCTGAATGTTTACTCCCGTCGCTTCACCCCCCGATAAGGATGTTGGTATGTCATCGTCTCCCCCCTGGGCGATCAGTTTTCGCACCGCCCTGCTTCGTGCCACGCTCTATACGCTCGCCATTGGCGGTATTGCCCAAGGTGGCTACCTCGAAGTGCTTTACCTGCCAGACGTGCGCTATACCGAGCTTGGCTTTACCGAGTTCACCCAAACGATGGTGCTGGCGAGCTGCTGTGCGCTGCTGGTCTATATCCGCCAAGTATTGAACGTATGGCCTACGGTGACGCTGCTATTACTAGCGTTTATCGCAGCCTCCCTGGTGCGCGAGCAGGACTACTTTTTGGATCACTATGTCGCCGAAAACACCTGGAAGTACCTCGTGGCACTGATCGTGTTACCCAGCCTTGCCTGGGTCATCCGGCATCGTCAGCGATTCCTGGATGAGTTTCGTTACTACAGCAATACGTTCGCTTTTGGCCTGTTTGCGGCAGGTGTTCTGGTCACCTATATCTTTTCTCGTCTGTACGGTCGCCAAGAATTCTGGCGCGCCGTGCTAGCCGAACACTATATCCGTGACTTCAAAGATATCGCCGAAGAGGCCATTGAGCTACTTGGCTACAGCTTGATTCTGTTCGCCACCATCGAGCTTCTCTTTCTAGCCCGACGCTTGCATCGCGCACGACTAACCCCCTAACCCTCGCTTCTTTATCGTTACTCAACGCCGCTGACTGACCGAGTCAGCGGCGTTTCATTTTTTACATCTCGCTATACGTAAAGCCATTTGCGCCTACTGCCCCATCAACGTAGTGTCGCGCGTAACACCTTAACAGGCATTTTTTGCTGAAAAATAACCTACCAACGATATAAATCTTATGACAAACCCACAAAATCGTGAAGAAAACCTGAAGCGCGGCGCATTTACCCGCTTCCTCGATAGCGTCGAGTGGCTGGGTAATCTACTCCCGCACCCGGTGACGCTGTTTGCCATTCTCTGTGTGTTAGTAGTGGTGGCTAGTGGCATCGCTGCTGCTCTGGGTGTTTCCGTGGCCGACCCACGCCCGGCTAACGAGGGCGAGTGGATCGCAGTGAACTCGCTCTTGAACGCGGAGGGGTTGCGTCGTCTCGTCACCGAGATGGTGACTAACTTCACCAGTTTTGCGCCCTTGGGCACGGTACTAGTCGCCATGCTAGGGGTAGGCGTTGCCGAACACTCTGGCTTACTCTCCGCCAGCATGCGCGCGCTGGTGCTCAACCGCTCTCCCCGCATCGTGACCTATGCCGTGGTATTTGCGGGCATCATGTCGAACATGGCTGCCGAGCTTGGCTATGTCGTGCTCATTCCACTGGCGGCAATGATTTTCCACTCACTCGGTCGTCACCCGCTAGCGGGCTTGGCAGCGGCGTTTTGCGGCGTCTCTGGTGGTTACAGCGCGAACCTGCTGATCGGTACAGTCGACCCGCTGCTCTCGGGTATCACCCAGGAGGCTGCACGCCTGCTCGACCCTACCTACTCCGTTGGGGCTGAAGCCAACTGGTTCTTCATGTTTGCCAGCACGTTCTTCGTCACACTGATTGGCGGCTTGGTCACCGAGCGGATCGTCGAACCCAAGCTGGGTAAGTTCGATTCTGCCTACGCCGATAGCGATATCGATCAGAACCGGATGGAGGGCCTGAGCGCGACCGAAAAACGGGCGCTGAAGGGTACCGGCCTAGCCACGCTAGCGCTGATAGCGCTGGTCGCCGTGATGGTCGTGCCGGAGAGCGGCATTCTACGCAATCCAGAGACAGGGCTAGTAAGCGGCTCCCCCTTCCTGCGTGGTATTGTGGTCATCGTGGCGATTGCCTTCACTGTGCTGGGCTTTGTCTATGGCCGACTCGCGGGCACCATGCAAAACGATCGCGACATCGTCGATGCCATGGCCAAAAGCATGAGCAGCCTGGGGCTCTATATCGTGCTGGTGTTCTTTGCCGCTCAGTTCGTGGCGCTGTTCAACTGGAGCAACTTCGGCACCGTGACCGCCGTGGCGGGCGCTGACCTGCTGGACTCCCTTGGCTTGCGCGGCCCAGGCCTGTTTGCGCTGTTCATCCTCATGTGTGCCTTCGTCAATCTCTCGCTGGGCAGTGCCTCGGCGCAGTGGGCGGTCACTGCCCCCATCTTCGTGCCCATGCTGATGCTGATGGGCTACGCTCCCGAGGTCATTCAGGCGGCGTACCGGATCGGCGACTCCGTCACCAACTTGATTACACCGATGATGAGCTACTTTGGCCTGATTCTCGCGGTGGCGACCCGTTACCGTAACGATATGGGCATTGGCACGCTGGTGGCGCTCATGCTGCCTTATACGCTGTTCATGCTGATCGGTTGGAGTGTGCTGTTCTTTATCTGGGTGTTTATTCTTGGCCTGCCGGTTGGTCCAGGTTCTGCCACTTACTACACGCTCTAAGCTTTAAACGGCATAACATAAAAAGCCCGCCGTTCAGAGAACGGCGGGCTTTTCGATCTTCGTGGCGACTCTATTCACCACTCACTCTTCACTACTCGTGGCTTTACTCGTCCAGGAACGAACGCAACGGCTCTGAGCGGCTGGGGTGGCGCAGCTTGCGAAGCGCTTTGGCTTCGATCTGACGAATCCGCTCGCGGGTGACGTCGAACTGTTTGCCCACCTCTTCCAGCGTGTGGTCGGTATTCATGTCGATACCGAAACGCATCCGCAGGACTTTCGCTTCGCGGGCAGTCAAACCGCCCAGCACGTTGCGGGTCGCTTCGATCAAGCCTTCGCCGGTGGCCATATCGATCGGCAGCAGCATGGTGCCGTCTTCGATGAAGTCACCCAGGTGCGAATCGTCGTCATCACCAATCGGCGTCTCCATGGAGATCGGCTCTTTGGCGATCTTGAGCACCTTACGCACTTTGTCTTCCGGCATTTCCAGACGCTCGCCCAGCTCTTCCGGTGTCGGCTCGCGACCCATTTCCTGCAGCATCTGACGGGAGACGCGGTTGAGCTTGTTGATCGTCTCGATCATGTGGACCGGGATACGAATGGTCCGCGCCTGATCTGCGATCGAGCGAGTAATGGCCTGACGAATCCACCACGTCGCGTAGGTCGAGAACTTGTAGCCACGACGGTATTCGAACTTGTCTACCGCCTTCATCAAGCCGATGTTGCCTTCCTGGATCAGATCGAGGAACTGCAGGCCACGGTTGGTGTACTTCTTGGCAATCGAGATTACCAAGCGCAAGTTCGCCTCGACCATCTCTTTCTTGGCGCGACGAGCTTTCGCTTCACCAATCGACAGCTTGCGATTCACCTCTTTGAGGTCAGCCACCGAGAGCTGCACCATGTCCTCTTCGAAGGCAATCTTACGCTGAGAGCGGGCGATATCGGCACGCAGCGGCTCTAGGCGGTCAGCGTACTTAGGCTGCGCTTCTTGGAAGGCGTCCAGCCATGTCTGATCCGATTCGTGGCCCGGGAACGACTTGATAAACGTTTTGCGCGGCACCTTGGCTTTCTTGACGCACAGCTGCATGACCGCTTTTTCCTGGGCACGCACCTGTTCGACACTGATCCGCACTTGGCCAACCAGACGCTCGAAGTGTTTCGGCACCAGCTTGATCGGCGAAAACAGCTCGGCAAGACGCTCCTGCTCGAACTTCAGCTCGGCGCTGCCACGACCGTGTTTGGCCAGCGCGGCTTCCACCGCCGCATTTTGCTCGCGAATCTGTTCGAAGCGAGCCTTGGCCTCTTCAGGATCTGGGCCGCCTTCGCTAGCGGTGGTGTCGTCCTCGTCGTCGTCCGCATCGCTGTCGATATCGTCATCATCGCTCAGCTCGGTGTCGACTTCGGGCTCCGGCACCTCTGCTTCGGCAACCCCAGGAATACCTTCGTCAGGGTCGATAAAGCCAGAAAACAGATCCGATAGGCGCCCAGGGGCTTCTTCGTCCTGGGTGGCGTCGTAGGCTTCGAGGATCGAGGCCACTGCACCGGGCAGATACGCCAGTGCGGACATCACTTCCCGCGTGCCCTCTTCGATCCGTTTGGCGATCTCGATTTCGCCTTCACGGGTCAAAAGCTCTACCGTCCCCATTTCACGCATGTACATGCGCACGGGGTCGGTGGTGCGACCGACGTCGCTTTCCACGGCGGCGAGTGCCGCAACGGCCTCTTCCGCAGCGGACTCGTCCGTGGAGTGATCCGACATCATCAAAGTGTCTTCATCTGGCGCTTCTTCAACGACACTGATACCCATGTCGTTGATCATGCCAATGATGTCTTCCACTTGATCCGGGTCGGCGATATCCTCGGGTAGATGGTCGTTGACCTCGGCATAGGTCAGGTAGCCCTGTTCCTTGCCGCGCGCGATCAACTCCTTCAGACGTGACTGCTGCTGCGCATTTCCAGCCATAGAAACCCTATCTCGACGAAGAAGAATGAAACACCTGGGGCGCTGAATCGATTAAACTCAACAAGCCGAACAGTATAGCGTAAATAGCTGGATTTTTTCCAGCGAAACGTATTTGCGCGGTCATTCAGGTGTGTTAGGTTGTTCGGTTAGGCCAGCGCCTGGCGACTAACCCTGTATGTGGTGCTGAAGCGTGGTAATTCAACCCTTAAGTGAAATTTAGAGGCTTACATCCGCTTATTAGACGCAAGCATCTGCATAAACTTTTGCCTCTCTTGGGCAGTAAGCTTTTGACCAGACTCTTTTTTCTTTACCAATGCAGAAAACTGCTCAGTTAACGCATCAATTTCAGCGTGAGGCTGAGACTTTTCTTTCATAGCTTTTAGATAATTTATGTTATCTATTAACTCTGTCTCTCGATGCTCCCTACCAAGCAAAGGCTCTCTTGCTGCAATTTCACTAAGCAACTTTCCCTCCTCAGTGCCCTGGAAGTGCGCCAGCACCACCTGTGGACTGCGATAGCGTCCGGCACGCAGTAGTGCAATCAACTCGCGGCACAGCGGGGCCTCTTCACTACTATCTGGCAGCCAATCCAGCGTCTCGGGCAGCGCCGTTACCAAACGCGGCTCATGCAGCAGTAGCTGCACGATCCGGCCCACCGTTGATAGCGTTTGCAGCGTTGTCCCTTGGCGACGGCCGCGAGCAGCCGGGCGGGAGGAGGCTTGCTCTGCCAGCATGGGCTCAGGCGCTGTCTCGTCCACTGGCGCCCATTGGGGGCTCGCCTGAGCGGCAGCCGTGCGTTTCTCCAACAGTGTTTGGAGCTGCGACTGCGCCAGCCCGCTGCGTTTGGCCAGCGACTCGAGCAGCAGCGATTTCAGCATGCCGTCTGGCACTTTGTTCAGCGCCTCCAACACCTGACTGGCAAAGCGCTCGCGCCCTTCCACCGTATTCAAATCGCGCCCTTGGGCGGCCTGCTCGAAGAGGAACTCCGACAGCGGCATCGCGCAGGTAACGCGATCTTGAAACGCCTCGCTCCCCTCTCGCCGTACCAGCGAATCTGGATCGTCCCCGTCAGGCAGAAATAGAAAACGCGCCTCACGACCGTCGATCATTTGCGGCAGAGCGGTCTCCAGAGCGCGGCTTGCCGCCTGACGACCCGCCCGGTCACCGTCGAAGCAGAACACCACTCGGCTCACCAGACGAAACAGGCGGCTCAAGTGATCTTCCGTGGTCGCGGTACCCAAGGTAGCGACGGCGTTATGAATGCCGAATTGGGCCAGCGCCACCACATCCATATAGCCTTCGACCATCACCAGCTGCTCAAGTTTGCTGGACGCCTGGCGCGCCTCGTACAAACCGTATAGCTCTCGCCCCTTATGAAAGACAGGCGTTTCCGGTGAATTGAGGTATTTGGGCTGCTCATCGCCCATGACTCGGCCACCAAAGCCTAGCGTACGGCCACGCAAGTCGCGGATGGGAAACATTACCCGATCACGAAAGCGGTCATAGGTGCGCCCGGTATCTTCTCGATGGATCAGCAGCCCGTACTCGACTTGTACCGGCTCACCGATACCTTTTGCCGACAGGTGCTGTTTGAGCGCTTCCCAGCCACCCGGCGCATAACCGATACCGTAGGTGTCGATCACCTCCGGCGATAGACCGCGACCCTGCAGATAGCGCTGAGCACTCTGGCCCTCCTGCATTTTCAGCCGTTCACGATAGAAGCTGGCGGCCACTTCCAGCAGATTGACGCCCTCTTTACGCTTCTTCTCGCGCTGCTGGGCACGCGGGTCATCCGCTCCCTCACGGGGTACGTCGAGCCCTAGGCGTCCAGCCAACTGCTCTACCGCTTCGGGGAACGGCAGCTTGTCGTACTCCATCAAAAAGCGCAGCGCGTTGCCGTGAGCGCCACAGCCAAAACAGTGATAAAACTGCTTGTCGGCACTCACCGTGAACGACGGCGTTTTTTCTTGATGGAAAGGACACAAACCGGAGAAGTTACGGCCCGCTTTTTTGAGCTGCACGCGCTCGCCAACCACTTCCACCACGTCAACGCGGCCAAGCAGGTCGTCAATGAAACGCTGTGGAATTTGGCCTGCCATGAACTGCGGGCATCCTCGCGCGAAGCGCTAATGGGCGGGTCTAACGTCATCAGGCAACGCGCCTGATCACCTTAAACCGCGCAAAACACACATCACAGAACGAAAAACAAACGGCCACCTAGTGGCGGCCGCTTGGCATCCCTCTTGAGATAACCGGCTAACAGCGCAGGCTACCCCCAGGTACGGATCAATAGAGCCGTTCGAAACGCTTACGCTCACGCTGCAATTTCTTAGCGTGACGTTTTACGGCAGCTGCCGCTTTGCGCTTGCGCTCAGCAGTCGGCTTCTCATAGTGCTCGCGACGACGTACTTCAGACAGAACGCCAGCTTTTTCGCAAGAACGCTTGAAGCGACGCAGGGCGACGTCAAACGGCTCGTTATCACGTACTTTTACAGAAGGCATTAAGCACTCACCTACCTTAAGGAGTCTTGAGTTCGGATAGTACGCACACCGAACACGACGGTGTACGACCCAGTTTTACAGCGCACAGTAGTCTAGTCGTGGTTGGCGATCTTTGCAAATGCTTACGCCCCTTCACTGCCATAATGCTAAACTAGCCGGTTTCAAGCTTCTGCCTTACCACCTATACGAGTTCTTTTGCTATGCGCGTACTGGGCATTGAAACGTCTTGCGACGAAACCGGCGTCGCCATTTACGATACCGCGTTTACCGGTGGGCGCGGCCTGCTAGCCGATGCGCTGTATAGCCAAATCGCCATGCATGCGGAGTACGGCGGCGTCGTGCCGGAGCTGGCCTCCCGAGATCACACCCGCAAGTTGCTGCCGTTGATCGAGCAAGTACTAAAAGACGCCCAGCTCACCCGCCAAGACCTGGACGGTATCGCTTACACCGCCGGACCGGGCCTCGTCGGCGCCCTGATGGTGGGTGCCAGCACTGCCCACGGCATGGCCAAAGCGCTGAACATACCGGTGCTGGGCGTTCACCACATGGAGGGCCACCTGCTGGCCCCCATGCTGGAAGACGATGCCCCCGAGTTTCCGTTCGTCGCTCTTCTGGTCTCGGGCGGTCATACCCAGTTGGTGGAGGTACAAGGGTTAGGGCATTACCAACTGCTGGGTGAATCGGTGGATGACGCGGCCGGAGAAGCCTTCGACAAAGCCGCCAAGATGCTCGGCCTTGCCTATCCTGGCGGCCCGCTGGTGGCCAAACTCGCCGAACAGGGCGACCCGAAACGGTTTCGTTTTCCGCGCCCGATGACCGACCGTCCGGGCTTGGACTTCAGTTTCTCTGGTCTAAAAACCCATACGCTAACGGCGATTCGCCAGCTAGAAGCCGCAGGTGAGCTGGATGAACAGTCGAAAGCCGATATTGCACGGGCCTTTGAAGAGGCCGTGGTGGATACATTGGTGATCAAATGTCGCCGTGCGCTCGACCAAACCGGCCTAAAGCGCATCGTGATGGCAGGCGGCGTGAGCGCCAACACCCGCCTGCGTGAACGGCTAGCGCTGGAGACTCAAAAGCGCCAAGCCCGCGCTTATTACCCTCGCGGGCGTTTTTGTACCGACAACGGCGCCATGATTGCCTATGTCGGGGCGCAGCGCTTGGCGGCAGGCGAGCGGGATGACAACGGCGTGATGCAGGCCACGCCCCGATGGCCGTTGGATACCTTGAACGCCCCCGAGTAATCGCCGCGCCTACCCACGCAGGTGCGGCTCGTCCCCTCGACGCAAGCGGCGAATATTGAGGCCGTGTCGAGCCAGCACCAGTAGGCTAAAGCCCCCTACGACACTCACGTAACCGGGGGCCAGCCAGAGGCACAGCAGCGGCGCCAGCAGCGCACAGGCAAGCGATGCCGCTGCGGCAGTGCGCAGCCGCCACGCAAGCAGCGTCCAACCAAGTGCCGTCAGCAGCGCCACGCTGGGCACCAGCACCAGCAGCACGCCAAACGCACTGGACACCGACTTTCCCCCGCGAAAGCCATACCAAAGGGGGTAGCTATGCCCCAGCAGCACGGCGAGCCCCACAACTCCCTGGAGCCATACCGGCAGCGTTAGCCACTTGGCCGCCAGCACTGCGGGCACGCCTTTTAGCGCATCCAGCAGCAGCGTGGCGGCGGCCAGTCGCGGGCCATACAGGCGCAGTACGTTGGAAAACCCTGGGTTGTAGGAGCCACAAAACCGAGGATCGTCGACACCTGCCCAGCGGCACACGCTCACTGCCGCCAGCCAACTGCCACTCAAGTAGCCGATCACTATCCATATCATGGCCTGCCCACCCTGGCATTGGCGGCCAACGCCGCTGCCTTACTGTCGTTTCTGGTCATCCTCAAGTACAATCGCCCGCTTGTTGACCCTGGGGGAAGGCCTGTGGACCGCATTTTGATCGAAGCACTCACCGTAGACACCGTCATCGGTGTGTACGACTGGGAACGCACGATAACGCAATCGCTGAGCCTGGATCTATCGCTGGCAACGGACATTCGGCCCGCAGCCGCCACGGATGATTTACGCTTGACGCTGGATTATGCCGCGATCTGCCAACGAATCCAGCAGTTCGCCGACGAGCATCAGTTTGCCCTGGTGGAAACCTTCGCGGAGCGTCTCGCGGCCTGCCTACAGCATGAATTCCCGATTCGCTGGCTACGCATGACCGTCCGCAAGCCCGGTGCCGTCCCTCAAGCGGCCAGCGTCGGTCTGGAAATCACCCGCGGCACGCTGCCGGAGGCCACGCAGGACACGACGTTATGAATCTGGTGACCCTGAGCCTGGGCAGCAACATCGACCCCGACACCCATATCCGGCTCTGTCTGGATGCCCTAGAAGAGACGTTTGGCCCGCTGCAGATTTCGCGAATTTTTGAAAGCGAGCCGGTAGGCTTTAAAGATAGCCGTAACTTCTACAACCTGGTGGTCGCATTTTACAGTGATTGGTCGGTGAGCGACCTCCAAGCGTGGTCCAAAGCGCTCGAAATTGCCCACGGCCGAACGCCAGACATGAAGAAGTGCAGCCCCCGCGCGCTGGATATCGATTTACTGACCGTCGGCGATGCCTGCGGGATCATCGATGATGTCACCCTGCCCCGCGGGGAGATCACCCACAATGCCTTCGTGCTTCAGCCACTGGCCGAGCTACTACCCAACACGCGTCATCCCGCCTGCCACACCTCCTATGCCACGCTTTGGAAACGCTTCACGTTGGGCGACCAGCGCCTTTGGCCCATTGATTTTCACTGGCGGGGCCGCTGGATTTCCCAAGCCGACCCGCAGCTTCGTGCGGCCATAGCGCGCTAGTGCGACGCCCTTTCGCCTAGCGCACCTGCCACCGCCCTCTGGCGATACTGGCGCAGCGCGTCTCCCAAAGCGGCACCACGGTACCCTTCACCGAGCAGCGCCTGGGGGCTCACTGCCTGGGCTGCCTGCCATGCCGCCTCCAGCAGGGCTTGGTACTCAGGAGCCAAACGGCCGACGAGCTGCAACTGCGCAGCGACCTGCGCAGGTTTGCGCCAGCCATCCAAGCGCTCCAACCAGTGCAGCACTCGCTCATCGTTGAGCGGTGCAACGAGTAGCGCTGTCGTCAGCGCGGTATGGCGAGCTAACTGCGTCACCGCGTTGGGCAGCCGCAGCCTGCCCGCTAACGCGTCGCGCTGCTCGTCACTGAGCACCGAGACCAGCAGCGCATAGCGCCAGTGGGCAAGCGCGGGTGAAGAGGTCTCAGGCGCGCTGGCTAGCGCGTCGAGGGCAGCGGCCAAGGTGTCGTCATCGTCAAGTTCCGGCCACCAAGTGGCGAGCGCCTGGCACTCGTTTAGCGTCGTGAAATAGCGCTCTGGATTGGGTTCTCCCAGCGCTTTTTCGGTCTCTACCCACACCCGCTCTGCGGCTAGGTGGCCAAGTTCGCCGCTGCCGCTGACGTGGCGCATCAGCGCGTGGGTGTCTGGGGCAATGGTAAAGCCCAGATGCGCATAGCGGGCTAAAAAGCGCGCAGTGCGCAGCACCCGCAACGGATCTTCGCTGAAGGCAGGCGATACGTGGCGTAAAAGTCGCTGCCGGATATCCTGCTGGCCGTGAAACGGGTCCGTCAGTTCCCCCTCGGGCCCCTGGGCAATGGCATTGATCGTCAAGTCACGCCGGGAGAGATCCTCCTCCAGCGTTACATCCGGGCTGGCATACACCTCGAACCCCCCGTAGCCGTGCCCGGATTTCCGCTCGGTGCGCGCCAGTGCATACTCTTCTGAGGTATGGGGATGCAAAAAAACTGGAAAGTCGCGACCTACGGGCTTGAAGCCCCGCTGGCGCATGTCGTCCGGCGTTGCTCCCACCACGACCCAGTCGTGATCGACCACCGGCCAGCCCAGCAGCGCATCCCGCACCGCGCCGCCTACGCGGTATACCGACAACCCTTGGGTGAGCGCATCCTGTTGAAACACTTAACGACCTCCTTGCTGGCTAGGGACGCGGGTGCGCTCGCCGGTCTCCAGGTTCATCGCCGTCAAGGCCCCGCCCCATACGCAGCCGGTATCCAATCCCTCGACGTTGACCTTGGCGTGGGGAGTGCGCCCTTCCAGCGCGGCCCAGTGGCCAAACAGAAGGCGCAGATCATCCTGGCGTGGAAACTGAAACCAGGGAGCGAACCCTTCAGGGGCGCTATCGAGTCCCTCTTTGGCCGCAAAATCGAGGCGCTCCTCGGCGTCGATGAAGCGCATCCGGGTCAACACATTGACGATACAGCGCAGGCGATCCATACCTTCCAAGTCGTCCCGAAAACGGTCCGGCTGATTGCCGAAAAGCTGGCTTAAAAATGCGCCTGAGTGCTCGCTTTGCAGCGCCGACTGCACTTCACCGCTTAGCGTCAGCGCCTGTTCGGCACTCCAACTGGGCAGCAGTCCGGCGTGGGCCATAAGCGTATTACCCTCATGCACGACCAGGGGCTGGCTCTGCAGCCAATCCAGCAGCGACTCCCGCTGGGGGGAGGCCAGAATATCGTCCAAGGTGTCGTTCTTTTTCAACTTGCCGCCCCCACGAGCCACCACCAGCAGGTGAAAATCGTGGTTCCCCAGCACGCAGCGCACGGCGCTACCGAGGGCCTGAGCTTCTTGCAAGCAGGCAAGCGAACCGGGGCCTCGATTGATCACATCGCCCACCAGCCAGAGCGTGTCGTGGGTGGGGCTGAAATTCACAGCGTCCAGCAGGCGAACAAACTCGGCATGGCAGCCGTGCAGGTCGCCAATGACATAGGTACTCATGGGCATTCCCGACTAACAGAGTTCAGTGCAGTTGACGCGGCACCGCCAAACGAAATGGCGCAATGGGCACATCGAAGGCGCGCTGCGTGTAAGTATTGAGCAGCGTATAGGCACCTTCCATCACCCCGACCGGCGTTTGCAGAATCGCCCGACTGGTGTAGCGAAAACGCTGACCAGGGCCAATCAGCGGCTGCTGGCCCACCACGCCTTTGCCACGCACCTCTTGGCTATCGCCGCTGCCTTGAGTGATCTTCCAGTAACGCGCCATTAGCTGCACGCTGTGCGGGCTTTGATTATGGACCGTTACGGTGTAGCTAAACACGTAGCGGGATTCGCTGTCGCTCGACTCTGCATCACGAAACTCGGGCGTGACGCTGACCTCGATCTCCAAGCCACTCACGCCTCGTCGCCCCCCTGGTTGCCGTCGTCCGCAGTGGCCGCCTCGTTGGCCGCGACCTGATTGGCGATGGTGACGTACTCCGCCACCGTCAGAGTTTGCGGGCGTCGCGCCGGGTCGATGCCCAACGCTTCCAGCGTCTCGGCGCTGACTCGCCCTTTCAGGTTATTGCGCAGGGTCTTACGCCGCTGCCCAAAGGCCAGCTTGACCAGTTCGAACAGCAGGGCCGGATCATCGGCGGTGTGGGGCAGATGTTCATGGGGCGTGAGACGCACGATCGCGGAGTCCACCTTCGGGCGCGGCACGAAGGCCTCCGGCGGTACGATGAACAGCTGGTCCACTTGGCAGTAGTACTGCGCCATCACCGACAGGCGACCCCAGTCGGTGCTACCCGGCTCGGCGGCCAGGCGCTCCACGACCTCTTTTTGCAGCATGAAGTGCATATCAGCAATGGCGTTACCCATGCTCAGAAGGTGCACGATCAGCGGTGTCGAGATGTTGTAAGGCAGGTTGCCCACCACCCTCAGCGCCGGGCCATCGCCCTTGAGCTCGGCAAAATCGAACTTCAGCGCGTCGCCTTCATGAATCACGAACTCAGGGTAGTTAAAAAACTGCACCCGCAGGCCTGGAATCAGATCACGGTCCAGCTCGATCACCTCCAGCTTCCCCGCCGCTTCCAGCAGCGGCGCCGTCAGTGCACCTTGCCCGGGGCCAATTTCGACGAGACGGTCGCCTTCGCGTGGCCCGATGGCGCGGACGATACGCGAAATGATGCCGAGGTCACGCAGAAAGTTTTGACCGAAGCGTTTACGAGCACGGTGCTGCTGAGGCACTTGAGACATCTAACAGTGTTCCTTGGAGGGTTGATTCATGAAGCGGCCAGGGAGCTGGCACGCTGAGCAGCAAGGCGCTGCGCTAGGGCAAGCGCGACGCCCAGACTATTGGGGTCGGCAGTACCATGGCCCGCCAAATCCAGCGCGGTGCCGTGGTCCACCGAGGTACGCACCAGCGGCAGCCCCAGGGTAATGTTCGCGGCCTGACCAAAGCCGGCGTATTTTAGCACTGCCAAGCCCTGGTCGTGGTACATCGCCAGCACCGCATCGACTCCGGCTAGGTGACGCGGGGTGAACAGCGTATCGGCAGGCAGCGGCCCTTGGATATCCAGCCCGTCGGCACGCAGCGCGTCGAGGGCAGGAATAATAATATCCAGCTCTTCGCGCCCCAAATGCCCCTCTTCCCCCGCATGGGGGTTGAGGCCGCATACCGCAATGCACGGATGCGAGATGCCGAATTGGCGCCGCAGGTCAGCGGCCAGTAAGCGGCTGATCTGGGTGACCCGCTCGAACGTGATGGCATCGGCCACGTTACGCAGCGGCAGGTGAGTCGTCACCAGCGCCACGCGCAAATCGCCGCTGCCTTGCCACAGCGGGTTCTTGGCATGCAGCGCGGCATCGGTCGCCAGCAGCATCACTACGTCATCCACGCCGCAGGCATCGCGCAGCCACTCGGTATGGCCGGTGAAGTGGGGAAAGCCCCCTTCGATGATGACCCCTTTATGTAGCGGCGCGGTGACCATCGCCGCGGCCTGCCCTGCTTGGCAGGCGTCTACGGCGATTTGCAGTGTCTCCAACACGTAGCTGGCGTTGGCGGGATTGAGCACCCCAGGCGTGGCAGGCGCGCGCAGTGCGGCGGGCCACACCACCAAACGCCCTGGAGAGGATATATCCAAGCTACCCGGCGCGGCCTCGACGACCTCTACGGCCAGCCCGAGCAGCTCGGCGCGCTGGCGCAGCATCTGCGGGTCACCCACCGCCACCGTGTTGGCTAATTGCCCACGAGCGGCCAGCATCAGCGTCAGCTCTGGCCCGATGCCCGCAGGTTCACCGGTGGTTAACAGCAGCGGCCGCGTCATTAGAGACGAATATCCACGAAGGCCTGTTCGCGAATTTCACGCTGCCAGGTTTGCAGCTCTTCGTTGGCACGACGCTGGAAAATCGCTTGGCGCACCTGCTCACGACGGCTCTCTTCGGTCACGTCCTGGCGGCGACGCTCCAGCACTTCGATGACGTGATAGCCGAACTGAGAGCGTACTGGCTCGGAGAGCTGGTTCGGGCTGAGAGACGTCATGGCTTCTTCGAACGCAGGCACCGTTTGGCCAGGGCGCACCCAGCCCAGGTCGCCGCCGTTCATGGCGCTACCACGGTCGTCACTGTACTCACGGGCCACCGACGCGAAGTCTGCGCCCTGCTGCAAACGCTGGCGAGCCTCTTCCGCGCGGGCGCGGGCTTGGTTCTCGTTACGCGTAGGCGTCAGCTCCACCAGCACGTGGCGGGCACGGGTCTCTTCGATAAACGCCTGCCCCTGCTGTTGGCTTGGCTGCTGGCTCAGGAAACGCTCCACATCGCGGTCGGAAACCGTGACGCGCTGGCTAATCTGGCGCTGCTGTACCTGGCGCATCAGCATTTCGCGGCGTACGTCTTCGCGCACGTCGGCCAGGGTAATGCCGTCGGCTTCTACCGCATCGGCAAACTGGTCCAACGTCATGTTGTTGGATTCGGCAATGCTGCGCAGCTGGCGGTTGAGTTCGGTGTCATCCACGCTCAGGTTGGCTTGGCGGGCCATCTGCAGCTGGATTTCATCCATGACCATGCGCTCCAGCACCTGCTGGGCCAGCTGATTACGCGGCGGCAAATTGCCGCCCTGAGCCGCTGCTTGCTGCTCCACCTGGGCAATGCGGTCATCCAACTCGCTGCGCATGATGACGCCATCGTTGACGACTGCGACGACGCTATCCAACTGCTGACGCTGGGCCGACTCGAAATTTTGCGCATGAACGGTCAGCGGAACCAGCGCCGCACCCGTGCCCAGGCAGAGCACCATCAGGCTGCCTGCGGACAGCTGGGTGGCTCGTTTCTTCAGCGCGCAGCTCAGCAAGGTCTTTCTGATCATCATAAAAAGTCTCTTTCAGTCGCTATTTTAAAGTGGTCGTTCATAGGGGCGTAGGGCGGTAGCCGGGAATCGCCTGTTCAAAGTAGCCGTCGGCCTCTTGACCCACGCCACCTAGACCACGAAACACGAAGCGCAAAAATAGCCCGCGGTCGTTGAAGTCATCGCCAACCCGCGCCGTATCGTTGTCGTCGATCCATTCACGCCATACCAGCTGTACGCCGTAGCAGCAGTCGTTCCACTGTAGGCCCGCGAGCTGTTCCAGGGGACGGTTGTTGGTTTGATCGTGCAGGTAGCGGCCAATCAAATCAATCCTTGGGCTCGCTTTCCACGCCAGCGAGAGATCCCACTCTTCGCGGCTGTAGTCGCGGAAACCGTCGTCGCCCGGCACCACGCTCGGATCGAACCCTTCGATCTCCCAACGGTAGCCAAGGTTCACTACGTGCCCTTCCGGGTGACGGTAGCGAACGTCCACGCTAGAGCGCTCGGTCTGCTCGCGTTCGTCATCGTAGAGCCATTCGTAGCCCGTACTCCAGCGATCCGATATTTGCCAATCCAGGCGAGTGACCAGCGGGGAGCGGTCACGGGTGGCCTGATAGCGGCTTTCCGGATTCACCGAAGGGTCTTCACTGGGGCGCGCTGGCAGCGTGTCCGGGTCGCCTTCGCTATCGATGCGCCGCTCGGAGAAGTAGTAGCTCTGGCCGACGCCAAAGGTCAGACGATCACGCCCGGCGCTATCTTCGATCAACCGTGATTCGACACCGAGCGATACGCGATTGAGATCCCCCACGCGGTCAGCCCCCGAGAAACGGTGCGGCGACCAGAGCTGATCCCATGAAAACGCCCGTTCACGGCTATCGAAATCGGGCAGCTGAGTCTGGTCGGTGCGCGGTACGTAGGCGTAGTTCACGCGGGGTTCGAGGGTTTGGCGATAATCGCGCCCGCCAAGCTCCAGTTCACGCTCGAAGACAAGGCCGCTGTCGATGGAGGTGATCGCGACGCTGCGCGAAGGCGATGTGGTGCGATCGGTCACTCGGTCGCCATAATCCAGCTCGTAAGCCGTGTGCCAAAGCTCGGTGCGGGGTTCGATATAGCCCCAGGGCTGCTCGTAACGCCAGCCCACCGCCGGTGTGAGGTGCAGGCGCGACCCAATGGCCGCCTCACGTTCCGGCACCCGCCGCTCGTCCACATCGCGCCAGAAGTAGGTGGCGTTGGAGCGCCACTGCGTATAGAGGCCGTTGCCTAGCTGCCAATCGGAGTTGGCGGTCAGGCTTGGCAGGCGGTAAAAGGGGCGATCGGTGTCGCTGAGCGGGTCTTCCAGGCGCTGAAAGCCCTGGGCCCGCGCATCGAGCTGCCAGCGTTCGCCGCGGTAATCGACCTGGGCCAGACGCTCCATACTGACCCGGTCGCTGTTGCCGAACTCGCCACCAAAGTCATCGAAGTAGCGCCCGTCGCTGGCCGCGCCGTAGCGCAGCCGGTAGTCGCTGCGCGGCGTGAGCCGTCCTGCATGCTGGGCGTCGATGTACCAGCGGTCGTCCCCCTCGAAGCGGTTATCACCGTTATTGGTGCCGCCGTCGCTATCGAGGTAGCCGCCCTCCACCAAGCCCTGACTCTCTTCGAGCAGGTAGCGGTATTCCCCATTGAGCAGCAGCCCCCGGTCCGACATCCAGCGCGGGGTAATGGTGGCATCCTGGTTCGGCGAAATGTTCCAGTAAAACGGCTGCGTATAATCGAAGCCATCGCTTGAGAAGCTTACTGACGGCGAGAGCAGCCCCGTATGACGGCGATCATCGATGGGGAAACGCAGCCACGGCCAGTAAAATACCGGGACGTCTTTGACTTCCAGCCGCGCGTGGCGGGCAGTGCCGAATCCTGCCGCCTGATCGAGACGAATGTCGCTACCTACCAACTGCCAACTGTTAGCACCGGGGTCGCAGGTCGTGAAGGTGGCTTCCTGCAGACGGTACTGCTCCTCTCCGGTCTGTTGCAGCTCACGCGCCTGCCCACGCAGGTGCTGCTCGTAGAGCACATAGTGGCTGTTACGTAGCGAGGCGCGATCTTCGTTCAACATCAACGTGGCGTGTTCGCCGCGCACGAGGGCTTGACTATCGCGAATGGCGAGGTTGCCCTCGGCATCTACCCGCTGGCGATCTGCCGGGAGAAAGACACGTTCGGCCTCTAGCTCGGTATTGCCCCGGCGCAGTACCACATCGCCACGCAGCAGGGCTTCGCCGTCAGCGGCGTAATCCACCTCTTCGGTTTCGACCGAAAGCGTTTCCGGGTTCTGTTCCGCTGGCAAGCGGTAGCCGGGCATCACATAGCGCCCCCGGCATAGCTGTTGCGGCGCTTCGTCTTGGCTCCAGGCCTGCCAGTCCAGCGCCTCTGCGGGCAGGGTTCGGTCCTGCGCCACCGCTGAAAACGAGGCGCCAGCGAGCAAACTGCCCAGCAGCGTATGCGCAACCGGTACGGTGCGCGAGATTCGCTTGCCCATGTTCGTTATCCTTGGCATCCAGAATCGGTATTATACAGCCCGCATGATGCCCGACCAGCAAGGAGCTTGCATGTCCTCTTCTCGGATCGACGCCCTCACTCAGTGGGCGGCGCAACAACACGGCCTTGATCACGCCACTCTTCGCCTCTCTGCTGCGGGCGGTGACGCCAGTTTTAGGCGCTATTTTCGACTAACGCTGCCGGATGGCAACACGCAAATCGTCATGGATGCACCGCCGGATCAGGAGGATTCCACGCCGTTTGTGGCCATAGGCCAGCGCTGGCATGCCGCCGGACTGCCGGTGCCCGCCATTCACGCCAGTGATCTGGACGCCGGCTTTTTGCTGCTGGATGATCTGGGCGATACGCCCCTGCAAGCCACCTTTACTGACCCGGCGCGCACGGAGGAGCACCACCACGCTGCGCTGTCGCTGATTGCCGAATTGCAAAACCGCGCCAACCCAGCCGCCCTGCCCGCCTACGACGCCGCCCTACTTGGCCGGGAGCTGGATCTTTTTCCCGAATGGTGCCTGGGTCGCTGGCTGTCGCTGCCGGTTCCGGATAGCTGGGAGGCGCTCCGCGGCACATTGATCGAGCGCGCCCTGGAACAACCGGTGGTGAGCGTTCATCGTGATTTCGATGCGATGAACCTGATGCTCCACCAGCAAACGCTTTACATGATCGATTTTCAGGACGCCGTGGCAGGTCCGCTCAGCTACGACGTTATTTCGCTACTGCGAGGCCGCTACTGCCGTTTCAGCCCTGACCAGTTTGCTTTCTTCGTCGGCACTTTCTATCAGCAGGCACGGCAAGAGGGTCGCCTGACCCGCTCGGTCAGCGAGGAAACTTTTTTAGCGCAGTGCCACGCCATGGCCGCACAGCGCTCGCTAAAAGTGCTGGGCATCTTTTGTCGGTTGACGCTGCGCGACAGCAAAGAAGGCTACTTAGCCCGCCTGCCCCACTTTTTAGCGCACCTAGAAGATAGCCTAGTGGCACTACCCCAACACCGCGAGTTTGCCGACTGGGTAAGTGGCGTGCTGCGCCCAGCGATCATGCAGCGTCTGGAGGAAAATACGCCATGAAGGCGATGATTTTAGCGGCAGGCCTGGGCAAACGGATGCGCCCACTCACCGACCACTGCCCGAAACCGCTGCTGCCCGTGGCAGACAAGCCGCTGATCGTCCATCATCTGGAGCGCTTGAAGCGTGCGGGTATCGAGGAGGTGGTGATCAACGTGAGCTACCGCGCCGAGCAGATCATGGCCGCGCTAGGCGACGGCTCTGCCCACCAACTGCGCATTCACTGGAGCCAGGAGGCTAGCCCGCTCGAGACCGGCGGCGGCATTCAGAAAGCGCTGCCTCTGCTGGGCGAAGCGCCGTTTCTACTGATCAATGGTGATGTGTGGTGCGACTACCTACCCAGTGCTGCCACGCTGGCAGAGGGCGACCTCGCCCACTTGATCCTCGTGGATAACCCTAACCACCACCCTGGCGGCGATTTTGCGCTCGACCGGGGCCGCGTTACGCAGACGGGCGAGTCACGCCTGACCTACTCGGGTATTAGCGTTCTGCGCCCTGACCTCGTCGCAACAGAGCCACCAGGAGCGTTTGCACTGGCTCCGCTACTGAAGCGCGCCATGGCCGAACAGCGCGTCAGCGGTGAACATTACTGCGGCCACTGGGTCGATGTTGGCACCCCAGAACGGCTCACCGAACTGGAGCAGCACTTGGCTCAGGCTTGACCGCCATGACCAGCGCACGATGAAGCCGTGCGCTGTCGCCTAGAAATGTTATGCTGCGCGACTTACCTTTCGTCGCCAAGATGAGGAGAGCAACGTGAAAGCACGGGTAAAATGGACCGATGGTCGTCAGTTCGTCGCAGAATCGGGTAGCGGACACAGCGTTGTGATCGATGGCCCGCCCGACCACGGCGGTCGTAACACTGGCCCACGGCCGATGGAAATGCTGTTGATGGGCATGGGTAGCTGCACTGCCTTCGATATCTTGAACATCCTCGACAAAGCCCGCGCCGATGTCACTGACTGCGTGGCAGAGCTGGACGCCGAGCGCGCCGATGAGGTGCCGTCCGTGTTCACCAAGATCCACGTGCACTTCGTGGTGACGGGGCGTGGCTTGAAAGAGAAGCAGGTACAGCGGGCCGTGGAGCTCTCGGCAGAGAAGTACTGCAGCGCCTCGATCATGCTCGTCAACGGTGGCGTTGAGATTACCCACTCTTTCGAGATCGTCGACGCTTGAGCCCCACGCTGCGACACTTTCGCTCAGGTTCAAAAAAAGTAGTGTGGCCGGATGCAACCCGCGCCACGGGCGGGCATAATACGCCCGCTTGTTTTTCCCCCTACTGCGTAGTGCGGGGCCGCTCCATGCACAGCGGCTGCGTCAGCACGGTAACAAGTGTTTATCGGTTCCGGCGCTGGATCGTCGGGGTGTCTTCATCTGCCATAGGGAGGTTCGGACGTGTCAGATAATCTCCGACTCCACGGGTTCAACAACCTGACAAGCTCGTTGAGCTTCAATATTTACGACATCTGTTACGCCAAAACCGAGGAGCAGCGTGCGGCTTACATCGACTATATCGATGAGCTTTACAACGCCGAACGTTTGACGCAGATTCTCAAGGACGTGACCAATATCATCGGCGCCCACGTGCTGAATATTTCACGCCAGGATTACGAGCCGCACGGTGCGAGCGTCACCATCCTGATCGCCGAGCACGAGCTGGATGACCCCACGCCGGGTCAAACCGAGCCAGGCCCGGGCCCGCTGCCTGAAACCGTCGTGGCGCACCTGGACAAGAGCCACGTCACGGTGCACAGCTATCCAGAATCCCATCCGGACAACGGCATCAGCACCTTCCGTTTGGATATCGACGTGTCGACCTGTGGTCATATCAGCCCGCTGAAAGCGCTGAACTACCTGATCCATAGCTTCGACTCCGACATCGTGACCATGGATTACCGCGTGCGCGGCTTCACGCGGGATGTGGATGGCAAAAAACTGTTCATCGACCACGACATCACCTCGATTCAGGACTACTTGGCAGAAGACACCAAGCAGGCCTACCAGATGATCGACGTGAACGTGTATCAAGAGAACATGTTCCACACCAAGATGCTGCTCAAGGACTTCGAACTGGATAACTACCTGTTCGGCACCTCGCGCCGCGACATCACCTTCGAAGAAGCGCGCGACATCGAAAGTCGTCTGCGCAAAGAGATGCTGGAGATTTTCTACTCCCGCAACTTCGACTGAGGCACGGCCTGCAGCCGCGTCGATGCCAATGAAAAGCTGCCCACGGGCAGCTTTTTTTCTTACCTATACGGGCTAACGCTAGTAAACGCCCTCTTCACCCTCCGGGCGGGTCTTGAACCGTCGATGCAGCCACAGATACTGCTCTGGGTGCTTACGAATCGCCCGCTCGATAAAGGCATTCACCCGCGTGGCATCGGCCATTTCATCACCACTGGGGAAATCTTCGAAGGCAGGCAAACACTCGATGGTGTAGGTGTGATTATCCGGGTTGCGGTGGAACATCAGCGGCACTACAGGAGCGCCCGTCATGCGGGCGATTTTCGAGGTGAGACGAATCGTCGCCGCCTGCTGACCAAACAGCGGCGCAAAGACGCTGACATCGCGGCCAAAATCCTGATCCGGTGAGTACCACACGATATGCCCCGCTTTGATGCGGCGTACCACGCCGCGCAAGTCATGGCGATCGATGGCTTGGCCAAAGATGCGTGAACGCGCACGGGTCATGAAGCGCTCGAACAGCGGGTTGTTATGGGGGCGGTAAACCACATCCGCCGGGAAAAACAGCGAGTGTAACGCCCCGCCTAGGTCCAGCGTCGAGAAGTGGATACCCACCACCAGCACGCCTTTGCCCTGGGCTTTGGCGCGTGCAAGGTGCTCTTGGCCGTGATAGGCCACTCGATGACGCAGCCCTTCGGCATCCCGACACCAGCCGGTTGCGGTTTCGACCAAACCAATCCCGTTGGCAATGAAGGTCTCTTTGACCAGTTGGCGCTGCTCATCGGCACTTTTTTCTGGAAAGCAGAGCGCGATGTTCGTGGCGGTGATGTGCCGACGACGCTTTACGAAGCGCCACGCCAGCAGGCCAATCGCTTTCCCCACCCAGAGCTTCACGCGCCAGGGGAGCCATGCGGCCACGTACATCAGGCCAATCGCCAGCCATGTCGGCCAGTAACGAGGGTGCGCAAAGGAGCGCGGATAAGACGCTTTAGACATACCGATAACCGTTTAAACGTGAGCCCCATGATAACGCCGTGGGGCTCTAGGCAGCACCCCCGTCAGCAGCGTATAGCTGATGGTATCGCAGTAGCGAGCCACTTCATCCACGGGCAACACGGCACCGTTGCTGGCCGCTCCCCATAGCACCACGTCACTGCCAATGGCCGCGTCAGGGACGTCGGTCACGTCCACCGTCAGCATGTCCATGGAGACCTTACCGGCAATCGGGCAGCGCTGGCCGTTGACCAGTACCGGCGTGCCATCGACGGCATGACGGTCATAGCCATCGCCATAGCCTGCGGCAACCACGGCAATCCGCGATGGGCGTGCTGCTTTCCAGCGCCCACCGTACCCCACCTGTTCGCCGGTATTGAGTTCGCGCAGCGCGATGATCTCTGAGCGTAGCGACATGACCGGACGTAGCTGGCGGGTGATGTCGTTGGCCACTTCCAACGGGTCGCTGCCATAGAGCATCACGCCGGGACGGTTCCAATCCCCATGAGCGGCTGGCCACGCCAGCGTCGCCGGGGAGTTGGCCAAACAGAGCGGCGCTTTCAGCTCGGCCGCCAGTCCTTGCAGCACGCGCATCTGGCGGTTGAAGTAGCTGGGATCTTGCGCATCGGCGTTGGCAAAGTGACTCATCAGATGCAGCGCCGTCACTTGAGGCGCATCGACCAGCCGCTGCCACACGCTGGGCGCTTGCTCCGGCGAGAACCCCAGCCGGTGCATGCCGGAATCCACTTTCAGCCACACGGGAATTGGCTGCCGAGGCGAATAGGCCAGCAGCGCCTCCACCTGCCAGGCGCTATGGACGCTGATCCAGAGGCGGTGCTGGTCGACTAGTGCCAGCTCTTCAGCGCTGAAGATACCCTCGAGCATTACGATGGGCGCTTGGATACCGCTTTCTCGCAGGCTCAGCGCCTCTTCGATGCAAGCCACGGCAAAGGCCGGCACGTCGGCTTCCAGCGCGCGAGCGCAGGCCAGCGCTCCGTGACCGTAAGCATCGGCTTTGATCACGGCCACTGAGCGGCTTTGCGGGGCGCAGCGGCACGCCAGTTGATAGTTGTGACGCAGCGCGTCCAAATCAATATGGGCCACTAGCGGGCGCATAGCGTTCTCACTCTTCAATTGACTGTTTCATTGACTCTTTTCGTCACTCTGTCCGTCACGCGTTCATTCACTCAGGCTCCGATGGGCAGTGGCTCAGCAGGCTCGCCACATTGGGACGGTCAGCGGCCCAACAGCGGGGAGTGAAAAACCGTCTGCCCAAAAACAGCGCACCGAGTGGATAACTCGGTGCGCTATGGGTATTGCCTTTGTTAACGTCGCTGAGCTCGGCCAGAATGGCTGACGTACCGCACGACCCTGGATTAACTCTCGAAAATCGCGTCGAGGGAGAGTCCCTGTTTTTCCAGCGAGCGGCGCAGCTTCTTTAACGCTTCCACCTGAATTTGGCGCACCCGCTCACGAGTTAGACCAATCTCCGCGCCAACCTCTTCCAGCGTCGCGGCTTCGTGGCCGCGTAGACCAAAGCGGCGTACCACGACCTCGCGCTGTTTTTCGCTCAGCTCATCCAGCCAATGGTCCACGTGCTCACGCACGTCGCCATCCACCAAACACGCTTCCGGACCGAGGACTTCGTCGTCAGTGAGCGTATCGATCAACGGCTTGTCGCTGTCACCGCCCATGGGGTAATCCACCGACGACACTCGTTCGTTGAGCCCCAGCATCTTCTTGACCGTCTCGACCGGCTTGTCGAGATGCTCGGCGATCTCCTCGGCGGTCGCTTCGTGATCCAACTTTTGCGTCAGCTCACGAGCAGCGCGCAGATAGATATTGAGCTCTTTTACCACGTGAATGGGCAGGCGAATGGTACGCGTCTGATTCATTAGCGCACGCTCGATGGTCTGGCGAATCCACCAGGTGGCATACGTAGAGAAGCGAAACCCCCGCTCGGGGTCGAACTTCTCGACGGCACGGATCAAACCAAGATTCCCCTCCTCGATCAAATCGAGCAGCGTTAAGCCTCGGTTCAGGTAGCGCCTGGCAATCTTGACTACCAGGCGCAGGTTAGATTCGATCATCCTGGAGCGACCAAGCGCATCGCCCTTGCGTGCCAGGCGGCCGTAATACACTTCTTCTTCCGGCGTCAGCAGCGGAGAAAAGCCGATCTCGTTAAGGTAGATCTGTGTCGCATCCAAGCTTTGAGTCGATTGACGGCCTTCACGGCCCAGCGCTTTTTCAAACGCATCCTCCTCGGCCGTAACGTCGTCGTCGGCGTCGTCCAACGCCTCCTCAACTTCATCCAGGTCAATCTCCTGTAGGTCCTTCTCCAGCATACTCATGGTCATACCCCCGTGGTCTCGCCTATCCGCCATGTAAAAAAGTAAGGGTGGTCGCACTCCCTGTGCGCGTGCACCTTATTGTTATATGACGCCCTGGTTCAGCTATTCGGGTACTCCTAGCAGGCATCACTCTACACCTGCCAAGGGATGGCTAGCGAGATGGCAGATAGTCCAACGGATCTTGCGGCTGGCCATCGCGGCGCACCTCAAAATGCAGTTTGACGGCATCTGCATCGCTATCGCCCATCGTGGCAATGACTTCTCCTGCCTCGACGACATCATTCTCTTTGACGTTCAAGCTATCATTATGTGCATAAGCACTGAGAAACTGATCGTTATGTTTCAGTAGTATTAGGTTACCGTAGCCGCGCACGCCGCTACCGGCGTAGACCACGATGCCCGGGCCTGCAGCACGAACAGGTTGCCCCTTTTGCCCGGCGATATCAATCCCGGCGGTGATGCTGCCTCCTTGCCCAAATTCACCGGTCACTTGGCCATCGGTGGGCCAACGCCAGTCGATGTTTTCGGCCGGCGTGAAGGTCCGTGACGAACGATCGGTGCGGGCCGTCTGCGTAGGCTCAGCGGCAGGCGCTGCTGCGGCGGCCGGGGTCGGCTCAGGTTCCGGCTCTGGGGTAGGCTCGGGCGCGGGTTCTTGTTCAGGCTGAGCGCTTGGCGTCTGAGGAGCTGCCTCCTCAGACGGTTCGGCAGCGGCAGCGACTTGTTGAGACGCCTCGACCGCCGTGCGCTCGGCACGCTCTGCCGTCAACCGCTGGTTGCGCTCAATGGCGCTCTCGTCCGGTAGCAGCCAGTCGAGCTCTTGGTCATTGCTCGCCACGGCGGTGGCTTGGGGCTGTAGCCCCGTGGCTACGGCACCGCTGGTGGCAGCGGGGGACCCGTTGCCGTCAGACGACGCCGCCATGCCTCCCGCACCTTCCCGCAGCGCGATGGTTTGGCCGGGGTAAATTTGGTAGGGCGCATCGATATTGTTGATGGCGGCGAGCTGGCGATAGTCCAGATTGTGCTGCCATGCGATGCCGTAGAGCGTATCGCCCGCTTTCACCGTGTACTGCGGCGCGTTCTCCACCGCGCGCCGGGCGTCGCTCAAGTCGCGCACCTGGGGGGTGTTGGACTGCTGACTGGCACAGCCACTCACCGCCAGTGCGAGTACCGTCATCATGAAAACCTTACGCATGCAAACCCTACTCCTGTTCAACGCCGTGCTAGCGATCAATGGAATGACTGTCTGTTGAGTGATGCTGGGCATGAGTGGTCGCGCGACGGTTGAGTGCTACGACGAGTAGCGCGCCGACGACCATCAACGTTATCACGCCAGTTACCTGCGCCGACGCCCCTGTCAGCACGGCGTAATCGTTGGGTAACAAATAGCGGTAAGCCAGCGGAATCATCTGCCCATCAGGACCTAACTGGTAGCGTAACAGCTCCCGCCAGGGCCAGAGAACCGGCAGCGAGCCGATAATGAAGCCCAGCAGTAGCTGCAGCGTTGCGCCATGATACCGCCGTAGCAGCCATGACAGCAGACGCGACGAGAGCGCCAACCCCACCACACAGCCCATTCCAAACAGCATGATAATACCGATATCGAAGCTGCGAATAGCCCCCATGATGGTGCCGTAGAGCCCCATGGTCAGCAGTAAGAAGCTGCCCGACACCCCAGGCAGCAGCATGGCGCTAATCGCTATGGCCCCCGCCACGATGACGACCAGCGACTCGTTCCCCACCATCAGCACTAGCGGCATCATTCCCGGCAGCAGCTTTGCCAGCATCAAACCAATGAGCAGCGGCAGCAAGTACCACATTTTCCACCGCTCACCGGCTTGACCGACGACCAGTGCCGACGCGGCAACCAGCCCAAAAAAGAAGCCCTCCAGCAGCAGCGGATAGGCCTCCATCAGCCACAGCGCGAGATGGGCTACGCTGACCAAGCTCACCGCCACGCCCGACAGCAGGGGGATCAAGAACGCTACGTTCAGATGCCGCGCCAGCCCTGTCCAGCCGCCGCTGCGCCAGGCACCGAGAGCGCTGGGACCAAACTGCTTGATGGTATTGATGAGTTCTTCATAAATACCGGTGATAAAGGCAATCGTGCCTCCCGATACGCCGGGAACTGCATCGGCAGCGCCCATCCCGGCGCCTCTTAAAAACAGTCCTAGGGGTCGACGCTTCAATCCACCACTCCTTGCAATAAAGGTACGAAGCGCACGGGTTCTAGTCGGCGCTTTTCAAAGGCGGAGCCAATCCGCTTGATTTGCGTCAGCCACTGGCTACCGTCTGACGCTTCTAACGGTGCGATCATCACACCATCGGGACGTAACTGCTCGAGCAGCGCTTCCGGCAGCGTTTGCGCGCAGGCGGTGAGCAGAATGACATCGAAAGGCGCCGCCTCCGGCCACCCCTCACCGCCATCCGCCACGGCCAGGGTGGCCGGTGCCTGCAGTCGCCACAACCGTTCGGCCGCGCGCTCGTGCAGGGTATAGATTCGCTCCAGGGAGTAAAG
Organism: Halomonas sp. LC1; assembly: GCF_030247125.1. Taxonomy (NCBI): domain Bacteria; kingdom Pseudomonadati; phylum Pseudomonadota; class Gammaproteobacteria; order Oceanospirillales; family Halomonadaceae; genus Halomonas; species Halomonas sp. LC1. Next base: position 287,477 of record NZ_JASSPG010000002.1, on the reverse strand, counting down.
CGTTTCTACCAAACGCGATAGGATCAGGGTTTGATAACCTGAGCCGGTTCCCACCTCCAGCACGCGACGTGGCGAGGCGCGCAGCACCAATTCCGTCATTCGCGCCACCGTCAGGGGCTGCGAGAGCGTTTGACCGAAGCCGATGGGCAGCGCGGTGTCTTCATAGGCGCGGTGGGCAAGCGCTTCATCGACGAACAGATGACGCGGCTCGCTGGCCATGACGTCCAGCACACGCGGGTCGCTTACGCCCTGCTGCACAAGGCGCTCGATCATACGATCTCGGGTGCGCTGAGACGTCATACCACTACCGCGCAGCTCCCCAGGGGACAGATCAGGCAAAGGCATCCAACCAATCCTGCACATCGCGACGAGCCGGGTGGCGCGTTAAATCGGTTTGCAGCGGCGTGATCGATACATAGCCTGCTTCGATGGCGGCAAAATCGGTATCCTCGCCGTCATCCGCATTGGCGGCGACCGGCGCAATCCAGTAGCGCGTCCGCCCACGGGGATCCTGTACGGGTATTGGCTTTTCTGCTGGCCCGCGATAGCCCAGGCGAGTGACCTTCACACCTTTGATCGCTTCCCACGGCACGTCCGGCACGTTCACGTTCAGGAGCGTGCGCGGCGGCAGCGAGAGCTGGTCGGCAGCGCCGATCAAGCTCGCGGCGAATTTGGCCGCCGTGGCAAAGTGCTGGGTGCCGCATAGCGACACGGCAATGGCCGTCATGCCGAGGTTACGTCCTTCCATTGCGGCGGCTACCGTGCCCGAGTAGAGTACGTCATCACCCAGATTGCTGCCGTGATTAATACCCGACATGACCAGATCCGGCCGCTCGTCCCACACGCCGTTGACACCCAGGTAGACACAGTCCGCGGGCGTGCCATCGACACTGTAAAAGCCGTTTTCTAAGGCGCTCAGCGACAGCGGACGCGACAGCGTGAGCGAATTGCTCGCGCCGCTGCGGTCTCGATCCGGGGCGACCACGCGAAGATGGGCGTGGGGCAAGAGCGCATCATACAGCGCGCGCAGGCCGGGAGCGTGAACACCGTCATCGTTGGAAAGCAGCAGTCGCCGCATCAGAATCTCCTTACCTCAGCATCATGCCGTATCGGGATGATGAATTAGTTCGCCAATCACCGCCGTGGCAAAGCTACCACGGGGCAGCGCGAATGAGAGTAGCACGGCCTCTTGCTCGAACGTGGCCTGGGGCGCGATCAGCCGGGCACGCAGCGCACGTTGGCCGCGTTTGACGCCACTCTGTTCGAGCCCAGCGCACAGCGCAGGGTGCTGGGCCCCCAGTTGCGCTTCGTAGCGGCCAGCGTCACCGCCTGCCGCCTCCCCCACGCCCCATAAGACGCCCGTGGGGTGAACATCCAGCGCGGCGGCACGCGCCACTAGGCTCTCCTCGACGTCATCGATGGTAAAGACGCTTTGGGTGCCGTCGAGCATGAGCGTATCGCCTGCAATGGGCTGGCGCCAATTGTCATCCGCCAGCCGAGCGCTCAGCAGTTCGTTGAATAGAAAGCTGCGTGCCGTGGAAAGCATCATCCCCTGGCGGTCGTCCCGTTTACGCCAACCTTTGGCCAGCACGGCAGCGGCGCGCTGCAAGTTGCGCGCCCCGGCGCCGAAACGCTGGTGGCCAAAATAGTTGGGCACTCCCTGGGCACAGAGTGCTTCCCAGCGCGGGAGTAAGGCGTCTGGCCGAACCGCTTCACCGCTCAGGCGCAGCGTGAAATGGTTCGTACGGTGCACGCCCCGCTTCAATTTACGCGGATGGCGCGCCTTGGCCAGCACCGTGATGCCCGCCGCGCCGAGGGCGGCGGATAAGTTCTCAGGCGCTTCGCGACCAGGCAAGTGAACGCTCAGCCACTGGCGCGCCACCGCCACGCGATCTTTCATGCCGGAGTAGCCGATATCGCGCGGGGTGACACCGCACAAACGGCTGAGCAGTTTCGCCACATCTAACGTGGTTTGATTGCGCTTTTCAAGACGTAGCCACAGGTGCTCACCGTGGGCTTCCGGGGTGAAATCGAGCTGCTCATCGACGATGAAGTCTTCCGGCTGCACGCGATACTGGCCGGGGGCGGGCGCGCCCAACGTGGGCGTCAAGCTGCGCTGCCACACGGGAAGGTTAAGCATCCGACGCCTCTTGCGCGGCCAGCAGCACCACCGCTTCGGCGGCGATTCCTTCCCCTCGCCCGGTAAAGCCAAGACGCTCGGTCGTGGTGGCTTTGACGTTGACCTGCCCCAGCGTCACGCCCAGTGTCTCGGCAATCGCGGCGCGCATGGCCTCGATATGCGGCGCCATTTTGGGGGCTTGTGCCATGATCGTGGCGTCCAGATTCACGACCTCGAACCCTTCGCCCCGCACCAGCGCGACCACATGACGAAGCAGGCCGCGACTGTCCGCGCCCTTCCATGCCGGGTCGGTATCGGGAAAGTGGCGGCCAATATCGCCTAGCGCGCAGGCACCGAGCAGTGCGTCGCTAATGGCGTGAAGCAGGACATCGCCATCGGAGTGGGCAACGAACCCATGGTCGAACGGCAGCTTGACGCCGCCGATCATCAAATGATCACCCGGCCCAAAGCGGTGTACATCGAAGCCGTGGCCAATTCGCATTAGAAACTCCTGTTACTCGTGCTGCGCTGGGCAGCCATGATGGCAGCGGCCAGCGCTAAATCGTCAGGGTGGGTGACCTTCATGTTGTCGCGCCGCCCGCTGACGAGCTTGGGGGCCTCCCCCAGCGCCTCGACGGCGGAGGCTTCGTCCGTGACCACGGTGCCCTGCTGCTGGGCCTGGGTCAGCGCGTGATGCAGCAGCGCATAGCGAAACCCCTGTGGCGTCAGCGCGTGCCACAGGCCATCGCGCGGCTCGGTAGCGTGGCTCAAATGATCGCCCCGGTCGCGCTTCATGGTGTCAGCGACCGGCATGGCCAACAAAGCCCCACCCCGGTGGGCCTGGGCCGCATGATACAGAGCGCGAAGATCGTCGCGGGTGATGCAGGGCCGTGCGACGTCATGGACCATGACCAGATCGTCGTCATCGGCTGCCATGGCCTGCAGGGCGTTCACGACGCTGTGCATGCGCTCTTCGCCCCCAGGCACCCGCTGCCACTGGGCAAACGGCACCCAGTCTGGCTGAAACCAGCGGTCCTCGGGGTCCAAACAGAGCACTAAACGCGCCTGCGGAAAGGCGTCATGCAAACGCGCCAAGGTATGTGCCAAGATCGGTTGGCCCTCCAGATGGAGGTACTGCTTGGGCTTGTCGGCCCCCATGCGCTTACCCTGCCCGGCAGCGGGCACGACGAGCCAGAGTCGCGACGTCATGGGTGCACGTCCTCACCTTCGTCTGGCGGAATGACCCCAGGCTGAGCCACGAGCCCGGCATGGATGCCGACCAGCTCATTTTCGATGGCCACGCCCGGCACCCAGAAAAACTGCTCGTCGGTACGCACCATGCCCATATCGCTGCGGGCCCGCTCTTCGATGGCATCCAGCCCGGTTTTCAAGTCGGTGACCTCCGCCGCCAGCCGCGCATTGCGCTCACGCAGCGGGTCATTGGCAGCTTCCTGAATGGCGACCCGCCGCTCTACCTGCTGCAGATCCTGCCAGCCGCCGTTTCCCAGCCAAAGCTGGTACTGCAGCAACCCCAGCACGGCCAGCAGCAGGCCTACGAGCCATTTGTGCATCACGGACATCCTTTGTGAAAGCGGAAACGGCGCGCATTATGCCATTAAGGGCTGAGTCCAGCGAGCCGCGACGCGGTGGGAGTTACTTAAACGGTAACGCCTCTTCGGCGGCGTGGCGATAGGCCATGATATGGACACCCTCTTGCTGACAAAACTGCGCCACGCCAGCGGCCAGCCCCGGGTGTGCCACATAGTGCAGCGAACGCACCCGTTGGGGGGCAAAGCCTCGCACGAGCTTATGTTCGCCCTGGGTGCCAGGGTCGAACAGCGTCAATCCTTTGGCCAAGCAGGCGTCGATGCCCTGGTAGTAACAGGCTTCGAAGTGCAGGCAATCGGCCACGACTTCGCTTCCCCAATAACGGCCATAGAGCGTGCTTCCTCCCTGAAAATAGAGCGCTGCAGCGACGGGTCGCCCCTCCAGCCGAGCCTGCACCAGCATCAGCGCCTCGGGCATCACTTGGCGCAACCGTTCGAAGAAGGCGTGATTGAGATAGGGCGGACGTCCGCGTTCGTGGTAAGTGATGGTGTAGCAGCGGTAAAAATGCGCCATGTCCACTTCGCTGATCTCCGCGCCTTCCAAGCGGTGCAGGGTAATCCCCTGGTCAGCCACTAAACGCCGCTCGCGCTTGATCATTTTCCGCCGTTTGGCGGTGAGGCTGGCAAGAAAACCGTCGAAATCACCGAAACCGCGATCCCGCCACTGAAACTGTACGCCTTCCCGAGCGATCAAATCCGGGCAGTGGCGCTGCCACGCCTCGACCTCCGGCTCGTCGGCAAACAGCAGATGCCAACTCGACAGCGCCATGGCGTCACACTGCTCCCGCCAGCCCATCGCTAACTGCGCTCGAACAGCGTCGGCATCGGCGTCGGGAGCGATCAAGGTGCGCGGACCTGGCACTGGCGTGAAGGGAATGGCGCTCAGTGCTTTCGGATAATACTTCCCACCCGCGCGCTCCAGCGCCTCGGCCCACCCCCAGTCGAACACGTACTCTCCGTAGGAGTGATGCTTACGATACATTGGCAGCGCACCGACCAGCGTCTCGCCCTGCCAAACACATAGATGACAAGGCTCCCAGCCGGTCGCCGCGCTGACGGAGCCGCTAACCTCCAGCGCATGCAAAAAGTCGTGACGCAGGAAAGGCTGATCGTCACGCACGAGCGCATCCCACTGACTTGCCGCAACGGCCTCAATGGCAGGTAGAATGGAAAAGGAGAGCGGACGTAGAGGCATAACATCTCCCGGGCACACTGGCACAAATGGCGGATGGCTTACTGTACCACTCCGGCCGCCTATGCGTATGAACCGCCTTCATTTATCAACCAGCGGGGATGCTGGGCAGAAGTGCGCCAACACCGCTCACAAGCACGCTGTACCGACACCCGTGACTCCAAGGAGAGGCCATGACTCGCGACTTGACGGATAGTTTACAGGCGCAGCGCCAAGCAGCCGGCCCCGCGCCTTTTCCAACGCTGGCCGTTCGTCGTGAACGCTTGGCACGCCTCGCCAGTATGACGAAACGCCACCAGCAGGCGATCGTACGGGCCATCCAGCGCGATTTTGGTCAACGCAGCGAGACCGAGATCCACCTGGCCGAGATCATTCCGGTACTCCACGCAGCGCGCCACGCCCGCCGACACCTTTGGCACTGGATGCGACCTCGCCGCGCGGGCGTTCCTCTGCGGCTCTGGCCCGCTCGCGCCCGCATTGCCCCGCAGCCGCTAGGCGTCGTGGGCGTGATGTCTCCCTGGAACTACCCATGGAGCCTCAGCTTGATGCCGGTCATCGATGCGTTGGCAGCGGGCAACACGGTCATGCTCAAACCCAGCGAGTTGACGCCCCATACCAGCGCGCTACTCGCCAAGCTGGTGCCTCAATACTTCACGCCAGAGGAGTTCTGCGTAATTCAGGGCGGAATCGAGGTGGCCAGAGCGTTCAGCGCACTACCGTTTGATCATTTGGTGTTTACGGGTTCGACCCACGTGGGCCGTCAGGTGGCGATGGCCGCCGCCGCGAACCTTACCCCCGTCACCTTGGAGCTGGGCGGTAAGTCACCGGCACTGGTGGCCAGCGATGCGGATCTCGACAGCGCCGCCGACGCGATTATCTTCGGTAAGGGTTTCAACGGCGGACAAACCTGTATCGCGCCGGATTACGTGATCGTGGAGAGCCGCCGCTTGGATGCGCTGACCCATGCCCTGAAGCGTGCCATTCGCCGCCAGCGACCCACGGACATCGAGGCGACCGGCTACGTCAGTGAGGCCCACCGGGTGCGGATCGACGCATTACTGAACGACGCCCGTGACCACGGCTGCCGCGTGATCGAGCATGGCGACCATGCACCGGCCCTCGTGATCGATCCGCACCAGCGCCTGCCATTGATGCAAGAAGAGATTTTTGGACGTGCGCTGCCTGTCATCAGCGTCAAGCGAATTGACGACGCCGTGCGGCTGATCAATCAACGTCCCCATCCTTTGGTGCTGTATGCCTTTACACACCAGACGACGCTGCAGGAAACCCTGCGCCGCGGCACCCGCTCCGGCGCGCTGGTATTCAATGACACCCTGATCCACCACGCCGTCCCTTCGCTCCCCTTTGGCGGCGTGGGCGAGAGCGGCAGCGGCGCGTATCACGGTCGACACGGCTTCGAACGGTTTAGCCATCTTCGCAGCATGTTTTACCAGTCCAAGCGCCCTAGCAGCCGCTGGCTACGACCGCCTTATCATCGCTGGCTGCTAAAATTACTTCGCCTTGGCTAAAGCTAGCGGGCTAATGTCCGATACTTCTCTAATACGTTTTTTTCATAAGCCCCTCACGTTTAGGAAACGCCATGCAAGCCGCCGAGCGACCGGAGAATGAATCACAGCGCCTGACAGCCTTGCATGCGTTACGCATCCTCGATACGCCCATCGACGACGCTTTCGAGCAGCTGACCCAGCTTGCCTGCGATCTCTTCGACGTTCCGACCGCGCTGGTGTCGCTCGTGGACGAGGAGCGTCAGTGGTTCAAATCGCATCATGGGCTTGATGCCTGCGAAACCCGTCGCGAGATCTCCTTTTGTGCCCATGCGGTCGCTGCCAATACGCCGCTGGTCATCGAAGATACCGGCGATGATCCACGCTTTGCCGACAATCCGCTGGTGCAAGGGATGCCCCATATCCGCTTTTACGCCGGACATCCGCTCAGACCCACCGGCGAGCTGGCCGTGGGCACCCTGTGCTTGATCAGCGACCGGCCTCGCACTTTCTCGGCGCGAGACAGGCAGATACTGGCTCGCTTGGCAGGACAAGTGGACGAGCTGCTGCGCCAGCACCAAATGCGTCATACCCTCTCGCAGGTCACCCGGCGTTACGAGGCGTTGTTCAATGAGAGCGCAACCGGCATCGTGCGTATCGACCGCGAAGGCAAAGTGCTGGGCATCAACCCCTATGCGCTCACGATGCTGGGCTATACCAAACAGGAGGTCGTTGGCCGTAACGTCTCGATGCTAACACCGCCTACGATTCGCGCGGAGCACGACCACTTTATCGCGCGCTTTCTGACGGGCAGCGACCCCAAGGTGATCGGTCGAGGCCGGGAAGTGGAGGCGCTGCATAAAGAGGGGCGTCTCGTCCCCGTTCATCTTGCGGTCAACGCCATTCACAACGAACAGGACGAGGTGGTGGAGTTTCTCGGCATTCTCACCAACCTGAGCGATGTGTACGACGCCAACCACCGAATGCATAAAGAGCAGAGCCTGTTGAAGGTGCTGCACCAGGGAATTACCGACTACCAAGCCTTGATGTCCGGCGAGCAGCTGTGGTCCTTCCTCATGGAAGCGCTGCGTGAGCTGACCGACAGCGATTATGCGCTGATTGGCGAAGTGCTGCCGACGAGCACCACGAACGCCCTCAAAATTCACGCCATCACCGATCTCTCCTGGAGCGATGAATCGCGCCATTTGATGGAGCAGCTACGCAGCGGGGATATGAGGTTGACCAACCCCGACTCGTTGCTGGGACGCGTATTCGCCCACGGCGACGTGGTGATCACCGACGACGTGTATCACCACGCCCAGCGTGGCGGCTTCCCTCCCGGCCATCCGCGAATCGACAACTACTTGGGTGCGCCGATTTTCAGCGGTGATAAGCTGATTGGCATGTTCGCCATTGCCAACAGCCAGCAAACGCTCAGCCAGACGCTGTTGGATTGGCTGCAGCCGTTTACCGACACCTGTGCCCTGCTGATCAATTTGTACCGGCAGATGGCCGAGCGTGAGCAGGTCACCCGGGATCTTGCTGCCGCTAGAGATCAGGCCGAACAGGCCAATAAGGCGAAAAGCGAGTTCCTGTCGTCCATGAGCCACGAGCTGCGCACACCGCTTAACGCCATCCTCGGGTTTGCGCAGCTATTGGGCAAAGGGCGCCGCGACCCGCTCAGCGAGAAGCAGCAGCGCCAGGTCAATCAAATCGAAAAGAGCGGGCAGCACCTGCTGAGCTTGATCAACGAAGTGCTTGATTTGGCCAAAATCGAGTCAGGCCACATGACGCTCTCCATCGAGCCCATTGCAATGGAGGGCGTGATCGACGACGCCTGCAGCACGCTGGAAGCCAGTATCGATGCCGCCGGGCTGACGCTTCAGCGCCCGCCGCTGGCCAAGCCATGGCAGGTGGCCGCTGACTACACCCGTACCAAGCAGGTGCTGCTCAACCTGCTCTCCAACGCCATCAAATACAATCGCCCGCAAGGTTCGATACGGATAACCGTCGAACAGCAGGGCAGCGAGCTGTGCGTTCGCGTGACGGATTCTGGGTATGGCATCGCGCCGGAGCGCCAACACGAACTCTTCGAACCATTCAATCGGCTCGATGCCGAGCATGGCACCATCGAAGGCACCGGTATTGGGCTGGCGATCACCCGTGAGCTGGTGGAGCGCATGCGGGGGCAGATCGGTGTGACGAGCACGCCTGGGCAGGGCGCCACCTTCTGGTTCACGCTTCCGCTCACCGAGGCCAGCCCCCCGAATGAATCATCGGTGGCGAGAACGCTATCCAACGCCGCGGCGAACCCGCGCCGCCTACACCTGCTGTATATCGAAGACAACCCCACTAACCAGCGTTTGATTGAAGATATCATGGAGGATTTTGATCAAGTGCGGCTGCAGACCGTCACCAGTGCCGAGTTGGGGCTCGACATCATGCGCCACTCTCCCCCCGATTTGGTGCTGATGGACATTCATTTGCCCGGCATGAACGGCTATCAAGCGCTGGATGCGATTCAGCACGATCCGCGATTGCAGCATATTCCGGTGGTGGCACTCTCCGCGAACGCCATGGAGCGCGACCGAGCGCACGGTTTAGCCGCTGGGTTTGCCGACTATCTCACCAAGCCGATTGATATCGACCAACTCTCCTCGACACTGAGTCGCTACGTATCGGCAGCCTCTGTCACAGAAACACCAAGGAAGACGCCATGACGTTTATGAACAAGCATCTACTGGTAGTGGATGACAACAGCATCAACGTCGAGTTACTGCTGGACCTGCTGGACGACCAGGGATTCGACAATGTGCACGGCCTCAGCGACCCGCGGCTTGTGCTGGCGCACTGCCAAGCGGCACTCCCCGACCTGATCTTGCTCGACATTCGTATGCCCTACCTCGATGGCTACGGCGTCATGGAGCAGCTGCAGTCAACGTTTGCCGAACATACGCCGCCGGTTATCGTGCTGACCGCACAAATCGATGACGAAACGCGTCACCGAGCGTTAAGCATGGGAGTGCGCGACTTTCTGACCAAACCCTTCAAGCATGACGAAGTGCTGCAGCGGATACGCAACACCCTAAGCGTGGAGCATCGCTATCAGGTGCGCGACAAGCAGGCCGAAACGCTTGAGCAAATGGTCGCCAAGCGCACCGAAGAGCTGGACCGCCAGTCACGTACCGACCCCATCACCCAACTACCCAACCGGCGGGCGCTAACGCAGTACCTGGCCGACGCAGCGCGACAGGGCCGCCCCACGGGGTTGTTGTTCATCGCGCTGGATCACCTCGATGATGTCGTCCGCTTACATGGCTACGGCATTGCCGACCAGCTCATGGTGCATATCAGCCATCGGCTCGACGATCAGTTGGAAGCGAGCAGCACGCTCGGGCTGTGGGGCGGCAGCGAACTCTTGGTGATCACCCCAACGGCCGAGCTGAGCGAGCTGCGCCAGTTGGCCTCGCGACTGCTGAGCTGCTTCGAGCACGATCAAACCTTGGGCGACCTGCTGCTACCGCTGAACGCCCGCATCGGCATCAGTTGGTCTCAAGGCCATTTCAAGACCGAGCGCTTGGTGCACATGGCCGCCCTGGCGCTGCCGCAAAGCGGCTCACTCAGGCTGCAAAGCTACAACGAAACCCTGGAAAACCAGCAGCGCCATCGGCTGCATCTACAGCAGGCCATTCGTGGCGCGACCCAGCGCGGGGAAATGTCGCTCGCCTTTCAGCCCAAGCTCTCGCTCGAGACCCAGCGCGTGATCGGGGCTGAGGCGCTGCTACGCTGGCATCACCCAGAGCTGGGCCACGTCTCTCCCGGCGATTTCATTCCGCTGGCAGAGGCGAGCGGTGATATCCTCTCGATTGGCGAATGGGTGCTGGAAGAAGCCATGCGCTATATTGCCGACTGGCGGGCCAAGGGGCTGCTGGACGACAATTTCCATATTGCCGTGAACGTGGCGGCGCGCCAGCTGGCGCGTAAGGACTTTGCCGAAAACCTGCTAGCTCGCCTGGCCAAGCACGGCATACCGGAGCGGTTTTTCGCCCTGGAAGTCACCGAGTCGGGCCTGCTTAGTGATATGCACAATGCGCGCATTCAGCTAGCACAACTGGCCGAGGTGAACATAGCTGTGGCCATCGATGACTTTGGTACCGGGCACTCGTCGCTGGCATATGTCAAAACGCTGCCGTTCTCGACGTTAAAAATCGACCGTGCCTTCGTCATGGACATCGAAAAAGATCCAATCGACCGGCATCTAGCGCTCACCATCACCCAGCTTGCCCATGCCGTGGGCTGCGACGTGGTGGCCGAAGGCATCGAAACCGCCGCCCAGGCCGACTACTTACGTTCAATTGGTTGCGAAGCTGCACAAGGGTATTACTATGCTCGTCCGCTGCCCGCCGATGAGTTCTATCGCTGGTGCAGGGACTGGAAACCCCATTCACATCTAACGCTTGCCACGGAGTCAGTTAATGGCGCATGACCTGCTAGACCGCTTACGGGAACGCTTGGAAGAATTGAACCGCTCTGAGCGTAAAGTCGCGAACGTCATCTTGGAAGATCCCGCAGCGGCCACCAGCCTGAGCATCGCCAGCCTCGCCCAAGCGGCGAGCGTCAGTGAGCCTACCGTCAACCGGTTCTGCCGTAATTTCGGCGCCAAGGGCTATCCCGATTTCAAAATCAAACTGGCCCAAAGCCTAGCAGGCGGAACGCCTTATGTGACCCGCGCCGTCGAACCCGGCGATACCGCCACGCAGTACACCCATAAAATCTTTGGGGCGACCATTGCCGCGCTTGATGAAGCTCAGCGGGAAGTGGACATGGCGGCCGTCGAGCGGATGGTGGATTATCTGACGCAAGCCAAGCAGATTCACTTTTTTGGGTTGGGGGCATCCGGCGCCGTCGCGCAGGACGCCCAGCATAAATTCTTCCGCTTCAACCTGCCGGTCATGGCGTACGTCGACGTGCTGATGCAGCGCATGGTGGCAGCGGCCTGCCATACCGGCGATGTGGTGGTGATCATCTCCTACACCGGGCGCACGCGTGAGCTGGTCGACATTGCCAAGGTAGCCAGAGAGGCTGGCGCCGTGGTGTTGGGGATTACCGCGCCAGACTCTCCGCTCTCGCAGGAGTGCACGGCCACGCTGGAAGTCGCCACTCCCGAAGATACCGACCACTACATGCCGATGACTTCGCGGGTCATTCAACTTACGCTGATCGATGCTCTCGCCACTGGGGTGACGCTTAGGCGCGGCGAAGATTTCTTGCCGCACCTAAAAAAGATCAAGGACAGCCTGCGCGATACTCGGTTTCCAGTGGAAAAACCCACCAAATAAGCGTCGCTAGGGTTACGCGTCCACCGCCGTCGTCACGGTAATCTCGACTTTCAACTCGTCGGCAGGCATTGGCGCGCATACGCAGGTGCGTGCCGGTGCATGACCTTCCGGTACCCAGGCATCCCATACCGCGTTCATGGCGGCAAAATCACCGCCATCTTTCAGGTAAATCGTGGCGCTCAGCAGCTGCTCACGGCTGGAGCCGATCTCTGTCAGCAGTGCATCGACCCGCGCCAGCATGCTCTCGGTCTGGGCGGTGATATCGCCATGGCGCGCGTCGGGGCCCGCCACCTGGCCGCACAAATAGGCCACGCCCTGATGAATCACCGCACGGCTCATGCGGGCTTTTGTATCATGACGCTGAATGCTCATAGTTCGTTCTCCTAGGTCGATGCAAAAAGGCAGTGTAAACCGCTACCCAGCCGCTGCCTATGCTTCGTTAGCCAGCGAGCCTTAGGTCGGCACGGGGCGATGCTCGAACACGCGGCGCAGTACGAAGCTCGTGTGGGCCCCGGTGACCCCTTCGATACGGTTGATCACGTGGAGGAGCAGGTGTTGGTAATCATCCATGTCCTTCACCAGAATTTTGAGCTGAAAATCCGCCGCTTGTCCGGTAATGATCAAACACTCCACCACGTTGGGAATGTTACGGATATGACGTTCGAAGTTATCGAAGCGCTCGGGCGTGTGCTGGTCCATCGAGATATGCAAAAGCGCCATGAGCTGATACCCGAGCGGGCGCGCATCCACCACTGCCCGATATTGGGTAATCAGCCCATGCTCCTCCAAGGCCCGCACGCGCCGTAAACAGGGCGAAGGCGATAGCCCGATGCGCTCGGCAAGCTCCTGATTGCTGATGCGTCCCTCCTGCTGCAGGACCTCCAGAATACGGCGGTCGAAACGGTCGAGCGTCAAAGGCGCGGTAGCCATGTCGGTAACTCCTGCCAATTTAAAAATAGTTATTGATATATTCTGCCATTAAATCCTGAAAAAGCCATATTTTCGCAACAACCTGTCGCGACCCATGCCTTAGACTGTGTTGACTGCCACAAGCGGTCCTCGATTGACGCCTTACCCAGGCGTCCCCCAAGGCTCTTCTTACCCTGACAGAGCACGCTCGAGCGGCTTGCGCCACAAGCAGCCGCCCCAAACAACTCACCGTTTTCAGGAAACTCACCATGCCTGCTTTTGATCATCGCAAATATCGTCCTGCTCCACGGGTGCCCACGTTTGACCGTCAGTGGCCCGACCGGGAGCTGACCCAAGCGCCCATCTGGGTGAGCGAAGACCTACGCGATGGCAATCAGGCCCTGCTCGAGCCGATGACGGTCGAACAGAAACAGCGCTTCTGGCATCAGATCATCAAGGTCGGTATCAAGGAAGTGATGGTCGGCTTTCCCTCCGCTAGCCAGCCGGATTACGATTTCGTGCGCTGGTTGATCGAAGAGGATCAAATTCCTGACGACGTGACCATCGCCGTGCTCGTGCAGTGCCGGGAACACCTGATCGAAAAAACGTTCGCGTCATTGGTGGGCGTCAAGCGCGCCATCATTCACCTGTACAACTCCACGTCCACGATCCAACGAGAGCGGGTGTTCGAGATGGACCGCGACGGTATCACCGATATCGCCGTACAAGGGGCGACGTGGGTGAAGACGTATGCCGAACAGTATCCCGAGGTTGATTGGCGCTTTCAGTACTCGCCGGAGAGCTTCTCCAGCACCGAAATCGATTTCTCGCTGGCCATCTGCGAAGCGGTGATGGATGTCTGGCAGCCCACCCCAGACAACAAGTGCATTCTCAATTTGCCCACCACCGTGGAAGTGGCAGGCCCCCACCATCACGCTGATCAGATCGAGTACTTCTGCCAGCATATTAGCCGCCGCGACAGCGTGATCATTTCGGTGCATACCCATAATGACCGGGGCGGTGCCGTGGCGTCCGCGGAGCTGGCGCTGCTGGCGGGGGCCGACCGGGTCGAGGGTACCTTGTTGGGTAACGGTGAACGCACCGGCAACATGGACATCGTTACGCTGGCCATGAACCTCTATAGCCAGGGTATCGACCCTAAGCTGGATCTTTCCAATCCCGACGAGATCATTCAGGTAGTGCACGAGTGCACCGGGATTGCGATGCACCCCCGCCACCCCTGGGTGGGTGAGATGGTGTATACCGCTTTTTCTGGCAGCCACCAGGATGCGATTCGTAAGTCGCTCAAACATCAAAAACCCGACGAACCGTGGCAAGTGGCCTATCTGCCCATCGACCCTCACGACATTGGCCGGGACTATCAGGCGGTCATCCGGGTTAACAGCCAGTCGGGCAAAGGCGGCATGGCCTTTCTGCTGGAGCGCGACTACGGCATCAACCTGCCTCGTTGGATGATGCTCGCGCTGGCTCCCTACGTGCAAAAAGAGAGCGAACGCCGTAATAGCGAGCTTTCCAGCGAGATGATTCGCCAAGTGATGTTCGATCATTTCTCCCATGGTGCGCCGCTCGCGCTGGCCGACTATCGGCTGTCGAAAGGGCAGCAGGAGGGGATCGACATCACGCTGTGGCAAGGTGCCGACACGCTACGTTTATCCGGCACGGGGAATGGCGCAATGTCCTCCTTCACCGACGCTTGGAAACGCCATACCGGCAGCCACGTCGCCATACTCGATTACAGCGAGCACTCGCTGGGCGGCGACAGCGAAGCCAACGCCATCGCGTTTGTGCAGCTCAACATCGATGGTCAGCGCGTATGCGCCGTCGCGGAAGATAGCGACACGGTGAGCGCGTCACTCAAAGCCGTGCTTTCTGGGATCAATGCGGCAAAGCCTGCTCATGCTACCCAGCAAGTGGCGACCAGCCTCGCTTGAATCGCACCGTTGGCCGCCGCCCGACGGCGCAGCGGCCAACGCCATGCGGCCCTCATGGCTCAGCGTAAAATCAAGACCGGCAAGTGGGCGTGACGCAGCATCGCCGTGGTGGTGCTGCCCACCAGCAAATGACGAATGCGCGAATGGCCGTATGCGCCCATCACGAGAAGATCGATTCCCTGCTCCTCTTTATAGGCACGTAGTGCTTCTTCGACCTCCCCCGCACGAATCGCCCCCTCGGCTTGGTGCCCCGCAGAGCGAAGCGTCTCGGTAGCCCACTCAAGCTGGGAGCGGTTCTCTGCGGTGTCCGCCCCGACAATCACCACGTGACACTCTGCACCGTCAAAGAGCGGGCTTTTGGCCAGCATGTCCACCCCTTTGCGGGCCGTGTTGCTACCATCGAAGGCCATGAGAATGCGCTTGGGCGGGGTGAACGTTTTGGGCACCATCAAAATGGGCCGATGAAGCTCGCGAACGACACGCTCGAGGTTAGACCCAAGGTGGCCGCTGGCCTGATGCGCCGTTTCTCCTCGCTTACCAAGCACCAGCAGTCGGATCTCTTTCTCATGTTCCGCCAGAGTATCCACGAGGGTGCCGTTGCGCTGCATGCAGGGAGGTTCTGAAAAGCCGGCCGCCTCGCTTCGCTCCCTCGCGGCATTCAACATTAACCGCCCCTGTTCGCGGGCCAGTTTTCCGCGCTGCTCTTCGATGTCCGAGAGCTGTTCCAACAGGTGCTCCCGGGTGCCTAGGCCGAGATGGCCCGTCAGGTCAGGCTCTGCGACCTGGGCGTGATTGTCGACGGTGTGCAGAAAACGCAGCGGGGCTGAGAGTGCCGTGGCGGCCCACACCGCATAGTCACACACACTTTCTGAGTAGTGAGAACCGTCGATGGCTGCTAACACGTAATCAGACATAAGGGCGTCTCCTTGCGCGGGTGCATGAAAAGTTATCGTTATTCTGACTCTTTTGTACACGAAGAGGCGGATCGGCAACACCGTAGCGCCTGCTTTTTTGCTCGACTGCCGCTGTCTGCGCGCGCTCCCTTGCGGTGTTACACTTAGCCGCCTAGCGATTTTCACCAACATAGCGCGAGGCGTCATATGGGACATGGCATCACCAACGTCGTACTTGTCGGCTTGGGCGGCGCACTGGGCGGGATGGCACGCTTTGCCGTCTCCAATGCCATGGCCCATTTACTGGGTAAAGTCTTCCCGTGGGGCACGCTGCTTGTAAATGCCAGCGGTGCATTTCTTGCTGGAGGGCTGCTAGGCATTTACGGCGTGCCTAACGCACAGCCGTTTTGGCTATTTGCGATAGCGGGCCTGCTCGGTGGCTATACCACGGTGTCATCGTTTAGCTTACAGACCCTTGAGCTGTTCCAGCGCGGCCAGGCGATGCGTGCCGCGCTCAACATGGTCGCTACGCTACTGCTGGGCATCGCCATGGCAGCATTGGGCTGGTGGCTGGCCCAGGGTTGAAGAGGAGCCCTCGATGAACGTTAACGCCTATCTCGCCGTCGGCCTTGGCAGCGCTCTGGGGAGCGTGCTGCGCTATGGCGTCTCGCTGGTGTCGATGGCCGTGCTAGGTAGTCACTTCCCTTGGGGGACGCTGCTGGTCAACGTGTTGGGGTCCTGCCTCATCGGCTGGCTAGCCGCGACGACGTCCCGCCTGCCTCGAGGCGCGCTGGCACGACATCAACCGCTGCTGATAGCAGGATTTTGCGGCGGCTTCACTACCTTTTCGCTCTTTAGCCTGGAAACGCTGCACCTGACGCAGCAGAGCCACCTAGGGCTGGCGCTGCTTTACGGCGTAGGCAGCTTACCACTGTGCGTCGCCGCCGCCTGGGTGGGCGAGCGCCTGGCCTTTTTGAAAGCAACCGTGACCTAATCTCTTGAAACGCGAACAGCTCGAACAGCAGCAGTCATGGATCTATCTAGCGTTTATCGCGCTTGGGCTCTGCCTGGGCCTACTGGCGCCAGAAGCGATGGCAGCGTTTGGGCAGGCGCTATGGCCGCTGCTCGGTTTCCTGCTCTTTGCCACCTTCACCCAAATCCCGCTGCTGCAAATAACGCAAAGTCTTCAAGATACGCGCTTCATGACGGCGCTGTTGGTAGGCAACTTTGTTGTGATTCCTGCGCTGCTGGGCGTGTTAGTGGTGTGGCTTCCCCTCCCGCCACCCGTGCTGGCGGGCATCCTATTGGTGCTACTGATGCCTTGCACCGACTGGTTTGTTACCTTTGCGCATTTAGGTAAAGGCGACGCTGCCCGGGCCATTGCCGCGACGCCCCTGTTGCTGCTCGTGCAGATGGCGGCACTACCGGCCTATCTATGGCTATTGCTAGGCAGCGAATGGTTGCAATTGACACTCTCCCCTGCGCTACTGAGCGCCTTTTTGAGCTTGATGGTGCTACCCCTGCTGCTCGCCTGGCTCACCGAGCGCGCAGCGCAGAAATTCGTCACCATCGAGCGGGCTACCCGTGCACTGGGTTGGATGCCGGTACCACTCTTGGCATGCGTGGTGCTGATCATTGCGGCTACTCAAGTCGCTCAAGTGTTGGCCTTGCGTCAGCTTCTCTGGCAGGCAGTGTTGATCTTCGTAGGCTTCTTGATCGTTGCGGCGTGGCTGGGCAAAGCGCTTGGTCACCTCTTTAACCTGCCGCCCACCAGCACTCGCACCCTGGTGTTTAGCTTCGGCACCCGTAATTCCTTCGTCATGTTGCCCATTGCGCTCACCCTGCCCAACGGTTGGCAAGCCGCGGTGGTCATCATCGTATGCCAATCGCTGGTCGAGCTGCTGGGTATGGTCGCGTACCTTCGCTGGGTGCCGAAGCGGCTAATTCCCAGCTCAGGCCACAAAAAAGCCGACGCTTACGGCAAGTAAGCGTCGGCGATGACAGGGTGCCCGTGAGGGTTAGTGGCCGCCCATCAGTTTATCGACTGCGACCGGGTCGTTATGAACGGCATAGCGGTCTACTACGGTAGCGCTGGCTTCGTTCAGGCCTATCAGCTCTACCTCGGTTCCTTCACGGCGGAACTTGATCACCACGCGATCCAGCGCCTGAACGGCGGTGACATCCCAAAAGTGCGCCTTGGAGAGATTGATGGTCACCTTATCGATGCTCTCTTTGAAATCGAACGCCGCCATAAAGCGCTCGGACGAGGCAAAGAACACCTGCCCTACCACTTGATACTCGCGCTGTGTGCCGGCCTCTATCTCTTTCGACCCCACGTACATGATGTTGCCGACTTTGTTGGCAAAGAACAGTGCTGCCAGCAGCACGCCCACGAAGACCCCGATGGCGAGGTTATGCGTTCCCACCGTGACCGCGACGGTCGCCAGCATGACGATATTGGTACTCATCGGATGCTTTTTCAGATCGCGAATGGAGGCCCAGCTAAAGGTGCCAATCGAGACCATGATCATCACCGCCACCAGTGCCGCCATGGGGATTTGCGATACCCAATCGGCCAAGAACACTACCATCAGCAACAGCACCACGCCCGCAATCAGCGTCGATAAACGCGTACGCCCCCCCGATTTGATGTTGATGACCGACTGTCCGATCATTGCGCAGCCAGCCATACCACCCATTAAACCCGCACCAATGTTGGCGACGCCCTGACCTTTACACTCGCGGTTCTTGTCGCTGGGCGTGTCGGTCAGATCGTCCACGATCGTGGCGGTCATCATCGATTCCAACAGGCCCACGACTGCCAGCATGATCGCATAAGGGAAGATGATCATCAGCGTTTCGAGAGTCAGCGGCACGTTCGGCCACAGGAAAACCGGCAGCGTGTCGGGCAGTTCGCCCATGTCGCCCACGGTGCGAATATCCATACCGCTCACCATATACACCACCGTCAGCACCACGATGCATACCAGCGGGGAAGGCACCGATTTACCAATCATCGGCAAATAAGGGAATAGATAGATAATCCCCAGGCCTGCCAGCGTCATGGCATACACGTGCCACGTCACGTTGGTCAGCTCCGGCAGTTGCGCCATGAAAATCAGGATCGCCAGCGCATTCACGAACCCAGTGACCACCGAACGAGAGACGAAGCGCATGAGTTCCGCCAGCCGCAGGTAACCCGCAATGATTTGCAGCACCCCGGTCAGCAGCGTGGCGGCCAGCAAATACTCGAGCCCGTGCTCTTTCACCAGTGTCACCATCAGCAGCGCCATCGCCCCGGTGGCCGCAGAGATCATGCCGGGGCGGCCACCGGTAAAGGCGATAACGACCGCAATACAGAACGAGGCATACAGCCCCACTTTCGGGTCCACGCCCGCGATAATGGAAAAGGCGATCGCTTCAGGAATTAGCGCCAGCGCGACGACAATACCTGAGAGCGTGTCGCCCTTAATGTTAGAGAACCACTCATGCTTACTGAAAAGTGCCATTCAGGGAGTCCATGGTTAGGGGGTTAAAGACATTGCGCGCCGCAGCCGCACACAAAGGCAGCACAAGAGCGCACGTTAGGAATAGATTGTCGGATGAATGCTACCAATCGAAGACGCACATGCGCCGATAGCTAAATAGCGGCAACGGGGTGCCATAGCACCGATATAACGCGAAGAGCGTTATGGCGCTGATAAGGAGGGGAAAACCTAGGGTGGAGTCATCAGCCCTGGTGTCGGCAGAGCAACGGCTGCCATGACATTGTTCATTACAGATAAACCTTGCTGTTCTATCATCGTTATTCAGGCGAGGAGCGGCAGCTAAGTGCGTTCCAGTCGTCTTGAGCGCGGTATTCTACCAGCAAACAGGCCCGTTCGCACCCGTCGCCCTAGACGTTTAGACGATGACCTTTCTCCCAAGCTTGGCTTACCATGGCACCCACACGGCGATACTACCGTCGCCTTCTCGACATCTTGATCTTCCCCACGCTACCGAACGAGAGGACCCGCACATGAGCCAGACAGTCGCAGTGATCAAAGGTGACGGCATCGGCCCTGAGATCATGGACGCCACCCTGCAAGTGCTCGACGCACTCGAGTGCGGGTTGACCTACGAATTCATCGATGCGGGCTTGGTCGCACTCGACAAGCACGGCACGCTGATTCCTCAAGCCTCGTTGGATGCCATCGAAAAGCACGGCATTGCCCTGAAAGGCCCGCTCACCACGCCGATTGGTAAGGGCTTTTCATCGATTAACGTGCAGCTACGCCGCCACTTTGACCTCTATGCCAACGTGCGCCCCGCCATCAGCTTTCCGGGCACCCGCTCCCGCTACGATGATATCGACATGATCACCGTGCGGGAAAACACCGAAGGGGCTTACCTCTCCGACGGTCAAGAAATGATCGATGACGGCAATACCGGCATCTCGGTGATCAAAGTGACCCGCCAAGGCTCCGAGCGCATCGTGCGCTACGCCTTCGAGCTGGCCAAGCAGAATGGCCGCAAGAAGGTCACCGCCGTTCACAAAGCCAACATCATCAAAACCAGCTCCGGCCTATTTTTAGACGTAGCCCGCGACATCGCCAGCGAGTATCCCGAAATCGAATTCCAAGAGATGATCGTGGATAACGCCTGCATGCAGCTGGTCATGAACCCTCATCAGTTCGATGTGGTCGTCACCACCAACCTGTTCGGCGATATTCTTTCTGACCTGTGCGCTGGCCTAGTAGGCGGCTTGGGCCTCGCCCCAGGGGCAAACATCGGTAAGAAAGCGGCGATTTTCGAAGCGGTACACGGCTCGGCGCCGGACATTGCAGGCAAGAAAATTGCCAATCCCTGCGCCCTGCTGCTCGCCGCCGCCCAGATGCTCGACCACCTCGGCATGGCCGCCAAGGGGGATGCCATTCGTCAGGGGATTCGCGCCGTGCTAGAGAATCGCCGCGATATGGTGACACCCGATATGGGCGGCACCGGCACCACCGATACCTTTGCCCAGGCGCTGGTGGAGCACTTAAAAGGCTGAACCTAGCCCAGCCACACATCGAGAAACAGCATGATCACCAAGCCCATCGCTAGGCCAAACGTCGCTTTCTTCTGGTGGCCGCAGCGGTGGGTTTCGGGAATGATCTCATGGCTGATCACGTAGAGCATGGCCCCTGCCGCAAACGCCAACCCCCAAGGCAGCAGCACTTGAGACACGGTGACGACGCTGGCGCCAAACAGCCCGCCAATCGGCTCGATGAGTCCGGTCAGCGCCGCGATCGACCAGGAGCGCCACTTGGAGTAACCTTCCCCCATCAGCGCGACGGCCACCGCTAACCCTTCCGGCATGTTCTGCAATCCAATGCCAAGCGCCAGCGGCATTCCACCCTCTAAGCCATTGGCACCGAAACCCACACCGACCGCCAGCCCTTCCGGCAGGTTATGAATCGCAATGGCAAACACAAACAGCCATACGCGACGCAGCGAAGCGGCTTCCGGCCCCTCTCTCCCCTGCTGGAAGTGTTCGTGCGGCAAACCTTCGTTGAGCAGCGCAATGGCCCCCATGCCGAGCAAAATCGCAGTGCATACCAGCGCTGCGGGCACCGGACCACCGGCGTAGTAGATTTCTGCGGCCTCCAGGGCAGGAATGATCAGGGAAAAAAACGAAGCCGCCAGCATCACCCCGGCCGCAAAGCCCAGCGCTAAATCACGAAACCCCCGACTTGGCGTTTTGCCCAGCAGCACGGGCAACGCCCCCACGGCGGTCAATAGCCCAGCCACCAAACTGCCTAAAAATCCTAATAACAGCGTATTTTCCATGAATATCGTAAACTCGATGTGCGATGAGAAGGAATGAACAACGACAAGGGGACACCGTGACCATCACCGCTTCGCTGGCCGCTACGCACTTCAGCCACATGCGCCCTCGCCTAGTCGCCTTTGCGCGCTTGCAACTCAGAGATGCCGCCGCCGCTGAAGATGCCGTCCAGGAAACGCTGCTGACTGCCTTCGAAAAAAGCGCCACCTTCGAGGGCCGCTCAGAGTTCGAAACCTGGGTATTCGGCATTTTGAAATTCAAAATTCTCGATCAGCTGCGCCGTCAAAAAAAGCAGGGGCGCTGGCAGCCGCTGAACGAGGATCTCGATGACGATACCTTAGACCGCCTGTTCGAAGCCAATGGGCATTGGCAACCCAACGCGCGACCCAACGACTGGGGACAGCCTGAGCATGTGCTCGACAATCAGCGCTTTTGGCAAGTGTTCGACGCCTGCATGCTCGCCCTCCCCGAGAACATTGCCCGTATCTTCAGCCTGCGGGAATTGATGGGGCTCTCCACTGACGATATCTGTAAGGAAACCGGCGTCTCCGAAACCAACTGTTGGGTTATTTTACACCGGGCTCGGCTGCGCCTTCGAGAGTGCTTAGAGCGCGGTTGGATTCGCGAGCAGGAGTAAATCCGTATGCTGATGTGCCGAGAAGCGACGCGCTTGATGTCGCTCAAGTTGGATAGAAAGCTGACCTTCAAAGAGCGCACGGCGCTGCGTGTACACCTCTCCATTTGCAGCGCCTGCCGAGCTTGCGCGCGCCAGTTCGATCTCATGCACGACCTAGGACACCGCCACCCTGCGGCCCCCGCCGGAGATGACCGCCATGACGCGTAGCCAAAGACCGAACCACACGCTGTCCTATGCGGCTTGGCAACGCTTGGTCATGGGCCTGGGCGTCAGTAGCGTCATCGCGCATGCGGCCTTGGCACAGGAGGTGCGCTTTACACCGGAGCGAATGATGACATGGCCAACGCGTAGCTTCGCTGGAGAAACGCAGTACCGGGTGGTGGAAAAATCCGGCCAGCGCGTGCTTCAAGCAGATGCCTTGGGGCAAGCCTCCGCTCGCTATCTTGAGCGAACCATCGACCTGAACGCCACACCGTATCTGCACTGGTGCTGGCAAGTGAGCGGGATCTACCCAGGATTGGACGAAACCACCCAAGCGGGCGACGACTATCCGGCGAGGGTGTACGTCGCCCGGAAAACCGGCCTGCTGCCTTGGCAAGTCGAATCCGTAAACTACGTCTGGGCTTCCCAACAGCCGCAAGGCACTCATTGGCCCAACGCATTCACCGACCGCGCCCATCTTCTGGCCCTACAAAGTGGCGAACACAACGTCGGCCAGTGGCAGGCAGAAGTCCGTGATGTGCGCGCCGACTACCGAACGCTGTTTGGCAGTGCGCCCGACGAGATTCACGGCATCGCCTTGATGAGCGACGGGGACAACGCAGGCGGCAGCGCCAGCGCCTGGTTTACTCATCTCGGGTTTTCCGCCACGGCGACCCCACCTACCTGCCCCTAATCGTTAACTTACGTTAAAACAGATACTTAACCTTACCATTGTGACATTTTGTGCCACACCGATACAAAACATTGTTTTCTATAAGAAACTGGTCTATTCTAAGCGCATTTACAATACTGCGTTTGAGAGTCTGCCCCCATGTTCAGCCCCTTTTCCTCTGGAAATTTACGTGGCGCCCTGGCCCAGCACACGGCCTGTATCTACTTCTCTGTCGAGGGCATCATTCAGGATGCTAGCCCGCTATTTCTAGAAACGGTGGGCTACTCTCTGGACGAGATCAAAGGGCAGCATCACCGTATGTTCTGCTATCCAGAAGACACCCAGAGCGCAGCGTATACCGCCTTCTGGAAAGCGCTGGCCGCAGGAGAGGGTCAGCAAGGACGTTTTCGCCGTATCAATGCCTACGGTGAAGAGGTTTGGCTAGAGGCCACCTACGTTCCTATCAAAAATCGCCGAGGCAACGTCGTGCAGGTGTTCAAAGTGGCCAGCAACGTCACCGAGAAGCATCAGCGCGCCGCTCGTGAACGTGCCATCTTACAGGCGCTGGATAGCTCGATGGCGGTCATCGAGTTCACCCCCGATGGCTACATTCTGGACGCCAACCGCAACTTCGAGCAGGCCATGGGCTATTCGCTACATGACATCCGTGGCGAGCATCATCGTATGTTCTGCACGAAGGAGTTCTACCAGCAGCGCCCAGACTTCTGGAAGCAGCTCGCCAAGGGTGAGTTCAAGCAAGGCAAGTTCATGCGCTTGAATGCAAAGGGCCGCGTGGTATGGCTGGAAGCCACGTACAACCCCATCGTGGACGATGATGGCAAGGTGGTGAAGGTGGTGAAATTCGCCACGGACATTACTCGCGCCATGGAAGCATCCGAAGCCGCTCGCGCCACCGTGGGCAGCGCTCGTACCTCTTCCAATCAGACCGAGCGCATTGCACAAGAGGGGCTTGAGCATCTGCGTAAAGTCATCACTCACTTTCAGCATGCCAGCAGCACGCTGGGAGACGCGCAGCGCTTGATTAGCGATCTCAATACACAGGCAGAGCAGATCAATAAAACGGCCAACACGATTGCTCAAATTGCCAGCCAAACCAACTTGCTCTCTCTCAATGCGGCGGTGGAAGCCGCACGGGCGGGCGAGCAGGGGCGCGGCTTTGCAGTCGTAGCTAACGAGGTGCGTCAGCTCGCCCGAGGCTCTAGCGATGCCGTCAACGAGATCACCCGAGTGCTCAAGGAGAATAGCGCCTTGGTGTTGCGCACCACTGAGGCGATGCAGCAGGTAGTGGAACAGGGACAAACCAGCCAGACCAGCGTGCAGGAGATCGAGTCGATCGTGAACGAAATTCTTCAAGGGGCACAGAGCGTTTCTCACTCCATTGAACGTCTGACGCTCGAACCTTCCTAACGGTGACGCCCTAGGAACACGAAAGCCCCGCCAGCTTGTGCTGACGGGGCTTTTTTAACGCGTACTATCTTTAACGCGTACTATCGGCGTGCTTAACGCAGCTTGGTCTTGCGCAAATAAGGCAGTACGGCATCAAACTCACCGAATTTCTGCTTGGCGTCTTCGTCTGAGACGCTGGGCGGGATGATAACATCCTGGCCAACCGTCCAATCCGCCGGAGTGGCAATGCCATGCTTTGCCGTGGTTTGCAACGCGTCCAACGCGCGCAAAATTTCCGCAAAGTTACGGCCAACGGTCATCGGGTAGGTCATGGAAAGCTTGAGCTGTTTGTCCGGACCGATGATGAAGACCGAACGCACCGTAGCGCTGTCGGCGGGGGTGCGGCCATCGGGCAGGTAAGCATCTTCCGGCAGCATATCGAACAGCTTGGAGACGTTGAGGCTCTCATCCGCAATGATCGGGAAGCCGACGCTGCTACCGCTCACGGTTTCAATGTCGCCAGCCCAGCGCTTGTGATCCTCTACACCATCGACGGACACACCGATGACCTTGGTGCCACGCTTCTCCCACTCGGCACTCAGCGTTGCGACGGCGCCGAACTCCGTGGTGCATACCGGCGTGAAATCTTTTGGGTGTGAGAACAGAATCGCCCAGCTGTCGCCGATCCAATCGTGAAAACGGATCGGACCGTGGCTCGTCTCTGCTTCGAAATCAGGCACGACTGCATTGATACGTAATGACATCGTTGCTCCTCGTTAACGTGAAGTGGTTCTCATACCTTATATGACTTTCAACGCCTTCACTATAGAACGTTTAGCGCTAAAGACAATGAGATGACGGCGGCGTTCACTCTGCCGGTTTCACGTCTTTCTCTTCGCGTTTAATCCGCTTGACCCAGCGCTGTTTCGCGTAGTGGCGCAGGTTCGCCACGCTGTCGGTTTCATCGACGATATCTTGACCCAAGATAGTCTCGATAATGTCCTCCAGCGTGATCAGCCCCACGAAGGTGCCGTGCTCATCGTAGACCACTCGCATATGAAGGTGATCTTTCAACATGGAGGTGAAGACCTGCTCCACATTATTGGAGACGTCGACGCTGCCAATGGGATGCATCAACTCACGCATCGTTTTGGTGTCGTCGGCGTGGTACATATCGGCCTTATGCACATACCCAAACGCCTGCTCGCCGTTGTCCATGACCGGGAAACGGGTGAACGGTGCTTTCCCGTACTGCTCGTCGAATTCGCTGACGGTCATGTTCGGTGGCACGGTTTCGCACACGGTGCGCGGCGTCATGGCCTTGTTCACTAGAATATCGTGCAGGTTGAGCATGTTGATGATGGTGCGTGATTCGTCAGCATCCAGCACCTCCTCTTCGAGACCCACTCGCGCGAGCACTTTGATTTCGTCACGCAGGTCCACATCGTGCTCAGATTTGCCTAGACGACGCGTAATTTGCTCCGACATCCAGATGAAGGGCAGCAGCCCAATGATCATCGGGTTCAAAAGCTTCGGCAACAGCGGAGCCAGGCCGCGCCAGTAGGTGGCGCCGATCGTTTTGGGGATGATCTCTGACAGGACCAGAATCAACATGGTCATGACGGCAGAGACGATCGCGATGGAAGACTCGCCGAATACGACCGCCGCTTGGGCACCAACGGCCGTTGCACCAACCGTGTGGGCAATGGTGTTGAGGGTCAAAATCGCGGCTAACGGCCGGTCGATATTGGTTTTCAGCTTGGTCAGCGCTGTATGCAGCTTTGGATTGTCTTCTTTTTGCTTGGCAATATAGCTCGGCGTAATCGACAGCAGCGCTGCCTCTAGAATAGAACACAGAAAGGAGAACGCGATTGAGAACGTAGCAATCGTGATGAGGAGGAACATGGAAGCTCTAGGTAGTGGGTGAAATAGCGTTATAGAGACTCGATCATCAGGTGTCAATCACTAGCCTAGGCAACTCACCGCTGCGCCGCCAGCCCACCTATGTAAAACTGGTCTCCTTACTCGGCATATGCCATCGAACGCGATTACGTCCCTCTTTCTTGGCGCGATACAGTGCCATATCGGCACGGCGTAGGTCTTCCTCCCAGTGCTCCGCGCTGCCTCTCGGCTTCACTTGGCAGGCACCAATGCTTACCGTGACATGTACTGCGCCTTCGCTGGTCAAGATGGGAGTCTCGGCGATCGCTCGGCGAAGTAGCTCCAACGTCGGGGCATCGTGAGTATCGTATAAACAGATACCAAACTCTTCGCCCCCAAGCCGCGCGACTAAGTCATCGGAGCGCAGCGAGTGACTTAAGCGGAACGCTACCTCTTGAAGCACTTCATCACCGACCTGATGCCCGTACTGGTCGTTAATCGATTTAAAATAGTCGATATCAATAACTGCAATAGAAAAAGTAAATTTAAGCTGAGAATAAAACGCCGATGTGCGCTCTATAAAAGCACGCCGATTGGGTAATTTCGTTAATACATCCGTTTCAGCAAGATAGCGCAACTGCTGTTCTGCATGGTGACGTGACTTTTCGACGTCCAAAGCATAAAACAGCGCACCCAATGTATCTAAAAGGGGCTGTAAAAACAGCGCATCCTCTTCGGTATAATCTTCTTCTTTATTGGCAAGCCCAATCATCCCAACGGTTTCATCGGCAATTTTGATCGGTAACCCCAAAAATCGCAGCAAGGGAGGGTGGCCTGCGGGTGTCCCGCGAGACGCATGATACTGGCGAGGGCGATTGGCTAACACGACATGGCCACTGGTCACCACATGGCCAAACAGATTGTCTAGGTTGTTGAAAAATAGCTCGCCCCGTTGGTAGGCACGGTACTGCTCATTGGTCTCCTCGCTCCAGCTGATGTTCGAAAGCGCGTGGATGAACAGGGACTTCTCTCCGTCGCTTCGCACTTGCACCTGGCCGATCAGCCCAAACTGGCTCTCTGCGAGATGTAATAGCTCGTCGAAGATCAGCTCGCAGGAGTGGCGGATGTCTTTTTCGTGAAGAAAAACGCTCTGGGCGCGGTTCATGAAGTTGAGTAACTGCACCTGCTTTCGCTCACGCAGCTCGGCGCTCTTTTTGTCCGAAATATCCCGAGTCACGCAGGTTAAACGCAGTGGTCGCCCTGCGCTGTCGTTGGCGACCACTCGGCCGTAGGTGTTCACCCAGAGCCAATGGCCTTCGGCATGACGCATTCGATACTCGACGTTCAATACCTCGTCTTCCTGCGCCAAGTGCCGCCGAATGGCGTTGTTGACCGACGTAAAGTCGTCGGAATGAATCAAACTTTTCCAGAAGCTAGAGCGGCTCTCTACCTCATCGCTCTCTAGACCCAGCATCTCACACCAACGCTGGTTGAACACGTTGTGGTCGTTGGATATCTCCCAGTCCCAAACGCCTACGTCTGCGGACTCGATCATCATGGCGAAATCGCCATCGCTGATTCCCGCCCGTTGTTTATCAATCAGATGGATATAGTCGCTTATGAAATAGCTTAGCGACTCCAAAAAGCGCAAATCTTTGTCGGAGAGCGTATTAGGACGGCTGTCGATCAAGCACACGGCCCCCACTTCACGCCCACCTGCGGTCAGCGGAACACCCGCATAGAAGCGAATATGCGGAGCGGCTAGCACGAGCGGGTTATCACGAAAATCAGGATGCTGGCTGGCGTCCTCAATGACCAGCGGTGCCCGTAAGGCAACCACATGGCGACAAAACGCGTCCTCTAACGACGTGAAGTCCACGTCCAACCCCGACTTGGCGATGAACCACTGTTTCTGGCCGAGGCTGTGTGAAAACCCAAAATCAGTTGGCGATTACAGTGCTCAGCCGTTTTGGCACCACTAACGGGTCAGCAAGGCAGTTCAGAGCGCCTTCCTTTATTATTTCCACATCTGAAGTTGTTCGAGATAAAGCCTAAAAAATACTTTCTCTAGAGCGTCACCGACTTCTACTAAGTACGGTAGAGCTAGGGTCAGCTACCCTATGCTCGTATGGCCTGGATCAAACCCTTGGTGCCAAGGATATTCATGACGCGTTTCATGTTGTAGGCAAGCACATGAAGGCTCATTTCCGTTCCGACGTTCTTAAGCCCTTTGGTTAAAAAGTGTGTCGCACCCATCCACGCTTTCAACGTGCCAAAGGGATGCTCGACTGTTTGACGACGGGTTCGCATTATATCCGGCGTCTGATCCAGACGTGATGTTACCGCCTCCAGTACCTCTTCGTGTTCCCAGCGTCTGATGCGCCGATAGATACCCGTGGTGCACTGCGACTTCATTAAGCAACTCGGACAGGCCGAGCTCCAATAGCAATGTAGCGTCTGGCCTTTTTCGACGTTTTTGAAGCGCCAAACTAGTCGCTCTCTCGCGGGACAGCGATATTCATTTCGTTCGGGCACGTAACGGAACGCCTCTCTGGGAAACATACCTTTGGCCTGGTTCGGCGAGGTTTTGGGCTTGGGAAGATATGTCGTGATACCGGCCTCGTGACACGCAAGAATCTCCTCCCCTGTGAAGTAACCACGATCAGCCACAACGTGAAGATCATCGACGCCGCTAGCATCGCGTGCTTTCTTCGCCATCCTGAAAAGCTGACGCCGGTCACTGCCGACATTGGTGACCTCATGGGCGACGATTAAGTGATGCCGACTATCGACAGCCGTCTGCACGTTGTAGCCCACAATTCCCGTTCCTCGCGTCGTCATGGAGCGAGCATCTGGGTCCGTCAACGAGATTTGCTGATCAGGGGCCTCGGTCCTTTGAATTTCAATGGATTGCAGTTGCTGAACTTCTTCTGTCAGGGAGGCGAGCTTTTCCTTCAATCCTGACGTCTGGGCTTCTGTGACAACGGAGGAGCCTTGATCCATTGCGTCGAGCTGGCGTAAATAGCGCTCAATACTTTTGTCGATTTCTTCTGCTCGCCGCTTCATTTTGGCCAAGGTGAAGTTACGGTCTCGATTGTTGACTGCCTTAAATTTGCTGCCATCAATGGCCATCACAGATTGTGAAAAGAGCCCCAGACGCCGGCATATCAAGACAAAGTCTCGGCAGGTGGCTTGGATCGCCTTGCCATTGTGCTTGCGGAAATCGGCAATCGTTTTGAAGTCCGGTGCGAGGCGCTCGGTTAGCCACATGAGTTCAACATTACGCTGCGCCTCACGTTCTAGACGGCGGCTGGATTGCACGCGGTTGAGATAACCGTAAAGATAGATTTTTAGAAGTACAGCGGGGTGATAGGCGGGCCGCCCCGTGGCATGGGGATCAACACCTTTGAAACCCAGCTGTTTGAGGTCGAGAGCGTCCACGAAAG
This sequence comes from Halomonas sp. LC1, assembly GCF_030247125.1. Lineage (NCBI taxonomy): Bacteria > Pseudomonadati > Pseudomonadota > Gammaproteobacteria > Oceanospirillales > Halomonadaceae > Halomonas > Halomonas sp. LC1. Next base: position 257,907 of record NZ_JASSPG010000002.1, on the reverse strand, counting down.
CCTCAATGGCCCGAACCGGATTGTCTTCAGAGACGAAATCATCCAGGAGCTCAGGAAACAACGTAGCTTGGGACCGGGATTCACCTGCGACGAAACGTTTCATCGGTACCTCCCACGATCTGTCATGGGTAGAGTATAGCGACAGCTACGTTTTCACACAGCCTCGGCCGAGAACGGACACCAGCGCAATGGGGAACTCAAAAAAATCGGCGACCGACGCAATGAGCCTGTCCAATGCATCGGTATCGACGTCAGGGGATAATTTGTATTGACTGATGTGTTGCCAGCGTTTGTTGAGCATCACGTTATACCCGGGTGGCACAGACTTCATTGCCCACATCATGAGCTTAGGTTTACTTTATCACGCGATGCAAGCAGCAATGTCAATCCGTAAAAACCACTGCTTTTTCGGGGGCTATTAGTATCAATCACTTGAGTAAGAAAGTTTGCATTTTTTCACATTTTCCATGGGCCGATGCTTTAATTAAAACGACTATAGTGACTAAAGGCTCGGCTTGAAAAAACATCGCGCACGGCTAATAAAAATTACCTTTCCAAGAAAAACTATGCCATGTTTATCTTAGGTGCCTCCCCTTGCGCCTCCTCCTGTATGGAACACTGAAAATAGAGAAGGCAACAATGCATACTCCTTTTTTAAATGCATCTCTTTATCAAGCGCTACTTACTCACACTGCCTGTATCTTCTTTACACCGCAGGGAGTGATCAAACACGCCAGCCAGCCGTTTCTGGACGTCATGGACTGTCGGTTACAGGATATTAAGGGGCAGCACCACCGCATTTTTTGCGATGCCGCCGAAGCGCAACGACCAGAGTATCAACAGTTTTGGCAAAAGCTTGCCAGAGGTGAAAGTCATCACGGCCGCTTTCGCCGTTTCAAAGAGAATGGTGACGAGGTATGGCTGGAAGCTACCTATCTACCGATTTGCTCGCGCTCTGGCAAAGTTACGGAAATTTTTAAAGTTGCCAATGAGGTCACCAGCAGCCACCAGGAGGCGCGACATCAAGATGCCTTGCTTCACGCCCTGCACCGCTCTATGGCGGTGATTGAGTTCTCTCCCGAAGGCTACATACTGGACGTCAACCAGAACTTTGAAAACGTCATGGGGTATCGTCGCGATACGCTGATTGGACAGCACCATAAGATGTTCTGCCGACCCGACTTTTACCGTCAACAGCCGAATTTTTGGCAACGCTTGGCTAAGGGGGAATTCAATAAAGGGCGGTTCGAGCGAGTAGATGCCCATGGTAAAACGGTCTGGCTGGAAGCAACCTATAACCCGGTGACGGATGCTGATGGCAATGTCGTCGAAGTCGTCAAGTTCGCCAGCGACATCACGCCACTGGTCGAAAAAGCCAATGCCACATCAGGCACCATCAGTTCGGCCCAGAGCAGCACCTCGCAAATCGAACGCACCGCCAAGGATAGCCTGGACCACTTGGATGAAATGGTGAAAGGCTCCGAGCAAGCTGCCCAAACCCTGGCAAAGGCGCAAGAACTGATCGATGCGCTGCATAAGCAGTCGCAAAGCATCAACACGATCACGGAGTCGATTGCCAAGATCGCTAGCCAAACCAATCTTCTGTCGTTGAACGCTGCCGTAGAAGCCGCTCGCGCGGGAGAGCAAGGTCGCGGCTTTGCGGTGGTCGCCAACGAGGTCCGCCAACTGGCGAAAGGGGCTACTGAAGCCGTCGACCAAATTACCCGCGTACTCAAAGACAACAGCAGCTTGGTAGAACGAACCACACAAGCCATGCAGCAGGTCATTCAGCAAGGCAAAGCCAGTCAGTCCAGCGTCAGCGAAATCGACGCCATTGTGAACAAGATTCTGCAAGACGCCAGAAGCGTCGCCCACTCCATCGAGCAGTTGGCGGCGGATACGCATATTTAGAGCGACCGATTTTCATGCACAGGGACGTGCACCCTCTAGCGCCATCCTTCTTTTACCAGCCTTCAAGCATGCTACTATCTAACCCCGCTTAACGTGGTTAGACCCCTGCCTGAAAGGATGCTTGCTGATGTTTGACGCGCCCGCTGCTGTTGCTACGCCTGAAGCCGTTGAGACCTTTATTGCCCGCTGGAAGGGCACCACCGGCACCGAAAAGGCCAACTACCAGCTGTTCCTTTCAGAGCTATGCGCACTGCTGGCGCTACCCACGCCCGACCCCGCCAGCAAAGACAACAGTGAAAACGCCTACACCTTCGAGCGCCGGGTAGATATTCAAAACCCCGATGGCAGCGAAAATCGCGGCTTTATCGATCTCTACAAACGTGGCGCGTTTGTCTTGGAAGCCAAACAAACCGGCAAAGGGCTGGCCACTAAAGGCTGGGACAAAGCCATGCAGGCGGCCTATAACCAAGCCGACCAGTACGTGCGCGCCCTGCCCGCCGACGAAGGTCGCCCGCCATTTATCGTAGTGACGGATGTTGGCCGCACCCTAGCACTTTATTCTGAATTTTCGCGCTCCGGTGGCACCTATGTGCCCTTCCCCGACCCGCGTAACTACCAAATCAAACTGGATGACTTACGCCAGCCCGAGGTACAGCAGCGCCTAAAAGCCCTGTGGGAAGCGCCCGATACCCTAGACCCGAGCCAATACGCCGCCCGCGTGACTCGCGAAGTAAGCACAACGCTGGCCCAGCTTGCCAAAACACTAGAAGCCGATGGTTACGAAGTTGACCGCGTGGCGCACTTCTTGAAGCGCTGCCTGTTCACCATGTTTAGCGAAGACGTAGAGCTGCTGCCTAAAAACAGCTTTACCGACTTTCTCATCCGCATGAAAGAGACCCCCGAACACTTTGCCGACGCCATTGGCTCGTTATGGGAAAGCATGAACAACGGCGGTTTTAGCGGCGTACTCACGGCCAAGGTAATGCGCTTTAACGGCGGCCTGTTCAAAGGCATCGACCCTATCCCGCTCACCCCCGAACAAATCCAACTGCTGATTGATGCCGCCAAAGCCGACTGGCGCTTTGTGGAACCGGCCATTTTCGGCACGCTGCTGGAGCGCGCCCTAGACCCCCGCGAACGCCACAAGCTAGGTGCCCACTACACGCCTCGCGCTTACGTCGAGCGACTGGTCATGCCCACGCTGATTGAGCCGCTACGCCGGGAGTGGGCCACCGCCCAGGTGGTCGCAGAAACTCACAACCAGAAAGGCAGAACCGATAAAGCGCTAGAGAGCCTGCGCGCCTTTCACCACAAGCTCTGCCAAGTACGCGTGCTAGACCCCGCCTGCGGCAGCGCCAACTTCCTGTATGTCGCGCTGGAGCACATGAAGCGCCTGGAAGGTGAGGTGTTAAACCTGATTGCCGACCTCAGCGGCGGGCAAGACTCCTTAGAAGCCGAAGGCTTTACCGTCTCGCCCCAGCAGTTCCTCGGCATGGAAATTAACCCCCGCGCCGCCGCCATTGCCGAAATTGTGCTGTGGATTGGTTACCTGCAGTGGCACTACCGCATTAACGGCAAGCTCGACCTGCCAGAGCCAATTCTGAAAGACTTCCACAACATCGAAAACCGCGATGCGCTGATGGAATTTGAACGCCGCGAGCCGCTGCTGGATAACGCAGGCAAAGAAGTCACCATCTGGGACGGCATCAGCATGAAGAAAAGCCCCGCCACCGGCGAGCTGATCCCCGATGAAACCGCCCGCACCACGGTGTACCGCTACCACAACCCCAGGCGTGCAGAGTGGCCGGAAGCGGATTATATTGTCGGCAATCCGCCGTTTATTGGGGCTTCTACCATGCGCCGCGCACTCGGCGATGGCTATGTAGACGCCGTGCGCCAGGTATTTAAAGGTACGGTGCCGGAATCTGCCGATTTTGTGATGTACTGGTGGCATATCGCCGCCGAGGCGGTGCGCAGCGGCCACACCCAGCAGTTTGGCTTTATTACCACCAACAGCCTGCGCCAAACCTTCAACCGCCGCGTGCTGGAACCACACTTAAACGATGCCAAAAAGCCGCTCTCGCTCACCTTCGCGATTCCCGACCACCCCTGGGTAGACGGCAACGACGGTGCCGCCGTGCGCATCGCCATGACCGTAGGCCGAGCAGGCGAAGCGCCTGGGCTGCTACAGCAAGTGACTAATGAAAACAGCGATGAAGGCCGCGAAGCCCGCAATGTGGCCCTAAGCCGTCGCGAGGGTAAGGTGTTTGCCGATTTGAGTATTGGGGCAGATGTGGCGGGGGCGCAATTTTTAAAGGCCAACCAAGAAATTAGCTCACCCGGTGTGAAATTACATGGGGCTGGCTTTATTGTGACCTCAGAAGAAGCCAACCAGCTTGGCCTGCATAACAATCCAACACTTAACCAAGTAATCCGCAATTACCGCAACGGTCGCGACCTCACCCAAACCCCACGTGGCGTCAAAGTAATAGACCTTTTTGGTCTAACCGTCGACGAAGTAAAGTGGCAGTTCCCGTCTGTTTATCAATGGATATTCGAACGCGTTAAACCTGAGCGAGACCAGAACAAGCGTGCCACTTACCGCAATAAGTGGTGGATTTTCGGGGAAGCGAGAAAAGATTGGCGCCGTTATGCTAATGGCCTTCCCCGCTATATCGCCACGGTAGAAACTACGAAACATCGTCTGTTTACTTTCTTAGATGCCGACATTTTGCCAGACAATATGTTGGTGAACATTGCGGTTCATAACCCTGCTTGGTTAGGTACTTTATCAAGCCGTTTGCACGTTTGCTGGGCTCTAACAGCTGGTGGTCGTTTGGGCATGGGCAATGACCCACGCTACAACAAAACCCGCTGCTTCGAGACCTTCCCCTTCCCAGAACTTACCGACGAGCAAGCGGCGAAGATCGGCCAACTGGCCGAACAGATCGACGCCCACCGCAAGCGTCAGCAGGCCGAGCACCCAACGCTGACGCTTACCGGTATGTATAACGTGATGGAGAAGCTCCGCGCAGGCGAAGAGCTCAACGCCAGAGAGCAAACCATTAACCAGCAAGGCTTGGTCAGCACCCTGCTTGCCGACCACGATGCCTTAGACCGCGCGGTATTTAACGCCTACGGCTGGGATGACTTGGCAAAAGCACTCGTGGGCTTACCCGGTGCCACCACGCCCTTGCCGGATAAACCCGCCGCCCAAGCAGAAGCCGAAGAAGAGCTGCTGATGCGCCTAGTGGCGCTGAACAAACAGCGCGCCGCGGAAGAAGTGCAAGGCAACGTGCGCTGGCTACGCCCAGATTACCAAGCGCCGGAAGAAGCCGCCCCCGCACAAACCGAGCTGCAAAGCACCACGGCTGAGGCCAGCGCCCCAGCCGCCGACAAAACCAAAGCCGCCTGGCCCAAAGACCTCGCCACCCAGGTCACACTGCTACGCGACATGCTCGCCGCCAGCCCCCACAGCGCGGAAAGCTTGGCCGCCCAGTTCAAACGCAAACCGCTAAAAGGCGTTAATGAGGTCCTTTCGGCGCTGGCCGCCCTCGGCCAAGCCCAGCAAGATGACGAACACTGGCGGCTGGTGAGGTGATATGAAAAGATCAGTTGAGGATCAGCTAAAGTACTTCTTCGCGCTACACAATTACCGGAGTCGCATTGGCGGCGCTGAAATGCATTATTTTTTCGTAGAAGGTAAAGAAGCTTACCGCCATGGTCTCTATATTGCCTCCGCAACCTGCTTGCTAATAGGTATTGAAGCAAGCGTCCGGGCTCTTCATGCTTACCACCTCCGAGGAGTGGATGACCTTAACCTCAACCCTGGTCAGACATTAAGTAACGCCCTGCTTCACAAGGCAAGGTGTGTCGGTTTAAAAATAGAAATTCTTGCAATGGAAGGCGAAGAAGAATTTGAACGTAAAATGGCACCCGGACAACAGCTCCGAGAACCCGTTGAAATCGTTAGGTTAAGAAACAACCTCTGCCACGGAAACGTTAAAGAATTCTTCACTCATATAGAGGATCAAGGCACCTTTTTTACACCAAAGGCGTTGAAAAAAGTCTGCGAACAGCTACTTAACATCAGCAAGCCATGGGCTGAAGAAATTGGCAGGTTCAACGACGAAGTTCTTTTTAATAAGTACCAGCAAGATGACTAATCACTACTACAACTACGCCATCATCCGATTTTTGCCTTGTAGAGACAGAGGCGAATTTATCAATATCGGCATCGTCATCCATGGCAATGATGGTAGCTTTTCTACGCGGGTCGTTGATGCAGGCTATTCTCGCGTTGACGACGTTTTCCCGGCACTGTCAGATAGCTTGTTTGCTCAACACCTCAAGCCGCTGAAACGCGAGCTATCGCGTATCGAAGCACTCGCTAGTAACTGTAATATTGACGCACAACAGCAGTTGTTTAAGAACCTTGCTGAACCTAGTGAAGGAGTTTTTACTTACAGTCAGTCAGGTACACTTGCCGCCAAAGACTCAAAAGCTGCGCTTAATGAGCTTTTTTGCCGTTATGTACAACACACTTAAGAAAAATAAGTGATCAACCTATTTTTCAACATCAATACCTATTAAAACCTATATTAGCACTTGAGGTTCAATTGATCTTATATAAATACATGTCACTTGGAGCTGCGATAAAGGTTATTGAGAACTTTTCAATAGGCTTTACCTGTTTAGAAGACCTAAATGACCCTTTTGAGTGCACATCTTTTGGCTTTGAAGAAATTGATACTTCACCTATAACTGCAAGCATTGCCACACATGCGTGTAAAAATCGTTTTTCAAGGAAGTATGGTGTCTTATCTCTAACTCGCCAACCTTTAAACGCTCTTATGTGGTCACATTATGGAGACTCTCACCGAGGTGTGGTAATAGGATTTGATAGCGAACTAGCTGGATTTTCAGATCCAGAAAAAAATATAATTCCCAGCCATTACGGAGAAGTAATTTACTCAGCAACAAAGCCACACAAAGATCTACCTATCATAAATGAAGACGAACTAATGAGCATTGGCACAGAGCTAAAATTTGAACCAAGCACATTCAATTTAGCGAAAAGAGCCTTTCTATATAAATCAATAGAATGGGCTTACGAAGAGGAAGTTCGTATTGTAAAAAATATAGCACACCTACCTTTCAGCTATCACTTCAATGAAGGTCGTTATAAAGAATGGAGCAAAATTACTGTATTTGGCAGACCGCTATATTGTCTTGATATTCCTAAAAAGTCTATTAAAGAAATTCACATAGGCAACAATATCTACAAGAATGTAACCAGAGGTAACTCGATTAGCGACACCGAACTAATCACGCTACTTAAAAATTGGGGAAAAAAAGATATAAAACTATTCCAATGCAAAATAGATACGCATTCTTGGAACTTGATAGCAACACCATCTATTCACCAAGCCTAAAAACTCAAGAAACAATTGATTTTATGTATATAATTAAACACAAAGCCACTTCAACCCCAAAAGCTAAGCATCAGATTCAAGAATTTAAGTATCAATAATTACCCCTGAGAAATTCGATTTATGTTTTGACAACAAAACGCCCCCATAAAGGGGGCGTTCAGCAGTCAGTGCTTACTTACACAATGACTCACGCAAACACTTCAGTCCACTCACTACGCTTGTCTAGCAGACCTTTGGCAAGCTTCTGGGCGCCTTCCAGGCTGTGGCTGGCGGCCCAGCCGCACTGCATTTCGTTGCAGGCGGGCACTTCGGTGGCGGTGAGTACGTCGTTAAGGGTTTTCTCGATGATCGACAGCACGTCGTCGTAATCATCGTGGTTGATCAACGCGATGTAGAAGCCGGTCTGGCAGCCCATCGGGCTGATATCGACCACTTTATCGGTATGGTTGCGCGACATTTCCGCCATCAAGTGCTCCAGGGAGTGCAGCGCGGGCATCTCCATGTGCTCTTTGTTGGGCTGGCAGATCCGCAGGTCGTACTTATGGATACGATCCCCGTGTTGGCCCTCTTTGATGTCGGCCAAACGTACGTAGGGGGCTTTCACCTTGGTGTGATCCAGGTTAAAGCTTTCGACGTTCATCTTCTTTTCGGTCATGTTGGCTCCGTAGTCGCTCTCTTTCATTCGCCTATTCTACACGCTGAGCGTGAGTTACACCTTGGGAGCGTCGAAATTCCACGGCTCGTCGGTGTAAACGCACACGTTGGCGTCTTCGATATCGCCTTCTGGCGACTCGACATGCTTGGCGAAGAAGTCCTGAATTTCCTTACGCTGGCAGTGGGCTTCGAACTCTTCGCGACTGGCCCAAATCTCGTGGAACACGATCGGGTAGCTCGTGCCCTGGGCAAACGGGTTATCGATTTGGCGAGTCACCGTGTAGTGCAGACAGGCATCTTCGCGATGCGTGTTGGGCTCCAGGGTCTGCAGCGCTTTGAAAACGGCTTCTTCTTTACCGGCTTTGGGTTTGAAGCTCGCGATGCAGTAGATTTTTTTCGACATGTCGTCTTCCAAGTTAAGAGTAAGGCTCGCTTCCATTATGGGGCCGGTAGCGCGAGATACCAACCTAGCGCATCATCCGGTCTGCCAAGGTTTCAAGCTCGGGTACCGTCATATCGGGTTCAATCCCCCATGGATCGAACGGTGCATCGGAGTGGCGGCGTATCCAAGCACTGCGCAGGCCCGCGTGGGTGGCCCCAATCACATCGAACGGATTACTGGATACTAACCATGTTGCTTCCGGTCGCGTCTCCAGCCGCGTACGGAGATAGGCATAAACGGCCGGGTCGGGCTTGAAGCGCTTGATGGCATCGACACTCACTACGGCGTCCATATGGCTCTTCACCCCAGCGCGCGTCAGTAGCTGATTGACGGCCTCTTCGGTCCCGTTCGAAAACGCCACGCAGCGAATACCGGCATCGCGTAATCGATCCAGCGCTGGCACCACATCGGGGAAAGCGGGCAGCTCAGCATAAACCGCCATCAAATGGTCACGATCGTTATCGGACAGGCCGGTTTGTAGCGCGCGGTCCGTAAAGACCAGCGCTTCTCGGGTGCACTCGGCAAAAGGCACATACGCACCCATCAGGCTGTGCCGGAAGCTGTACTCCAACTGCTTTTCTCGCCAGCGCTTGGCGAACTCACCTGCCTTGCTGGCATCGCTCAGGCGGCGCTCCAGCTCGATGGTGACCCCCAGGGTATCGATTAGCGTACCGTATACATCAAAAGCGAGTACCGGTTGCATAATGGGCTCCTTCTCAACGTTGATGGCTCCATGGAGTTAAGCGTAGCGGGCCGAGCGAAAACCTCCATTCATGTAGCGCACTTCGCGTCTCCTCTTGCCAATAAGAATGCAAACAATCATTATTATCATTCACTGGCAAAATGCGTTTTCCAATTCCTCATGTCTGCCCCACAGCATCTTTTATTGATCGACGATGATCCCATCCTCGGCGAACAGCTGACCCATTTACTTAGCCAGCGGGAGTATCGTGTCACCCACTGTCTCGATGCCAACAGCGGCTTTCAACGCGCGCTAGAGGGCGACATTCACCTGCTGCTGTTGGACGTTCGGCTGCCCGGCATGAGCGGCTTAGAGCTGCTGTCAGCGCTGCGCAAAAACACCACGCTACCGGTGTTGATGCTGAGTGCCTGCGGTGCCGAAGAAGCGCGTATTCGTGGACTTCAGCACGGAGCGGATGATTACTTAGCCAAGCCGTTTCACCCACTGGAGCTGGTACTACGGATCGAAGCGTTGCTGCGCCGCACGGGGCTGCAGTCTGCCAACCTCACACACTGCTTGCAGGTGGATAGCCTCTCTTTCGACCCTGCCCGGGTGGAACTCAAGGTATCAGGAACGCCCGTCGAACTCACTCCGCTACAGTTCCGTTTACTGTGGCTGCTGGCGCACCATCGAGGCCAAACGCTGAGTAAAACGTACCTGTATCATCGTTTATTTCAGCGCGATTACAGCCCGTATGACCGCAGTTTGGACATGCATGTGAGCCGTATTCGTCGCAAGCTCAGCGGCGCCGGTTTCGATGCGCTGAGACTGCAAACGCAACACGGGAAAGGCTACTGCTTACAATGAAACGGCGTTTGCTCTGGAAGTTGTGCGGCATCGTAGCGACCGGCGGCCTTGCCTTGGTGATCTCGACGTCGCTACTCGAAAAATGGGCAGAACGGCAAATGAGCGTGATTGCCCCGCATCATCAGCGCACCTTGGCCGACTGGGGAGCCACGGCCGAAGCGCTTTACCGCGCGGGCCATGACGCCGCATTGGCCGCTTGGTTAGAGGCTTTGCAAGCGCAAGAGAACACCTGGGCAGCGGTGGTGACCTCCAGCGTGACACCGGTGGCGGGGGGCACGCTGTCCGCCCAGTTCGAGGAGGGGTATCGGTTGGGCCGGTTGATCGAATGGCCAATCCACCTCTATTTTCCCGATAACCCCATCATGGACATTACCTTCGCAGGTGGCCACCGCCACTTCTTGATCACCCTACCCCAGCGTATGCGCCCCGGTAGCCATCTCAAGAGCATGATTTGGCTCGTCAATGGACTAATTCCTCTGTTGACGCTACTCGCTATTGGCTGGCTGCTATATCGACATATCAGCGGACCACTGCGCTACCTGCAGGATGCCACGACGGCCATTGCCGAGGGTCAGCCCCATGCCAACCGAAACCTACCGCCCCGGCATGACGAGTTAGGCGAACTGATGCTCCGGTTCGATGGCATGGCGAGCAAAACCCAAGCGACCATTACCGCCCAGCGGCAGCTGTTGGCCGACCTTTCCCATGAAATTCGTGCGCCGCTGACCCGTCTTAGCTTGGCGATTGAGCAAATGAAAGCGGGCGCTACCTCACCGGCATCGCTTGCCCGCCTAGAGCAGGAGAGCCAGCAGATGCGTCAGTTGGTCAACGACGCGCTGACGCTGGCCTGGCTCACCCACGAGACACCGGCGGTGGGCAACGACACGTTTGATTTGGTCGATTTGCTGGATGCTCTGCTGGATGACGTGCGCTTTGAGTATCCCGATCACCGCTGGTGCGTGTCGCTGCCCGAGAGTGCTCTGCTAATGCACTCCAACCAGCGAGCGCTGGGCCAGGCGCTGGAAAACCTTTTGCGCAACGCCTGTCACTATTCATCTGCGCCGCACGAGGTCGCCAAACCACCGACGGTGACACTCACCTTAAGCGCCGGGCCACATAGCTATCAGTTAACGCTACGCGATAACGGCCCGGGGGTAGAGGCGTCGAAGCTTCCACACGTGTTTACGCCCTTCTACCGCACGGCGGAGGCGCGGCAATCGCGCCCAGAGGGTACCGGGCTGGGACTAGCGCTGGCACTGCGTCATATCCAGGCAGTGCAGGGGGGTATCAGTACGCGTAACCATCCCCAGGGCGGTTTGGAACACGTCATCACGCTGCCAAAGAACGCTGCCCAGCCGCACGTTGCATTCTCCTCCCGCCGCCAGTTGTAACAGTTGTAAAAACGGTAGCCAGCGACACTCTCTCAAACGAGAATAATAATCAAATAGAAAAACATTGGGAGCCTCCTCGTTATCATGCCGTCAACCGCTCGTTTTCTACGTCACCCCCTCGGCCTGACGATCGCTGCGCTGATGAGCAGCGCGGCCTTTGCTCAGTCGTCGCCAACGCTAAACACCGTCCACGTCGTGGCGGAAGCGCTTCACCACAGCGATAGCGTGGTAGACGCCGACACGCTGGAGCGTTACCAAGCCGACGACCTAGGCGATCTATTTGACCAAGACCCGCAAATCAGTGTGGGGGGTTCGCTCGGTATTGCACAGAAGCTTTACGTGCGTGGCGTCGAAGACCCGCTGCTAAACGTCACCATTGATGGCGCGGCGCAAAGCGGCAGCCTGTTTCACCATACGGGACGTATTGGCGTCGACCCAGCTCTGCTCAAGCGTGTCGAAGTCACCACGGGTGCTGGTCGAGCTACCGACGGCCCAGGTGCCCTAGGCGGTAGCGTCCGCTTCGTCACCAAAGACCCGGATGACCTGTTACGCAACGGCGAGCGATTAGGCGGGCTATTGTCAGCGGGTGCGGGTACCAACCCAGAGAGTTACCGTGTCAGTACCACGCTATTTGGACGCGTCAACGACCAGTGGAGCGCCATGGGCACGCTCGTCGAACGCGACCAGCAGCGTTATGAAGATGGCAACGGCAGCGAACAGGCCGGTACCGAGGCCAATCAACAGTTGGGGCAAGTGAAACTGCTAGGGGACTTTGGCGCCCAGCGTTTTACGCTCAGTCACGAGATTCGTCAGGACGAGGGCGAACGCGCCCAGCGCCCGCAGTGGGTCGTGAGCGGTTTCAACCGCCTCTACACACTGGACGCCGAGCGCCAAACCAGCACGCTCAACTATCGGCTGCGCCCGCAAGGCCAACAGCGGCTCGACCTGGAGGCCACGCTATACCACACCACCGCCGATGTGGAGCAAAACGTTGCCGACCGCTGGGGGCGCTACTTTGGTGAATCCGCTTCCACCGGGCTGACCATCGCCAACACCAGCCGGGTAGGTAGCCATCGACTCACTTACGGCCTTGATTATCGTGACGACGAGGTCACGGCGGGCTATGCCGATAACCCTACCCAGGAGCGTGAAAGTGGCGACATCGCTGGCGTCTTCGTGCAAAACGCCCTACAGCTCACCGATGACGTTCAATTGGGGCTAGGCGCCCGCTATGACCGCTACCGCCTAACCGATAACAGCGGCCTCTCCTACCGCGAGGATGACATTAGCCCCAATATCGACGCCCAGTGGATGGTAACTGACCAGATCACCCTCAGTGCCGCTCATGCTCGCGCGTTCCGGGGCCCCAAAGCGCACGACGCGTTCAAGTTAGAGGGAGCAACCAATGCGCCGGACTTACGCGGTGAACATGCTCGGAACAGCGAACTCGCAGCGCGCTTCGAGCAAGGCCCCTGGCAGTTCAGCGCGGAGCTGTACCGCTCTACTATCGACGACGTCATTGCCGACCCGCTGGGTCGCCCCACGCGTTACCAAAACGTGGGAGATCTAGAGTCCAACGGTTATGTGCTCAGTGCGAATTACCAGTGGGCGTCACTCTCCGCCGGGCTCAGTTTCCATCACAACGACATCGAACTGAATGGCCAGCCGCTCACCGTCTATGAGTACAACGGTATTGGTAACACGGTGGGCGATACGTGGACGGCGCAGGTGGATTACCACGTCAACCGCGCTTGGCAGGTAGGCTGGCGGGGCCAGTTCGTCGAGGGGATCGACGCGCTGGATACCTCGGTAGGCACCATCGGTAAACCGGGATATGGCGTGCACGATGCCTACGTTCGCTGGCTACCCACCCAAAGCGACGACCTCGCCGTCACGCTGACCGTCAATAACCTGCTGGATAAACAGTACCTGGACCATGCTAGCAACGCCGACTTCGAGCACATCCCCGGTTATGAGGGCATCGTGGGGCTGGCAGAGCCGGGTCGCGATATTCGTCTCGGCGTCAACTACCGCTTCTGATGATGCGCTAACACGACACTGCCCGCAGCAAGCGGGCAGTGTGTGTTTCGCCAATCGGGTGATCGCTGGCGTTAGATCGTGAAGGCCGCTTCTTGCTGGCCCGTTTTCAGGTCGCCGGAGCGTACTAGCTCATCGGTCACGCGGTCGATGGCGCGTTTGGCGCGGCCGATCATGTCGTCTACTTCGCCACGGTTGATGGTCAGCGGCGGAGCAAAGCCAAGAATGTCGCCTTGGGGCATGGCACGGGCAATCAGGTTCTCTTCCATGGCCGCCGCAGCAACACGCGGGCCGACTTTCAGTGCGGGATCGAAGTGCAGGCGCTGCTTGGCATCCGGGGAGAACTCCAGCGCGGCCATCAGGCCAACGCCGCGAACATCACCCAGCAGCGGGTGGCCTTCGAACGTCGCTTTCAGCTGCTGCTGGAAGTAAGCGCCGGTTTCCGCCGCGTTACCCACCAGATTTTCGCGCTCGATAATGTCCAGATTTGCTAGGCCTGCGGCACAGCCCAGGGCGTGGCCTGAGTAGGTCCAGCCGTGGCCGATGGGGCCGAATTCACCGGTGCCCTGCTCTAGTACCTTCCATACTTTATCGCCAACGATCACGCCAGACAGCGGCTGGTAGGCGCTGGTCAGGCCTTTGGCGATAGTGATCAGGTCAGGCTTCATGTTGTAGTGGTGGCTACCGAAGTCGGAGCCGGTACGGCCAAAACCACACACCACTTCGTCGGCAATTAGCAGCACGTCGTATTTGTCCAGTACCGGCTGAATCGCTTCCCAGTAGCCTTCCGGCGGCGGCACGATACCACCAGTGCCCAGTACCGGCTCACCGATAAAGGCGGCCACGGTATCCGGGCCCTCTTCCAGAATCATCGCTTCGAGCTTATCCGCGCAGTAGGCAGAGAATTCCCGCTCGGTCATGCCGTGCTGCTCGGCGGCGCGCAGGTAGTAGTGCGGCGCTTCGGTATGACGAATGGTGTCAATCGGCAGATCGAAGTGGTCGTGGAACGCTTTCAGGCCAGTGAGTGAGCCAGACGCGATGCCAGAGCCGTGGTAACCGCGCATACGCGAGATGACTTTTTTCTTCTGCGGGCGACCCAATACGTTGTTGTAGTAACGCACGATTTTGAGCTGGGTTTCGTTGGCGTCAGAGCCGGACATGCCGTAGTAGACCTTGGACATGTTGAGGCCTGCGATTTTCAGCACGCGCTCGGACAGCTCGATTTGCGGCTCGTTGGAGTGGCCTACGTAGGTGTGGTAGTAGGAGAGCTCCAGCGCCTGCTTATAAATCGCTTCTGCTACTTCGGTGCGGCCATAGCCGATGTTCACACAGTAAAGACCTGCAAAACCGTCGATGAACTCGCGGCCATCTTTATCAACAATATGAATGCCTTTACCGCCGGTGATGACACGGCCAGGCAAATCGCCATGGGCGAAGTCGCGCAGATGGGTAGAGGCGTGGAAGGTGACTTTGCGGTCGCGTTTGATCAGATCCTGATGCAAGCTCATAACGTTCTCTCTGTACGATAAACCTCCCCAAACAGTGGGGAGGTTATTTAAATAGTGAAGGCTTCCGGCTGGTTAGGCACACACGAACACGCTGTAACCCCCTCCCTGGGCGCTCGGCTTTTTCATCTGACCGCCATGGATGGCGGGAATGCCGGAACTGCATGGAGCTCTTTCCGGCCCTGAAAAAGACGGTTCGCTTAGTACCTAACCAGCCTCCCTTGATCCTTAAGTATCTGCTCTCTTTTTTAACTACCCGATACGGAACCCAGCGCCCCAAGGCAGTAGTACTTCGTTTCCAGGTACTCATCGATACCCGTCGCGCCACCTTCACGGCCAAGGCCGGACTGTTTGACGCCGCCGAAGGGCACGGGCGGGCCGGTCATCTTCACGGAATTGACGCTCACCATGCCGTACTCCAGTGCGCGCATCAGCTTCCAAATACGACGAATATCATGGGTGTAGATGTACGCGGCCAAGCCGTATTCGGTGTCGTTGGCCATCTCGATCACTTCGTCGTCGCTACTATAAGCGGTAATGCCGGCTACCGGAGCAAAGTTCTCTTCCCGCCATACTTTCATTTGCGGTGTCACACCGGTCAGCAGCACGGGCATAAAGAAGTTGTCGCCCGGCGCTTGGCTCTGGTCGCCCGCCACCATCGTAGCGCCTTGGGAGATCGCGTCGTCCACAATCGCGGCTGCTTTTTCGACCGCTTGGCGGTGAATGAGCGGGCCAAGATCGACTTCGCCATGCAGGCCATTGCCCACGGTAAGGGCGGCCATACGCTCGGTGAACTGGGCCACGAACTCATCGTGAATCGATTCGTGTACCAGAATCCGGTTAGCGGCAAGGCAGTCTTGCCCAGCGGTTTGGAACTTGGCCGCTACCGCCGCATAGGCGGCTTCTTTCGGATCCATATCCGGCCCGACGATGAACGGCGCGTTGCCGCCCAGCTCCAGCGAAAGACGCTTCACGGTGTTCGCGCTCTGCTCGATGAGCAGGCGGCCAACGCGGGTGGAACCAGTGAACGAGAGCGCACGAATACGCGGCTCGCTGCACAAAATCTTGGAGACTTCCGCAGGCTCACCCAGCACCACGTTGAAAATGCCTTCGGGAATGCCCGCTCGCTCAGCAAGCTCAGCCAGCGCCAGCGCCGAGAACGGCGTTTCGTTGGCGGGCTTCACAATCACCGGGCAACCTGCGGCCAGCGCGGCAGCGGCTTTGCGGGTGATCATCGCCAGCGGGAAGTTCCAGGGCGTAATCATCGCGGCAATGCCCACCGGCTCTTTAATCGTGCCGAGCGATGCGTTAGGAATGTGGCTCGGGATGGTCTCGCCGTAGGTGCGCTTGCCCTCTTCCGCGAACCAGCGCACAAAGCTTGCGCCATACTCCACTTCACCACGGGCATCGGGCAGCGGTTTGCCCTGCTCCAGGGTCATGATGGTCGCTAGGTCTTCACGGTTGGCTTGAATCAGGTCGTACCACGCCAGCAGACGTTCGCAACGCTCGTCGGCGCGCAGTGCCCGCCAGTGAACGAAGGCCGCTTCGGCTGCATCCACCGCCGCAGTGATTTGATTCGCCTCCAGCAACGGAATATGGCCAATGGCTTCGTTGGTTGCGGGGTCGTACACGGCCTCTTCGCGGCCGCCTTCACCATGGGTCCACTTGCCGTTCACGTAGGCGTACTGCCGGAACAAGCGCGGGTCTTCCAGGCGTTTCACAAGCGTGGTTGATAGTGTGATCATGGGAACCTCCCCAGGTTGCAGCCAGTACGGTGAAGCCAAGTGAGGGCGACAAACCGTGCACATCAAAAGGGTTATCACAGCGGCCCAATGGCCGCGCTGAATCGATGTGCCTAGCGTAAGGGAGAACCGCCACGAAGTGTTTTTGAAAGCGCCGGTGTTTTCCGGCACTTTTTTTGTGGCAAGACGTTTTATGATGGTTTTTTTTGGCCGCAAGGCAAAGCGGCTAAAGCGCAGCGCTGGGGTCGATGCCAATCGGCTGATGCTTGACGGTCTTCGTCACGATATACGTAAAGTAGCGCTCAATGCCCACCTCCGACACCAGCCATTTATCCATCAAGCGCTGGTAGCTATCGATGGTGCGGGCTTCGAACTTCACCAGATAATCGACGCCACCGCCGACGGCCACGCACTCGGTCACCTCGGGAGTTTGCATCACCAAGGCTTCAAAGCGGGCAAAGCTGTCGGCGTTATGCTGTTTGAGCTCGATCTGTACCCACACGGGGTTGCGCGGCACCAACACCTCCGCATTGATGCGCGCGGTGTAGCCCTCGATCACCCCGGCTTTTTCCAGGCGTTTTACCCGTTCCCAGCAGGGGCTGACCGAAAGGTTAATCGCCTCGGCCAGCTTCGACTTGGTGATGCGCCCGTCCCGAGAGAGGATATCGAGGATTTTGAGATCAAAACGGTCCAGTTTCATCATGCCGGGGGCTACGCCTCCAGGCGTTCGACAACATCGGCGATCACCGCCAGGGTGTCCCCCATATTGATCAGCGACGGCGCACGGCGCGCCATGAGAATGCCGTCACGCTCAGCTTGGTAGGCCACGGGAGCCGTGCCGCTGCGGGTCATGTCGTAGACGTAGGCGATGGTTTGGCCTTTCTTCACTTCATCCCCCAGCGCCACTAACAGCTCCAACACGCCGGAGTGTTGGCTCTGCACGTAGCAACTGGCATCCGGCATATCGAGGTACATCTGCCCGCCTTTGGGCATCTCCACGTCACCGGCTACCAAGCCGTAATGAATTAAGAAGTTACGCACGCCACGCTCGGCAATGGCAATGCTTTGCGGCGTAGAGGTGCCGCCGCCGCCCAACTCAGTGGCCACAAACACTTTGCCCTGGCGCTCGCAGGCGGTGTCGAATAGCTTTTCGGCATCCAGCTCGAACATCACCATGGCGTAAGGTGCGCCAAACGCTTTGGCACCTTCTAAGGCTGCCTGCTGCTGCTTTTTGTCGTCCAATACGTGAGACGCACCAAACGGCAGGATATCCAGCGTGCGGCCGCCGGAGTGCAGGTCGAGCACCACATCGCTCATGGGCACCAGCACGCGGGTGAAGTAGTCGGCAATTTGCGAGGTCACCGTGCCGTTAGGGTCGCCAGGGAAGCTACGGTTCAGGTTGCCTTTGTCCATGGGCGAGGTGCGTTTGCCCGCCATCACCGCGGGAGTATTCATGCAGGGCACGATGATCACGCGACCGGTCACGTCTTCCGCTTTCAGCGTTGAGGAGAGCTTCAACAGCGAAGTGATGCCCTCGTACTCATCGCCATGGTTGCCGCCGGTGAGCAGTGCCGTGGGGCCTTCGCCATTTTTTACTACCGTGACGGGGATCATCACCGCGCCCCAAGCCGATTCATCGGTGGAGATTGGCAGCTTTAAAAAGCCGTGCTGCACGCCGTCGGCGTCGAAATCAACGGTGGCGGAAATGGGGCTTGGCCGCAGTTGGTTCGGTTGATGCGTCATTGTGTGTCCCTTGTCTTGTGCGCGGCTATTTAACGAACAGCTGGCGGGGGAAGTTTGCCAGGGTTTCGCAGCCGTCTTCGGTAATGAGGATGCTTTCGGTGATTTCCAGGCCCCAGTCATCGACCCAGAGGCCAGGCATGAAATGAAACGTCATGCCGGGCTGCAGGATGGTTTCATCCGAGGGGCGCAGGCTCATGGTGCGCTCGCCCCAGTCGGGCGGATAGGAGATCCCGATGGGGTAACCACAGCGGGCACCGCCACGGTCAAAGCCGTATTTATCCATCGCAGCCCCCAGCGCCATGGCGATATCTGCCGTGCGGTTGCCGGGCTTGGCAACGGCTAAGCCGTTTTCGATCCCTTCCAATAGCGCCGATTCCGCACGAATGAAGTCGGTGGGAGGTGTGCCCAGAAAGACCGTGCGCGACATAGGGGCGTGGTAGCGTTTAAACACGCCAGCAATTTCGAAGAACGTGCCCTCTCCGGTACGAAACGGCGTGTCGTCCCAGGTTAAATGCGGGGCAGCTGCGTCTTTTCCGGTCGGCAGCATGGGCACGATGGCCGGGTAGTCACCACCGAATACTTTGCCGTTTTCGTCGATAAACCCTTCGATACCGACACGATAAATTTCTGATACCAGTTTGCTCTTGGGCAGGCCGGGTTCGATCACTTCAAGAATGCGCGAGTGCATCCCTTCGACGATTTTGGCCGCAATCCGCATATAAGCAATTTCTTGGGGCGACTTGATCGCCCGGCACCAGTTGACCAGCGCGTTAGCATCCATAAACCGCGCATGGGGCAGCTCTTTCAATAGGCTCTGATACGCTTTGGCGGAGAAGTAGTAGTTGTCCATCTCCATGCCCACCACGCCGGTATGCCAACCACGGTCAGGCATGATCGATTGCGCCAGATACTCCATCGGGTGCATATCGGGGTTCTGGACGTAGTAATCCGGGTAGTAGGTGATGTTGTCGGGATGAATCCAGCAAGTACGCAACGCGCCGTTGGCATCCATACGGCGACCAAACCATACCGGCTCGCCTTCCAGCCCCACCAATACGCACTGGTGAACGTAAAATGACCAGCCATCGTAGCCGGTCAGCCACGCCATGTTGGAAGGGTCGCTGACGATCAGTACATCGATGCCGCGAACGGCCATTTCAGTACGCACCTTCCACAGGCGGTTCGCATACTCTTCACGAGTGAAAGGCAGGGAAACCTCAGTCATCGGGCAACTCGCCATCAAAGATCACTAAGAACCAGCACAAGCCAAAGTGGCTTGCCGCGCTGGGCCACAGGATCGACCTGGCCACCGCCGCTGTTGGCCCGCCAATGTCGTCTTAAGCCGATACTAGCACCCACCCTTGGTTGCCGGTCAAAACCTTTATGACAAAAATTTCATATGCCGTTAACGCCCCCTTCATTCGAATGTTGACAGCGCCTTTACGAGGTCAGCGTCAGGCATAGCGCGGGTTGCGCACGCCTATCGCTCTCACCCATGATAGTGGGCAACGGCATTGGGCAGATGATCAGGAGATGGTATGAAAATCGTGGTGCATATCGACGACGCAGAACAGTGGCAACACGCCATTGCCGAAGCGCTGCCTCAGGCGACCGTTCTCACCAGCGACGCGCCTGCTAGCGAGCGCATCAACGCCGACTACCTGGCCGTATGGAAAGCGCCAGCGCACCTTTTGCAGGAACAAACCCAGCTAAAAGGCATTATCAATCTAGGCGCAGGCGTCGATCATCTGCTCAAGACCCCCGGGCTGCCCAAAGACGTGCCCATCGTGAAATTGCGCGACGCGGGTATGAGCGAGCTCATGGCCGATTACGTGCTCTATGGCGTGCTGCACTTCTACCGCAGCATGGATCGCTACGCCGCGCAGCAGCCCACTGCTCGGTGGCAGCCCCATGCCGTGCCCGATAAAGCGAGCTGGCCAGTGGGCGTATTGGGGCTAGGAGCCATCGGCAGCTATGTCGCCAGCGCTCTTCAACAGGCGGGCTTTCCCGTCTTGGGCTGGAGCCGCACGCCTAAAAAGATCAGCGGCGTGCGTTGCCTACACGGCGATGACGGGCTGAACGAGCTGTTGAGCCAAGTGCAAAGCGTGGTGACGATCCTGCCTGACACGGCAGCGACTCGGCACATTCTCGACGCCCAGCGGCTGGCCCAACTTCCCAAAGGGGCAAGTGTCATCAATCCTGGGCGCGGTAGCTTGATCGATGAGCAGGCGCTGCTGAACGCGTTGGGTTCGGACGAGCATTCAGGTCATCTGCGCGGCGCGCTGTTGGATGTCTTCCATGAAGAGCCCCTGCCCGCTGACCACCCGTTATGGCAACACCCCAAGGTCCTCGTCACACCCCATATGGCGGCGCCCACGCCACTGAACGACGCCATCGATCAGGTGATCTCGTACCTGCATGCTTTCGATGCAGGGGAGCCACTGGCCACCGTGAACCCGGCAATGGGCTACTGACGGCTCCCCCTGCGCTCGCTATACTCGCCCAAGGAACCAAGCGCTCGCTAAAGGCTCTTAGGACAACAGACTGGATGGAGGAAGGGCCTTTGCATCACACACTCGCTCGTGCCGCGCAACGCGGCTTGATTGGCGCTGCTTTGGGTGCCCTGCTGATGACAAGCACCGCTGCGCTTGCCGATGATGGCGCGTCATTGGTGTCTCCACAACCGTTCGAGGCGCAGTACCGGCTAGAGATTCGCGGCTGGCCCGGCGCGACCATCACGCATACGCTCACCAACGAGGGCTCGCACTGGTTGAGCGATATGAGCTTCTCCATTGCGGTGGCCCGCGGCCAGGAGCGCAGCCGCTTTTCGATTGACGACGACAGCACTCATTCACTGCTCTACAACAGCAGCTATTCGCTCTTCGGTGTGGGTGACAGCTATCAGCTCAACGAGGGCGATATTAGCTCCATCGACCGTCAGGCCGCGCTTTTCGACCTCTCCCGCCGGGCAGGCACCGAGGGCTGCACAGAAAGCAGCCCCTGTGACATCAGCTTCGTGGACCATCGCGGGCGGGACGAAAACTTTCAGTACTATGTGAATGCGCCCACCACAGCCCGCGTGCCTGCCGGTGAGTTCGAGGCCAAACAGGTCACGCTGATCGATGCCGAGAAGCCTGATCGTCACCTGCTGATCAATTTTCATCCCGAATGGCCGGGACTCATCCTCTCTGCCACGTATGAGAAAGAGGGACGCAGACAAACGACGCTCACCATGACCCAATTCAACCCCGCCGGGGGTAACGCTCCCTAAATGCTTTCTGGCCTATTGATCGTTTTACTGCCGCTATTTTTGGGCTACTTGGTACGTGTCCGTTCGACCCGCTTGCTGAACCTGATCAACCGAGCCGTTAGCGGCTCGGTGTACCTGATTCTGCTGTTGATGGGCGTGAGCCTCGCCGGGCTTGAGAATTTGGGCAGCCAGCTCTCCCGCTTGGGTGGCAACGCCCTACTGCTATTTAGCATCACCACGCTGTTTAACTTAGCTGCACTATGGTGGCTTTCTCGGCGAGTGCGCTTAAGCGCGGGCGGCTCGCCGGTAGTGCAAGATGCGCCTACCAACAAGCTGGCCGCCATGCAGGGCTCGTTAATGCTGGTGGGCGTGGTGGCAGCGGGTGTCACCATGGGGCTGCTGCTTGGGCCAATGGTTGGCGAGGCGCTGTTCACCACCGCTGACTGGCTAGCCGAGTGGGTGCTGTACCTACTGCTGGTGTTGATTGGCTGCCAGCTACGCAACTCCGGTATGCCGCTGAAGCAAATTTTGCTCAACCGCTTGGGGCTCGCCATTGCGGTCACGCTGGCCGTTAGCTCGCTGCTAGCGGGCTTGTTAGCCGCCCCGCTGCTTGCGCTGAGCTGGAACGAGGGCCTCGCGATGGCCTCAGGCTTCGGCTGGTACTCACTCTCAGCCATCCTGATTGGCGACCAGCTTGGCCCGCTGATGGGTGGTGTGGCGTTCTTCAACGACCTTACCCGCGAGCTACTGGCGTTTATCCTGATCCCGCTGGTCATTCACCGCCACACCGCGCTGGCGATTGGCTACGGCGGGGCAACCTCCATGGATTTCACCCTGCCCGTCATCCAGCAGCACGGCGGCGTGGCCTGCGTGCCCATTGCCGTGGTGAGCGGCTTTATCCTCTCGCTGCTCTCCCCGCCGCTGATTCTGTTCTTTCTTTCGCTTTCGAGTTAGCACGCACGGGCGCTCCTTGGTTAGGATACGCAGCAAGCGCATACCCTCTTTGATGACCAAGGACGCCTACCCGCCATGCTCAACGGAACCTGGTTAAGCTTCTTTATTGCCGCCTTTGCGGCATCGCTCTGGCAGTGGTTGGTGGGTGGCGACAGCGACGTGTTTGCCCGCTTGGTGCAGTCGCTGTTCGATATGGCGAAAGTGAGCGTCGATATTATCTTGGTGCTGCTGGGCACCATGACGCTGTGGCTGGGGTTTCTTTCCATTGCTGAAAAAGCGGGATTAATACGACTACTGGGGCGGGTACTCGACCCGCTTTTTAGCCGCTTGATGCCAGAAGTGCCCCGCGGCCACCCGGCCATGGGGCTGATTAGCATGAACTTCGCGGCGAACATTCTCGGCCTGGATAACGCCGCCACGCCGATCGGTATCAAAGCGATGCATTCGTTGCAAAGTCTTAATCCCAGCAGTGAGACTGCCAGCAACGCGCAAATCCTGTTTTTAGTGCTCAACACGTCGTCGCTCACCCTGCTGCCCGTCACTATTTTTATGTACCGCGCCCAACAGGGAGCCGCCGACCCGACGCTGGTCTTTTTACCGATCTTGTTAGCGACAAGCGCCTCTAGCCTGGCTGGGCTGTTGGCGGTAGCGGTGATGCAGCGTTTAAAGCTCTGGCACCCTGTCGTGTTGGCCTATTTAGTGGCGGCTGCGTTAGCGTTAGGGCTATTGATCACTACCTTGGCGGGGATGTCCGCTCAGGCGCTGGCGGCGGCCTCAACCCTGGTAGGCAATCTGACCCTGTTTAGCATTGTGATGATGTTTCTGGTGGTTGGCGCGCTGCGCGGAGTGAAAGTATACGACGCCTTTATCGAAGGGGCTAAAGAGGGCCTGAGCTTTACCATCACCCTACTGCCCTACCTGATTGCCATGCTGGTAGCCGTGGGAGTGCTGCGCGCCAGCGGCGTGCTGGATGCCGGGCTTGGCGGTATCCGCTGGCTGGTTGAGGGCATCGGCTGGGACACCCGCTTTGTGGATGCGCTGCCCACCGCCTTTGTGAAGCCCCTCTCCGGCAGTGGCTCCCGTGCCATGATGATCGAAACCATGAACACCTTTGGTGTCGATAGCTTCCCTGGGCTACTGGCGGCCACCTTCCAAGGCAGCACCGAAACCACGTTTTACGTGCTGGCGGTTTACTTCGGTGCCGTAGGCATCACCCGCATTCGCCACGGCTTGGGCTGCGCGTTAGTAGCCGACGCGGCGGGCATTACTACCGCCATTGTTGTGTGTTACTGGTTCTTTGGTTAAGAAGTGACTCCCACGCTTTCGTTCACTGGTGACAGCGTCTACCTTTCAAAGCCACGCCAGACCATTCATGGACGAAAGGTGAGTCATGCTAGGCGCCAGCACGATGTTGATTGCGCTCGCGGCGCTCTTCTGGGGTATTTCTGGAGGCATCGCGGGGGTTCTGTTAGATAGCGGCTGGGACGCTGCCGTGGTCTCGTTTTATCGCGGCTTTGTTGGGCTCGTCTTCGCACTGGTGTGGCTTGTGCTGCAACGGGGCGGTCGCGGCTTGGCCAGCAGGTCGCTATGGTGCTGGTCAGTGGTGGCGGGCCTGGGGGTGGCGGGCAACTTTACCTTCTACTTTCTCAGTATCGAACACGGCAGCGTGGCGGTGGCGGCTACCTTGATGTACTGCGCTCCGGTGTTTGTCTATCTGGCTTCGTTTGCGCTCAAGCTCGAGCGCCCCACAGCGGCAAAGTGGCTGGCCATCGCGCTGGTCATGGTGGGCGTGGTGCTACTGACCAAGCTGTACGCCATTGGCGCAGGTGACCTGTCGCTGATGGGCGTCGCCACGGGTCTATTGGCGGGACTTTCCTACGCACTGTTCATTTTTGGCTTCAAATACGCCGCGCCCCATGGCAGCCCCTCCGCCGTGCTTTCGATTGCCTTCACGGTGCTGGCCGTCGTTCTGATTGTGCCAGCCGATCTGTCTCAAACCATCAGCGTGGTCAGCGCACCAGAGCTTCCGCTGTTTGTGGCGTTGGGTATTTTGGGCGCGGGCCTGTCGTTTCTGCTTTATGTGGTAGGCATCAAACACGCCGCCCCGGCGTTAGCGTCCATGGTGGCCATGGTCGAGCCGGTCACCGCCACGCTGTTTGGGGTGGTGGTGCTGGGTGAAAATCTAGAGATGATTCAGATGGTCGGCATGGGGATTATCTTACTGACCGTGACCGCACTGAGCGTGACATCTCGCTAACGGGCCGTCGCCTCGCCGCGAATAGGTGCACTGAGCGCTTTACGCAGCGCTAGCCCAGAAAGCCCTTGGCCAAGCAGCACGGTAAGCTTCGCGACGGCAGCTTCCAGCGTGATATCGCCCCCGGCGATCACGCCCGCTTGATTGAGCGCCGCCCCCGTGGCGTAGGCGCCTTGAACGACCTCCCCCTGGGCACACTGGGTAACGTTGAGCAGCGCCACACCCCGCTCGTTAGCGGCTTGCATTGCGTTTAGCAGTTCACCTTCAAAGCTTGGCGGATTGCCCACACCGTAGCTTGAGATCACCAATCCTTTGAGAGTGGCATCTTCCAGCAGCGCTTTGGCACGCCTTAACGACATACCAGGATGCAGCGGCAGTACCGCCACCGCGTCGTCGTCTAGCTGAAGGGGTGAAAAACTGGGCTCCCCGCTGAGCAGCGCCGACGGTTGGGGAAAGCTAATGCCAATGCCTATCTCAGCCAGCCAGGGAAAATTGGGAGAATCGAAGGCATCCAGACCTTGCGTGCGCACCTTACGGGCGCGGTTGCCGCGCAGCAGCCGGTCATGAAAGAGCAGGCTCACTTCGCAGGGCGTGGCCGGATGAGCGGCCAGCTGTAGCGCGCTGACCACGTTGTTCAGCGCGTCGCATCTTGGCTCACCCAGCGGAATTTGGGAGCCGGTGAAGATCACCGGCTTGTTGAGCGCACCGAGCATAAACGATAGCGCCGCAGCGCTATAGGCCAGGGTATCGGTGCCGTGCAGGATGATGAACGCATCGTAAGCCTGCCAGTGGCTTTCCAGCACGGCCACGAGGCGATTCCACGCCTCGGGCATCAGTTCGGCGCTGTCGATCAGTGGCTGCATTTCCACCACATCGAAAGCAGGCAGCCGGTAAGGGTCGCCCAAGGCCAGGTGCGCCGCTAAGCGCTCGGCCAGCCCCGCGCTGGGTACATACCCCTGGGGCGATGGCTGCATACCAATGGTGCCGCCGGTGTAGAGCATGAGGACGCGGGGCATGAGCACTCCTTACCTGATGTACAGTCGAGTGAACAGAAACAAACTTACTTCGCCGGCGCGCTTTCCAGGCGCTGCTTCAGCGCTTCGGCTTCTTCGGGCTCCAGTTCCCACGCTTTGGGGTCCAGGTCGAGATCCGGGTGCTGATTAGCGTCGAAAATCGGCTGTTTGATGCCCTGACGGCGCTGGCTATCGAAATCGTTCATGATACGCAGGCCGCATTTGAACAACAGGATCAGCGCTACGAGGTTCACCACCGCCAAGAGGCCCATGGTCACGTCGGCAAAGCCGAACACGGTGCCTAGATCCGTGGTCGCGCCCCAGCACACCAGCAGCACAATCGCCACGCGGAAGGCGTTGAACAGGTTCTGGTTATCGCGGCTGAAGAAGTTCAGGCTGTTCTCGCCCAGGTAGTAGTTGTACAAAATGGTGCTGAAGGCGAACAGCAGCAGCGCCAGGCTCACAAAGGTACGACCCCACTCGCCCACGTGGTCTGCCAGAGCAGCCTGGGTCAGCGCAATGCCTTCAACGCCAGCACCGGCGGCCGGGTCGTATACGCCGCTGAGCAGAATCAAAAACGCCGTGGCCGAGCAGATGATCACCGTATCGATAAACACCGAGAACGCCTGCACGATGCCCTGGTTGGCCGGGTGCGGCACGTAGGCAACGGCGGCCACGTTGGGCGCACTGCCCAGGCCCGCTTCGTTGGAGAACAGGCCGCGTTTCAAGCCCATCATGATGGCAGCGCCAATACCGCCGCCCACCAGCGGCTCCAGGCCAAACGCGCTCTTCACGATCAGCGCGATCACGCCAGGAATCTCAGTGATGTTCAACGCAATGACCAGCAGCGCCACGGCGATGTAGCCCACGGCCATGAACGGCACCAGATACTCGGAAATACGGGCAATACGCTTGATACCGCCAAAGATGATCAGCCCCACCAACATGGCCAACGCGATACCGCTGTACAGCACCGGCACGCCAAAGGCGTCGCCAAACGACGTGGCAACGGCATAGGACTGCAGGGCCGTAAAGGCAAAGCCGAAGGTAATCAGCAGCAGCACCGAGTAGAACGCCGCCAGCCAGCGCCACTGCTTACCCAGGCCTTTGACGATGTAGTACGCCGGGCCGCCACGGTAGGTGCCGTCGCCCTCGGCCTCTTTATAGGTTTGCGCCAGCGTACACTCCAGAAAGCTGGTGGCCATGCCCATCAGGCCCACCAGCCACATCCAGAAAACGGCACCGGGGCCGCCCAGCGTAATCGCCACGGCCACACCGGCAATGTTGCCGCCGCCTACACGGCCAGCCACCGACAGCACCAGCGCCTGGAAGGAGCTTAAGTGGCCGTGCTGATTACGCTTGAAGGCTTGTCCTGTGCCCAGGATGCGAAACATTTCACCGAAATAGCGAAACTGCACAAAGCGGGAGGCAACGGTAAAACCGATCCCCACTCCCACCAGTAAAACGAGTAGAACCTTTCCCCAGAGGAGGTCATTGAGCATATCGAGCATGGGATACTCTCCGCGTTATTATTGAGCGTTATGGAAGTTGCGTCGTTAACGACCGCGTCTTTTTGCTATTGAGATGCGCGAAGAGTGTTGTACCAAGCCAAGCCTGCCATGAAATTTGGCGCAGCGGTGCAGTTGGTTGCACTCACTGCGCCAATCACTGCACCAGAGTGCACCACATAAAAAAACGGTGCGGGCCACTGAAGGCCACGCACCGCTGTTGTTGCTCACCGATAACTGCCGTTAGAAGCCCGCTTTTGCCGCCCGCGCTGCGTGAAGCTTCTTGTAGCTTTCGATGAGGCGCTGGTGGCGATCCAAGCCCTCTAACTGCATATTGGTGGGCGTGAGGCCGTGGAAGCGTACGCTGCCGTCTACTGAACCCACGACGGCCTCCATGGTCGCTTCGCCGAACATGCGCTTGAAGTTGGGCAAGTAGTCATCCAGCGCCAATTCGTCGTCCAGCTCAATCTCCAACACCGCGTTCACCGCCTGGTAGAACAGGCCGCGCTCAACAGTGTTGTCGTTGTACTGAAGGAACATCTGCACGCAGTCCAGCGCCTCTTCATGGCGGCCAAGCGCTAGGTAGACCAGCAGTTTCAGCTCCAGAATGGTCAACTGGCCCCACACGGTGTTTTCGTCGAACTCGATACCGATCAGCGTGATGATATCCGCGTGGTCGTCCATCTGGCTCTCTTCCAAGCGCTCGACGAGATCGGTAAGCTGGTCGTCATCCAGACGGTGCAGGTTGAGAATATCTTCGCGGTAGTCCAGCGCCTTATTGGTGTTGTCCCAAATCAGGTCTTCAATCGGGTACACCTCGGAGTAGCCCGGCACCAGAATGCGGCAGACCGGCGCGCCTAAGTCTTCATGCACTGCCATGTACACTTCCGCGCCCAGCTCTTCGAAAATACCGAACAGGGTCTCGGCTTCCTCTTCGTTGCTGCCGGAGAAGTCCCATTCGCTGAACTCGAAGTCAGGCTTGGCACTAAAGAAGCGCCAGGAGACCACGCCCACCGAGTCGATGAAGTGCTCGACGAAGTTGTTGGGCTCAGAGACGGTCTGCGAGTTGAAGGTTGGCAGCGGCAGGTCGTTCAGGCCTTCGAAGCTGCGGCCTTGGAGCAGCTCGGTCAAGCTGCGCTCCAGCGCCACTTCAAAGCTTGGGTGGGCACCGAAGGAGGCAAACACGCCGCCGGTACGCGGGTTCATTAGCGTCACACACATGACCGGGAATTGCCCACCCATGGAGGCATCCTTCACCAGCACCGGGAAGCCCTGGGCTTCCAGGGCGTTAATGCCCTCGACAATGCTCGGGTACTTGGCCAGCACTTCTTGCGGCACGTCGGGCAGGGTCAATTCCTGTTCGAGGATCTCCCGCTTCACCGCCCGCTCGAAAATTTCTGAAAGGCACTGCACCTGAGCTTCCACCAGGGTGTTGCCCGCGCTCATGCCGTTGCTGAGGAACAGGTTTTCAATCAGATTGGAGGGGAAGTAGACCGTTTCACCATCGCTTTGGCGCACAAAGGGCAGCGCGACAATGCCGCGATCTTCACGACCCGAGTTGGTATCAATCAGGTTCGAACCACCCAGCTCGCCTTCGGGGTTGTAGATATCCAGGCAGTGCTCGTCGAGAATGCCTTTCGGCAGCTCGTCATTCGGCCCTGGTTTAAACCACTTCTCGTTAGGGTAGTGAACGAATTCGCTGCCCGCGATCTCTTCACCGAAGAACTGATCGTTGTAGAAGAAGTTGCAGCTCAGGCGTTCGATAAACTCGCCCAGCGCTGAACAGAGCGCGCTCTCTTTGGTCGCACCTTTGCCGTTGGTAAAGCACATGGGCGAAGCCGCATCGCGGATATGCAGCGACCACACGTGGGGCACGATATTGCGCCAGGAGGCGATCTCAATCTTCATGCCGAGGTCGGCCAAAATACCGCTCATGTTGGCAATGGTCTGCTCCAGCGGCAGGTCTTTGCCTTCGATGTAAGTGCTGCCCCCTTCCGGCGCGCCCATCAGCAGCGCTTGAGCGTCCTCGTCGATGTTCTCGACCACTTCGATCTGGAACTCGGGGCCAGTCTGAACAACCTTCTTCACCGTGCAGCGGTCGATGGAGCGCAGAATACCTTCGCGATCCTTTTCCGAGATATCTTCCGGCAGCTCGACCTGGATTTTGAAAATCTGCTTGTAGCGATTTTCCGGGTCGACGATGTTGTTCTGCGACAGGCGAATATTCTCGGTGGGAATATTCCGCGCGTTGCAGTACACCTTAACGAAGTAGGCGGCACACATGGCCGACGACGCCAGGAAGTAGTCAAAAGGGCCAGGGGCCGAGCCGTCGCCTTTGTAGCGAATCGGCTGGTCGGAGATAACCGTAAAATCGTCGAACTTGGACTCCAGGCGGAGGTTGTCGAGATAGTTAACTTTGATTTCCATAAGCGGGCGTCCGGAGTAATGAGTGTGCCTGAGCGCCAACGCATCAGGCGAATGGCGGCCATTATCCAGTTTTTTGCCCGCTTCGTCTTGGGCAGTCGCGTGAATCGCTTATTGCGGAACCAGCAAGAACGGCAGCGCTTTCTCTAACAGCATGTCAGGAATCTCTTCGGCGATATAGTGCCCGCAAGGCAGCGCCTTGCCTTCTACCTGGGTCGCTACCTTGCGCCACTCGCCCAGGGCATCAAAGCAGGCTTCAATCGCCCCTTGGGCACCCCACATCACGTTGATGGGGCAGGTCAGTTTCACACCCGCATCGATATCCGCCTGATCGTGCTCTAAATCGATAGTCGCGCTGGCGCGGTAGTCGCCGCAGATGCCGGTGGCCGTGCCGGGAAGCGCCAGGCAGCGCTCGTACTCCGCCAGCGCTTCTGGCGCGAACGGTGCCATGCCCGCGCTGCGGGCGCCCATCACGCTTTTTAAGTACTGAGCGGGATCGGCTTGAATCAGCATTTCTGGCAGCGGCTGGGGGCGAATCAGAAAGAACCAGTGCCAGTAGCTGCGGGCGAACGCCTCATTGGTGCCACGGTACATGGCCAGCGTGGGGGCGATATCTAAAAGCACCATGCGCTCGACCCGCTCGGCGGAGTCAACGCCTAAACGATGCGCCACCCGCGCGCCACGGTCGTGGGCTAGCACCTTGAAACGCTCGAACCCCAGCGCGCTCATCAGCTCCGCCATATCGGCGGCCATGGTGCGCTTGGCGTAATTGAAGTGCGCTGCGTCGTCATCCGGCTTACTGCTGTCGCCGTAGCCGCGCAGGTCGGCGGCAATCACCGTAAAGTGCTGGGTAAGCGTGGCCGCAACTTTGTGCCAAATCATATGGGTCTGCGGGTGGCCGTGAAGCAGCAGTAGCGCCGGGCCACTGCCGCCCATCCGATAGGCAATTTCGACGCCGTTAACGCGGCGCGTATGTTTTTCAAACCCTGCAAACATGGCTAGCTCCTCGCGGATAGGTGATGCTCTTCACTTGGCGTCCTCTTGTAACCGCTCGATCAGAAAGTCTTTCAGCGCGACCACGGCAGGCGTGAGCGACAGCCGATGCGGGCAGACGAGATACAGCGGCGCGGGCTCGGTAGAAAACGAGGCCAACAGCGCCACCAAGCGGCCTGCATCGAGGTCTGCCTGAACATCGAGGCGAGATTTATAGGCAATGCCCTCTCCCGCCAGCGCCCAGCGGCGTACACACTCGGCATCGTCGCTCACCCGATTGCCCTGCACGCTGATACGCTCACTGCCGAACTGCCACTGGTTGTGCACCCGCTCACCCAGGTTGAAGCAGAGGCAGTTGTGTTGGCATAGCGCCTCCGGCGTGGCAGGCTCGCCGTGCTGCGCAATATAGCTTGGTGCTGCGCACACTACCCGGTGGTTATCGCTTTTTAGCGGCAGGGCTACCAGGCTGGAATCCTCCGGCACGCCGTAGCGCAGGGCAATCTCCACCGGCTGGCGAAACAGATCGCTCACCCGGTCACTCACCCGAAGCCGCAGGCGCAGCTGCGGATGCCGCGCCATAAAGCGATCCAGCCAGCCCAGCAGCACGTTGCGGCCCAGATCAGACGGCATGGAAAGGCTGAGCTCTCCCGCTATCTCCTGGCGCTCGCGGTGCAGTTCTTTTTCCCCTTCGGCAAGGGCACTCAGCGCCGTTTTCGCATGCACTAAATAGTGCGCCCCGGCGGGCGTTAGCCGCAAGCTGCGGGTAGAGCGAACCAGCAGCCGCGTGCCTAGCGCGTCTTCAAGCCGTTTGATCGCCACGCTAGCCACCGCTGGGGTAATCGCCAGCTCCCGCGCGGCGGCGGAAAGGCTGCCGTGCTCGGCGGCGTAGACAAGCACGTTTAGGTCATCGGTACGCATGGGTCGATGGCGCCCTTATTTTCAAAGAAAATGAGAAACTGTTAGCTACATTAGCCCTCTTTTTCATAAAACGACACCCAGGCATGATGACGCCATTCATCATCCCTCAGAGAGCAACCATGAAAGCATTTGCGTTTACCAAAAGCCTGCCGATCGACCACCCAGACGCCCTGCATGCCGTTGAGCTTCCGCTGCCCACCCCCGAGCCCCACGATATTCGCGTCGCGGTGAGTGCGGTTTCCGTTAATCCGGTGGATGCCAAGGTGCGCAAGAGCGCGCTGCCCGACGGCGGCGAGCCGCGCGTGCTGGGTTACGACGCGGTGGGCGTGGTCGATGCCGTGGGCAGTGCGGTCACTCGCTTTCAGCCGGGTGACCGGGTGTGGTACGCGGGCAGCATCGCACGCCAAGGCTCCAACGCTGAGTACCAGTTGGTCGATGAGCGCATCGCCAGCCTAGCGCCGAAGAGCCTCTCCGACGCCCAGGCCGCCGCCCTGCCGTTAACCGCCATTACCGCCTGGGAACTGCTGTTCGACCGCCTAGAGCTGGGCATGCGCGACACCAAAGGCAAAACCCTTTTAGTGGTAGGCGCTGCGGGTGGCGTTGGCTCGATTCTGATTCAGCTCGCCAAGCAGCTCACCGATATCACCGTGATTGCGACGGCCTCTCGCCCGGAAAGCCAAGCCTGGGTCACGTCGTTAGGCGCTGATGCAGTGATCGACCACCACCAGCCGCTGGATGAAGCGCTAAAAGGGGCAGGCTACGAGCAGGTGGATATGGTGATCAGCCTGAACCAAACCGACCACCACTTTGAGGCGATCATCAATGCCTTGAAGCCCCAGGGTAAACTGGCGCTGATCGATGACCCGGAGCTGATCGACGTGCGCAAACTCAAGCTCAAGAGCCTGTCACTGCACTGGGAGCTGATGTTCACGCGGCCGCTGTTTACCACCGAGGACATTGCCAAGCAGCACGATTTATTGGCTGAAGTCGCCGCCATGGTGGATAGCGGCCGTTTAACCACGACGCTGGGCGAGGTGCTTGGCCCCATCACTGCCGACAATCTAACGCGCGCTCACGCGCTGATTGAGAGCAACCGCACCGTGGGTAAGCTGGTGTTAGAGGGCTTCTAACCACGCGCACCGCTTATTTTAAGCGGACGTAAAGAGCGAGCCGTTGCACTCTTGGGCGCAAGGCGGCACATTAGCCGCACCGCCACCGCCCAAGAGCCTCGAGTCTCGCCCATGCATGATGAATTTGTGGCCAATTTGCGCCTGCTGTGCAGCTACTACCCCTCTATTGCCGACGTGTGTCGTCGCCTGCCCATCAACCGGGCGCAGTTCAACCGCTACCTCAGCGGACGCTACTACCCCAGCCATGCCGCGCTCCAGCGTATTTGCCACTTTTTTGGCGTCACGCCAGACGACATTGCCCTGCCCCACCACGATTTTCGGGCGCTGGTACAAACCGGCCAGCTCAATGCCGACACTGCGAGCACCTCGCTGCCCTGGCCCAACGCGCTAATTCAGCGCGGCAGCGAAGGCATGGAGCGCTATCTAGGGCGCTATTTCGAGCTTTATCACTCTATGTCGCGCCCCGGCTATTTAATGCGCACGCTGGTGTGTTTGGAAGAGCGAGAAGGCGGCGTGGTGTATCAGCGCACCGAGCGAATGCAGGTGGTGCCGGGGAAACGCCCCTGCCATAACCGCTATGTCGGGGCAGCGGTCAAGCTGGCCGACCGGCTGTTTTTGGTCGACCACGAAACCCTCAACGGTCACGAGATCACCCAGACCATTCTATTCCCCAGCTTTCAAAGCCAGGTAACGCGGTTAACGGGCCTGAAAATGGGCGTGGCGGATAATAGCGAGCGCATGCCTTGCTGCGTGCGCGTGGTTTATCAACGCTTGGATGAGCAAATTAGCCTGCGAGACGCGCTGTCACAGTGCGGCTTGGTCGCGCTGGATGACCCGTCGCTGGATGCCTCGCTGCTCGCCGCCGTGAACAACGACGTGGCCAGTGGGGATTACCACTTCCGAGCCCGCCATTGATGCTTGGCAGGCTAGCGGGGGGCCAGTACGTGATCGAACAAAATGGCCTCGAAGTCTTCCATAGGGGCCAGAGATTTGAGCGTTTTGGCCCGCAGAATCGACCCTTCCCATCCGGAAAGAATGAAACTGGCCAGCGCCTCAGGGGCAACGGCGGTATTGATCGTGCCGTCGGCCTGGGCTTGGCTCAAACAGGCCACAAAGCGTTTTTCCCAACGCTGAAACACTAGATTCAGGGCATCACGGAAGGTATCACTCTGCCCGGAAAGCTCCTGACCCAGATTACCGATCAAGCAGCCGGTGGTGTGATCGCAGTCGAGCATATGGGCGCGCCCGGTGGCAAAGTAGCGGCGCAAACGCTCCAGGGGCGGCAGGTAGGGGTCTTCCAGCAGCGCCGCTAACGACGCATCGTAATCGTCGGCGAAGCGCTCGATAACCGCCAAGCCGAAATCTTCTTTGCTAGAAAAGTAGTGGTAGAACGAGCCTTTGGGGACACCGCAGGTTTTTAATACAGCATTGATACCCGTCGCGTTATAGCCCTGCTGGGCAATCAGCTCGGCACCAGAATCAATGAGTTTGTCGCGGGTGGCGGTGTTTTTCATAACGTCATACAGACCAGGGAGTCTATGGCTTTTCATATGAATGATGGCAGCTATTGCTTGCTGCGTCAGCGTTTGGTGCAAAAAAGCCCCGTCACGTCGGGTTGCACACTTTTTGCACAAAGCTTACCTAATCGCTGCGTGGCAATCGGTGATGCTAGCATGATACGCGCTCTTTTCTGGAATTTTCGCTCTCAGCCAACGGATAACGCCCGTCCATGACCCCCTCTCGCTCTTACGCTTTTTCTCAGCAAGGTCGCATCGGCTTCGGTGCTCTGGCAGCGCTATTGGTGTTTGTCGGTGGTTTAGCTCTCGCTTGGTGGATCGTTAGCCAGCCACCCCGGGTCGAGCGCCGCCCGCCGCCACCGCCAACGCCGCCGGTGGTCGATATCATCACCACGGAACAGCAGGTGCAATCCCCCACGCTGAATGGCTTTGGCCGCGTTGAGGCAGAAAAATCCACCGAGCTTGCCAGCCGCGTAGCGGGCCAGCTAGAGCGCTTTGGCGATGGCGTGCTGCCTGGGCGAGTCGTGGAGCAAGGGGAGCCTGTGGCCCACATCGACCAAGCCGACCTGCGCTTAACGTTAGAAGACGCCGAAGCCCAGTTGGCGAATGCCCAGGCGCAGCTCGCCTTAGAGCAGGCCGAGCAGCAGCGCGCGCGCAGCGAGTACGAATCCTTTGGCCGCCAGCTCAGCGCCGAACGCCGCGCGCTGGTACTGCGTGAACCGCAGCTCCGTCAGGCCCAAGCTCAACTGACCCAAGCCCGCGTGGTGCGTGACCAAGCGGCGCTCAACCTAGAACGTGCGACCTTAACCGCCCCGTGGCGCGCCATGGTGCAAGAGCGCTTGGTGGGCGCTGGCAGCCTGCTGAGCCAAGGCACCGCCGTGGTGAGTTTGGTTGGCGTCGAGCAGTTCTGGGTGCGCGCCTCGCTGCCGGGCGAAACGCTGAATTGGCTGTCGCCGGGGGGGAGCGTCACGCTGACCAGCCAAGGCTGGCCAGAAGGTGCCTCACGGGAAGGCACGTTGCTCTCTATTCTGCCCAACCTCGAAGAGAACGGCCTTCAGGCCCAGCTGTTGATCGCCGTGGATGATCCGCTGGCGCTCAACCAGGACGGCCCCGCCCTGCGCTTGGGCGATGTGCTGCGCGTGGCGTTTCATACAACCGCCGAAGAGCCCTTGATTGCGCTGCCCTCAGCCGCACTTCGCCCCGGCGAGCAGGTGTGGTGGGTGGATGAGGATAATCGCCTGCAGAGCACCCAGGTCACGCTCGCCTATCGCGGCCAGGAAGAAGTGCTGATACGCAGTGGCCTGGAGCCCGGCCAGCGGGTAGTGACTGCCGGGCTGGCCCAACCCCGAGAGGGCCAGGAAGTACGGATTCGCCAGCGTGGCGATACCCCCGCTCAGGATGAGGGAGCGGCGCAATGATGCGTAAAGGCCCGTTGGCGTGGATGGTGGATCACGGCGTCGCCCCTAACCTGATGATGGCACTGTTTATCATCGGCGGGTTAATGGCATCGCTGGCGATTAAAAAAGAGGTCTTCCCTGAATTCGAGACCGAAATCGTTCAGGTCACCATCAGCTACCCGGGTGCCACGCCGGAGGATGTAGAGCAGAGCCTGCTGCTGCCGGTCGAGGCCGCGATTGCCGATGTGGAAGGCATCGATGAACTGACCGCCAGCGCCAGCGAAGGCAGTGGCGTGGTGAGCGCCACGCTGATTGATGGCGTGGACGTGATGCGTGCGTATCAGGATATTCAGCAATCCGTGAACGCCATCACCACCCTGCCCGCCGCCGCCGACCCGCCCCGCTTCACCCTGGCAGGCCGCTCGCGCAGCGTGGTCAGCCTTCAGGTATATGGCAACGTGGGCTTGGCCGCGCTTCACGACGCCGCCGAGAACGTACGCGCCGAGCTGCAGGCCACCAGCGGCATTTCCCGCGCCGAGCTTTCCGGCAACCGCGAACGGGAAATCCAGGTTCATTTGGATGACGAGGCCATTGAGCGCTACGGGTTGGATCATCAACAGCTGGCGGGCCGCATCGCCGAGGAAGCGCTGGACCTTGCCAGCGGCCAGCTCACAACCGACGAGGGTGAGTGGCTGATTCGCTACCAGGGGCGGCGCAACAGCGCCGAGGAGTTTGCCGAACTGCCTATCTTAACCACCGCCCAGGGCGCGCCCGTTATGCTCGGCGATATTGCCAGAGTGAGCGAAGGCTTTGCCGAAACCGACCGGGAGGAATTTTATAACGGCCAACCGGGGCTATCGGTGGACGTGTATCAAATCGGCGACCAAACGCCCACTGGTATTTCCAATGCGGTTTACGGCGAGTTGGAGCGGCTGCGGGCCAACCTGCCCGATGGCGTCAGCCTGGACGTTTCACGGGATAGCTCGGAAGTTTACGAAGACCGCCTCAGCCTGCTGCTGAAAAACGCCTGGATGGGGCTAGCGCTGGTACTGATTTTGATGGCGCTATTTTTAGAGGCGCGGCTGGCCTTTTGGGTCACGCTAGGCATTCCCACGGCTTTTTTAGGGGCCATGCTGTTTCTACCCTGGGTCGGCGTGTCGCTCAATATGATGTCGATGTTCGCCTTTATCATCGCCCTCGGCATCGTGGTGGATGACGCCATCATGGTGGGGGAGAACATCTACAGCTATCGAGAGCAGGGTTACTCGCTGCGAGATGCAGCGGTCAAAGGCGCTCAAGAAATTGCCACTCCGCTGACCTTTGCCATCCTCTCCAATATCGTCGCGTTTCTACCGCTCTTATTCCTGCCGGGCTTTTTGGGGCTGATTTTTGCCACCGTGCCGGTGGTGGTGATCACGGTGTTCGTGATTTCGCTGGTAGAAGCGCTGTTTATTCTGCCCGCCCACTTGGCCCACGCCAGCAAGCCCCGCCAAACGCCCGCGTGGCAGCGGCCCATCGAAGCGGTGCGACTCAGCATGCAGCGCGGTTTGCATCACTTCACCTATCAACAGTTTGAGCCCTTCTTGCAGCGTGCGCTCAATCAGCGCCTGCTCACCGTCGCTATGGGCGTCGCCATTCTCTGCGTGACCATGGCCTGGGCGATGAGCGGGCGGTTAGGTTTTTCGCTGATGCCTCGGGTCGAGTCTGATCAGGTACAAGCCACCGTCACCCTGCCAATTGGCAGCCATATCAGCGTGAGCCGCGAGCTTAGCCAGCAGCTACTTGATGCCGCCGAACAGCTCAGCGAGCAGGAAGAGACGCTCACTTTCAGCAGCACCCGCAGCAGCCTGGATGGCGAAAACCTGGAAGTACGTTTGGATATCGCGCCGGAAAGCCTCGATGCCTGGCCTCCTTCTCGCATCGCTCGGGAGTGGCGGGACCTCACCGGGGATCTGTTAGGCGCGCAGTCGGTACGTTTTGAGTCTGACGTGGGCGGCCCCGGCAGCGGGGCGGCGCTGAGCCTGCGACTCTCGCATCCCAATACCCAAGTACTGGAAGCCGCCGCCGCAGGTTTGGCAGAACGGCTGGGGGAGTATGGATTAACCGATATCGACAGCGGCCTGGGCGATGGCAAGCCGCAGCTAGAGATGCGTCTCTCCGCCGAAGGGCGTTCACTCGGGCTGACCGGCAGCGACCTCGCCCAGGCGCTGCGCGGCCCGCTGCAAGGAGCCACGGCGGTGGAGCAGTTTATCGGCCGCCAGGAGGTGAGCGTGGAAGTGCGCCTACCGGAGCAGTCGCGCAACAGCCTTAGCGAGCTATACCGCCTGCCGATAAGAACCCCCGACGGGATGAGCGTGCCGCTCTCTAGAGTCGCGGA
The DNA here is from genome assembly GCF_030247125.1 of Halomonas sp. LC1. Lineage (NCBI taxonomy): Bacteria > Pseudomonadati > Pseudomonadota > Gammaproteobacteria > Oceanospirillales > Halomonadaceae > Halomonas > Halomonas sp. LC1. The sequence goes on along the minus strand of NZ_JASSPG010000002.1, from coordinate 219,763 downwards.
TATCACTCTGAGCCAAGCCTCCAGCAGCCTGCAGCGTATCGATGGGCGGCGGATTATCACCGTCACCGCCGATTCAGAGGGCGACCAAGCGATTAACCAAGTGCTCGCCACCCTTCAAGAAGAGGTCTTCCCCACGCTCAGCAACACCTGGCCAGGGCTTGAAGTGAGCATGGGCGGCCGTCAACAGGATACCGCCGACAACCTCGCCACCCTGCGTAACGCCATGTGGCTGATGTTAGCGGCCCTCTATGCGCTGCTCGCCATTCCGTTCAGAAGCTACCTGCAGCCGCTGTTAGTGATGGCCGCAATACCGTTTGGTATCGTCGGTGCCGTGGGCGGGCATATGCTGATGGGCTTTGGGCTGTCGATCATCAGCCTATTAGGTATGCTAGCGCTCTCCGGCGTGGTGATTAACGATGCGCTGGTGTTGATCGACTACGCTAACCGCAAGCGCCGGGAAGGCATGGCGCCTCGCGAAGCGATTGTGGCCGCCGCTACCCGTCGCTTGCGGCCGATTATGATGACCACGCTAACCACGTTCCTGGGGCTTGCGCCGATGATTCTGGAAACCTCACGCCAGGCACGCTTTATGATCCCCATGGCGATTTCGCTAGGCTTTGGCATGCTCTTCGCCACCATGATTCTGCTGCTGGTGGTGCCCTGCCTCTATTTAGGGCTGGAAAATCTGCGTGAACGGCTAAACGCGCCGCGCCAACCTAGCCAGCAAGGCGTGAACTAATGAGTAGATGGACCCGATTGCGCCAATGGCGGCCCTCGCGCCTAGGGCTAAAGCTGTTCGTGGCGATTCTCAGCGTTAACGTGGCCATCGCGGCGAGCGTGTTTCTGGCGGTCTCGTACAGTATCGACCGCGGCTTTCTGGAGTATCTCAATCAGGCCCAGGAGCGGCGGGCCACGCTGCTCGCCGATGGACTGATTACCCGCTGGGAAACCCAGGGCGACTGGGTTTGGTTAGAAACGTCGCCTGATCGTTGGCCCTATATTGTGCGCTTTGAGCTCGGCCAGGAGCATCGCGACCGCCCTTCTCCCCTTGGCGAAGCCCAGGATTTCGCTCTGCGCGATAGCGAAGGCGATTACGTGGTGCCCCCGGTAGATGCGCCACGCGGTTCGATGGGCTGGCGCTGGCTAACGCTGTATAGCGAGATGACCCCAAGCGGCCAGCGGGAAGCCATCGGCACGCTAGGTTTCCGCCCACCACAGGAGATGATGGAGCGCATGGAGAGCCGCTTTCTGGAGCGCCAGCAGCGTAACCTCGTGCTTATCGTGATCTCGCTGGGGCTGGCCTCGCTGCTGCTGGCGGGCGGGCTCTCCTGGTGGCTGGGTCGGCGCACCCGCGCCTTGGCCGGGGCCACGCTGCGTTTGACCGAAGGCGACTACCACACCCGCCTGCCGGAGCGTGGCAAAGACGAGCTTTCCCGCCTCGCTCGCGATTTCAACGTGCTGGCCGCCACCCTCGAAGCCAGCCGTGAAGCCCGCGCCCGCTGGGTCTCGGACACCGCCCATGAGCTGCGCACCCCGCTGGCCGTGCTGCGGGGTGAAATTGAAGCCATGCAGGACGGCATCCGCCCGCTGAATCAGGAAAACTTAAGTTCGCTGGCTCAGGAAGTGGCTCAGCTAGAGCGCTTAGTAGCCGATTTACGCCTGCTCTCCCAAAGCGATGCGGGCGCGCTGGATATCCAGCTTGCCCCCATGAATCTCAGCGAAAGTCTGGAAAGCCGCCTGAACGACGCCGACCGCTGGCTGGAAGAGAGCGGTCTCAGCCTCACCACGGCCCTGGCCGATGATGTGATGATTCGCGGCGATGCCCAACGGCTGCGCCAGCTGTGGAGCAACCTGCTGGATAACAGCTGCGCCTACACCCAACCGCCTGGCAAGCTAAACGTTGCCCTGACCTGCGAACGGGGCGACGCGGTGATTACCTGGCAAGACAGTGCCCCTGGCGTTCCCGAGGGAGAGCTGTCACGGCTGACCGAGCGACTCTACCGCGTGGAGGGTTCCCGCAACCGCGCCAGCGGCGGAAGCGGCCTAGGGCTTTCCATTGCCAGCGCGCTGGTAACGGCCCATGGTGGTACCCTCACCCCCAGCGCTTCGCCCCTTGGCGGCTTGACCTGGACCCTGCGGTTTCCGCTGTTAACCGTCTCTTAACCCGACCCTAAGCGAGCTTGCGATGACCCAGCGTGCTGAACACCCCGAGGCTCCCGCCCAAGACGGTCTCTATCAGGAGACGTCCCTACTGATCGTGGAGGACGAGCCTAAAATTGCCCGCCTCATGGCGGACTACCTGCAAAGCAATAACTTCGCTCCGACCATTATCAGCCATGGCAGTGACGTCATGCCCTGGCTGACCCAACACTCGACGTCGCTGGTACTGTTGGACGTGATGCTGCCGGGCAAAGATGGCCTGACGCTCTGCCGAGAAATTCGCCAACAGTGGCCGACCCTGCCGATCATCATGGTCACCGCCAAAGTGGAAGAGGTAGATCGTCTCCTCGGGCTCGAACTGGGTGCCGATGATTACATCTGCAAACCCTTTAGCCCGCGCGAAGTGGTGGCGCGTGTCAAAGCCGTGCTGCGCAGAAGCCATGCCGCCGCCCAGGGCGATGCCCCAACCACCGCCAAGCATGCCCCGGTGACGCTGGACGAAGAGGGCTGGCAGGCGCTCGCCAATGGCCATGACCTAGGGCTGACCGCCGTGGAGTTTCAACTGCTGCGCGTGATGATGCAGTCGCCTGGCCGGATCTTCAGCCGCGAGCAGCTGATGGATCATATGTACCGCGACAACCGCATCGTGTCCGAACGCACGGTCGACAGCCACATCAAGAAGCTGCGTAAAAAGATCACCGAAGCCCTGCCCGACCAGGAGATAATCCGCTCGGTGTATGGGGTGGGCTATAAGTATCAGCCCGAGGGGTAAGCCACTTACTCAGACGCGACATGACGGTTCAAGAACGCAATCCCCGCCTCGATGGCGCTTCCGCGCAGCAGGAAGCTCGTGACATGGCCACGCCCGCGCTGCAGGTAGAGTTCGCTAGGCGTCCCCTGGGCCTTCAACGCTGCGTAGAAGTCGGTGGCGTGATCGACCGGCACGAGCTGGTCCCAGCTGCCGTGAAACAGGAAAAAAGGCGGTGCCTTCGCGGTGATTTGCCGGGCCGGAGAGGCCAGCGCGTAGGCCTCCGACCGCTCGGCACGTGTGCCGCCGATAAAGTCGATCACGAGACGTCCATCGTCGAATTTCAACAGATCACTGGGTAACCCGCCCGCCAGCACTGCTGCCAAACGCGCATGCTCCCCGCCATAAGGCGCTGCCAACGGGCCTTCACTGCCAGCCAGGGCAAGCAAGCTGACCAAATGCGCGCCGGAGGAGAAGCCGACACCGACGATGCGGTCGGTATCGATCTGCCAGTCAGTGGCGTTGTCGTGTATCCAGGCCATCGCCTGCTGGAGATCGTGTAGCTGCGCGGGGAAACGATAGTCAGGGGCAAAGCGGTGTTCGATATTCACCGTGACGTACCCCTGTGCCGCCAACTGCGCCGCGATGCCTTCCATATCCTCCGGCCCTCGATTACGCCACCCCCCACCGTGTACCACGAGCGCCGCAGGACGACGTGCGTCGCCTGACGTCTCGGGGAGCAGCACCTGGGCACGTAAGGTTTCGGGCCACGTCTCAGGCGTGTAGGGCTGAGGAGCCAGGCGGCTAAACGGCTGGGGGGCGCGCAGCGTGCCCTGCTCGATGGCAGGCTCCCCTTGGCTGACTTGATGCGTGACACCGCAGCCGCTTAACCACACGGCTAGCGCGCTGACACTCACGATTCGGCGTAGACCACGAATATCTGGCATGCGTCTCTCCTTCTGACCAACGGTAGTGGCGTTTCCCCTCACCGCTCAACCGCCCCGTGCTCTATCTTGTCGTTTCGTCTCATCTGAGAAGGTCACGGTTGTTGCACACTTTGTGCAAACGTTTTACACCAAGCCCATGAATACTGACATCGTCAAATTACCATGTATTCACCGATGAGGTATGCCATGAAGATGTCACTTCGCCAACTGTTCGCGCCCGCTCTGCTGGCCGTCGCCCTGACACCGTTAGCCTTCACCGCACAAGCGGATCACCACGATGGCCAAGGCATGGATCGTGAGGCCATGAAAGAGCGCATGGAAGAGCGCCGCCAGGAAGTTTACCAGCGCGCTGAACTGAGCGAGGAGCAGCAAGCAGCCCTCAATGAGGCCCACGCCGAGCATCGTGAGGCCGTCCTGGCACTGCGTGAAGAGCATCAAGCCCGTGTCGCCGAGATTCTCTCCGACGAAGAGCAGCAGGCGCTGCGTGATGCCATGCACGCTGAGTACCGCCAGGAGCGTGGTCATAGTGGCCACGGCAAACGCGGTCACCATGACGATTCCACCCACGACATGGACACCGAAGAGGCTGCTGCCGAGTAAGCGTTTATTTAGCGTCAAACACGCTCTCCGCGCCCAGCTTAGCTGGGCGCGTTTGTTTCTATACTCCTCCCGCAGCCCGTTGCGCGCCCTGTCTCATGCGCTTCCACCCTGGCTGGCCTGCTTGGCGCTCGACTTGAAGTGAACGCCTAAAGCGCGTATTTTATTTGAACGTTCATTCAAAAATAACGTGTTTCTCATCTTTGTCTTAACAACAGGAGTCCGCCTCCATGGCGAAAGACAACCCCGTCCTCCCCTCACGAGACCGCTTGAACCCCGTGGTTTTCCACGGCAGCGTCGCCGGTATTCTCGTGTTCTTGATCATGACGATGCTGTTCACCGAGCAAGCAGGCGCTTTCTTCGATGCAGGCCTTGCCTGGGTGAGCAAAACGTTTGGCTGGTACTACATGCTGGCGATTGTGGCATATCTGGTGTTCGTGGTGATCATCGGCATGTCCCGTTACGGCAGCATCCGCCTTGGCCCCGACCACTCACGGCCTGAGTTCTCGCTACTCTCCTGGTCGGCCATGCTGTTTGCCGCAGGCATTGGCATTGACCTTTTGTTTTTCAGCGTTGCCGAGCCGGTTGCCCACTATTTGGCACCGCCGGACCTAACTCCTGAAAGCCAAGAGGCCATGCGCAACGCCGTGGTACAAACCTACCTGCACTGGGGGCTCTCCGGTTGGGGTCTGTACGTGCTGATGGGCATGGCCCTGGCCTACTTCAGCTACCGTCACCGTTTGCCGCTGGCGATTCGCAGCGCGCTCTATCCGCTGCTGGGCAAGCGCATTCACGGCCCGATTGGCAACGCCGTCGATATCACTGCCGTCATTTCGACCGTGTTCGGTATTGCCACCAGCTTGGGCATTGGCGTGATTCAGCTCAACTACGGCCTAAACTACATGTTCGACGTGCCGGAAACGCTGACGGTGCAGGTCATTTTGATCGTGCTGGTGGTCGTACTCGCCACGATCTCGGTAGTCACCGGCGTCGAGAAAGGCATTCGTCGCCTCTCCGAGTTCAACATGCTGTTGGCCCTGGCGCTGATGCTGTTCGTGCTCTTTTCCGGCGACACCCTGGTGCTGCTGGATAAGGTGGTCAACAACGCGGGCGACTATCTCTCTGGCTTCGTGTCTGCCAGCTTCGACACCTACGCCTTTGCCGATGAAGGCGCCCAAGAGTGGAAAATGTGGTGGACCATCTTCTTCTGGGGCTGGTGGATCGCCTGGACGCCTTTCGTAGGCCTGTTCCTGGCGCGTATCTCTCGCGGTCGTACCATTCGTCAGTTCGTGGCCGGTGCGCTGTTCATTCCGCTGTCGTTCATGATGGTGTGGATGTCCATTTTCGGTAACAGCGGTATCGAGCTGGTCGCCAACCAGGGCGTTGTCGAGCTGGGCGAACAGGCGCTGAACTCACCGCAAACCACGCTGTATACGCTGCTTGAGTACTACCCCTATGTGGGCATTACCGCCGCCGTCGTGACCGTGTTGGGTATCGTCTTCTTCATTACCTCGGCGGATTCGGGTGCGCTGGTATTGGCCAACTTCACCTCGATCTTAAGCGACGTGAACCACGATGCGCCGGTGAAGCTGCGCATCTTCTGGTCGGCCGTGATTGGCTTGATTACCGTGGCTCTGCTCATGGCAGGCGGCTTAAACGCGCTACAAAGCGCAGTCGTGATTACGGCGCTGCCCTTCTCGGTGGTGATCTTTGCCATCATGGTGGGCACCTATAAAGCGCTGAAGCTGGAAGGCAGCAAAGCCGACGCACGCCGCATGATTGCGGGCGGTGCCCCGGGTGGCGACTGGCGGGAGCGTTTGGATCGCGCGCTGGACACCTCCAACCGTGCCGGTGCCGCGGCGACCATTCAGCACTCGATTCGCCCCGCGATGACACAGTTTGCCCAGGAGCTGGAGAGCCGTGGTCAGGCCGCTAACGTCACCGAAGAGCAGGTCGAGGGGGAGTCGCTGCCCACGCTGACGCTTCAGGTCGACTTTGGTGACGCAACAAGCTTTGTCTACCAGGTTTGCCCGCACCGCATGCGGACACCGAGCTTTATTCCAGCAGACGATGACTTCTACGTGCGTCTGGATGTGTACCTTGCCGAAGGCGGTCAGGAGAAAGACCTCAATGGCTACACTCGGGGTCAGGTGATTGGGGATTTGGTGGCCGAATACGAGCGCCACTTGCACTTCCTCACCCTGGCAGGTGGCCACGTACAGGCCATGCCGGGCACCATTGGCGAACCGCCAGAGGATGCTCAGCTGTAACGGCACTCGCCCAATAAGAAACCCCGGTCTATTGACCGGGGTTTTTTGTGCTTGCCGTACTCGCGCGCTTTAGAAGAAGCCCAGCGGGTTGATATCGTAGCTCACCAGCAGATTCTTGGTTTGCTGGTAGTGCTCGAGTGCCATCTTGTGGGTTTCACGACCCACGCCCGACTTCTTGTAGCCGCCGAAAGCAGCGTGGGCGGGGTACTGGTGGTAGCAGTTGGTCCAGACGCGGCCCGCTTGAATGCCACGGCCCATGCGGAAGGCCACGTTGATGTCGCGGCTCCACACGCCCGCCCCCAAGCCAAACTCGGTATCGTTGGCAATCGCCAGCGCTTCCTCTTCGTCCTTGAAGGTCGTCACGGCGACCACCGGACCAAAAATCTCCTCCTGGAAGACACGCATCTGGTTGGTGCCTTTCAACAACGTTGGCTGAATGTAGTAACCGCTGTTGATGCTGTCATCCAGCGTCTCTTTGTTACCGCCGGTGAGGAACTCGGCGCCCTCGTCCCGGGCGATATCCATGTACGACATGATCTTGTCGAACTGCTCTTGGGATGCCTGAGCGCCCACCTGAACGTCGGTATCCAGCGGGTTACCCCGTTTGATGGTTTTGGTGCGCTCGATGACTTTCGCCATGAACTCGTCGTACATGCTCTCTTGAATCAGCGCCCGCGACGGGCAGGTGCACACTTCCCCTTGGTTGAAGAAGGCCAGCACCAGTCCTTCTACTGCTTTGTCGATGAACGTCGGCTCGGCGTTCATGATGTCGGCAAAGTAGATATTGGGGGACTTACCGCCCAGCTCGACGGTAGAGGGAATGATGTTCTCTGCCGCACACTTCAGAATATGCGAGCCCACCGGCGTCGAACCGGTAAAGGCGATCTTGGCGATGCGCTTGCTGGTCGCCAGCGCCTGACCGGCTTCCGCGCCAAAACCGTTGACGATATTGAGTACGCCCGGCGGCAGCAGGTCGCCAATCAACTCGGCGACTTTCAAAATGGAAGCAGGGGTCTGCTCGGCGGGCTTGAGAACGACGCAGTTACCTGCCGCCAGCGCCGGACCTAGCTTCCACGCTGCCATCAAAATCGGGAAGTTCCAAGGGATGATTTGCCCCACCACGCCCAGCGGCTCGTGGAAGTGGTACGCCACGGTGTTGGCGTCGATATCGGCGGCGGTGCCCTCCTGGGAGCGCAGGCAGCCGGCGAAATAGCGGAAGTGGTCGACGGCCAGCGGGATGTCCGCATTGAGGGTTTCACGCACCGCTTTGCCGTTATCCCACGTTTCGGCCACGGCCAGCATTTCGAGGTTTTGCTCGATGCGATCGGCGATTTTGAGCAGGATGTTACTGCGCTCTTGTACCGAGGTCTTGCCCCACGCCGGAGCGGCTTTATGGGCCGCGTCTAACGCTTTTTCGATATCTTCAGCGCTAGAGCGGGGAATTTCACAGAACACTTTGCCGTTCACTGGGCTAATGTTGTCGAAGTACTGACCGTTCACCGGGGGGACGAATTCACCGCCGATGTAGTTGCCATAGCGCTTTTCGAACGACACAACAGAGCCCGCTTCACCTGGGTTGGCGTAGATCATGGTACTGCTCCTGAGTATTATGATTATTAAAAGGTGCCTACCCAGTGTTGGCCACTCACGCCATTCACGATATAGCCCGATGGCAGGACGCACCCTCATTCCTTGGTAGGAGACGCCATGTACTCGCTGTTAGTGGCAGATGACCATCCGCTGTTCCGCGATGCGCTGCACGCGGTGATTCGCAGCGGCTTCACCGATACGGAGCTGGTCGAAGCCGACAGCCTTGCCGCGGCCATCGCACGTATCGAAGCGCAAGAGGGGCTGGACCTGCTGTTGCTCGATTTGAGCCTGCCGGATGCCGACGGGCTAGAGGGGCTGAAAGCGCTTCGCGAGACGTTTCCCTGGCTGCCGGTCGCCATCGTTTCTGCCCATCAGGAGCGCCAGCTCGTGCTCGATGCCATTACGCTAGGGGCAGTGGGCTATATCCCAAAATCGACGCCACGGGAGCAGCTGCTTGCCGCTCTGCAGCAAATCCTCCAAGGGCAGCTCTATTTGCCCGCCGAGATCATGCGCCGCCCTCCTCCCAGGCCTCCTTCGGCGCCCGGCGCGACACTCTCGGACGACCGCCAGAGTCGCTTACCTCGGCTGACCGAAAAACAGTTGGATGTGTTGAGCTGCATGAGCCAGGGCATGTCGAACAAGCAGATTGCCCGAGAACTTGCCATCGCTGAAACCACGGTCAAAACCCATGTATCGGCGATTTTGCGTAAGCTCGGCGCGAGCAGCCGAGTGCACGCCATTGTCATGGCTGGCGAGGAAGATTTAAGCGGTTATCTTGCGAAACGTCCGGTGCGTTAACGGCTCTCCAACAGCGTGCCCAGCAACATTTTGAGACGCAGCGGTTTGAGCGGTTTTAGCAGACAGTGGATCCCTGCTTCGCGGGTGGCACGCTTCACGGCGGCCTCATGGTTGGCAGTGATCACCACGGCGGCTAACCCTGGGTAGCGTCGACGCAGTCGAGCAGCGAGGTCGATGCCGTTCTCTCGATGGTCGCCGAGATGATAATCCACCAATAGAACGGCGGGACGTTCACCGTCGCTAGCCGCTTCCAACGCGCTCACCGTCGCGGCCGCGCGTACCCGGCATCCCCAACTGCCCAGGAGCGCCTGCATGCCTTCGGTAATGGCCGGATCATCGTCCACCACCCAGACGACGCACCCTTGCAAGGGATCGTCATCCCACTCGATGGACGTTCGCGACGGGACGGCGCTGTCCTCGCCGATGTCGGCATAGGGCACCAAAATGGAGAACAGAGAGCCGTGGCCCAGTCGAGAGGCCAACCGAACGGGGTGGCCCAGCATCGTGCTAATGCGATCCACGATGGCCAATCCCAACCCCAACCCGCGACTCTGGTTCGCCTGCGGCTGGCTGGCGCGGCGAAACTCCAAAAAAATCGCCTGACGCTGCGGTTCGGGGATACCCGGGCCGGTATCCCCGACCATGATCTCCAATCCGTCGCGGCGGCGGCGGCAACCTAACAGCAAGTGGCCATGTTCGGTGTAGCGCACCGCATTGCTGAGAAAATTACGCACAACCCGAGCCAGCAGCGCCAGGTCGGATTCCACCCACACCAGGGAGGGGACGTAGTGCAGGCTGAGACCGCGAACCCCGGCCACTTGGCGGTACTCCTCAGCCAACGCATCCAGCAGCGTGTTGACGGCAAAGGGCGCTTTATCGGCGTGGAGCACTCCGGCGTCAAGACGGGAGATGTCCACCAGCGTTCCCAGCAGCCCTTCGACATCTTTCAGCGACCGGCCAATATGGCCGACCAGTGCTTGGGACGCTGCCGGCAGCGCATGGGCTTCCAGGGCACTGGCGAACAGTCGAGCGGCGTTGAGCGGCTGAAGCAGGTCATGACTGACTGCGGCTAGGAATTTGGTTTTCGACTCATTGGCCGCTTGGGCGTCGGCATGGGCGGCCAACAGCCGAGCGTTGACCTGACTCAACTCATCCAGCGTGCGGTGCAGCGCGTCGGTGCGCTCGCGCACCTGCTCGGCGAGCAGCACGGAGCGTTCGAACGCGGCGTAAGGCGCACCGTTGGGAGCACCGCCAGCCTCCACCCGCTCCATGAGCGCCGTACACACGCTGCGCAAGCGCCGATTCTCTTCGCGCAGGGCTGCCACATCGTCGTCCCGTGGCGACGAATCAGAGAGCTGGAAGAGTGCCAAACGCCACCCCCGTAAAGGTTTGGTTCACATGCATGCCATGGTGCTGCTCGCCGTAAGTATTGAAACCGACCACCCTCGCCCGACGCAGCAGCGCGGAGGCTTGGTCGAGTTGTTCCAGCGACTCCAGCGCCATGCGCCTTAAAAAGCAGTCGCAGCCAATGATGGCGGCAGGTTCGCCTAGACGGGCTTCTAGGCGCTGCAGCATGCGGGCTAAATCGTCCAGCAGCGGCGTGGGCTGCATAGCGGTGAGCACGATGCCATTCTCGACCGCGCAGTAGAAGCTTAGACTGCCGTCGTCATTGACCCGCTGAATCGAGCGAACGTAGTGCTGGCCGCCCAAGTGCACCGCCAGCGGGTGTCGGGCGAAGACCGCCGGTGCCAACGCCTCGACCGGACAGCCCACCAGAGCAGCATACAGTTCGGCGGCGGGTACACCGTTGAGTTCAAGTACGCGGCGACGCTCCCGGTCCGCCCCGGTGACCACCAGCTTATGCTCGAGCGGCTCAAGATGGTGGGTAGAGAAGACGTCAAACGGCAGCCGAGTATTCATCATGACGACCACCGCCGCTCGGGTATGAAAGCGCCCGTTGGCATACACATGGGTGTGGGTGAGATGGTTGTCGTCGCCTGCGGAACCTCCAAAGCTTGGAATACGCCCGAGTGCCGCATCCAGCGTTGCCAGTACCTGCTCCTCGCGGCTTGAAAGACCATCCAGCAGTGTCAGGGCAAAGCTGTGTTCGTTGACCGGAGCCACGGCTTGTCGACGGCAGCGCTCCAAGAGCGCATCGACCAGCGGCTGCGCGACGGGTAAATCGAAATGATCCAGGTCATCGATCAGCGCGGTTTCGACGGCAAAAAAGCGTCGATCGAAGGAGATGGCAACGATCGAACCACGGTCATAGCCATCGGGCGTTAGCTCGCCCGCCGTGGTGCAGCCGCTGACGGGCAGCTCACCAAATGCCTGACAGAGCGCATCAGCCAGCCGATCCAGCGGGTACTCAGCGCTGCAAAAAAACAGCACGAAACCGGCGTGCTCATGACACAACTCGGCCGCCAGCGCATGGGCAGCCACCTGCGGGTCGGCCTCACGGCTCGCAGCCGCGATCAGGCCACGGTTAGTGAAGCTGGTGATCACGACGCCATGTCTCCAGCGCAGCGTGAGTACGTGCCGCACAGTGGCGGAGCGCGTTGAAACAGGCGTCCAGCGACGCCAACGATGCCTCATCATGGGCAGCCATGGTTTCTAACCGTTTGGCCTGAACGGCAAGCAGCTCGGCACCTATGCTCACGGATTCCCCCCGTAACTGATGCGCCAGCCGCTGGACCTGATGCCAGTGTTTGCGATCGGGCTGGCTGCCGGGCGCAAAATAGCCCGCAAGCTGGGGGATGTAGTCGTTCACCTGCTGGTGGTAGAGCACCACCAGTTGGTTGACGCTGTCAGGGCCTAGCGAGCCAATGAGCGTTGCCAGTGTCGCCTCATTGAGCAGAGCCGCGTCATTCCCTTCCTGCGTGGACGCCAAGCGCGCGGGGGCGACGGGCGTCTGCGTGGGCGAGAGCTGCAGCGCCAACACGTTACCCAGGGCTAGCAGCGAGAGCGGCTTGGTGATGTAGTCATTCATGCCCGCAGCGAGACAGCGTCGACGATCATCCTCAGCGCCACCGGCGGTCATCGCCACGATGGGTACCTCGCTGCACCAGCCCCCCATCGCCCGCAATTGCTGCGTGACGGTGATGCCGTCGATATCCGGCAGTTGAATGTCCATGAAGATGAGATGCACCTGCTGACGCTGCACCATCGCCAGAGCGTCGCGGCCATTTTCTGCGCACACCACCTCGCAGCCCAACCGTGATAGTAGCCCCACCGCTACTTTGCGATTGACCGCGTTATCCTCTACCAAGAGCAGCGACGTGCCGCCAAAGTCCCGCGTAGGCTCGGCGGGCAGCGGTGTCGTGACAGGGGTCGCTTCGACGAGCGGCAGCTCACACCAGAAAGTACTGCCCTGGCCCGGCGTACTGTTAACGCCCAGCCGCCCCTGCATGGCTTCACTCAACCGCTTACAGATGGCCAAGCCCAAACCGGTGCCGCCATAGCGACGTGCAACGCTTTCATCCGCCTGCTGGAAGGGTTCGAAAAGCGTTTCTTGCTGTTCGCTATTGAGCCCGCAGCCGGTATCGGTGATGTCGAACGAGAGATACTCGACGGTCGACGACACCCGAATCGAGACGCTGCCGTAGTCGGTGAACTTGATCGCATTGGCAATGAGGTTGAGCAGGATCTGCCGCAAACGCCCCGCGTCGATCATCACCCAGGCTGGCACCAGTGGGTCCACGTGCAGCGACAGCTGAAGCCCTTTTGCCTGCGCTCTGGGTTCAAAGAGCGCCATGACCCCTTCTACCAGCGGCTTAAGCTCGGTCGGCGACGTTTCCAGGGTCAAATGGCCGGCCTCGATTTTGGAGAAATCGAGAATCTCGTTGATCATCGCGAGTAGCTGGTTGGCACTCTCGTGAATGGTACGGGCGTAGTCTTCGACCTGGGCGGGACTGGCGGGCTCGCGCAGCAGCTCGCTCATCCCAATCACGCCGTTGAGCGGCGTGCGAATTTCATGGCTGACCATGGCCAGAAAGTCCGATTTCGCATGGTTGGCGGCTTGCGCCTGCTTTGCCGTCACCTGAAGCTGTTTACTGAGCTGCTCTTGCTCCCGTCGCGCTGCTGCGCTCTCGCGCATCTCACGCACCAGAAAGACAATGACCGTCAGCACGGCGAAGCTCATTCCAATCAGCAAAGAAATCAGTAATTTATACAGCGTACTCAGAAGCGCACGCTCTTCGGTGGCAGACTCCGCTAAATAGCCGTTGATCGTAATCACCAAGCGCTCGGTCAGTCGAGTCAGCGCCTGTAGCTCGGTCTCCAACGCCGTGACGGGCAGCCGAGCCATGGACTCGTGGGGTTCGAACATGGGGTCGAGGGTGTCGAGCTGCTGCTGAATGTGGTCCAGCAGTTCACTGGCGGCACTAATACTTTGCAACAGCGAGCTGACTTCCCCTTCGCGTAGCAGGGTGATACGGCTGTAGAGCAGCTCGAAGCGGAGATTGAGCTCGTCCTGGGCGGCCGGTGATAAAGGGCCTCGGGTCTCTGCCAGCAAATGGTTGAGCAGTTGCACGGCGTCACGATCGAGCTTGTAAACCACCCAGGCGGTATCTTCACGCAGGCTTTGCGTCAAGTTGTCCTGGCGCCAAGCCGATAAGCCAGCCACCACCAACGCCGCCGCAAACAGCAGCACGGTAATGATGGCAACCAGCTTGAGGCGACGCGGGTAGCGCAGCAGGCGGGGCGCCCGTGCGGCAGACTCACTAGTGGACATGGATGTGCATGACCTGCCACACGGCTCTGAAGCGCATACGCTCACTCAACAGCGCTTCGTCATGATCGAAGGGGTAAAGCACCCATAACGGGCCATATTCGCGGATGGGAATGGTCTGTCCGTCTCGCTCAAGGGCCAAAATCACGTCGTAGTCGTAAAAATCCTCGGTGGGAATCTCCGCTTCATAGCCATTCAACGCCGCCACGTTAATGGTATCGCCCTCTGCCCCGACGTGTTCGAGCAGCGTGCGCATCAGCGGTCCACGGTAGTGGCTCGTGCCTTCGGTCCACGGCGTACCGGTGGTGAACTCATGCTGAGGCAAAGCGCTCAACATGGCACTATCGAAATGGGCCTCGTCGTCGACGTTGGCCGCTGTCACCTCTCCCTCTATCTTGAGAATCACCGGCCCACTAGGCGTTGCCAGTGTTCCCGTCTCTGCCGCGTCCGCTAGCCCCGTATGGGGAATGCTGAACGCCAGCATAGTCCACCCCAATAACAACGCTTTCACTACTGACTCCTCGTATCGTAGTGCCTGAGCGACGCGACGGCTGTCGCAAGCGCAAGGCAATAAAAAAGAGATGGCGTTAGGGTACGCCATCTCGATTCATTGGTCAGTTGAATGTCGACTTTTTTGGTAAGCGGAGCGTAACGCGAAGGTTGCCTTCGTTAGGTTTTGAGTTTTTCCACCGGCTCGAACCGTACCAGTTCTTCGTAGGCGTGCCAGCTCGCGTGGCCGAGAACGGGCAGTATGAGCGCCAAACCGATATAGAACGTCATGACGCCCACCAGTACGCAGCCCGTCAGGATGGCGGCCCATAGCAGCATGGGGCGGAAATTGCGGGCCACACAGCGCACGCTGGCTTCGATGCCCTCCATGAACGTGAGGTCTTGATCCATGAGCGTAGGAATGGCGACGACGCTGATGGCAAAAGCACCAAAGGCCAGAACGCCACCGGCAACGGTGCCGACGGCAAGCATGCTAAGCCCTTCGGGCGTTGTGACCAGCGCCGTGTAGAGCGTAGCTGGGCTGGGCACTTCGAATCCGAAAAAGAGCGCAAAGAGCAGTGTGGCGAGACGTATCCATGCCAAAAAGAAGATCATCATCATCACACCCATCATGGCGAGCTGACCCGCATGCGGCCGCCAACTACCGAACGCGTCGCCCAAGTTAGGAACTCGGCCGCGTTCAAGCGCTAAGCTGATACCGTAGGAGCCCACCGCCACGAGCGGCCCAATGAACATGAAGCCAGCAATCATGGGCAGCAACCAGTGCCAGTAGCCCAAGGTGTAGGCACCCAGCGTAATGGCGATACTCAACCCCACCCAGAACATGCCGTAGGACAAGCTGATGGCCGAGGCACGGCGAAAATCTTCGACGCCTGCAGCGAGCCAGGCTTTAGGCCTGTCCATGCCGACCTTGTTGATGATGATTTTAACGTTGGGCGCATCGGCTGATTGGCCGTGAGTTTTTGTTGTTACTGCATTCATGGCGTAACTCCTATGATTTACCCCAAATGGCTGTCACTGACCCAAGCACCAAGGTAAATAGCTACCATGTGTGTTGACACCATTAATCCAACGTTAATGGCTTAATGTTCTTTTAATGTAGCTGAGCCAGTGTCACGTGAAGGGCTTTCCCGCCACTCAGTACAAAAAATCCTCCTCTGGCGCTCTTAACGACAATTAATTCGATGCGTTAGCGTGTCGTGATATTCACGACAAAAAAAAGCTCCAGGCCAATGGCCCGGAGCTTCGTGGGGTAGACGGCGTTCAGCGCACGATCATCACCGATATCTTGGCATGATGAACGACATGCTCCGCATTGGGGCCAAGCACGTAATCGACGAACTTACGTTTGGTGTGCGACGCCATCACGATCAGGTCGGCATCGATTTTCTTGCCGACTTTGATAATGGCCTCCCAAGGCGAGCCATCGACGATCACACTTTGGGTCTTGATCCCTTCCGGCACCTGCTCTTGAATGAATTTGTGCTGCGCCTCTTTCATGGCCACATGCGCTTTTTCAGAGAAGTTTTTCGGAAAATAAGCGCCCACCATGGGCATTTTGAATTCCGGCAGTACCGTCACCACGTGTAGCGATGCCCCAAAGGTTTGGCACAGGGTCACCGCCGTAGGCAGCGCTTTCTTCCATGACGCTTCTTCGTTCAAGTCCACGGGCAGTAGCACTTTATGGTACATGGCAACCTCCTTAGGCAGCGGCCACTTCGTTGGACTGCTCTTGACGCCGACGGCGGCGCTGCATCACCACGACCAAGCCAAAGATGCCCAGAGCAGGCAGCCACATCCACTCTTTGGTCCAGCGATCCACCGGGGCCAACACTTCGAGGATCTCTTGGTCGAAATCGAAGCCCAATTCGGCCGCTTGGCTACCAAACTCGACGAAATCGACCAGCGTTTGGTCACCGTCTTCGTAAAGCTCGATGCCCAGGTTCGCCATGCGCTCTTCCCCCGTGTCACCGCGCGGTACGGGAACGAGGACATAGGTGGTCATGGGCGCACCGAAATCGTCCTCACCGGCAATTTGCACGCGCAGGTTGCTTCCATCATCGACTCGGCCTAGTGCCTCAGCGAACTGAGCAGGCGGCACCGACTCGTAGGGGTCGTGGATCTTGTCCATCCAGAAGCCGGGACGGAACAGCGTAAAGGCAACTAGCAGCAGCAGCAGCGACTCGTACCAACGGTTACGGGTGAGCATGTAACCTTGGGTGCCCGCGGCGAAGATCAACATGGCGATGGTCGCGACGATGAACACCAGAATGCCCTGCACCACCGTGACATCGATCAACAGCAAATCCGTGTTGAAGATGAACAGGAACGGCAAGGCAGCAGTACGCAGGCTGTAATAGAACGCCTGGAAGCCGGTGCGCAGTGGATCGCCTCCTGACACGGCTGCCGCCGCAAAGGAGGCCAGGCCTACGGGCGGTGTGACATCCGCCATGATGCCGAAGTAGAAAACGAACAGGTGAACGGCAATCAGCGGGACGATCAGGCCGTTTTGCTGACCCAGCAGCACGATCACCGGCGCCATCAGCGCCGACACCACGATGTAGTTCGCCGTCGTCGGCAAGCCCATGCCCAGGATCAGACTTAGCAGGGCCGTCAGCAGCAGAATCATCATCAGGTTGCCACCGGAGAGAATCTCGACGACGTCCGCCAGTACCAAGCCTACGCCGGTTTGCGATACCGCACCCACCACGATACCGGCAGTGGCCGTCGCGATACCGATACCGATCATGTTGCGCGCGCCGGTGACCAGGCCATCCCACAGGTCTTTAAAGCCTTCTTTGATATCGGCGGCCATCTGGCTGCGACCGCGGAAGATCGCAATGATCGGACGCTGAGTGACCATGATGAAGATCATGAACATGGTGGCCCAGAACGCGGACAGTCCAGGCGACAGACGCTCGACCATCAAGCACCACACCAGTACCACGACCGGCAGAATGTAGTGCAGGCCGACCATGACCGTCGGGCGGGTTTGCGGCAGTGTCACGACTTCGGAGTTGGGATCGTCCATCTCCAGCTCGGGGTAGTTGGCTCCCACTTTTAGCAGCGCCACATAGACGATCGCTAGACCGACGGAGACGACCCAAGGAGTCGCTTCACCCAGCACGGGTTTTAGCCAACCCAGGCCATAGTAAACGGCAATCGAGAGCCCCATGAGCAGCAATAAGCCGGTCATGAAACCAATCACTTTATTTAGTAGAGGACGCGCCGGGTTGCTGGACGGCAGGCCTTTCATATTGGCCTTGAGCGCTTCCAAGTGAACGATGTAGATCAGCGCGATATAGGAGATCAGCGCTGGCAAGAAGGCGTGTTTGATCACGTCGACGTAGGGAATACCGACGTACTCTACCATCAAGAACGCCGCTGCCCCCATGACGGGTGGCATGATCTGGCCGTTCACCGAGGAGGAGACTTCCACCGCGCCCGCTTTCTCAGCGCTAAAGCCGACTCGCTTCATCATCGGAATCGTAAAGGTACCGGTCGTCACGGTATTGGCAATCGACGACCCCGAGATCAAGCCGGTCATACCAGACGCCACCACCGCCGCTTTGGCCGGGCCGCCTTTAAAGTGGCCAAGCAGCGAGAAGGCCACTTTGATGAAATAGTTACCGGCACCCGCTTTATCCAACAATGCCCCGAACAACACAAACAGGAACACGAAGCTCGTCGAAACCCCCAGCGCAATACCGAACACGCCTTGGGTGCCCAGCCACTGGTGGTTGATCAAACCGCCCAGACTCACACCACGGTGAGCCAAAATGCCCGGCATGTAAGGGCCAAACAAGGAGTACGCAATAAACACCGCTGCCACGACCATCAGAGGCGGCCCCAGTGCACGACGGGTGGCTTCTAACAACATCAATATGCCAACGACGCCCACGACGATATCCTGGGTAATCGGCAACCCAGGCCGCTGGGCCAAATCGGCATAGAAAATGAATAGGTAGGCGCCGCAAAACGCCGCTACCGCTGCCAGGACCCAGTCGGCCAGCGGCACACGATCACGGGGCGAACGCTTGAAGGCGGGGTACGCCATGAAGGCTAAAAAGAGCGCAAACGCCAAATGAATCGAGCGCGCTTCCGTGGCGCTAAACACGCCAAAGCCAACGATATAGGGAAGTGGCGATGCAATCCATAGCTGAAACAGCGACCAGATGGCTGCAATACTCACGAGCAGCTTTCCAGGTACGCCTAGGGGTTTCCGTGCCCCTGTATCGCTGGAAGCGACCATATCCTCCAGGTCGTTCTCAGCGGCTGCCGAAGGGTGTTTGTCATCACGCATACGCTTGCCCTGCCTAATGGTCAGCGCTGACAATCAGCGCTCTCAACAAGAAGCGCGGACACCCAAGGTGCCCGCGCTTTGCAACTCAAAGCGACGCTACTCACCTTCCGTCAATAGCGTCACTCTTTTTACGACTTATTCAATCCAGCCACGCTCACGGTAGTAACGCGCTGCGCCATCGTGCAGCGGCGCGGTCAAGCCGTCAGAGATCATGTCTTCTTCGTTCAGGTTCTCGAACGCCGGGTGCAGACGCTTGAAGCGATCGAAGTTTTCGAAGACGGCTTTCACCGTTTCGTAAACGATGTCTTCATCAACAGCGGTGGAAGAAACGAAGGTTGCCGCCACACCGAAAGTTTCGACGTCTTCGTCGTTACCACGGTAGAGGCCACCCGGAATCACGGAACGAGTGTAATAGGGGTACTCTTCGATCAGGCCGTCGATCTCTTCACCGGTGACGGAGACCAGACGCGCGTCGATGGTGGTGGTCGCTTCTTGGATAGAGCCATTCGGGTGGCCTACCACGTACACCATGGCATCGATGTTGTTGTCAGACAGGGCAGCCGCCTGCTCGGCAGCATCTAGCTGCGACGCCAGGGCGAAGGTATCTTCGTCCCAACCGAACGCATCCATGACGACATCCATGGTGTTACGCTGGCCAGAACCAGGGTTACCGATGTTGACGCGCTTGCCGGGGAAATCGCTGATGTTCTCGATACCGGAATCCGCGCGGGCCACCACGGTCAGCGGCTCGCCGTGCATGGTGAAGACGGCACGCATGTCTTCCCAAGCGCCCTCTTCTTCGAAGTTGGCTTCACCGTGGTAAGCACGGTACTGAACGTCGGACTGTACAACACCCATGTCCAGCTCGCCGCTCTTCATGCCATTGACGTTCGCCACGGAGCCACCGGTGGACGGGGCATTACAGCGGATGTTGTGCTCATCGCTGCCACGGTTGACCATGCGGCATACCGACTGGCCAACGACATAGTAAACACCGGTTTGGCCGCCGGTACCGATCGTGATGTAGCGCTCCTGGGCAACGGCCGGAGAGGCAAAGGTTGCCGCAGCAATGAACGCGCCTGAGAAGGCCGCGGTAGAAAATACATGGCGTTTCATGAACACACCTCTTTATCTTGATGTTGTGAGCGTTATGCGCTTTGAAGCCACCTGCAGAACGGTTCCCTTCAGGTGTTTCGGTTCCAAAACGTTGTCAAGACAGTCTGTTATCAACCTCGGCATTTAGTGCCGACTGTTCCTACTTTAGCGAAAAAAAAGCTAATTGGCGAAGCGCGATGCAATTTAGCGTGTCGTGCAGTGCAGCATTCACACCCGATGTTTCACGATTTCCATCGGCGGGCGATGTCACCATCGACATAGCTGGCAAAACGAAACGGGCAGCCCGCTTAGGCCACATCACACTTACCATAGGCACGCTTGGCACTCTTCGTTAGTTTAGCGGCCTGTAACGTTTAGTAAGCGTTAAACATCCTGAAACGCGTATGCCTGTTCGGCATGGGCTATCACCCATCGTTTATCCGAGGCTCACACGTTATAACCCAGCACCGTGGGAAGCCATAGTGCAATGCCTGGAAAGATCGCCACGAGCGCCAGTGCACCGCCCATCGCCACCACGAAGAGTAGCGCCCACCCAAGGGTATGTTCCAAACGAATCTTGGCGACTTCCGTCGTGACCATCAGATTCACCGCCACCGGCGGGGTAAACTGACCGATCGCAATGTTCATGGCCAGCAAAATACCGAACCACACCGGGTTCCACTCGAAATGATGCATCACCGGAATCAGAATCGGCATCATGATCAGGTAAATGGAAATCGCGTCTAGCAGCATGCCTGCCACCAGCACCGCTAACATGACGAGGACCAGCAGTAGCACTCCATTGTCGGTCAAGCCAATGATCCACTCCGCCAAATGACGGAAGGTGCCCAGCATGGTGCCTGCCCAGGCAAAGATACCTGCCAGCGCAATGATCAGCATGACCACGCCCGAGATGATTGCAGCCTCCCCTAGCAGCTCCCACACATCGCGTAGCGTGAGTTCTCGCGTCAAGAACAAGCCCACTACCGCTCCATAGGCAACGGCGACCACGGCGGCTTCCGTGGGGGTAAAGAGGCCTGAACGCAGCCCTCCTAAAATCAGCACCGGCGCAAACAACGCAGGCAGCGCTTCACGGAAGGTGCCTCGTACCGTCAGCCTTTCAGCTCCCTCTACCGGTGTTCCCTCCCAGCCATAGCGTTTGGCGGCCAACATGGCCGGCACCAGCAGCGCCAAACCTGCCAACACACCTGGAAACAATCCCGCCGCAAACAGCGCGCGAAGATCGACACCCGGTACCACGATCGAGTAGAGAATCAGTGCAACCGAGGGAGGAATCAAAATCGCCGTCGAGGCCGAAGCCGCGATCAGCGTGGCAGAGAACGGCTTGGGGTAGCCTGCCTTGGTCATGCTGGGTAGCATCACCATGGCCACGGCGGCGGCATCGGCGGGGCCAGAGCCGCTCATGCCGCCCATGATCATACATACTAACACCGCAACCAGCGCCAGCCCGCCGTGCCGGGGCCCAATCAATGCCTGAGCAAAGCGCACCAAACGCAGCGCCACGCCTGCCCGCTCGAAAATCAGCCCGGTGAGAATAAACAGTGGAATCGCAATGAGAGGGTATTTAGCGATGCTGTTATAGGTATTGGTACCCAGGGTGGCCAGCATATCCGGCGACAGACCCAGCACGATGCCCACCGCACCAGAAAGCGCCAAGGAAAACGCCACCGGTACGCCAGCAATTAACAGCCCGGCAAATGCCAAAATCATCCAAATATCAGGCGTCACTGGTTAGCTCCCCTTTCAAACGGTCACGGGTTTGCTGCACCAAGCGCCATAGCATGGCCGCAGATAATACGGGCAGCCATACCAAGTACCACCACTGCGGTAGCCCCAAGCCCGGCGACAGTGACTCCCACTGGTACTCCTGCCACGCCAGCTTACCGCCATACCAGGTAATCAAGCCCAGCACGACGAGACCACACAGGGCTTGAAAGAGAATCAGCGCGCCTCGCCACCGTGGCGGCAAGGCGCGCTCTAAAAAGCCAATGCGGATATGCCGGTCGCGACGCAAAGCAACCGACGCACCGGCGAAGGTCAACACGACCAATAGGAAAACGGAAAACTCTTCGGTAAACGAAAACGAGCCGCCTGTTAGGTAGCGGGTCACCACATTGCCCAGGCTAATCAACGCAATGACAATCAAGGAGAGCGCACCGAGCCAGCGCTCGGGGCGCGCATCGGGGAAGCCTTTCATGGCAGCCTCACATCAGCAAGCTGCCGCCCTTGGCGGGCGGCAGTGAAAACACACGAACATCAACGGGCGTCGATAGCGGTTTGAGCGGCCTCGACCAGCTCTTCACCGATACGAGGGGCCCATTTTTCGTAGACGGATTGAGTGGCTTCCACGAACGCTTGATACTGCTCATCGGTGAGTTCGGTGACGGTCACTCCGCGCTCTTGGATCGCGGCCAAACGCTCGCTCTCCTGCTCACGGGTCATGGCGATTTCCCAGGCACCCGCCTCTTGGGCCGTTTCGCGCAGCATCGTTTGCTGCTCGTCACTCAACGACTGCCAGACCTGCTGGTTAACGGCAAAAATCAGCGGATCGTTCATGTAGTTCCATAGGGTCAAATGCTCCTGGCCTACTTGATCGATACGTGCCACGTCAAAGACCGACAGCGGGTTTTCCTGGCCATCGACCGCGCCCGTGGTGAGAGCGGGTTGGGCGTCGGTCCAGCTCATCTGCGTAGGGTCAGCGCCTAAGGCGGAGAACGTATCCTGGAACAGCGGTGAGCCCACTACGCGGATCTTCAAGCCGTCCAGATCCTCCGGCTGGCTGATCGGGCCGCGGGAGTTGGATACCTGACGAAAGCCGTTTTCACCCCAGGCCAGCGGAATAACGCCACGAGACTCGATCGCCTCGAACACCAGAGACCCCGCCTCACCACCCGTCACGGCATCGACGGCGGCCTCATCAGGAACAAAGAATGGTAAAGAGAACAGGTTCAGTTCCGGCACTTGGGGCGACCAGTTGATGGTGGACCCCACCGCGGCATCAATCAGGCCAGAACGCATGGCGGAAAACTCACGGGTTTGGTCACCCGACACCAGCTGAGAGTTGGGGTAAACCCGCAGGGTGAGTTCACCACCACTGCGCTCTTCTACCAATTCCGCCCACTTCTCGGCGGCTTGGCCCCAAGGAAAGGCTTCTGAAAGCACGGTTGAGACCGAGAGTTCGCGCGCTTGCGCAGAAAACGCAGCCGAGAGCAGTGCAGCGCCAGCCAAGCCAGCGGTGAAACGAGCCATAGAGCGTGTCAGCGTCATTATTATCGATCCTTTTTTATCGGTTCTTATAAGGTGCCTGGCTTTTCAAAACCATCGGCACACCGCCCATTGTAGGCCGTTAGCAAGCGAAAGGAAGACGCCTAAGGTCGGCATTGAGCAGTGCTGTTACGCGTCACCAGGGCATGGGGCAGAGTCACGTTATCAACGCGCTTTCCTTCCAGCACATCGATCAGCATGTCTACCGCTGTCCGCCCAAACGCTTCAGCCGGTTGTGCAATGGTCGTCAACGGGGGGTCACTGTAGTAAGCAAAGGCGATATCATCGAAGCCCGCGACCGAGATATCGTGGGGTACGCGCAGTCCAGCTTCTTTGATGCGACTAATGGCACCAATCGCCATTTCGTCGCTCTCACAAAATATAGCGGTGGGTCGCTCTTTCAAGGCGACCAACGCATCGGCTGCCTGATATCCCGATGAGGGGGTGAAGTCACCAGGACACAGTAAGCGTTCGTCCAGTGCAATACCTGCTGCCGCCAGGGCGTCTTGGTACCCTTGTTGCCGATCGCGCGTCAACGGACTTCGGCGCGGGCCTTTGATCATGCCAATACGTCGATGGCCAAGGGCAATGAGATGCTCCGTCAGCTCCCGTGCAGCCCCTCGATTGTCCAACTGCACGGTGGGGCATGGCGCATTATCCAATACCTCACAGGCATTGATCATGGGCAAAGGCGTGCCGGATGGGAACGCATTCTCAGCAAAAGGGTTGAACGCTCGCAATTGGATGACCCCATCGGCCTGACGCGTACTGACCAAGCTCGCGTAATGGGTCTCCATGGTTTCATTACCGAGCGTATTACATAGCAACACACCATAGCCGCGCTCCTGGGCAGCTTCTTGAATACCGCTGATCACCCGCGCGAAAAACGTATTCGCAATGGTGGGCACGAGCACGACGAGATTGTGAGTGCGTTGAGAGCGAAACTGTACTGCCATCAAGTTCGGTTTGTAGCCTGCCTGCTCCACCGCCTTGAGCACCTTTTCACGCGTGGAGGGAGAAACGATATCGGGCGATTTCAAGGCGCGCGACACCGTCGCCACCGACACCCCCGCCAAATCGGCGACCTTGCGTATATTGGTCATAGCCTCCCTTATCACTTGCCCATCGTCGCCTGCAGGTGCTTATGCGACGTTTCATGCGTCAGCTTACCGTATCCCGTCTTTAAACTCAGCGCGCTATTTACCCGTTACGAATAGACCTTTGTCGCATTGACGTCACTCGTTGTGAAACCTAATTTCAACTTAATGTAACCGGTTACATCAATAAAGATCCGTCAATGGCATGCGCTTGATCAGCCCAATGCATGCAGCAAAAAAAAGGAGGACTATATGTCCCACCCTACGTCATCACGTATCCGCTTAGGCATGGTAGGTGGTGGACAAGGCGCATTCATCGGTCAGGTTCATCGCCTAGCCGCTCGGCTTGATGATACCTGTGAACTGGTATGTGGCGCATTCAGTCGCTCAAAAGAGAACAACCGTCTTACCGGCGAGCAGTGCTACCTCCCCTCCCAACGGGTTTACGACGACTGGGAGCAGCTCTTAGAAAGCGAAAGCCAGCTGCCCGAATCACAGCGGATGCAGCTCTTGGTCATTGTCACTCCCAATCATCTGCATGTCCCCATTGCCGAGGCGGCAATGCGTAAAGGCTTTCATGTGTTTTGCGAAAAGCCGGCGGCAGTGTCGCTCTCTCAAGCGCAGCGTTTGGCCGTCAGTTGGCAGGCCAGCGGTTGCCTCTATGGCTTAGCGCATACCTACCTTGGCTATCCCATGGTATGGCAAGCGCGAGAAATGGTGAGAGACGGTCAGCTTGGCCAACTTCGCAAAATACACGTGGAATACCCGCAGGGCTGGTTAAGCGAGAGTCTGGAGCAACAAGGAAATAAGCAGGCGGCTTGGCGAACCGATCCACAGCTCGCGGGTATCAGTGGCTGCATGGCCGACATTGGCACCCATGCTTTCGGACTCGTCGAGTTCATCTCAGGTCACCACGTCAGTGAACTCTGCGCTTCGCTGAACAGCCACGCAGAGGGTCGTTCACTGGATGACGATGGTGATGTCTTGTTGCGCACAGCGCAGGGCGCTAGCGGGACTCTCATTGCCAGTCAAGTATGCCGCGGCGAGGAGAACGCACTCAAGATACGCCTTTACGGCGACCAAGGAGCGCTTGAGTGGCACCAAATGGAGCCTAACTCACTTCTTTATCGCCCCTCGCAGGCTCCGATGCGAACGCTTCGTGCCGGCATCGACCAGCCCGACCTTTTTCCCAGTGTCATGCAGCGTTTACGCCTTCCTGGAGGCCATCCAGAGGGCTATTTGGAAGCACTTGGCAATCTGTACCGGGACTTCGCCACCGCCATCCAGCAGGGCAAGCAAGGAAGCGTAGAGGGTGTGCCTGGCATGGCCTCGGGGCTACGAGGAATGGCATTTATCGACGCCGTCACGACCAGTCAACAAAGCGACCAGAAATGGACACCTCTCCCCGATACACATCCACAAGGAGCTTGATCATGCCCAACCAGTCTACAGGCCTGCGAGGACCCGCTATTTTTCTGGCCCAGTTCATCGGTGAAGAGGCACCCTTCAATACCCTAGAGGGCATCGCTCGCTGGGCGGCCGAGAAAGGCTATCGTGCCATTCAGCTACCCACGATCGATGACCGCTTTATCGACTTGCGCAAAGCAGCAGAGAGCCAAGCGTATTGTGATGAATTAAACGCCCTCTGCGAGAACGCGGGAGTCGTGATCAGCGAGCTGTCGACCCACCTTCAGGGACAGCTGGTCGCCGTGCATCCCGCCTTCAACGATGTATTCGATGACTTCGCGCCAAAAGAGCTACACGGTCAGCCGCAGGCACGCACCGAGTGGGCCATCGAACAACTCATGCTGGCAGCCAAAGCCAGCCAGCGGCTTGGCTTGACGGCACACGCAACGTTCTCCGGCGCTCTGCTGTGGCCGTTTGTCTATCCTTGGCCCCAACGCCCCGCCGGGTTAATCGAAGAGGGGTTCAACGAACTCGCCCAACGCTGGACACCTATCCTCGATGCTTTCGACCAAGTAGGCGTGGATCTCTGCTTTGAGATTCACCCCGGCGAAGATCTACATGATGGTGCTTCCTTCGAGCGTTTTCTGGCGGCCGTCGACCACCACCGCCGAGCCAAAATTCTCTATGACCCTAGCCATTTGCTGTTACAGCAGCTCGACTATCTCGGGTTTATCGATCAGTACCATGAACGTATCGGCATGTTTCACGTTAAAGATGCCGAATTCACTCCCAATGCGCGCAGCGGCGTGTATGGCGGCTATCAGGATTGGATGGAGCGACCAGGTCGCTTCCGTTCATTAGGCGATGGTCAGATCGATTTCAGCGCTGTTTTTAGCCGATTAACGCAATACGGGTTCGATGGCTGGGCAGTGCTGGAGTGGGAGTGCTGCCTCAAGGATGCGGAGCAGGGTGCCGCAGAGGGAGCGCCTTTTATCGAGGCGCATCTGATTCAGCCCGCCGGTCGCGCTTTCGATGATTTTGCCAGCGTAAGCAGCAGTCGCTCGCGCAATCGTCGAATCCTCGGCCTTTCCTCAACGGCCGATTAACGGCCTTTCTCAAGGCGCATACAACGCCAACCTCACAACCACGTTTTCAACAACGACAACAAAGGACGACGTCATGGCCATGATACGTACACGACTCAGCATCATGATGTTTTTGCAGTTTTTTATCTGGGGCGGCTGGTTCGTCACCCTAGGCACTTTTTTGGCAAATAATCTCAATGCCAGCGGCGGCCAAATTGGTATGGCCTTCTCAACCCAATCCTGGGGGGCCATCATCGCGCCCTTCATCATTGGCTTGATTGCCGATCGCTACTTCAACGCCGAGCGAATATTGGGCGTGTTGCATCTCTTGGGTGCAGGGCTCATGTATGGCCTGTATATCGCCAGCGACTTCAGCACGTTTTACCCCTTGGTACTGATGTATATGATTCTTTATATGCCTACACTCGCCCTGGTCAACTCGGTCTCTTTTCGCCAGATGAGCGACCCAGGCCAAGAGTTTGCCAAAATTCGCGTATGGGGAACGATCGGTTGGATTATGGCAGGCCTGGGAATTAGCTACCTCTTTGCCTGGGACTCTTCCCAAGGCATTGCGGACGGCATGCTGAGGAACACCTTTTTGATGTGCGCTATCGCGTCATTAGCACTTGGCTTGTATAGCTTTAGCCTTCCCGCGACACCACCTAAAGCAAACGGCCCAGTCGGCTTAAAAGAAGTCCTGGGGTTGGATGCGCTGGCCCTGCTTAAAGACCGTAATTACGCCATCTTCTTCATTGCCTCTATTTTAATCTGTATTCCGCTTGCGTTTTATTACCAAAACGCCAATCCATTTCTGGCTGAGATCGGTGTTGCTAACCCGACCGGTAAAATGACGCTAGGACAAGTATCCGAAGTCCTGTTCATGCTGCTGCTGCCCGTCTTTATTCATCGCTTTGGCATTAAGAAAACGCTACTGATCGGCATGCTGGCCTGGGCGCTACGCTACGCGCTGTTTGCCTTTGGCAACGCCGATGAGATGGTGTGGATGCTCTTGATCGGGATTGCTTTACACGGCGTATGTTATGACTTTTTCTTTGTGACCGGCCAAATTTACACTGATGCTCGAGCGGGAGAGAAATTCAAAAGCTCTGCCCAAGGCATGATCACACTGGCTACTTACGGCGTGGGCATGCTGATAGGCTTCTGGGTCGCCGGTCAAATCACCGATCACTTCTCCACTAATGGCGTGCACGACTGGCAAGGCATCTGGATATTCCCAGCGATCTTCGCTATCGCGGTATTGGCGCTCTTCTTCCTTACCTTTAAAAACGAGAAAAACGTAGCGACGGCACCCAGCTTGCAAGGAAGTTAAACGTTGGCATTACCGGGCGCTGTCTCGGCGCCCGGTAGTGGGTGGGTAATCGTGGTCAATGATGTTGGATAAACGACGCTTACATCGATAGATTAGCAATACTAAGATCCAAAAAGCCCCGCCCGTCAGTGCTGAATTGCAAAAACGGGCGGGGCTTTTTAGCTAACGCAAGAAGTGCTGACTTATAGCTCCCTCACCCAGATATTGCGAAAACTGACGTCCGCATCGTGATCTTGCAGATAGATAGGCGCGCAGTCATGAGCGTCTTCGTAGCTGGGCTCTCCTATCCACTCGGTGGTGCCTTGCACTTCAACATGGTGCTGAACCACGACACCGTTATGGAGCACGGTGACATAGGCAGGTGACTCCAGCGTCCCTGTCTCGTCGAAACGTGGCGCAGTATAGAGAATGTTGTAACGCTGCCATTCACCAGGCGGGCGAGAGGCATTGACCAGAGGAATGTACTGCTTGTAGATGGACGCTGCCTGGCCGTTGGGATAGGTCGGATTATCGTAGGAGTCCAAGATCTGGACTTCATACCGTTCTTGCAAAAAGACGCCGCTATTGCCACGGTCCTGGCCCTCCATGTCTGCCATATCGGCTGGCGCTCGCCACTCCAAGTAAAGCTGCACATCACAGAAGTCCTGGCGTGTGCGTATCCCTCCTGCGCCCCGCTTGACGGTCATGACGCCGTCCATCACGTGCCACTCGACCTGCCCGCCCTCCTCGGCCTCCCAGGCATCTACATCGTCACCATCGAATAGTACGATGGCATCAGACGGTACGCCATTCTCAGGCACCGACACCGCGCGGGGTACGGGCGTCCACACTTCGGTGTTGGCGGCTTGCTGTTCGGGGGTTAGCGCCTCTTGCGAGGCGCTTTCCTTTGCTACGCTATCGGATGCCATGGCGAAGGCCAGCACACAGAGGGCGGGGGCATACCCCTGCGAACGGTGGCGTTGCTTTAGCTGCGGGATATCTCGAAAGCTCATGAATGCTCTCCTTCTTTATTAGGTGGCCCAAGCAGGTTCGCCCTGATAAGTCGCGCAGCCGTCGTAGCGGCCGGGCACGGCTTCATAGCGCAGGACCTCCGTCGCGCCCACTTCTGAGGTGAAGAAGCCAAACAGCGTCAACTGTTTCATCATGGTGAAATAGTGCGGAAGCGAAGCCTCACTATCCGTGTGGTTGAGGGATGACTGGGTATCTGCCGTTTGATTTTGAGCGGTCTGCGTCTCTGCCGTCAGCGCCTCAGCAGGCGTCGGCTGCTCTCTGCGCGACAGGCGTTGGGCGTGTGCCTTTGCTTCGCGGTCCAATTCAGTAATGAGCGCTAACCGCTGATCGCTGCTTAACGCCATGAAATCACTTTCGTAAGCCGCCCGGCTGCGCGCCTCAAGCTGCGCCAAACCAAAATAGAACACCTCTCTTTCCGAAGGCGTATAACAATCACTCACGAACAGCGCCATGAACTCACCCACGCCAGCGTCTTTGGCGCCAGGAGTCTCGGTTCTCGGTAGGATCGTCTCGGCCAGCTCGCTCATTCGTTCCACATCACGGCTGCTAAAGAGGTGACGGGTGCGGCCTGTATCGCTAAAGGCTAAGAGAGACTTGCCACCGATCATGGCGGTCCCCGTCGTCAAAGCGATCATTTTGAGTAGTTCGCGACGATTCATGACAAATTCCCCCGCTTCAGTTCTTCCACTGCGTAGTCCACCGCGCGAGCGGTCAGTGCCATGTAGGTGAGCGAAGGGTTCACGCAGGAGGAGGACGTCATGCAGGCGCCATCGGTGACGAACACATTCGGCGCATCCCATACCTGGTTATGGCGATTGAGTACGGAGGTTGTCGGATCACGGCCCATACGCGCCGTGCCCATCTCATGAATCCCCATGCCCGGCGCATAATCGCCTACGTCACCTTTGACGTTCTTCACGCCTGCGGCCTCGAGCAAATCGATAGCATCCTGGACCATGTCACGACGCATCGCGTGCTCGTTCTGCTTGAGTTCAACGTTGATCGACAGGACCGGTAGCCCCCACTGGTCGCGGACGCTATGATTCAGCGCGATACGATTATCGTGATCAGGTAGCATTTCGCCGAAGCCCGTCATGCCGATCGTCCAACCACCTGGCTGGCTCAGCGCTTGCTTCAAATCAGCGCCAATATTGAGTTCCGCAATTTCGCGATCCCAGCCTTGGCGGCTGGCAGCACCTTGATACCCAAATCCGCGTACGTAGCTTCGCTGCTCATCGCCGACGTTGCGAAAGCGAGGAATGTAAAAGCCTGCGGGGCGGCGTCCAAAGTAGTATTTGTCGAGATAACCTTCCACGTCGCCACTAGCACCGCAGCGAAAATGGTGATCCATGACGTTATGCCCCAGTTCACCACTGCTACTTCCCAAGCCACCTTCCCAAACATCGGTGGCAGAGTTCATCAAAATCCAGGTGGTGTTAAAGGTCGACGCGTTGAGGAACACCACATCGGCGGTGTACTCGTGAACGTCATGCGTTTCTGCATCGATCACTTCAACGCCTCGGGCACGCTGGCGATCCTTGTCGTAAAGTACTTGGCTGACAATAGAGAAAGGTCGCAGCGTCAAATTTCCCGTGGCCACCGCAGCGGGAAGCGTAGCGGACTGAGTGCTGAAATAGGCACCGTAAGGACAGCCTAGCCAACATTTATTGCGATACTGGCAGTTGACGCGATTTTGCTCCGGCTTTGGCTGAGTAATATTGGCGACTCGACTGTGAATAAGGTGCCGCTGCCCGCCGAACGCGCTTTCTATCCGTTTGGCGACCTCCTGCTCGACACAGTTCAGAGGAATGGGAGGCAAAAACTCACCATCGGGGAGAATATCCAACCCTTCGCGGGTGCCGGAAATGCCGGCAAATCGCTCTACGTAGTCGTACCAAGGCGCGAGATCTTCATAACGAATCGGCCAGTCGATCGCGATACCCTCACGCTGGTTAGCCTCAAAATCCATCGGACTAAACCGGTAGCTTTGTCGCCCCCATAAGAGTGAGCGACCACCCAAATGGTAGCCACGAAACCAATCGAAGCGCTTCTCCTCTACGTAGGGGTTGGCCTGTTCATCGGCCCACATTCCCAAGGTAGCTTCATTGAGCGGGTAGTCGCGCTTGAGCACCGGGTACTCGGCAATCATCTCTTGAGTGGGTTCGTTGCGGTGGGGGTAGTCCCAAGCCTCTTTGTGGGCATTATGGTAATCCTTCACATGCTCGATATTCCGCCCACGTTCGAGCAGTAAGACTTTCAAGCCTTTCTCGGTTAGCTCTTTAGCGGCCCAGCCGCCACTAATACCTGAGCCAACCACGATGGCATCGTAGTGATTATCTGACATGGTCATCTTCCTTGTTGTGTTGTTGTTCGATGCGAATCACACATCGCAGAGTGCAATCGCCGCCCGCAGTGATTCGATGCTTTCCTCTTGGCTAGCGCGGTCAGGGATAAACTCTTGGGCGATATAGCCGTTAAAGCCGGTATCTCTGATCGCTCGGCAAATCGCGGGATAGTTGAGCTCTTGGGTGGCATCTATTTCGTGACGCCCAGGCACACCGGCCGTGTGGTAATGGCCGAAAAAACGATGGTGATCACGGATAGTGCGGATGACATCGCCCTCACTAATTTGCATGTGGTAGATGTCATAGAGCAGTTTGAAGTTGGGCGAACCAAGCCGACGACTCAGCTCGATGCCCCATGTCGAGTTGTCGCAAAGGTAATCAGGGTGGTCGATTTTGCTATTGAACAGCTCCATCTGTAGCACCACGCCTTTTGCTTCTGCCTGGGCAAGAACTTGCTTGAGCCCCGCTTCGGCATTTTGCAACCCCTGCTCAGGGTCCATGCCTCGCGCATTGCCGCTAAAGCAGATGAGGTTGGTATAGCCAGCTTGGCTAACCAGATCGATATATTGACGGTATCGCTCGATCAGTGCCGGATGGAAGCGTGTATCGCCCCAGCCATCTTCCAGGCTCAACTCAGCGCCATGACACATCGAGGCGTCGAGTCCATAGCGCTTAAGGATTGGCCACTCTTCTGGCCCAACGAGGTCAATCGCTTTAATACCCAATTCGGTTGAAAGCTGACAGAGCCCCTCAAGAGGCAAAAAGTCGAATGTCCAACGCGCGACCGAGTGATGAATATTGCCCTTCAATACTCGTCTTTGGTGAGATGTGTCATCGGCTAACGACCGCCCCCCTAGGTAAGGCAAAGCCGTCAAGCCAAGCGCACCGGTCATGCTGTGACGCAGCAGGCTGCGTCGATCAAGAGAATAGCGCTTCATAAGGTACCCTCGCGTACGTCATCTGAAAGAGATGGCTTAAGCGTGCTTACTCTTCACGAAGCGCTGACAGTTTCTCCTCTAAAAAGCTATTTCCACGGGTGATGACGGCTTCCGCATCGTGGGGCATATCATGTTCGATGATGTACCACTCAACATCCGAAGCTTCGGCGGCGGGTAAAATGGCATCCCAATCCAACTCCCCCTCTCCTAGCGTCGCAAAACCACCCTGATCCTGAGCAGTGCCCTCTGGGGCGTTGTCTTTGGCGTGGATAGCGAAAAGCTGGCCATCGAAACGAGAGACATACTCCACCGGGTCCAGCCCACCACGAGCCACCCAGGCAAGATCCAATTCCGCCAACAAATCCGATCCCGCCGCATCAAACAGATGCTCCAATGCTGTTTTGCCGTCATACATCTCCATCTCAAAATCATGGTTGTGGTAGGCCAAACGGAAACCTTCGGCCTCTAAGGTTGCAGCAATGCTGCCTAGCTCTTCACCCAGAGCCTGCCAGCCTTCAGCATCATTAGGGCGTGCGCTCTCATCTAGGTACGGCATGGTTAGCGTGTCGTTACCCACCGACTGATTAAAAGCCATCGTTTCGTCTAAACGATGGCGTAAATCCTCTAGCGCTACATGGCTGGAGATCACTTCAAGCGCATGTTTCTCTAACAATACATTGAGGGCATCGGCGGTTACTTGCTGAGTGCCCACCGTCTCGATGGCAGAGACGCCCGCTCGATTGACAACAGACAGTTGCTCTTCAAGATCGCCAAAATCACGTAGCGTATACATCTGAACCGCAATGGGTAAAGCTGCTGCGCTGGCATGCTGAGCCTGGGCCTCATCTGCCATATTCAGCGTTGTGAGCGTTACCGCACCGACGGCAAGCAACGCGCAAGCGCGTGAGGGTTGTTGGTTGTTCAACGTATCCATGTCCACCTCATTTCATTGTTAGGTTATTAGGTGATTGGCTAGGTAATGGCCTAGCGACCTTTTCCGTACTGCCTTAACAAGACAAAATGTAATCGGTTACATTTTTTTAGATCATGGATAGCGCTTGTGCAAGCCAGCCTCATCGAGTTCCTTCATTTATTTGTTTTAAAAGCCTATACCTCCTAACAGAAACTGTATAAGCAACTGGTTATAAAGCATTTATCAAGTCATCGAGAAAACTAAAACTTTCGTCTTAGTCAATATACAAATGAAACGCCCCACGCATTAAGCGTGAGGCGTTGAGGGACTTGATGGCACGCCCACTGGGCATAAAGAGTCGCGTTTATTCGCCAGCAGCCAGCCACGTATCGACTAACTCGCGGTTCTCGCCAATCCAGGTGCGCGCCCCTTCTACGGGGTCGCCCTGCTGTTCAATCGTCGCCATCAGCCCACCCAGCGTATCGTCATTCATATGCCACGTGTTCAGCACTTGGGTGAGCCACGGGTCGTCCTCCGCGAAGCCTTTGCGGGAGAACCAGAAAATATCGTCGCTTTCACCGAACACGCCCTGATTATCTTCCAAGTACTTGAGATCATACTCAGCAAAGGCCCAGTGCGGGCTCCAGAGCGTCACGGCCATGGGCTCTTCACGCTGATAAGCATCATCGAGCGCCGCCATCATCGCCGGGTCGGAGCTGTACAGCTGACGCATCGGCAGGTCATAAGCATCGATGGCCTCGTCCGTCAGCCCGGCAATGGCAGAGCCGGAGTCAATGCCGACGATGGTCGGGCGGCCCTGGTAAGAGAACTGATCGGCGCTATCGCGCAACGCATCGATAGTATCGATATCGACATAGCTCGGTACTACAATGCCCAGCCCCGTGCCTTCGTACCACACGTCGTGCACATCGATCTCGTCTTTATAGGGCGCCAGGAACTCCTTGTCCGTGGTGGGCAGCCAAATTTCCAGCGAGATATCGAAATCATTATTGGCCAAACCGCTGTACAGCACACTTTTGCCTACGTCGGTCAGCTCGATATCGTAGCCGTGCTCTTCTTCCAGCACGATTTTCCACATATTGGCGACGGCAATATTTTCAGCCCAATTATTGGTACCAATGACCAACTGCTTGTCGTTGGCGTGGCCGGAAGCCGCCACCAGCGCCATGCTCAGGCCTAACAACGTTGATGAGATTTTCTTCATAATCATTCCTCTGTTATTACTATTGATCTCGATACAACGACTGTTGCCGTCTTACTATAACACTATGTTTTGCTAAATCGTCGAAATGACCTTTTTCCGTTATAAAAGCGCTTTGCTATGAGGGCGCCTCACCCCTCACCGAGAGAACGCCGTGCCGCTTCGTGATGTGCTTCTGGGCCTGTTGGTCATTGCCATTTGGTCACTCAACATCATTGTGATCAAAGTGGGCGTGGCGGAGCTGCCGCCGCTACTCATGACTACGCTGCGTTTTGTGCTAGTGGCCGCACTGCTGGTGCCGTTTTACCCGGTTACCCGGGCGCAGCTGCCCTTTTTAGTGCTGCTCTCCATCACGTTTGGCAGCCTTCACTTTGCGCTACTGTTTATTGGTTTGGGGCAAGCGGAAGCTGGAACAGGCGCGCTGCTTGTGCAGATGGGCACACCGTTCGCGACGCTATTGGCGGTGGTCTTCTTAAAAGAGAAGCTGGGGCCTAAACGCTTGGCAGGCTTGCTGCTCTCGTTTGCAGGTGTCGTGGTACTGGCAGGAGGGCCAACGCTGCCCTCGCCGCTACCGTTAGCCATTCTGCTGTTGAGCGCGTTTGGCTGGGCGGTCTCGCAGCTATTGATCAAACGCGGGCCACCCATCGCACCATTGGCGCTGGCGGGGTGGGTAGCGCTTTTTGCGGTGCCTCAGGTTGCGCTCGGCTCGTGGCTCTTTGAGCAACACCAGTGGCAGGCGATCACGCAGGCAAGCTGGCTGGGCTGGGGCGCGGTGGCGTATACCGCCATTATGTCGTCCATCGCCGCTTACGGCATTTGGTACGCGCTGCTGCGCCGCCACCCGGTAAATCGCGTAGTGCCAATGACACTCCTTACCCCTGTTTTCGCGGTGGGCTTAGGCGCGCTGCTGATGGACGACCCGCTTGGGGTGCATAAACTGGTAGGCGGAGGCTTAGTGGTCGCGGGAATCGCCCTGATTGTGCTGAAGTTTGGCAAACAGCGGCCAACCAGGGCGTAAGCGAGAGCGTTACTCGGGGCGGCAAAAACCGGCCAGCGCAGGCACCGAGACACAGTCGCCTACCTGTATGCCACGTTCCGCAAAGTAGCCCGCGTTAACCTCCAACGCCGCATGATAGGCCGCCCCGGCAGGATAAGAGGGGCACTCCTGGGGGGTATCCGATTCGCAGGGCGGCATGGTATTAATCGCCACTATCCGCCCTTCGCCGTCGATATACGCGATATCCAGCGGAATCAGCGTGCGATACATCCAAAAAGCGTTACCGGCGGGCTGCTCGCTCTCAAACCGAAACAGCATACCGCGCGCTTCTGGCAGGTCCTCACGGCCCATTAAGCCACGTTGGCGCTGCGAGGCAGTTTCCGCCACTTCCACATCCAGACGGTGCGGGCCACCTTCGCTATGGATCGCCAGTGGCAAGGTATTGGCTGGCGCGGGTTCAGCCGCCCAGGCCGCCAATAGTGGCAGGGGTAAACAAGCGGCGAGTGAAACACCGACAGCGGTTTTCAGCAGTTGGCGGCGTGTCAGGGTCATAACAGGTTCCTTTTGTTGTGTGATGCCGTGTGGGTACGCTGCGAGGGCATAAGATGAATCCCCTCGGCCAGCAGCGAGACGTGTACCCTTTCCCCCAAGCTAAGCTGATTACGTTTGGCCGCGTGGGTGGCGATGTCGAAACGTAGCATATCTCCGTGGGAAACACGCAGCGAGATTGATGTCATGCCGCCCAACACCACCATTTCGCTGACCGTCGCCGCCACCGGGTTTTCGCGTTCGCCTTGGGAAGGCCGCCCCCGACGATGCAGCACGATATCTGACGGCGGTAGGTACCAGGCCAACGGCTTGCCGGGTTCAACACGGTCTAGTCCTTCTGCCACTTCCAGCCACCACTCGCCCCACTGCAAGCGTCGCCCAGCGTCCGTCTCGACCACTTCCCCGCTAAAGACGTTGTGGCGATCCAACAGCCTAGCGACAAGCGGCGAAGTCGGTTTCCGAAACAACGCCTCAGGCGTGCCCTGCTGCAGGCTGACGCCGTTATGCAGCACGCAGATTTGATCGGCGAGCGCGGTGGCTTCTTCCAAGTCGTGGGTGACGAGAATAATGGGAATAGAAATCTGTTGGCGCAACAGCGCCAGCTCACGCTGCAAGCGGCGACGCGTCACCTGATCCACCGCAGAGAACGGCTCATCCAGCAGCAGCGCTTGGGGCTCTCTGGCCAACGCACGGGCCAAAGCCACTCGCTGGCGCTGGCCGCCGGAAAGCTCGCTGGGGTAGCGCGCCTCCAGCCCCTGCAAACGCACTTTGCTCAACCACTGAGCGGCCTGCTCAAACCTTTGAGCGCGGGGCAGGTGCCCCATGGCGAGCTGCACATTCTGCAGCGCCGTTAGATGAGGGAAAAGCGCATAGTCCTGAAATACCATACCAATCTGGCGCGCTTGCGGCGGCAGTGAGTGGCGCTGGCCGCTTTGGGCCAGAAACCACTCCCTGCCCGCGCAGCGCACGCTACCCTGCTGAGGCTGGTAAAGCCCGGCAATGGTGCGCAGCAGGGTAGTTTTACCACTTCCCGATGGCCCGACCAGCGCCAGCAGCTCCCCAGGGGCGCATCGAAACGAGGCATTAAGTGGAATCGGGCCAGCCTGTTGGGCGGTCACTATCAGATCATCCACGTGACCACCTGCGCTTGCCAGCGAGCCCATAGACAAGGCCTAAGGTTGCCAGGGAAATAACCAGCAATAGTGCAGACATACTCGCCGCACCCTGCTCATCAAAGGCCTGTACGCGATCATAAATGGCGATAGAGAGCGTGCGGGTCTCGCCATCAATCGCACCGCCTACCAGCAAAATCACGCCAAACTCGCCCAGTGTGTGCGCAAAGGTTAGCGCTGCCGCCGACAAAATGCCCTGCCACACCAGCGGCAATTCAATGCGCCATAGGGTTTGCCATGGGCTTAGCCCACTGCACCACGCAGCCTCACGCAGGTTCGCAGGCACATGCTCAAAGGCACGCTGAATCGGCTGAATAGCAAAGGGGAGATTGGCAATCAGAGAAGCCAACAAAATACCGCTAAAGGTAAAGTTGAGCCCGCCCCCTGTCAGCGCCGCCCAGGTACCGCCTAGCGGCGCATCGCGGCCAAACTGCTGAAGCAGATAAAACCCCAGCACCGTGGGCGGTAGCACCAGCGGCAGCGCAATCAGCGCCTCACAAAGGCCCTTGCCACGGAACTGTGTCGTCGCCAGCACGCGTCCCCACCAAATGCCTAGAGGTAATAAGAAGAGACAGGTAAACGCCGCGAGCCGCAGCGAGACAGAGAACGCCGACCAGTCCATTAATCGGTACTAAATCCGTAGGTTTCAAACATCGCTTTCGCATCCGCCTGTTGCAGCCACTCGTAAAACGCGTGAGCCACTTCTCCAGCCTGCGGCGTTAACACCATGCGCTGGCGCAGCGGCGTATGCCACGTTTCAGGCATCAACACCGCCTCGCTGCGCTCCGCTAGCGCAGGTGCTACCGCTAGCGAATAAGCCACCAAACCACCTCGCGCCTCGTCGGAAAGCGCAAACTGCATCGCCTGGGAGACATTCTCCCCTTGAACCCTCAGCGGTTCGCTGGCTTCCCAAAGGTCCGCCTTTTGCAACACGTCTCGGGCGGCCATACCGTAAGGGGCGTGTTCTGGGCTGGCAATGGCGATACGCAGCCGCTGCCCCTCTCCCCAGGCGGCAATGGCCTCCTGCACGCCGGCAAGCGGCGCTTGCTCACTGGGTACGGAGTAACGGCCAGTTGGCTGTACCCAGGCTAGCCGTCCTCGGGCGTAAATCACGCCCGCGTTATCCACGTACCCTTCGTCGTACAGCGCCTGAACAAACCCTTCATCTGCTGACAAAAACAGCTCGAAGGGCGCGCCCTGGGCGATTTGACGACGAAAGTTGCCGGAGGAGCCGAAGTTAAGCCGCAGCGTGTGCCCGGTCTGCTGGGTAAACTGGGCGGCGGCTTCCTTCAGGGCGAACTGCAGGCTAGACGCCGCCGCTACAATGGGCGCGCCCGCCATCACAGGCGCGCTTAGCAGCCAACCGCACAGGAGCAGCAGTGCGCGCATTCGTTTACGCCTTCGCGTTTTCGGCGTGCTGCTCGGTAATGGCCATCACTTTCATGGTGTTGGTGCCGCCGTGGGCGTTCATGTGGTCGCCACGGGTCAGGATGACGTGATCACCCGGCTTGGCGACGCCCTGCTTCACCAATAGCGTAAGGGCTTGGTCGTTAAGCTCGGTGGCGGTCATTTCCGAGGTATCGAAGGGAAGTGAGACCACGCCGCGGTACATGGCCATACGGCGCTGGGCAATCGGGTTGTGAGCCAGGCCGACGATGGGCAAGCCCGAGCGGATGCGCGAGGCAATCAGCGGCGTGTAACCAGAGGCGGTCATGCAGGCAATCGCCACCACGCCTTTCATGTGGTTAGCGGCATACATGGCGGAAAGTGCAATGGTTTCATCCGGGCGGGTAAAGCCTTCGTGGATACGGTGGCCCGACTCTTGGGCGACCCGCTCACGCTCGGCACCCAGGCACACACGCGCCATCGCTTCTACGGTTTCCAGCGGGTAGTCGCCTGCGGCGGTTTCCGCAGAGAGCATGACCGCATCGCTGCCATCCAGCACCGCGTTAGCCACGTCGAAGACTTCAGCGCGGGTGGGCAGCGGCGCGGAGATCATGCTCTCCATCATTTGGGTGGCGGTAATCACCGCGCGGTTAAGCGAACGGGCGCGTTTAATCATGCGCTTCTGCACACCGACCAGTTTGGCATCGCCAATTTCCACGCCGAGGTCGCCACGGGCCACCATCACCGCTTCGGAGGCTTCGATAATGCCATCCAGCGTGGCGTCATCGGCCACGGCTTCGGCGCGCTCCACTTTGGCAACGAGGCCAATTTCCTTGCCCTCTTCACCCAGCAAGCGGCGGGCTTCCAGCATATCCTCCGCTGAACGGGGAAAGGAAATAGCCAAATAATCAACGCCAATCTCGACGGCGGTTTTCAGGTCGGTTTTATCTTTTTCTGTCAGCGCGGGAGCAGATAGCCCGCCGCCCTGCTTGTTAATGCCTTTATGATTAGAGAGCTTGCCGCCCACCACCACCTCAGTGTGAACCTGCTTGCCCTCTACGCGAGTAACATCCAGCACCACGCGACCATCATCCAGTAGCAGGCGGTCTCCCGCCGATACGTCATCGGCCAAGGTTTTGTAATCACATCCGACGCTGTGGATATCACCGGCATCGCTGTCCATGGCCATATCCAGTACGAACGGCTGGCCCTCTTCCAAATACACCGCCCCCTCTTTAAAGCGGGCAACGCGAATTTTGGGGCCTTGCAAATCACCTAGCGCGGCCACGCTGCGGCCTAGCTGAGCGGCGATTTCACGCACACGGGCAAGGCGGCGACGATGGTCGTCCGCCGTGCCGTGGGAAAAGTTCAAGCGGACCACATCCACCCCCGCCTTCAACATGGCTTCCAGCACGCCTTCACGGTCGCTGGCGGGACCGAGGGTCGCGACAATTTTGGTACGACGAAGGGGGATATGGGTGTTTGCGCTCATAAATGTCCTAACCGTTCATAGAGTAGAGTGTCAGCTTATCAGGATAACCCAACCAAGATGACACTCGCATGCACTTGCGGTGGGCTATTCCGCTAAAGTGACGGTAACATCCAGGGGATATTCGTCACAGTTATTGCCATCCCCACCGCGATCCACCACCAGGAATTCCCCTTCGCGCTCCAACACCGACTGAATCGCGTGCCAAGTACCGGCGTGGTAGTTCACCCCTTGGCGGCCGTCGGTGACAAACGCCTGCACCTCGTTTGGCGCAATGGTGTCGCCAGGCGGTGCCACTACCACAATAAAGCGCTCCTGATGCAGCGGCATAAACGCTTGAGTGCCCTGGGGGTGGCGCTCTAAAAACGTGAGGTTGAGCGGCAGCGTCACTGGCTGGCTGACAAAAATATTGATCAGCGTTCGAGCGTTGTCACCGAGGGTTTCCACCTTGGCGAGATCGTGATGGCGCTGGGTGCGCCCGGCGTTAATTGGATACGACGCGGAGGTGCGGGCATCGATGACGTCTCCAAAGGGCGCAAACGCCTCCGCCGTTAGCGGCTTTGCCGTCAGATGTAACATAGCATCATCCTAACGAGTGATCGTTGTGGTGGGCTTCCCAACTCAGATTTTGAGCGCCGCATGGCGGTTAACGTCTTTGTACAACAGGTAGCGGAACGGGCCAGGGCCGCCGGCGTAGCACGCCTGAGGGCAGAAGGCGCGTAGCCACATAAAGTCGCCCGCTTCCACTTCGACCCATTGCTGGTTCAAGTGATACACCGCTTTGCCTTCAAGTACGTAGAGGCCGTGTTCCATCACGTGGGTTTCATCAAACGGAATCACGCCGCCCGGCTGAAAGGTAACGATATTGACGTGCATATCGTGGCGCACGTCGTTGGGGTCGACAAAACGCGTCGTAGCCCAGCGGCCTTCGGTGCCCGGCATTTCGATCGGCGCGATCTCTTGCTCGTTGGTCACGAAGGCTTTGGGCACTTCCAGACCTTCTACATACTCGTAGGCTTTGCGTACCCAGTGGAAACGCACCGGCTCGTGGGTTTCATTGCGCACCTGCCAGTGGCTGCCAGGTGGAATAAACGCGTAGCCACCTGGGCCCATCGTATGGCGCTCGCCCGCTAAAGTGAGCGTTAACTCACCCTCCACAATAAACAGCACGCCTTCCGCCTGAGGGTCTAGCTCAGGCTTATCGCTACCGCCCTCAGGCTGCACTTCCATGATGTACTGGGAGAAGGTTTCCGCAAATCCCGACAGCGGCCGCGCCAGCACCCACAACCGAGTGCCCTCCCAAAACGGCAGGTTGCTGGTCACGATATCGCGCATCACGCCTTTGGGGATCAGTGCATAGGCCTCGGTAAAGACCGCACGATCAGCGGTGAGCTGGGTTTGCGGCGGGTGCCCGCCGGTGGGGGCGTAATAGTGAGCGGGTTGGCGTGTTGTTGGCATTGTCTCTCCCTGGAGTGAGTGGCGTACTCAGCGGTCATGGCAGCATGAGGATGCTGCGCCTATTTCTTGTATACAATATTACGCGGTGCGACTTCAGACAAACCTTAAAGCACCGCAGAGATAAACTGCTTAAGCTCTGGGGTTTTAGGGTTACTGAACAGCTCGGCAGGCTCACCCTCTTCGTGTATGCGCCCCTGGTGCATAAACACCACGCGGTCAGCCACATCCCGAGCAAAGCCCATTTCGTGGGTGACCAAAATCAGCGTCATGCCTTCTGCCGCCAACGCTTCCAGCACGCGCAGTACTTCGCCGACTAACTCAGGGTCTAGCGCTGAGGTGACTTCATCACACAGCAGCACCTTGGGGCGCATGGCCAGCGCCCGGGCAATCGCTACCCGCTGCTGCTGGCCGCCGGAAAGCTGGGCGGGGTAAGCATCGTACTTATCCCCCAGGCCGACTTTATCCAGCACCTCGCGGGCGACTTTCTCGACATCGGCACGGGCTTCGCCACGCACTACCACGGGTGCCAAGCAAACATTTTCACCCACGGTTTTATGGGGAAACAGGTTAAAGCTCTGAAACACCATCCCGACGTTTTCACTAAGCTCTTTGGGCGACATGGTACCGGCATCGAGCTGCTGTTCGGCAATGGTAATCTCGCCGCTATCGTGCTGTTCGAGCTGGTTCAAGCAGCGCAGCAGCGTGCTTTTGCCTGAACCGCTGCGGCCGATAATGGCGACCACTTCACCCTGGGCAACGTTGAGGTCGATCCCTTTGAGCACCTGCAGGTCGCCAAAGGCTTTATGAACGTTATTAACGCAGACCAGCGTCATAGAGCTTTTTCTCCAAATGGCGCGCGTAGCAGGAGAGCGGGTAGCACAGCGCGAAGTAAAAAAGGGCCACAAGAGTGAAGATAGTGAACGGCTCGAAGGTGGCGTTATTCAACATCGTGCCCGCTTTAGTGAGTTCCACGAAGCCAATGATGGATGCCAGCGCGGTGCCTTTAATCACCTGAACCGAGAACCCCACTGTGGGCGGAATCGAGAGCCGAAGCGCCTGAGGAAGGATCACGTGGCGCATGGTTTGGAAGTAGTTCATACCCAGCACGCAGGCACCGTGCCACTGCCCTTTGGCGACGGCTTCCAAGCAGCCACGCCAGATATCGCAGAGAAACGCGCTGGTAAACAGCGTGAGGGCAATCGAAGCCGCCCACCAGGCAGAGATGGGATGCCCCATGGCCGCCGCGCCGAAAAAGATCAAAAACAGCTGCATCAATAGCGGCGTGCCTTGAAACAGATCCACATACAGCGCGGTCAAGCGCTGCAACCAGCGGCGGCTAGAAAGGCGCATCAAGGTGAGCGCCAGCCCTACCGTGGCGCCGCCGACAAAGGCAATCAGTGACAACACCACCGTCCAGCGGGCGGCGAGCAGCAGGTTGCGTACGATATCCCACAGCGTGAACTCAATCATCGTTGCTCTCCTTGCTGATATGCGAACACACGCTTACCCACCAGCATAAAGGCGCGGCGCATACCGAACGCCAACAGCAAGTACACCAAGGTAATCAGCAGATAGACTTCAAAGCTTCTAAAGTTGCGGGACTGGATGAAGTTAGCGGCGTAGGTCAGATCGAAGACGGAAATTTGCGACACCACCGCCGAGCCCAACATGACGATGATTGACTGGCTAATCAGCGAGGGATAGACCCTAGCAAAAGCAGGCACCAGCACCACATGGCGGTAACTTTGCAGGGTACTCATGCCCAGCGCTCTGGCGGCTTCTAGCTGCCCTTTCGCCGTGGCACTAATACCCGCACGTAAAATCTCGGCGCTGTAAGCGCCCAGGTTCAACGTCATGGCAATAAAGGCAGCCGTGAT
Source organism: Halomonas sp. LC1 (assembly GCF_030247125.1). NCBI lineage: Bacteria > Pseudomonadati > Pseudomonadota > Gammaproteobacteria > Oceanospirillales > Halomonadaceae > Halomonas > Halomonas sp. LC1. The sequence continues at coordinate 176,455 of NZ_JASSPG010000002.1, read as the reverse complement.
GGCGTCGATTTTGATACCGAGCCCCGGCAAACCAAAAAAGATAAAAAATAGCTGCACAATAAAAGGCGTGTTACGGGTGACTTCGACATAACCGCCTAGCCCCCAGCGCATCCAAGGCTGCCCGTTCACACGTAAATACACTACCGCTACTGCCAGCCCTAGCCCGGTCAACGTGGTCACCACGGTCAGTGCGACCGTGGTGGTGAAGCCTTTGACCAGCTCGCCGACGTAGGGCAACAGGGTGAGAAAATCGAGTGTTGGCCCCATGCTACCTCTCAGCTACCGAAGTTGTCGGGGAGATCCGCACTGAACCAGCGCTGGGAGAACTCGTTGAGCGTGCCATCTTCCAATGCCTGAGCGATCAGGCGATTCACTTCTTCCAAAAGCGCTGGCTCATTCTTGTTCAGCCCCACGTAGCAGGGAGAGTCTTTCAGTTGATACATCAACGACGGTGCGCGATTGCTGTTACGTTCGGCGATTTCTGCTGCCACCACATTGCCTGTCGCCACGTAATCAACTTGGCCAGAAAGGAACGCCGAGATCGTCGTGGCGTTATCTTCAAAGCGCTGAATGGTGGTGGATTCTGGCGCAACGTTGGAAAGCTCCATGTCCTCTACCGCACCACGAGTCACGCCAATGGTTTTATCAGCGAAGCCTTCAGGGCCATCCACACTTTCGTCTGCGTCCGCACTAAACACACCGAGGAAGAACGGTGCGTAGGCATCCGAAAAATCAATCGCCGCTTCCCGCTCAGGATTTTTACCTAAACTAGAAATCACCAAGTCCGCCTGCCCTGTTTGCAAATAGGGAATGCGGTTAGCGCTGGTCACGGTAATCAGCTCCAGGGTGACGCCCATTTCTTCGGCCAAATAATTTGCCATATCAATATCGTAACCGCGCGGCTGTAGATCAGTGCCTACCGAGCCAAAGGGCGGAAAATCCTGCGGTACCGCAATACGAATCGTGCCGCGAGACTCAATAGCTTCCAGCGCATCGGCGTGAGCCACTGTGCTAGCGCTCAGCCCACCCACAGCCAGAGTGGCCGCCATACCGGTGGCCACTACGCCGGTTTGAAGACGTTTTAAGTAGTGCTGAACCGAATCTTTAAAGCCCTGAGGGGTAGTTCCCATGACGCTCTCCTTAAAGTGAGTCGCAAGCCAATGCCGAGAAGAAAAATTTGTGCGTAGTGTGATGAAAGCTTTGTTGCACAAGGCAAAACAAAGAAACTTTCGTTTCACACTACGACCCGCATCTGCAATAACGAGACCAGCTAAAAGGAAAGCGCCTTAAGAACAGCGTGTTAGGTAACTATCAGGCAGGAAAATGCACCCAGCAGGCCGGGTACACAGAGCATACGGCGGTTATCTTTGGTGCAGAGAGCGGGTAGGCCGCACCATTATTGATGGGCATCCCAATCGACGCTCATGACGGGGGATGCCAGCTCGTTTAACTCAGCGTACTGGTCACCAATCGCGCTGATCCGTTCGCGACCATCCGCTAGGCGTTGGTGCAAAACGCCATTCGCCAACAGGCAAATCACGCTGTTGGCGGTGGCGTAGCTATCAAACGCTGAAAGGCTCTCTAGCGGCACTTCTAACCACCACGTCACTTGCGAAGCAAACGGCGAGGCGGTGGGGTCAGCAATCAAGAGTACGTTCGCGGGTGAACGCTCCAGTGCAGCAACTAAAGCTGCAAACGCCGATGGGCGGCGGCGAAAACCAAACAGTACCACGGTATCGTGTTCGGTTAAGTCCACCAGCTCTTCGGCCAACGACTGGTTGGGCTGTGGAGCCAAACGCACTTGGCCGCGGGCCTGAACGAGCTGCTGACGTAGATGCAGCGCCAACGGGTAGCTGTTGCGAAAGCCCACCACGAGCACCTGCTGTGCCCCTGCTAACGCATCCACCATGGCAGCAAAGTCGTGGTGGTCAAGATTGCCGAGACAACGCTGCAGATTTTCCTGCTCCCGCTGAAGGTGGCGCTGGAACGGTGCTCCACTTTCGCTCTCCTCCTCCATGGCATGGGCATCAATCACCAATGGCACACCCAAATTACGCAGCTGCCGGGCGTGGGTTTTTACCGTGCGGTAGCTTTCAAAGCCTAGGCGCTTGAACAAGCGGCTCACGGTGGATTTTGACACCCCGGTCAAACGCGCCAGATCAGCGGCGCTATACACGGCCAAATCATCAAAATGATCCAGAATAAAGCTCGCCACACGCTGCTCTTGGGCGCTAAGTGCATCAAACTGGGCGGCAATCCGTTGTCCGATATGGGGCGTCATAGTGTCCTGTTTCGTTATTTGGGCGCGGGATGATGCTCCGCCCAGTGGCGGGCGATATCGACCCGGCGAGCCACCCACACTCGGTCGTGGGCTTCAATATGGTCTAAGAAGCGCTGCAGCGCGCGGAAGCGCCCGGGGCGGCCCAGCAAACGGCAGTGCATACCAATCGAGAGCATCTTCGGCGCTTCTTCCCCTTCGGCATACAGTACATCAAAGGCGTCGCGCAGGTAGGTAAAGAAGTGATCCCCCGTATTGAAACCTTGCGGGGCAGCAAAGCGCATGTCGTTGGTATCTAAGGTGTAAGGCACGATCAGGTGGTTATGCTCAGCCCCCTGACTATCGCTCACCTTGGTCCAGAACGGTAGGTCGTCGCCGTAGTAGTCGCTGTCGTAAAGAAAACCACCTTCGTCCAAAATTAAACGGCGCGTATTGGGGCTATCGCGCCCGGTGTACCAGCCTTCAGGCTTTTCACCGTACAAGCGCTGGAAGATCTCCATGGCTTTTTGCAGATGTTCGCGCTCGACATGCTCAGGAGTTTCTTGGTAGTGAATCCAACGGTAGCCGTGGCACGCCACTTCATGGCCAAGCTCTTTAAACGCCTGGGCCACGTCCGGGTGGCGCTCTAGCGCCATCGCCACCCCAAATACGGTCAGTGGCAACCCACGGCGCTCGAACTCGCGCAGAATACGCCACACGCCAGCGCGGGAGCCGTACTCGTAGATGGACTCCATGCTCAGGTGGCGGTCTGGGTAGCTGGCCGCACCGATAATCTCGGACAAAAACTGCTCCGAGCCTGAATCCCCATGCAGCACGCAGTTCTCGCCGCCCTCCTCATAATTAAGCACAAATTGAACGGCGATCTTGGCCTTGCCTGGCCAGTTAGCGTGGGGCGGCGTGCGGCCATAGCCGATTAAATCGCGAGGGTAATGAGAGGTCATGGACAGGCTCCTTAACAAAGGCAGAGCGTTTTAGTTTGTATACAAAATAGCCATTTTGAACGGCCATCGCAATTCAACGCAGGGCTAATTAATTGAGATGACGACGCTTTTCGGCTCAACAGCACGCTAACCCTTTGAAACCTGAACACTTGGTCAACTCTACGAGCGCTAAACCGTTGCATGAAAGGGCTTGCGCATCGCAGAAAAGCGCCCTATTTTCGTATACAAGATAGAAAATATTGTTCACATGCGAGTATCACCCCGTGCATATACGCTTGATTAACCCCAATACCACGGCTGCCATGACGGCGACAATTCGACAAGCAGCCGAACAGTTAGCGGCCCCATCGACCACGGTGAGCGCCACTCAACCCGACGCTGGCCCGGTCTCTATCGAAAGCCACTTCGATGAAGCAGTGAGCGCAGTGGGCGTGGCCGAAGAAGTGCTGAAAGGCGAGCGCGAGGGCAATATTGATGCCTACGTAGTGGCCTGCTTTGGTGACCCAGGCTTGCTGGCTGCACGCGAGTTGACCCGCGCCCCAGTGATTGGCATTGCCGAAGCCGCTTTTCACATGGCCACCTTGATTAGCACGCGCTTCTCGATTGTGACCACCCTAGGCCGTACCGGCATTATTGCCGAGCACCTTCTTGAGCAGTACGGCTTTAGCCACCACTGCCGCCGCATTCGCGCCGCTGAAATTCCGGTGCTGGATTTGGAAGACCACCCTGACGCTGCCTTTAGCCGCATTGTGCAAGAGTGCTGCCGTGCCCGCGATGAGGATGGCATCGGCGCGATTGTGCTGGGCTGTGGCGGGATGGCGAACCTCACCCACGCCATTAGCCGCGAAGTTGGCCTGCCCGTGGTGGAAGGGGTAAGCGCGGCGCTGAAGCTTGCCGAGTCGCTGGTGGGGCTGGGCTTACATACCAGCAAATACGGCGATTTAGACTACCCTCGCCCGAAACCCTTTACCGGCAAGTTCGCGGATTTTTCCAACCTAACCCTGCCACCCACACGCTAAAAAATCACGCACCATAAAACTATAACAACCGTACGAATACCGCCATTAGCACGCCACGCCGCAAGCGTCTCCTGGGCCACAGTGCCCAGGTTGCCAATAACATCGATAATCTTGCGAGGACGGTAACATGAGCACTTCAACCTCTGCTCTTACCTCAGATGAACTACCGGGAGCGGCTAGCCCCGCCACCGCCAAAGCCGTTGGGGCGGAAAGCTTAGCTCCACAAAGCACCCGCATTATGGGGCGCACCTCCTACTTTTTAGCCTGGTTCGGAGGGTGTGTCTCTATCGGCACCTTCGCCATGGGCTCAAGCGTGGTGGGCACGCTCAACCTGCTTCAAGCCACCCTGGCCATCGCCATTGGCTGCTTTGTGATTGGCGTGGCGCTCGCCATTAATGGGGCTGCTGGCTACAAATACGGCATTCCGTTTATGGTGCAGGCACGCAGCGCGTTTGGCTTTACCGGCACGCGTATTCCAGGCCTTGTGCGCGCCGTGCCTGCCATCGTCTGGTACGGTTTTCAAAGCTGGATTGGCGCAGGTGCCCTTAACATGGTGTCGGCGACGCTGTTCGGCTTCGATAACCTGATCTTCTACTTCATTGCTTTCCAGTGTTTGCAGATTGGCCTTTCGGTACTCGGCTTTCAGGGTATTAAGTGGCTGGAAAATATCGGCAGCGCCTTTATTCTCTGCTCGCTGATGTACATGTTCTACGCCACGGTGCAGCGTTACGGCGATGAGCTTTCCACCAGCCTGCTGACCATGGAAGGCTCTTGGGGGATGCCCTTCTGGAGCGCCACTATGCTGTTTTTGGGCATCTACAGCACCATGATGCTGAATGTGAGCGATTACTCCCGCGAGCATAAAAAAGGCACCGGCCAAGGGCTATTAACCACTATTTACGCCATGTCGATTCTGCCCTGCACGCTGTTTATGGGCCTGATTGGCTACATGGTGTCGCAAGCCACCGGCACCGCCGACCCTATCCAAGTGTTCGCCAACGCGGTGGATAACACGCCGCTACTGATGATCACACTGCTGTTTATCGCCTTCGCCCAGGTGACCACCAACGTACTGAATAACGTGGTGCCGCCCACCTACGTGCTGATGGACGTGTTCAAGCTCAAGTTCCCCGTCGCCACCGTCATTGTGGGCCTGCTGGCTTTCGCTACCTTCCCCTGGAAACTGGTGCAGCCTGAATCGGCCGCAGGGTTGCAGCTCTTTGTACAAACTTACTCCGCGTTCCTTGGCCCCATCTTCGCCATTCTGGTGGTGGACTACTACGTGATTCGCCGCCGCACGCTGGATATCGGCAAGCTCTACGATGAAAACGGCCCCTATCAAGGCATTAACCAAGCGGCGCTGATAGCGACAGCGGTAGGTATTGTCGCAGCGCTCTCGTTCTCGGCGGTCTCTTGGTACGCCAGCCTTATTCCTGCCGGACTGACCTACTACCTGCTGATGAAACACTGGCCCGCCTGCCAGCGATTCACTCAGTAACTCGCCTTGCCAACGCCTGCCACCCTCGCGTGGCAGGCGACCATTTCCGGATAACGAGCCTTGCAATGAATGAACACCCCAGCCAAAGCGACCTAAACATCCAGCAGATTGATCCAACGCTCTATAACGAAGACCTCGCCCCGCTAAAGCCAGAGCACCGCACTTGGGGCGCTTTTGAGATTTTTAACGTTTGGTCTAACGATATTCAAAGCCTGTTTGGCTACACCCTGGCAGCGTCTCTGTTTCTCTCTTATGGCCTTAACGGCTGGGCCGTGATGGCCGCGATTATTCTGGCCGGGATTATCGTCATGTTTTTGGTCAACCTGACCGGCAAACCCAGCGTGAAGTACGGCATTCCTTTCCCGGTCATGGTACGCGCCAGCATGGGCGTTCGTGGTGCCAACCTGCCTGCCATGCTGCGCGCCATCGTGGGTATTTTCTGGTACGGCGTGCAGACCTACTTCGCCTCCACCGCCGTGGCCCTGCTGATCACCGCGCTGTTTGGCGTGGGCAACGGGGGTACCTTTCTTGGCCTTTCCGGGGTGGCGTGGCTGTCGTTCGTGATTGTGTGGCTATTTCAGATCGCGATTTTTTGGCAGGGCATCGAGCGCATCAAACACTTCCTGAACTGGGCAGGCCCACTGGTCTATGGGGTAATGGTGGTGTTGATGATCGTGGTATGGGTACAAGCCGGTAGCGAGCTGCTCCCCGCCATTGGCACCATCTTCAGCGGCAACGGTGAGCAGGGTGGCCTGGGTGCGTTTCTCGCCATTGTGGGTACGATGGTGGCCTACTTCGCCGCAGTGGTGATCAACTTCGGCGACTTTACCCGTTTTGTGAAAACCGAGCGCCAGATGAAGCTGGGCAACCTGCTGGGCCTGCCCTTGAACGTGGCGTTCTTCTCGTTTATTGCTCTGATTATTACCGCAGGCACGCTGGTACTGTTTGGCGAAGCGCTCACCAACCCGGCGGATATCGTGGAGCGCGTCGATTCACTGCCGCTGACCATTGTGGCTGCTCTCACCTTCTTTGCCGCTACGGTGGGTATTAACCTCGTTGCTAACTTCATTCCCCCCGCCTACGACTTAGCCAACCTGTTCCCGAGCAAAATCAGCTTCAAAATGGGCGGCTTGATTACCGCCGTGATTGCCTTTTTCGTGGGTGCGCTGTGGATCTCGGTGATCAGCCAAATTGGCGTGCCGGGCTTTGTGAATGCGCTGGGCGCTATCGTCGCGCCGTTCTACGGCATCATCGTGGTGGACTACTACCTGATCAAACGCCAGCACCTCAATATGCAGGAGCTATTCTCCTCAGCCCCCGGCAGCGCTTACTACTACGTCAACGGCTGGAACACCCGCGCTCTTATTGCCTTTGGCGTGGCGGCGATGTTCTCGCTCTCTACCGTACTAGTACCGGCCTTAGCCAGCTTAGGCGGCTACGGCTGGCTGATCGGCGCAGGTTTGGGTGGGGTGTTCTACTACGGGCTGATGAAGCGGTTTAAGGCAGCGCCCGTGATGGCTGAGCAGAAAGCGCACTAAGCCATGTAGTGATGAAGCACCACACACGTTAGATAACCACTAAAAACGCCACCGGATAAGCTCCGGTGGCGTTTTTATGTTAGTGGGGAGTCTCGAGAAGCGGCTTAGCCGTCATTAAAGCTGAGCAGAGCTGAGTCGCTACGCGCCAAAAATCTGCTGCAGATCCGGGACGTTCTCTTCCTCTTCAACCATAGAGAGCGAGGCTTCGATGGCTTTGAGGTGGCGGCTCATAAAGGCTTTGGCGCGTTCGCCGTTGCCGGTTTCCAGGTAGCCAATCAGGTCGTCGTGGTCGTGGGATTCGCAGCCTAAGTGGCCGCGATGGCCGTAGACGGCGAGGATCAGCGAGGAGCGGGAGCAGAGGCGTTCAACAAATTCTGCCAGGGTGGCGTTGCCGGAGAGCTGCGCGAGACGCACGTGAAAATCCGCCGAGAGACGAATCGCCACGCTCTGCTGACCGCTGCGTAGGGCTTGGCGCTCTTGGCGGGCCATGTCGCGAAGCTCCGCTGCCGCCGCGGCGTTCATTCGCCTGGCCACATCGGGCATTAGCCCGCACTCGATCAGCTGGCGGGCATCGAACACGTCTTTCGCTTCATCGGCAGTGGGGCGCGTTACGCTGGCCCCACGACGCGGGGTCAAGGTAACAAGCTGCTCCAGCGCCAGCCGCTGGAGGATTTTACGAATCCCCGTGCGGCTAATACCGAATACTTCCGCTAGCGCATCTTCGCGCAGCCGAGCGCCGGGCTTAAGACGCTGCTCCACAATCGCATCGCTCACCGCCCGGTAAATCGCTTCGTGGCGCTCATCGCCCTCTTTGTCAGAAGGCCTCCGTTTTAACGCCGCCTGCGCATCACTCATAGTGTCTCCTGTCTGCGACTCTGATTACTCCTCCCAGGCCGCAATGATATCGCGCTCTTCGTCACTCATGTTGGTGATATTACCAAGCGGCATGTAGCGACTGCCAACAACCTGTTGGATTTGCGCTTTGTGACCAAGAATATCGTCCCAGCTATCGAAGGCATAGCCTGCAGGCGGCGCGGAGAAACCGGCATGTTCAGGGTTGCGGGCATGGCACTGGGTACAGTGTTGCTCGATGAGTCCAGATATTTGCGCTTGCGTGGGCGCACCGCCAACGCCTTCCACGGCGGCACGTGGGCTGGGCGCTGCCACCCAGAACGCGAGCAGAATCAGCCCAACGCCTACCGCAGGGTAGGCAGGCTGAATGTTACCGGCATGCATCAGCACAAAGAACTGACGAATCAGCGCTCCGGCAAAAATAAACAGCACCATCACCACCCAGGAAAGCTCGTGGGCGTAGATAAAGGAGTAGTGATTACTCACCATCAGCAGAACCACGGGCAGCGTGAAGTAGGTGTTGTGCACCGAACGCTGCTTGCCGCGTTTGCCGTCCAGCGGGTTGGGGGTCTCCCCCGCTTTCATGGCTTTTACCATGCGGCGCTGGCCGGGAATAATCCAGAAGAAGACGTTGGCCGACATCGCCGTGGCCATTACCGCGCCGGTGAGCAGAAATGCCGCCCGCCCGGTAAACATCTGGGTACTTAGGTAGGCCACCACCACCATCATCACCGCTACGGCAATACTCAGCAGGCCATCGCGCTCCATGTTGGGGCTGATGCGCTTACATAACTCGTTGTACACCACCCAGCCACCTAGCAGGAACCCAAGCGCCAGCAGGTTCGCCTGCCAACCGGTGAGGTTAGCCGCCCAGGCCCAGTTGCTGTCCGGGTTCACTAAGTAGAAACCGGGGTTCACCATGTAGAGAATGACGAACAGCGCGAAACCCGATAGCCACGTGGTATAGGCTTTCCAGAATGACCAGTGCAGGTCGTTGGGCAGCTTGGCCGGGGCCGTGGCATATTTCTGGTTATGATAGAAACCGCCACCATGCACAGCCCACATCTCGCCAAAGACTCCCTTCTCACGATCTTCAGCGGCTTTGGGAGTACGCAGGCCGTTATCCAGCATCACGAAGTAGATCGACTCGCCGATCCAGGCAATGGCCGCAATCACGTGCAGCCAGCGCAGCAGTAGGTTTACGAATTCAACGATGTACGCTTGCATGATCCGCCCTCTTAACTACCGCGGTAGGTCGAGTAGCCATACGGCGAGAGCAGCAGCGGCACGTGATAGTGCTGGCTTGCATCGGCTACGCCAAAGCGCAGCGGAATCACGTCTAAAAAGCGCGGTTCGACGGCGTCGACGCCCTGACGACGTAGATAATCCCCCGCGTGGAACACTAACTCATACTCACCGGGTATGAGCGCCTCGCCCTCTAACAGGGGGGCATCGCAACGGCCATCGCTATTAGTGACGGTGGAGCCTAAGTGCTCGCGGCTGCCGCCCGCTAGACGAAAGACCTCAATGGTAATGCCTTGGCCGGGCTGCCCTTTGGCGGTATCCAGCACGTGGGTAGTTAAGCGTCCCATCGTCACTCCTTACATTGGCGGGGTTGTTGGTGTTATGGATAGAGGGTATGTGTAGAGTTTGACCTATTGGTCAAAGAGTACCGTTGATGCTATTTATTGTATACAGCATTTCCCTTTTCGCACGCCTGGAGAGTTTTTGTGCCGACCGCTACCCCACTCACGCTATCCCCTGCCCCCAGCCAGTGCAGCCTGGAAGACTTCGTTTCCCACTATGGCGATGTGTATGAGCACTCGCCCTGGGTGGCAGAGGCTGCTTGGCAGCAGGGCTTGCGTCCAGAACATGACACCCCTGACGCACTGGCCGAACTGATGGGTTTGATGCTGCGACAGGCAACGCCCGAGCAGCAGATTGCCGTTATTCGGGCTCACCCCGATCTAGCGGGTAAGGCCGCACTGGCGGGAGAGTTAACGCACGACTCCACCAGCGAGCAGGCAGGCGCAGGGCTCGACCAGTGCTCGCCCGAGGAATTTGCCCGCTTTGAGCAGCTCAACGCGGCCTATAAAGAGAAATTTGGCTTTCCGTTCGTCATTGCGGTGAAAGGGCTGAACCGCTACGACATCCTCGCGGCATTCGAAGAGCGTTTGGAGAACGGCTTGGCCCAAGAGCGTGAAACCGCGATTCAACAAATTATTCGTATTGCACGCTTCCGGCTGCGGGCCCGTGCTGACGAAGCATCACGGTAATCTTTACGTCATCTCGACAAAAATGCCGCGCCCAGATTCGGTTCTGGGCGCGGCATTTTTTCACTCAAGCGGGATAATTACTGCTTGGCAGTCTCTACCGCTTTCTTGGTCGTTTCTTCGGCCATTTTCTGGCTGTCTTGCATGAAGCTTTGGCTGATAGAAGTGACTTTTTCAGAGTCGCCTTTCATGCGCTCCATCAGATCGGCAGCAGTTTTTTGCTGGCTCTCCATCGCTTTTTTGAAGCTATCCGCATCTTTCACGTCTAACCACGTACGCGCTTGAGCGATGGTCATGTCGGAGTAGGCACGGGCTGCATCCATCTGCGCGCCGACCAGCTGCTCGTAGTAGTTCAGTGCCGCCAACGTGTAGGAACGCATGGGGGACACGAATACCGACTCGAACTGCTGACTGGTTTTCTCTGCGGCCTTGTTCATCACGTAATCTCCTTGAGTGAGCTAGCGATTCGACCCGCGCCGAGGCAGGCCGGTAGTGGGCGTTTGCCGTTGCTACCCACAAAGCTAGCAGCGCTTTTTGTGCAGCGCAACATGATTTTTCAACATGCTGCGCTTGCCACACTTTCGCCCACTCAAAGGCCAGAAAAAGCCGTTGGATTAACGGTTGCCAAACAGATGCTTACGAGCTTCATCATCCATCGTGACTCCCGCTTGGGGATTGATATCTTCCACTAGCGCGTAGGCTTTACGCACCGCCGGGCGTTGGGATACCTCTTCGAACCAGCGCTCGAGGTCGGGAAACTCTTCCAGGGTCTGGCGCTGTTTCTCCCACGGCACGATCCAAGGGTAAATCGCCATATCGGCAATGGAGTAGCGGTCACCGCCAACGTAATGCTGCTGGGAGAGCCGCTGATCCAATACGCTATATAGCCGGTTGGTCTCGCGCACGTAGCGCTCAATGGCGTACTCGATTTTTTGCGGGGCGTAGTGGCAGAAGTGGTGGTTTTGCCCCGCCATGGGGCCAAGACCGCCCATTTGCCAGTGGAGCCACTGCAATACCACGTAGCGCTCGCGCCCTTCTGTTGGCAGGAACTGCCCCGTTTTGTCGGCGAGATATTCCAAAATGGCGCCTGATTCAAACAGCGCCATGGGCTGACCACCATCGTTAGGGGCGTGGTCCACGATGGCGGGGATCCGGTTATTGGGCGCAATCGTCAAAAACTCAGGGTCAAACTGCTCGCCACGGCCAATATTGATCGGCTTGATGCGGTAAGCCAGCTTTGCCTCTTCAAGCATGATGGAGATTTTGTGGCCGTTCGGGGTTGTCCAGTAGTACAGGTCAATCATTGCCATCTCCTTACACACTAACGGCCTAAGCCGTTAGTGCTGCCTGTGGGTGTCAGGCGGCCAAGTGCCGCCCTACCTATTATAGATCACGAACCGTCAGGGCCTTCCCTGCCGCGGAGTCATGGACCTCGAGCATGCGTTGGAACCATGCGGCAACGGGGTCCTTGTCGTCCACCAACGTTTCCGTGGAGACGGTGTAAGCCCACATCATGCTGCCAAACAGCAGATAATCGGCACCGCTGGGGGCATCGCCATCTAAAAACGGACTCTCTTTCAGTTGAGCGCTCACCGGCACCAGCGCCTGCTTGAGCAGCTGACGCCCCTGCTCGGGATCATGAACGGCTTCCATGGTCGCGCCAAAACGCGCTTCACGGGTTTTACGGAAGTAATCACGATCATCTGGGTGAATCGCGGCTAACAGATCTAACGCGACGATCTTAAACAGCGCGGGGGTAATGCTGCGTTCTACTAACTGTTTAAACAGCATTAAGCGCTGAAGGCTCACCCCTTCGCCCACCACCGGGGCCTCTGGGTAAGCGCGGTCTAGGTAGCGCATGATGTCGAAGCTATCGGTGACCACATTGTCGCCATCAGTGAGTACAGGCACCTTGTCGTAATCGGCAAACGCGAGAACGTCTTTCTCCTGGAAGCGCCAAGCCACGGTGGTGTACTCCAGCCCTTTATGGGCCAGCGCCATCCGCACACGCCAGCAGTAAGGGGAAAAACGCAGGCGCTCATCGCGGCCGCATAGGTCATATAAGGTAATCGCCATTGGATCGTACTCCTTTTGTCATGGTGAGTGCATCGCCACTACAGTGAGTCTAAGCGATCAACAACGCAAGCTGCGCGCTAGGCTCGCTGCGTGAAGGCTTGCCGCACTGTCTATTAGTCTAATGGGCACTGTCTGGCTAGCACGCTAACGTAAAGCTCAAAGCCTCACAAAAACAACGTCTTAATTTAAAACGACCGCTTGGTTTTTGCACTCACGAGCCAACCCACACTGGTAAGACCAATTTTCCAATGTAGTCATTCAGCCCGCCTGACCGTATCTTTCACGCTGACCCAACTATCATTGAAATGACAAGTTGGCTACTGCGGAGCACACCAAATCAATAACAAGGGGCCGTTCCTCCCATGAATGAAACTATACTCGCTCTTCTGGCATTTCTGCCGCTGTTGCTCGCTGGGATATTGCTCATAGGCTTCAAAATCCCGGCCAAAATAGCGATGCCGATTGTCTTCCTGACGGCAGCCATTATTGGTCTGACCGCTTGGGATATGTCGTTTAGCCGCGTGGCGGCATCCACCGTGCAGGGGCTTATCCAGACCGCTGGCCTGCTGTGGATTATTTTCGGCGCGATCTTACTGCTCAACACGCTTAAACACTCAGGCGGCATCACCGCGATTCGCAACGGCTTCTCGGGCATCAGCCCTGACCGCCGTGTACAAGCGCTGATTGTTGCGTGGCTGTTTGGCTGCTTCATTGAAGGCGCGTCTGGTTTCGGTACACCGGCAGCCGTGGCAGCCCCGTTGATGGTGGCATTAGGCTTCCCAGCGTTGGCCGCCGTGGTGGTGGGCATGATGATCCAATCCACACCGGTATCGTTCGGCGCCGTGGGTACGCCCATCGTCGTGGGTGTAGGTAGCGGCTTGAACCGTGCAGACATTACCGCACAGCTTGAAGCGAACGGTTCTACCTGGGACGTATTCTTTCAGCAGGTGACCAGCTCTGTAGCAATCACTCACGGTATCGTCGGTATTTTAATGCCGCTGATTTTAGTCGTGGTGATGGTGCGTTTCTTCGGTGCCAACCGTTCCTGGAAAGAGGGGCTATCCATCACGCCTTTCGCGATCTTCACCGGTATCTCGTTCGTCGTGCCTTATATGCTGGTAGGCGTGCTGCTTGGTCCGGAATTCCCCTCCATGATTGGTGCGATGGTGGGCCTAGCGATTGTGGTACCTGCCGCGCGTAAAGGCTTCCTGCTGCCCAAAGATACCTGGGACTTCCCAGAATCGACTGCCTGGCCGGACGAGTGGATCGGCAACCTGCAAATCAAGCTGGACGATGTGGCCGGTAAAGCACCGATGTCCACCTTTAAAGGTTGGGTACCTTACGTACTGCTCGCGCTATTTTTGGTGGCCTCACGCACCATCGAGCCGCTTAAAGCCGCGCTGACCTCCATCAATCTGAACTGGGCGAATATCTTTGGTGAAGCCGGTGTTAGCGGTGGCATTCAGCCGCTCTACCTGCCCGGCGGTATCATCCTTGCCGTCGTGCTGGTGACTTACTTCCTGCACCGCATGAACCCGCGCCAGTTAAGCGCTGCAGTATCCGAGTCGACCAAAACCATTTTTGGTGCGGGCTTCGTCCTGATCTTCACCGTGCCGATGGTACGTATCCTGATCAACTCCGGCGTCAACGGCGCGGATCTGGTCTCGATGCCCGTCATGATGGCACAAGCGGTGGCTAACGGTGTGGGCGGTATCTACCCGTTCTTTGCCCCGGCAGTGGGGGCCATGGGCGCCTTTATTGCAGGCTCCAACACGGTGTCTAACCTGATGCTGGCGGAGTTCCAGTTCAGCGTGGCCGAAACGCTTGGGCTCTCCACGGCGATGATGGTCGCACTGCAAGCCGTGGGTGCGGCCGCAGGTAACATGATCGCAATTCACAACGTCGTGGCGGCGTCGGCTACCGTCGGCCTACTCGGCCGTGAGGGCACCACCATTCGTAAAACGATCATCCCGACCATCTACTACCTGGTCTTCACCGGCATTATCGCGCTGATCGCGTTTTATGTTTTGGGTGTGACTGACCCATTGATGTAAGGAGTAACGTTACCTCACGGTAGGAACGGCTGGGTAGCCTTAGGGCTACCCAGCACTACATTAAAAAGCCGGATTGTATCCTCACCAACCACTCTCGACACTTTATGAAAAATACTTCCAAAAGCATCGACATATTATGGAAATATTTTCCATCAAGTGATTAGATAGCTGTCTCTCCTCCTCATCCATAGGAGTTACCATGAATATCCTTTACGACGAGCGCCTTGATGGTGAGCTTGTCCGCCGTGATAAAGCCGAGGTGCTTAGCGACCTGCAAGGCGCCGTGCCCTCATTAACGCTGCTGCATCGGGAAGAAGATTTACGCCCTTTCGAGTGCGATGGCTTAGCCGCTTACCGCGTGCTGCCGATGTTGGTGGCCCTGCCGGAAACGTTGGAACAGGTCGAAGGCCTGTTAAAGCGTTGCCATGCACTGGGCGTACCCGTGGTGACCCGGGGCGCAGGCACCGGCCTTTCCGGCGGCGCACTGCCGCTTGAGCAGGGCGTGCTGCTGGTCATGTCGCGGTTCAACCAAATTATTACCGTTGACCCCGACGCGCGCATTGCCCGCGTTCAACCAGGGGTGCGCAACCTTGCCATTTCCGAGGCGGCCGCCCCTTACGGGCTCTACTACGCCCCCGACCCCTCCTCGCAAATCGCCTGCTCAATTGGCGGCAACGTCGCCGAAAATGCCGGCGGCGTGCACTGCCTGAAGTACGGCCTCACCGTGCATAACGTGATGCGGGTGGATGTGCTGACCATTGAAGGCGAGCACATGACGCTGGGTTCTGAAGCCCTGGATGCGCCCGGCTTTGATCTCTTGGCCCTGATGAACGGTTCAGAAGGCATGCTTGGGGTGGTCACGGAAATCACCGTGAAGCTGCTGCCCAAGCCAGAAACCGCCAAAGTGCTGATGGCCAGCTTCGATGATATTGAAAAAGCGGGCCGCGCGGTGGGCGACATCATTGCCGCAGGCATTATCCCCGGTGGCCTGGAAATGATGGATAAGCTCGCCATCAAAGCCGCCGAAGATTTCATCAAGGCAGGCTACCCCGTGGAAGCCGAAGCCATTCTGCTCTGTGAGCTGGATGGTGTGGAAGCCGACGTGGACGACGACTGCGACACCGTGCGCCGCGTACTTGAAAAAGCTGGAGCCACTAACATTCAACAGGCGCGGGACGAAGCCGAGCGCGCCAAGTTCTGGGCCGGACGCAAGAATGCCTTCCCTGCCGTAGGCCGCATGTCACCCGACTACTACTGCATGGATGGCACCATTCCCCGCCGCGAGCTGCCGCGCGTGTTGAAAGGCATTGCCGCACTATCCGAAGAGAGCGGCCTGCCCGTGGCCAACGTATTCCACGCGGGTGACGGCAATATGCACCCGCTGATCCTGTTCGATGCCAACAAAGAGGGTCAGCTTGCCCTGGCGGAAGACGTAGGCGGCAAGATCCTGGAGCTATGTGTAGCCGCCGGTGGCTCGATTACCGGCGAGCATGGCGTGGGGCGCGAAAAAATCAACCAGATGTGCAGCCAGTTCCAGCCCGATGAGCTGACGGTCTTCCACGCGCTGAAAGCGGCGTTCGACCCCAAACGGCTGCTCAACCCAGGGAAAAACATTCCCACCCTGGCGCGCTGTGCCGAATTTGGCGCGATGCATGTGCATAACAACGAGTTACCGCATCCGGAACTGCCACGCTTCTGATGCAATAAGGAACCACCATGACCGAACTAGCGATACACGCTGCCGACCGAGACATTGCCGACGAGCTGAGCGAACAGGTTCACAGCGCCTACCACGACCGTACTCCGCTGCGCATCGTGGGGGGCAATACCCGAGCCTTTTATGGTCGCCCGGTGGAAGGCACGGAACTCAGCGTCGCCGCCCATAGCGGCATCGTCTCTTACGATCCTATCGAACTCGTCGTCACGGTGCGGGCAGGCACCCGCTTGAGCGCGCTGAACGCGGCGCTGGCAGAAAAACATCAAATGCTGCCTTTCGAGCCGCCCATTTTTGGCGAAGCCAGCACCATTGGCGGTGCGGTGGCCACCGGTATGTCCGGCCCTCGCCGCCCTTGGGCAGGTGCTGCACGGGATTTTGTCCTGGGCACGCGGGTGATTACCCAAGAAGGCAAGCTGCTGCGCTTTGGCGGCGAAGTGATGAAAAACGTGGCGGGCTATGACCTGTCCCGCATGATGGCCGGTGCCCAGGGCACGCTAGGCGTGCTGGCCGATATCTCATTTAAGGTGCTGCCTATTCCCACCGCCAGCCACAGTCTGCGCCTTGAAATGGGCTTGCAAGATGCTTTAGCGAAGCTCTCTGAGCTTGGCCGCCAGCCGCTGCCTATCACGGCTGCGGCATGGCACGCGGGCGAGCTGTTTATTCGGCTGGAAGGCGGTGAAAGCTCCGTCAAGGCCACGAAAGAGCGCCTGGGCGGTGAAGCGCTGTCTGCGGATTTCTGGCAGCAGCTTCGTGACCAGCAGCATGGCTTTTTCAGCCTCAACGAAGGGCAAGCACTGTGGCGCCTCTCGCTACCGCCCCATACCCCAGCGCTAGAGCTCGCCGTTGATGAAAGCGATATCTTCTATGATTGGGGCGGCAGCCAGCGCTGGGTGAAAACCGCACTACCCGCAGACACGCTGCGCGATGAATGCCAGAAGGCCGGTGGCCACGCTACCTGCTACACCCCGCATGCCCAAGGGGGCGCGGAGTCACCGTTTACTCCGCTGAATGCTGTGGTCGAGAAGTACCACCGCAACCTGAAGGCCGAGCTGGATGCCCACGGCATTTTCAACCCTGGTCGTCTTTATGCGGCATTTTAATCAGGAGAGCTGACATGCAGACGCACTTTACCGATGCCGACCGCCAAAAACCGCATATTCAGGAAGCCGAGCGCATTCTGCGTACCTGTGTGCACTGCGGCTTTTGTAACGCCACCTGCCCCACTTACCAGTTGCTGGGCGATGAGCGAGACGGGCCACGCGGGCGCATCTACTTAATGAAGGAGCTGCTGGAGAGCCGCGATGACGATGACCAAGTCACCGAAGAGACTCGCCTGCACTTAGACCGCTGCCTAACCTGCCGCAACTGTGAAACCACTTGCCCCTCCGGCGTGGAGTATCACAAGCTGCTGGATATTGGCCGTGCGGAAATCGACCGTCGTGTGCCGCGCCCGGCGGCAGAACGGGCTCAGCGCTATGCGCTGCGCAAAATGCTGGTCGACCCGAAACGCTTCAAAGCGCTGCTGACCTTGGGGCAAACCTTCAAGCCTCTAGTGCCCGGCAAGCTGCGTAGCAAAATGCCGCCCGCACCGGTCGATGCAGGCCAGCGACCCGACAGCCAGCGCCATGCCCGCAAGGTATTGATTCTAGAAGGCTGCGTGCAGCCGGGCCTGTCGCCCAACACCAACGCAGCCACGGCACGCCTGCTCGATCGTTTGGGCATTAGCGTCACACCGATTAGTGAAGCTGGCTGCTGTGGTGCTATCGACTTCCACCTCAATGCCCAAGAGGCGGGCCGCGAGCGGATGCGCGCCAATATCGATGCCTGGTGGCCGCAAATCGAGCAGGGCGCGGAAGCCATCGTACAAACCGCCAGCGGCTGCGGCGCGTTCGTCAAAGAGTATGCCGACATGCTCAAGGACGACCCCGCCTACGCTGAAAAGGCCAAAAAAGTCAGCGCACTGGCGAAGGATATCGTCGAAATACTGCGCGACGAGCCGCTGGAAGCGCTGCAGCTTAAAGAGCACCAGCGTTTAGCGTTCCACTGCCCCTGCACGCTGCAGCACGCTCAGAAACTCAACGGCGCAGTGGAAGGCGTGCTTAGCAAACTCGGCTTTGCACTAACGCCCGTGAAAGATGCCCACCTGTGCTGCGGCTCGGCGGGCACCTACTCGGTGACACAGCCAGAGCTCGCCACTCAGCTGCGCGATAACAAGCTGAATGCGCTAGAAGCAGGCAACCCTGAGGTGATTGTGACCGCCAACATTGGCTGTCAAACGCATCTGGCCAGTGCCAACCGCACGCCGGTACGCCACTGGGTAGAAGTTGTGGACGCTGCCCTGGTATAACCCTTTACACTCGCTGCGCTTTCACAACGTATTAACGGTTGGGCGCAGCGCTTTAATCCCTATGATAAAAAGGATCCTTTGATGCAAACCAAAGCTGTTTTAGGCCAAGCCGACGTTATCCAAGTCCTCGACGCTGCACAGAAAGAAGCTGACGCCAATAGCTGGCCGGTCACCATTGCTGTCACCGACGATGGCGGCCACCTGCTGGCACTGCGCCGTTTAGACGGTGCTGCCCCGTTCAGCGCCGATGTCGCTACCCAAAAAGCGCGTAGCGCTGCCCTGGGTCGTAAAGAGACCCAAATGTTTGAAGAGATGATTAACGGTGGCCGTACGGCGTTTGTCTCTGCACCGCTACAGGGTCTGCTGTCTGGCGGCGTGCCGATCATCGTGGATGGCCAAGTCGTCGGCGCTGTTGGCATCTCTGGCGTTAAGCCAGATCAAGACGTGCAAATTGCCAAAGCAGGCGTCAGCGCGATCGCCTAACGCTTACCTAGTCAGTAATAAAAGCAAGTAACAGCAGCGTGCAGCGCATCGACTGCACGCTGCTTGTTAGCGTGTTATGTACGCGCAATAAAAAAAGCCCGAATCATCGATTCGGGCTTTTTTGAAATTTGTTCGGCTTTATCAATATGACTGCCGATGGGTGCTTAATGGCGGACCGGACGAGACTCGAACTCGCGACCTCCGGCGTGACAGGCCGGCATTCTAACCGACTGAACTACCGGTCCACTTTAAGACACACTAACCATTTAAATCATTTATTAAAGCGGTTCAGAGGCGCTAAAACATTGGCTTAAATGGTGGGTGGTACTGGGTTCGAACCAGTGACCCCCAGCTTGTAAGGCTGGTGCTCTCCCAACTGAGCTAACCACCCGGGGTATTGATAGCTTATTGCTTATCAATATTGCTACTTCTCAAGTTATCGTGGCGGACCGGACGAGACTCGAACTCGCGACCTCCGGCGTGACAGGCCGGCATTCTAACCGACTGAACTACCGGTCCGAACAGCGATAACTAATTGCAGACTAAGATGATGATGGCGGACCGGACGAGACTCGAACTCGCGACCTCCGGCGTGACAGGCCGGCATTCTAACCGACTGAACTACCGGTCCACAAATGCATCACTTAACTGCGTTACGTTTCCAGGGCACCAAATAAATGGTGGGTGGTACTGGGTTCGAACCAGTGACCCCCAGCTTGTAAGGCTGGTGCTCTCCCAACTGAGCTAACCACCCGCTGGTCACGTGGCGCTGCATTCTACAGAAGCCTGTTTGAATGTCAACACGTTGCGTTTAAATTTTTGATTTAAACCAGCGTACTGCACGTTCTCGCGGCAACCGCTTACTGAGCGCGGACGAAGGATGCCGCAACTATGGCTGCTTCGTCAATCAAAACCTGCTGATTGACACCAGAACGTCGCCGCGGCTTAAAGTCATGGTCGCCATCGGTTAACCAATGAATGTGAAGAGCGTCTGGTAAATCATAGGCGGCCACCTCTTCACGCGTGCCAAACGGGTCACGCTCCCCTTGCAGAATCAGCATAGGCGTAGCGATGTCAGGAAAATGATCGGTGCGAAGAGAGTCGGGCTTTTTGGGTGGGTGAAACGGATAGCCTGCTGCAACGACGCCTGCGCAGGGGTGCTGACTGGCAAACAGCGATGCCACACGCCCGCCCATGGATTTTCCTCCCACCCATAAAGGCGAACCACTGATGGACACGACCAGATCATACCAAGCGACGAAGTGCTCCAGCGTTTTCGTTACGGGCGGAGGCGGACGGCGCTTTGCCTGCTCGCTCATTTGCTGCATGTAGGGGAAATCGATCGCCCAAACTTGGAGCCCCTGATGGGCCAGCGTCGCGGCAAATTGCCGCATAAAATCTGACAGGTGACCGGCCCCAGCACCATGGGCTAGCAGAATTCGCCCCTGCTCGGGGTTGCCGGAGACGCTCACCGGCCCCATCCCTTCCACGAGAAACCGCTGAACAGCGGGGCTGGCGAGCCGTTCACGCAGCGCCTGTGGGGTGATGGTCACGAAACCATGGCCAGCGTAATAGGACACTTAGCCCTCCTAATAATTCAGCGTTACATCCATTGGCGTGTTCAGCTTAGGGCGCGGCTGCGATAGAATCTAGGCCGGATCTTGACCTGCATCATCAAGCGGGTGGCCGCACCCGTGCACAATGCGATGGCAACGTGCGATTGCAAAATGCCACGGGTTACCCCCTAACCGCGTTCGATGGGAACATGAAATGAGCACAGCATTGGAACACCCGACCTACAACTACAAGGTAGTTCGGCAGTTCGCGATTATGACCGTTGTGTGGGGCATCGTAGGTATGACGCTTGGCGTTATCCTTGCCTCCCAGTTGGTCTGGCCGCAACTGAACCTCGGCCTACCTTGGACGAGCTTCGGGCGTCTTCGTCCGTTACACACTAACGCCGTTATCTTCGCCTTCGGTGGTTCAGCGCTCTTTGCGACGTCGTATTACGTCGTTCAGCGTACCTGTCAGACACGCCTGTTCTCTGACAAGCTCGCAGCGTTCACCTTTTGGGGGTGGCAAGCGGTGATCCTGTCGGCGGTGGTCTCCCTGCCGCTGGGCTACACCACGACCAAAGAGTACGCAGAGCTCGAATGGCCGATCAACATCCTACTGGCGGTAGTGTGGATCAGCTATGCGATCGTGTTCTTGATGACAATTAAGAAACGCACCACGTCACACATCTATGTGGCGAACTGGTTCTTTGCTGCGTTCATTCTGACTGTTGGCGTTCTGCACATCGTGAACAACGCCGCGATTCCCGTCACGCCCATGTACTCCACCTCCATTTATGCAGGTGCCGTCGATGCCATGGTGCAGTGGTGGTATGGCCACAACGCGGTGGGCTTCTTCCTGACAGCGGGCTTCCTGGGCATGATGTACTACTTCGTGCCGAAGCAGGCTGAGCGTCCGATCTACTCCTATCGCTTGTCTATCGTCCACTTCTGGGCGCTGATCATGATCTACATGTGGGCAGGCCCGCACCACCTGCACTACACCGCGCTGCCCAACTGGGCGCAGTCGCTGGGTATGATCATGTCGATCATTCTGCTGGCACCGTCTTGGGGTGGCATGATCAACGGCATGATGACCTTGTCAGGCGCTTGGCATAAGCTGCGCACCGACCCAACCCTGCGCTTCTTGGTGGTTGCCCTGTCGTTCTACGGCATGTCGACCTTCGAAGGTCCGATGATGGCGATCAAGACCGTCAACGCGCTTTCCCACTACACCGACTGGACCATTGGTCACGTTCACTCAGGTGCGCTTGGCTGGGTCGCGATGATTACCATCGGCTCCATGTACCACCTGATTCCACGCGTCTTTGGTCGTACCGAAATGTACTCCGTTAATCTGATCGCCGTGCACTTCTGGCTGGCGACCATCGGTACCGTGCTGTACATCGCAGCGATGTGGGTCAACGGCATCATGCAAGGCTTGATGTGGCGCGCCATCAATGCTGACGGCACGCTGATGTACACCTTTGTGGAATCGGTTGAAGCCAGTGGCCCCGGCTACTTCGTGCGCATGGTGGGCGGCCTCTTCTGGGTAACCGGCATGCTCCTGATGGCCTTCAACGTGTACATGACCGTGAAGCGCCGCGAAGCCATTGGCCTCACTGCGCCGCAAGCCGCTTAAACCGGGGAAGTTAAGACCAATGAAACACGAGATTGTCGAAAAGAACGTTGGCCTACTCGCCGTGTTGATCCTGGTTGTGATCAGCTTTGCCGGTTTGGCCGAAGTCGTTCCGCTGTTCTTTCAAAAGCAGACCACCGAGCCGGTTGAAGGGCTACGCCCTTTAACCGCGCTTGAGCTGGAAGGCCGCGATATCTATCGCCGTGAAGGCTGCGTTGGCTGTCACTCGCAGATGGTGCGCCCCTTCCGTGCAGAAACCGAGCGCTATGGCCACTACAACGTAGCGGGCGAACAGGTATACGAGCACAACTTCCTGTGGGGTTCCAAGCGTACCGGGCCTGACTTGGCGCGTGTAGGCGGCCGCTACAGCGATGATTGGCACCGTGCCCACCTGTACAACCCGCGCGATGTCGTGCCGGAATCGATCATGCCAGCCTACCCCTGGCTGTTTGAGCGTACCCTCGACGGCGAAGCCACACCGGATAAAATGCGCACCCTGCGTCAGCTCGGCGTGCCCTACACCGATGAGGACATCGCCAACGCGACCGCTGACGTACGCGGCACCCAGGAAATCACTGCCCTGGTCGCCTACTTGCAACAGCTAGGAACCGTGCTCGAGGGCACACGTTAAGTTATGGATACGGGAACTTTCCGCGGCCTGATCACGCTGATTTTGATCTTCGCTTTCATTGGCATCTTTTTCTGGGCCTACTCGAAGCGACGCAAACCAGATTTTGACGAAGCGGCCAACCTGCCCTTCGCCGACGATGATGAGCAGCCGACCCGTGATAAGCATGCTTCGACCGAAGACGAAGCGGATTCCCGCCACGACAGGGGAGATAAGAATAGATGAATAATTTATGGGGTGACTCCCTATCCAGCTTCTGGAGCGCCTGGATTATCGTCATCACACTGGGCACGATCGCGCTGAGCGTTTGGATTTTGTTAGCCAACCGCCGCACCGATAAAACGCCCGATGCCGATGGCAATGTCGAGACCACTGGCCACGCGGCGGATGGTATCGAAGAGTATGACAATCCGCTGCCGCAGTGGTGGTTCAAGCTCTTCATCCTTACCGTGGTGTTTGCCCTCGGCTACTTGGTGCTCTACCCAGGTCTGGGTAACTACGCCGGCATCCTGGGCTGGTCTCAGGAGAGCCAGTGGGAAGAGGAAGTGGCCGACGCGGAAGACCGCTTCACGCCGATCTTTGCCCAGTACCAGGAAGTGCCGATTCCAGACCTCGCGCAGGATGCCGAAGCCATGCAGGTGGCAGAGCGTATCTTCTTGAACAACTGCGCCGTATGTCATGGCTCGAATGCCCAGGGCGGCTACGGCTTCCCCAACCTGACCGACGACGACTGGCTCTACGGGGGCGAACCCGAAAACATTCTGACCACGCTGAACAATGGCCGTAACGGTCTGATGCCGTCCTGGCAGCAGCTCGGTGAGAACAATATCGAAAACCTGACTCAGTACGTGCTGTCGCTCTCCGGCGAAGAGCATGACGCCGAGCGTGCTGCCAGCGGTGAAAGCACCTTCCTGGCTGCCTGTGCGGCGTGTCACACGCCCAGCGGCACGGGGAACACCGCTCTTGGTGCGCCGAACCTGACCGACGACGTGTGGCTCTATCTGGCACCCGGCCAGAACGTGGACGACTCCATTCGCCAAACGCTGCGTAACGGCCGTAACGGCCACATGCCTGCCCAGGCTGCGTACATCGGTGAAGAGCGCGTTCACCTCGTGGCCGCTTACGTGTACAGCCTACGTTTCAACGACTAACCCCGTTGATAGGCGTTTTAACGCCAGCGTGTACGAAGGGGTGCGGTTACATACCGCACCCTTTCTACATCCAGCATCCGCTCAGCCACCCGGCTATCCGTTACACTATTGTTTAGCAATGTGTGTATAGCGATTCGACATACAGCGACGCGATCTCCTTCACCAATGAAGGTTGCGTGAGCCAGGCTATCGTCCACTCCTGCCTATTGAGCTGCGATCACCGCCATGGAAAAAATACCTAGCCACGATATTACGCCGCCAACCGTTGGGCACCACACGCCGGGAGACACCACCACGCAAGAGATGTACGCCAAGCGGCGGCATATCTACGTGCGGGAGATCAAAGGGCTGTTTCAAAAGGTACGACGCAGCGCGAACTGGGCGCTAATGATGGGCTTCTTTTTGCTCCCCTGGCTGAACTGGGGTGACCGCCCTGCCGTGTGGTTTGATCTACCGGGCCGTGAATTCCACATTTTTTCGGCCACGTTCTACCCGCAGGAGTTCATCCTTCTCTCGTGGCTGCTGATCATTTGCGCCTTTGGGCTGTTTTTCATCACCGTGTTTGCGGGGCGTGTCTGGTGTGGCTACACCTGCCCGCAGAGCGTTTGGACATTTTTATTCATTTGGCTTGAGCACCGCATCGAAGGCTCGCGCAATCAGCGCATAAAGCTGGATAACCAGCCGATGACTGCCAACAAAGCCTGGCGCAAGGGAGCAAAACACGCTGCCTGGCTGCTGATTGCCCTGGCCACCGGCGTGACGTTCGTCGGCTACTTTACGCCGATTCGTGACCTGGTCCAGGAGCTTCCCACGCTAGAAGCCCACGGCTGGTCCTATTTTTGGGTAGGTTTCTTTTTAGTTTTTACCTACCTCAACGCCGGCTGGCTACGTGAACAGGTATGCATCTACATGTGCCCCTATGCCCGTTTCCAGTCGGTGATGTTTGATCGCGATACGCTGATCGTTTCTTACGACGACGCCCGCGGCGAACCCCGCGGCCACCGCAAGAAATCGCTCAGCCATGCCGAGGTCCGAGAAGCGGGCCTGGGTGACTGTATCGACTGCGAGCTGTGTGTCCAGGTCTGCCCGACCGGCATCGATATCCGCGACGGGCTGCAGTACGAATGCATTACCTGCGCCGCCTGTATCGATGCCTGCGATAGCGTAATGGATAAAATGGGCTACCCCAGAGGGCTGATTCGCTACACCACCGAGAACGCCCTGGAAGGTAAAAAGAGCCACATTCTGCGCCCGCGCTTGATCGGCTATTTCGTGGCACTGGTGGTGATGGTGGCGACCTTTGCCTGGGCCGTGAACGACCGCACACCGCTAACCTTCGATGCCGAACGCGAGCGTACCCAGCTCTATCAAGTCACTCGCGATGGCCAGATAAGCAACGTCTACAGCCTCACCGTGCGCAATTTGGACGCCCAGGATCATACCTATGACATCAGCGCGGCGGGCCTGCCTAACCTGCAGCTAGATAACACCGCGCTACGCGTTCCCGCCGGTGAGTCGCGCATTCAGGTGATCACCGTACTGGCGGACCCTGAGACCTTGAGCGAACCCAGCCACGCCATCACCTTCACGCTGCAGGCGCAGCAAGACGAGCAGATTCGTCAGACCCGCGAAGCGCGGTTCTTGAGTGATATTAGGAGATAAACGCGTCATGTCCGACACCCCGATTCCGCCTTGGTACAAACAGTTCTGGCCGTGGTTCCTGCTCGGGCTACTGTTTTCGTCCATTCTGTTCAGCATTGGCTTTGCAGTCATGTCGATCAAAAGCTACGACGGCATGGTGGTTCAAGAGGATTACTACGAGCACGGCAAAGCCATCAACATGGTGCTGGCGAAGCAGGAGCGCGCGCGTGAACTCAATTTGAGCGCCGACCTTCGCATCGACCCGCTGACGAGTGATATCGTCATCGACCTTACAGGCGATGTTCGCCCGGACAAACTCTATCTGGACCTCATCTTCCCCACCGAAGATGACCGAGACCAATCCTTCGTACTGGAGCACGTCCGGGAAGGCCGCTACATCACCCAAGGGCCGGATAACCTGCGCTACCGCTGGTACCTTCAAATTCAGCCCGAGCAAGGTGATGACGCCGATTGGCGGCTGATCGGCGAAGCCCGCTTCCCGAATGAAGAGAGCGTTGCTCTACTGCCCGGAGGGCGCTCAGAAAGCGAATGAGCACGAACGCGCTAAGCTGCTACCACTGCGGCAGCCCGGTGCCCGACGGCGCACCGTGGCAAATCGTGGTGGACGACACGCCCCACTCATTGTGTTGCCCCGGCTGTGAAGCCGTGGCACACGCCATCGTCGACGGCGGGTTAGAGAGCTACTACCGATATCGCACCGAACTGCCCGAGCGCCCCGACGAACGTCAAGCCGCCAAAGCGGAGACCTGGTCGGTGTTCGACGATCCAGGGCTGCAGGCGCAGTTCGTTCACCCAGACGGCGATGAGGGCCACGTCAGGGCAACGCTGGCCGTAGAAGGGATTACCTGTGCCGCCTGCGCGTGGCTCATCGAGCACCGCTTGAACGCGCTTGAAGGCGTTGTCTCCAGCGCAGTCAACCTGACCCATCACCGCCTACGCGTCGCTTGGGACCCTAACGTCATCAAGCTCTCCCAGCTCTTCGCCGAGCTCGCCGCCATTGGCTACGATGCGCAGCCCTACGAGCCGGACCATGCCCAAATGCGCTTGCAGCATGAAGAGCGCATGAACGTACGCCGCTTGATCGTGGCGGCGGTGGGGATGATGCAGGTCATGATGTTCTCCATCCCCATTTACGTCTCGGGGCCTGGGGAACTCAGTGAGGACTTCTTTGCGCTGTTTCATTGGCTCTCGTTCGCGCTGGCCACGCCGGTGGTGTTCTTTTCGGCGCTGCCCTTCTTCCGTAACGCCCTGCGCGATCTCAAAACCGGCGTACTAGGGATGGATGTGCCTGTTTCATTAGCCATTGGTGGCGCGTATTTCGCCAGCAGCTACGCGGTGCTGTTTAACGTGGGTGAGGTCTATTTTGACTCGGTCGCCATGTTCACCTTCTTTTTGCTGTTTGGCCGCTACGTAGAAGGGCGCGCTAGGCGACGCAGCGGCCATAGCGGTAATGCCTTAAGTGGCGTGCTGCCGGTCTCTGCTACACGGCTGGAAGCTGACGGCAGCGAACGCATTCTGCCCGCTAGCGAGCTTGCCCCCGGCGACCGCGTACTTATCAAGCCCGGCCACGGCGTCCCCGCCGACGGTATTATCGAAGATGGCGAGTCTAGCCTGGACGAGTCGATGCTGACCGGCGAGTACCTGCCCGTCACCCGCCGTGTGGGCGAACAGGTGGTAGGTGGCAGCCAAAACATGGAGAATCCGCTCACGGTGCGGGTGACTCATGCAGGCCACCATGCACGCGTGGCGGGCATCGTCGATTTGACCGACCGCGCCTTTGCCAGTCGCCCGCGCTTGGCGCAAATGGCGGCGCGCATGGCGCACCTGTTCGTACTGCGCCTGCTGGTGGTCACCGCCTGTGTCACCGTGGCGTGGTGGTTTATCGACCCTTCCCGCATGCTCTGGGTGCTACTCTCCGTCCTAGTAGTCACCTGCCCATGCGCGCTGGCACTCGCCACTCCCACGGCACTCACGGCAGGGCATGGGCAACTGCGCCAGCGCGGGGTGTTGATTACCCGTGCCGACGCCATCGAGTCGCTCTCTAACGTCACGCGAGTGATTTTTGACAAAACCGGCACGCTCACCCGGGGCGAGATGCAGCTCACCCAAACCTGCCCGTTAACAGCCCAGAGTAGTGAACAGCTGCGCGCTATTGCCGCCGCGCTGGAAGCCCACTCCGAGCACCCCATTGCCCGCGCGTTTCGGCCGTTTCGGGACGCCACGCTCCAGGCGCGCCAAGTCAAAAGCGTGACGGGAAGCGGACTAGAAGGCGTGCTGAACGGTGCCACATGGCGCTTGGGCAAGCCCGATTTTGCAACGACGGAACCACTCACGCCGCCCGGCAGCGGCCAATGGCTGCTGCTCAGCGAAAATGACGCGCCGCGGGCGTGGTTCAAACTGCACGACGGGATTCGAGACGATGCTGCCCACACCGTGGCCGCCCTGCAGGCACGAGGGCTCACCGTGGAGCTACTGTCTGGAGATACCCAGGAAGCGGTGGAGAGCTTGGCAGAGCAGCTCAATATTGCCACGTGGCACGCAGGCAAGTCACCGGAAGGCAAGCTCGAACGGCTGCGTGAGCTACAGGCGCAGGGCGAACGTGTGGTCATGATTGGCGACGGTATCAACGATGTGCCGGTGCTCGCCGGTGCCGATGTGGCCATTGCCATGAACGGAGCCACCGACTTGGCACGCACTCGGGCCGACGCGGTCTTGCTCAGCCCACGCTTAATGCGTATTTTCGAGGCCATTGAAATCGCCAGCGCCACGCGACGCATCATGCGCCAGAACATGATCTGGTCAGTGTGCTACAACTTCTCCGCGCTGCCCCTGGCTGCGATGGGGCTAGTCCCGCCGTGGTTGGCGGCGATTGGCATGTCGCTAAGTTCGCTGGTCGTGGTGGGCAATGCGTTACGCCTCACGCGCTGGCGTACCTCACCCGCTCCCCAGCTAGCCCCAGCCACACCGGTGACCGTATGACGATTCTCTATCTGCTGATTCCGCTATCGCTGATTCTGTTAGGGCTGGCGGTGTGGGCGTTCTTCTGGGCCGTGAAGAATGACCAGTTCGACGACCTAGAAGGCCCCGCCCACCGCATCCTGTTCGATGACGATGAGAACGACTTCACCCCCGAGCAGCGCGCCGAACGCAAACAAGCCGCCAAGCCACCCCGCGATCGCGAGCCACCGCCATGAACCCCACGGGTCTGGATCTGCCGCCGCTCATGGCGGCGTTCGTATTTGGCCTGATGGGCGGGGCTCACTGCATTGGCATGTGCGGCGGCATCATGAGCGCCCTTACCTTCGCCGTGCCGCCCAGCATGCGCCACCCGGCTCGCATGGGCGGACTGCTGCTCAGTTATAACGTGGGCCGCATTTTGAGCTACATGACGGCAGGGGCCTTGGCAGCCACGCTCGGCACCCTGGTCTCGCTCTCGCCGCAGGCGCGTATCGCGCTGCAAATCGTCGCGGCGGTGATGCTGATCCTAATGGCGCTGTATATCGCCAACTGGTGGAAAGGGCTATTGAAAGTCGAAGCCGTGGGGCGCAGGCTATGGCGCTTCATCGAACCCGTTGGGCGACGTTTGATGCCCGTGGTTCACCTGCCGCAAGCTTTTGCGCTAGGTGCCCTGTGGGGCTGGCTGCCTTGCGGGCTGGTGTACTCGATGCTCGCCTGGAGCTTGGCCATTGCCGACCCGCTACAAGGGGCGTTATTGATGGGTGCCTTTGGCTTGGGCACCCTGCCCGCACTGCTGGCCACGGGCCTTGCGGCGCGCCAGCTAAGTCAGCTCATCCGCCATCCCGCCACGCGTAGCCTCGCCGCACTGACCATTATCGGCTTTGCCTTGTGGCAGCTCTGGGTACTTCTCTTTCCCACCGGGCATTGAACACAACGACGGCTATTGCGCCGTTGCTTGATATAGCTCAACCCTTTGCGTGTGGAACCGGCGTAACATTGGCGCATCCGCTTTTCTGCTTGCCCTGTTACGTCGGAGCGCTCCCTATGCCCGTTAACGCCACTGCTGCCCTCGCTCACCCCTCTTCCGCAGCGGCGGAGACCACTGCCTGGGACGACGCACTGCTACGCCGTTACGACACCAGCGGCCCGCGCTATACCTCGTACCCGACGGCACTCTCTTTTCATGACCAATTCACTGCTGACGATATGAGCCAGGCGCTTGCGCGCAGCAACGCCAGCCGAAAACCGCTCTCACTGTACGTGCACGTCCCGTTTTGTCGGAAAATTTGCTTTTACTGCGCGTGCAACAAAATCGCTACAAAAAATACCGCTCTGGCCGAACCCTACTTATCACGGTTGGATCGCGAGATGGTGCTCACTGCGCGCCATTTGGATACAAAGCGTCCGGTGCAGCAGCTGCACTGGGGCGGCGGCACGCCAACGTTTCTCACTCTGGCTCAGATGAGCGATTTGATCGACCGCTTAGACGCACGCTTTGGCCTCTCCAATGCGCCGGACCGTGATTACGCCATCGAAATCGACCCACGTGAGGCGGATGTCTTTACCCTGCGCCATTTGCAGTCGCTGGGCTTCAACCGCTTGAGCTTGGGCGTACAAGACCTCGATCCACAGGTACAAGCGGCGATCAATCGCGTTCAGCCCCGGGTGCTCACCGAAACGCTAATGGATGAAGCCCATCGGCTCGGCTTTCGCTCGCTCAACCTCGATTTGATTTATGGCCTGCCCTTACAAACCGAGAAGAGTTTCGCGGACACGCTGCGCCAAGTGATCGAGCTAGGTCCCGCACGGCTGTCGGTGTTTAACTATGCGCATCTGCCGACCCGCTTTGCGCCCCAACGACGCATCAAGGACGCCGACCTGCCCAGCGCCGATGAGAAGCTGGCCATGCTGCATACCACCATTGCGATGCTGACCCAGGCGGGCTATGTGCATATCGGCATGGACCATTTCGCGCGCCCCGACGACAGCTTGGCCAAGGCGCAGCGCAACGGCACCCTGCAGCGCAACTTTCAAGGCTATTCCAGCCACGCCGAGTGCGACTTGATTGGTTTGGGGGTATCGGCCATTTCTCGGATCAACGATAGCTACGCGCAAAACCCTACCCGGCTCGCTGACTATGAAGCGGCCTTAGATGAAGGTAGGCTGGCGACCGTGAAAGGGTTACGTTTAAATAAGGATGACCTAATGCGAAGAGAGGTCATCGAGCGGCTCATGTGCGATATGGCCATTGACCTCGACACTGTCGGCCAGCGCTGGCAGGTCGATGCCGCAGATTACTTTGCCAACGCCCTTGAGCGGTTGGAAATCGCCGAACGGGATGGCCTGTTAACGCGTCAGGGGCTTCGGCTCACCGCCACCCCGGTGGGGCGGCTACTCATTCGACACCTGGCCATGGCCTTCGACACCCACTTACAACGCCAGGATGGCCAGCGCTACTCAAAGATCGTGTGAGCGCCTTGAGCCACCTGCCCCCCTGTACCCATGATGGCGAATAAGAAGGGAGACCCCCATGTCATATCCTGCCAGCCAACGACGTTCACTGCTGCAAGAAGCGCGCTGCCAAACCTGTAGTTTAAGCTCGCTGTGCTTACCGCTTGCCCTGGAGCTTGAGGATATGAGCCAGTTCGATGCCATCATTCGCCGTCGCTCGCCGCTGAAGAAGGGCGAACCGCTGTTTCGTCAGGGCGACGCGTTCACCAGCGTTTATGCCGTGCGCTCTGGCAGTTTGAAACAGGTGACCAGCGAAGGGAACGGTAACGATCAGCTCACCAACTTCTTTCTGCCCAGCGAGCTGGTCGGCTTGGATGGTATCGACGAAGAGTACTACCCCGGTACCGTGATTGCCCTGGAGACGACCACGGTATGCGAAATTCCGTTCGACCGCTTGGAGTCGCTCTCCCAAGAACTGCCCGAGCTGCGTGGTCAGCTTTACCGCAGCATGAGTAAAGAGCTGCGCGATGACCGTAAGATGATGCGCTTGCTGTCACGCAAAACCGCCGACCAGCGGCTCGCCAGCTTTTTGATTACGCTCTCTGACCGCTTCCGTCGCCGGGGTTACTCCCCCTACAGCTTTCGGCTGTCGATGTCGCGGGCCGATATGGGCAACTACCTAGGTCTGGCGGTGGAAACGGTCAGCCGTATTCTCAGCCGCTTTCAGCAGCAGGAGGTGGTGGCCGTTTCGGGTCGCGAGGTGAATATTTTGGACATGCAGCGCCTCATCACCCTGGCAGAAGAGGAGGCGCAGACGATTACACGTTAAACGCCTGAATGCGGCTCTCCATCAGCGCCGCCTGCTTCGCTTCCAGACCGGCAAAGTCGAATAGCTCGCGGTCAGCAAGCTGGGAAGGGGCGACGTTGGTGACGGCTTTGAACATGCTCTCCAAACGGCCAGGGTGCTTCTTGTCCCACTCTGCCAACATCTCTTTGACGATCTGGCGCTGCATGTTGGGCTGTGAACCGCACAGGTTGCAGGGAATGATCGGAAACGCCATCAGCCGTGAAAACTCTGCAATGTCCGCCTCTTTGCAGTACGCCAGCGGGCGAATCACGATATTTTTCCCGTCATCAGAGAGCAGTTTCGGCGGCATGGCCTTCAGCGTACCGCCGAAGAACATATTCAGGAACAGCGTTTCCAGAATATCTTCCCGGTGGTGACCCAGGGCAATCTTGTTGGCGCCAATCTCGTCGGCAAACCCATACAGCGAGCCACGGCGCAGACGTGAACAGAGCGCGCAGGTGGTCTTTCCTTCCGGCGTTTTCTCCTTCACGACCGAATAGGTATCACGTTCGAGAATGTGGTACTCCACCCCCAGCTTGTCTAAGTACTGGGGCAACACGTGCTCCGGGAAACCAGGCTGTTTTTGGTCCATATTGACCGCCACGAGCGAGAAATTGACCGGCGCGTTGCGCTGAAGATTGCGCAAGATCTCCAACATCGTGTAGCTGTCTTTGCCACCGGAGAGACACACCATGACCCGGTCGCCCTCTTCGATCATGTTGTAATCGATGATGGCATTTCCCACTTCGCGCCGCAGGCGTTTTTGCAACTTGTTGAATTCACGCTTCTGCTTGGCATCCTGCAGCTCATGCTGCTGGGCAAGAGACTCGTCAGACGCGCTGTCTGACGCAGTAGGGTCAAAGTAGTCAGGTTGTAACATGATCGTCGCACTGCCGATGGGTGAAGGAGCAGCGCGTATTCTAACAACACTCCGAAGCTCTACCCAATACAAACCCTAGGCCGTCAGGGCGATCTCACGCTGTAAACGCAGGTAGAGGAGCGCGCTGGCGGTGGCTTCACTGACCACGCTGGGCCAGATCAATGGCGGTAGCTGCCAGCGAGCCAACGCTACGCCAAGCGGGTCGAGGGTATCGATGTGTGGATGCAGCCGCCGCAGCTGTCGCCCGTGCAACTTGGCAACGTCCACCTGGGCGTTGGGGAGACCAAACCCCAATACGCTTTTGAACAGCCCGTTCAAAGGTTCGAGGGTGTGCTCCAACTGCCAGCCGACCAGCGGCCGGTTGCCGATGAAGTCGGCCAACTCCGTCAGGCACTCGGCATCTGGCGTGCGCGGCGCGTCGGTGGCGTGTAGCTGGTGATGGCGTCGCAGGGTAGCAGGGACTAGCGCGGGCGATACCGACAACGTGGCCCACCACATACGACTGGTGTGCACACGGCGCGGGTTCAGTACCACCGCCGCTACGCTGATCACCGCTGGCTGACCCTCGCTCACCTGGCAGGCCATGGCCACGGACTCTTCCCCCATGTAGGGCTGAAATAGCCAGGCATACGGCGAATAGGCCCAGCGGCGACGGTCGCTTTCTCGCTGAAGCAGCGTTCTCAGCGAGCCGCTGAGCAGCGTCATGTGTCGGTCTAACAGGCGCATTCCGCTCACGAGTACTCCAAATGGTAGCGGTGGGAAAGACGCTGCTTGAAGTCTTTCACGATGTGCAGGGCTTCGCGCAACAGGTCTCGTTCCAGTGAAGAAAGCTCTTGTACCACGACCCGATTGGTACGCTTGGCGTGGGTGCCCTCCATGTCCTGGAGCTGCTGGCGAAGACGCAACTCGGTGAATAGCGCCAGGGCTTCGCCGAGATCATCGGCAAACCGGCGATCCAACCGCCCATCGATGGCCAGCGCCTCCAGGCGATCCAGGGTCGACGTGGCCTTGATGCGCCGCTCAAGCGCCATGGTGCGCACGCCGTGCACGATAGGGAAGATGCCGCCTTTTTTGATATCGATACCGTGTTGGGGCTTCTTCAGCGAGCCAAATAGCGTCAGCGGCGTCGAGAAGCGCAGCGCTGCCCGAGCAAAGTAAGAGAGCAGCAGCTCATCGTGGGAGCAGCGCTCGAACAGCGCCTCACGTATTTGATCCAGTAGCGCGGGGTTACCTGCCACGCCGTGGGAGTCGAGCAGAATCGCCAGTTTCATCAAGCTGTCACCGTCCCGGGCGCTCACCCATTTGGCGATACGGCTCTTCCACTGCGAGACGGTGCCCACCCACTCGGGATTGGACACCATGATGTTCCCAGGACACGGCGGGTAACCCAACTGGATCAGCGTGTCGGTGAGCCCGCTCATCGCCTCGTGCACCTCGGGCCACTGGCAGTCGTCGGCCAGGATCAGGCCATTGTCCTGATCGGTTTTTAGAATCTGTTCGCCGCGCCCTTCGCTGCCCATCACCATCAGGCAGCTATGGCGGTGGTACTGCTCGGGCACCGTAAATCCCCACGCTTTGCTCATGATGCGACCATTGAGCGCCGCCAGTAACTCCATGGCAAAGCGCAGCTTCACGCCCTGGGCCATCAGCGCGTTGACCAACTCCGGCGTACGCTGGCTGGCGGCCGCCAAGGCTTCCAGGCTATTGGCTTGCTCGACCTGCAAGCTCACTACGTAGCTGCGGCTGGAGAAGAAGCTCAGCACGTCCATCAGCTCTACGACGCCCCGAACGCGCTCGTCCTCCATCACCACGACCCGGGCGACCTTATGGCGAGTCATCAGTATCAGTGCTTCAAACAGGTACTGCTCGGGGGTCACGGTGACCAGCGCCTGGTTTGCCAACGCCTCTACCGGGGTATGCTGGGTGCTGTCCCCCAGCACTAAGCCATTGAGCAGATCGGTTTTGGTGACCATGCCCAGCGCGCCTTGCGTCCCTACCAGCAGGCTATCGGCGTGACTCTCGTTTAACTGACGCACGGCATCGCGAATACTTTTCGATGCGTCGATCAACAGCGGCTCACGCATGCACTCGTGCACCTTGGCTAGCATGAAGCCTGCCATCGTCACGCCCCCCTCGGCGCGCTTTTCGGTGAGCAGGCGCGCCTTATGGGAGAGCGACTGTTTGAAGAACTGCTCGAAAGGAGGATAGTGTCGGCAGAGCTGCACGAACAGCGCTTTAGGCATCACATAGCACAAGCACTCTTGTTCGGCCTGGAAACGGTAGCGGCTTTTACCGTTGAGAATGCTGATCGCCCCAAACAGGTCCCCGGCCGTGTAGTGGCCAATCCGCGCGCTGGCGGCGGGTAGCGTGGGGTCCAGCTCGGCGACCTCTCCCTTGTGAATGAGAAATACCGACTCGCCTGCCTGGCCCATCTCAAGAATGATTTCATCCCGGTCGAAGTAGGCAAGGTCCATACCGCGACGAACGTGATCGCGCCCCGCATCATCCATCAGCGAAAACGGCAGTTGGGAGAGATCCACGTCTACCATGGGCGACCTCACTTAAGGGCAGTGACTAAAGAGAACTAGAAACGGTTTGAAGACCTGTAGACACATTGACTCATTATACTTTCCGCTATAGCGCTAACGTCTTAACGACGTTTGTTTAGCGACGAAAGTAGTGGCTTTTTTACTCACTTTTAAATCGACTAAACACCACTTGTTAAGGTAGCAAACATTGCTTTTAACCGAGCCATAGACCATTGTCCTATCACCGCCAGGAACGCGTTTAAAGAACGCTGAAAGCTCATGAAAAATAATGCTTTATATTCATACAGCCCCTGTTTGCCACGTGACTAAAAGCGCCTGATACCAAAGTCTGGGATTTATTTTCGGCGATTATTGCCCAGTATTATCAGCGAGTCATACAGGGTAATCGCACACCACCTGTCTAACGCACTTCAAGCCGCTGACGATAACTTGCCGATCACCCCTTAACGACACAAAACGGCTTAACAATAAGAAGGTGACGTGCTTGGCAACGCTGACTTACCGCTCACTCACCAGCGCGGTGTTCCATGCGGGGTTGCCCTGATGAACCACACGCTATCTTGAGTTCACTTTCCAACCCTAAAAATCACAACTGGAGAGCAACACAATGGCAGACGATAAATCCAATGCTGCTGAATACTGGAAGGCCAACGTCCGGCTGATCTTCGGATGCCTGGTGGTTTGGGCATTTGTCTCCTACGGATGTGCCATCCTGTTCCGTCCGCTGCTCGCGGGCATTCCCGTTGGCGGTACGGACCTGGGCTTCTGGTTTGCTCAGCAAGGCTCCATTCTTACCTTCATCGTGCTGATCTTCTTCTACGCCTGGAGAATGAACACGCTCGACAAAAAATACGGCCTGGGGGAGTAAGCCAGCATGAGCCAGTTTGCAATCAACTTACTGTTCGTTGGCGCCTCGTTCGCGCTCTATATCGGGATTGCGATATGGGCGCGAGCGGGCTCCACCAAAGACTTCTATGTCGCCGGCGGCGGCGTACACCCCATTACCAACGGTATGGCTACGGCAGCCGACTGGATGTCGGCGGCATCGTTCATCTCCATGGCGGGTCTGCTCGCGTCTGGCGGCTACGCGAACTCTACGTTCCTGATGGGCTGGACCGGTGGCTACGTCATCCTGGCGATGCTACTGGCCCCGTACCTGCGTAAGTTCGGCAAGTTCACCGTGCCTGACTTCATCGGCGACCGCTTCTACAGCAACACCGCACGTTTAGTGGCGATTGTGTGTTTGATCATTGCGTCGGTGACCTACGTCATCGGCCAAATGACCGGCGCAGGCGTGGCGTTCTCCCGCTTCCTGGAAGTGAGCAACACCTGGGGTATCTGGATTGCCGCAGCGATCGTCTTCATGTACGCCGTGTTCGGCGGTATGAAAGGCATCACCTACACCCAGGTAGCGCAGTACGTGGTACTGATCATTGCCTACACTATTCCGGCGGTGTTCATCGCCATGCAGCTCACCGGCAACCCGCTGCCGATGTTCGGTATGTTCAGCACGCACACCGAATCCGGCGTTCCACTGCTGCAAAAGCTGGATGACGTGGTGTCGGCACTTGGTTTCCGCGACTACACCGCTGACGTGGACAACAAGCTGAACATGGTGCTGTTCACTCTGTCACTGATGGTCGGTACTGCGGGTCTGCCCCACGTGATCATCCGCTTCTTCACCGTACCGAAGGTCGCCGATGCGCGCTGGTCAGCGGGCTGGGCACTGGTGTTCATCGCCCTGCTCTACCTGACGGCTCCCGCAGTGGGCTCCATGGCACGCCTGAACCTGATGACCACCGTCTATCCGGAAATGGCAGGTCAAACCGAGAACTACGAAGAGGCCGCGCGTAACCCGATCCTCTATGCCGATCGTCCTGAGTGGTTCCGCACCTGGGAAGAGACCGGCCTGATCACTCACAACGACTTGAACGAAGATGGCCGGATTCAGTTCTACAACGGCGCTGCTGACTACGCAGACCGCGGCTGGGAAGGCAACGAGCTGGAGGTGAACAACGACATCCTGGTACTGGCGAACCCTGAAATTGCCAACCTGCCCGGCTGGGTAGTGGGTCTGATCGCAGCGGGCGGTATCGCGGCGGCGCTCTCCACCGCAGCGGGTCTGCTCTTGGCAATCTCGTCAGCGATCAGTCACGACTTGATCAAGACCATGATCAACCCGAAAATTTCTGAAAAAGGCGAAATGTTGGCAGCCCGTATCTCCATGGGTGGTGCGATCCTGCTGGCGACCTACTTAGGGCTCAACCCGCCCGGGTTTGCCGCTCAAACGGTCGCGCTTGCCTTCGGTATTGCCGGTGCCTCGCTGTTCCCTGCGCTGATGATGGGTATCTTCTCCAAGCGTATGAACAACAAAGGTGCGGTGGCCGGTATGCTGGCAGGCCTGATCTGCACCCTGCTCTACATTTTCACCTACCTGGGCTGGTTCTTTATTCCGGGCACCAACATGCTGGCCAACACGCCGGACAACTGGATGCTGGGTATTTCACCGCTCTCGTTTGGTGCCGTAGGTGCCGTGATCAACTTTGCCGTGGCCTTCGTTGTCTCCAACGCCACCGACGCGCCGCCGCAAGAAATTCAGGACCTGGTGGAAAGCGTACGCTATCCGAAAGGTGCTGGTGCTGCGGTTGATCACTAAGTCATAATCGTTCCACCCTATTGCGCCGTCGGCCAA
Source organism: Halomonas sp. LC1 (assembly GCF_030247125.1). NCBI lineage: Bacteria > Pseudomonadati > Pseudomonadota > Gammaproteobacteria > Oceanospirillales > Halomonadaceae > Halomonas > Halomonas sp. LC1. The sequence continues at coordinate 138,369 of NZ_JASSPG010000002.1, read as the reverse complement.
TAGCGAACGGAACCATCTTCCATCGGGCTTCCTTAGGGGAGCCCGATGGCTTTTCAGAAGGAAAACGTATGATTTGGCACTTAGTGGCCGCCGTGTTTGCAGGCCTTGCCGCGGCCGGGATTGGCCTACTGCTTCGCACCTTGAGCCGTAAACGGCTTCCCAAGTGGATCGTGCCGGTGTTTGGCGGCTTGGGGATGCTGGGCTACCAGGTTCAGTTCGAGTACAGCTGGTATGAACACAAGCAGCAACAGTTGCCGGACACGGCCAAAGTGATCTCCAGCGACACCTCGAGCCAGATCTGGCGGCCGTGGACCCTGCTATTTCCCATGACCACGACCTTCAGCGTGGTGGATAGCGAAAACGTCCGTTCGCAAACCGTCGAGGGCGACGTGGTGGCCGAGTTCATTCTGTATCAGTTCGAGCGTCGCCATACGGACCTGATCACTACACAGCCCTACATCCTTAACTGCTCAAGCCGAGAGCTGGTTCCGCTAAACCCCGAGAGCGGCGAAGCGGATCTCGACGCGCTTCGATCTCTGCGGGAAACGTCACCGCTGCTAACTACCGTTTGCCAACTGGCCAACGAACGGCAGACGTAGCGCCCTCCCTTCGCCTAGAATGGGGCCCTTTGCTAGGCGACGTACGGCTTAGACGTATCGTCACAGGTACGATTGGTGAGGAGACACTATGTTTCATGGCGGGCTGCTGGTCGCGGTGTCACTGCTCTATATCGCAGTGCTGTTTGGTATTGCCTGGTTTGGCGACCGGCGTGCTCGTACCCACGGCGCCAGCCGCCGCCGACCCATTATTTATAGCTTGGCACTCGCCATCTACTGCACGTCATGGACGTTTTACGGCGCGGTGGGCCAAGCAGCCACCGCAGGCTGGTCGTTTGCCAGTATCTTCGTGGGGCCTATTCTGACGTTTTTGCTCTTCTGGCCCGTCCTGGCGAAGATGATCCGCGTTGCCAAGCACCAAAACGTCACCTCCATTGCCGACTTCATCGCCTCGCGCTACGGTAAGACCCAGTCTCTCGCCGCCTTTGCCAGCTTGGTCGCCCTGATTGGCACCCTGCCCTATATCGCGCTACAGCTAAAAGCCGTCTCGACGACCTTCAGCGTCTTGACCGACGCCCAAGACATGACACACGCCCCGCTGTTTGGCGATACGGCCTTCTACGTGGCGGTGGTCATGGCGATATTCGCCATTCTGTTTGGCACCCGGCACACCGATGCCACCGAACACCACGAAGGCTTGATTCATGCGGTCGCCTTTGAGTCGCTGGTCAAACTGGTGGCGTTTTTAGTGCTGGGCGCCTTCGTCACCTGGGGCATGTTTGACGGCTTAGGCGAGCTGATGGGTCACGCCGAAAGCCAGCTAGAGCTGCAGCGCCAGCTCGCTAACCAAGACTTCGGTCAAAGCTTCTGGGCGCAAACGCTACTCGCCATGCTCGCCATTCTGTGCCTACCGCGCCAGTTTCACGTGGCCGTGGTGGAGAATATTCATCCGGACGATGCCACCAAAGCGCGCTGGCTGTTCCCACTCTATTTGCTGGCGATTGCCTTTTTCGTGGTTCCTCTAGCGGCCGCTGGCCTGCTGCTGTTCTCTGAAAGCGGCGTGGAGCCGGATACCTATGTGCTTGCCCTCTCCATGGCGTCCGGCCAGCAGTGGCTAACGCTGCTTACCTTCATCGGCGGTTTTTCTGCCGCCACCGGCATGGTCATTGTGGCGGCGGTGGCGGTGTCCATCATGATCTCGAACGAGATCGTCATTCCCGCGCTCTTCAGGCTGCGCTGGTTCGATACCAAAGCCCGAGACTATGGCCGTTTGGTGCTGCGCGCCCGCCGCCTCACCATCGTGGCCGTGCTGGCCATGGCATACGGCTTTTATCAGCTGATTGGCGAGTTCACCTCGCTGGCCTCCATCGGCATGCTCTCGTTTGCTGCAGCGGCCCAGTTTGCTCCGGCGCTGATTGGCGGGCTGTACTGGAAGCGCGGCAACCGCTTGGGCGTGATCGTGGGCATGAACATGGGCTTTGCCATTTGGGCGTATAGCCTGCTGATGCCCGCCATGATTAACGCTGGCGTGCTGCCTCAAGCGTGGCTTACCGGTGGCCCGCTGGGACTTAATTGGCTGTCACCCACGGCGCTGTTTGGATTGAACCTGGGAGATACGTTTACCCACGGGGTCATGCTGTCGCTGGGTATTAACCTGTTCTGCTATATCTTTGTCTCGCAGGTCACCTCGCAGCGAGTCGTGGAGCGCATTCAAGCCTCGCTGTTTGTGGATAGCGTCGAAACCCGGCAAACCTCAGTGAATCGCCCCTGGACGGGGGCCACGACGGTGGGCGATTTGAAAGTGCTGTGTGAGCGATTCCTGGGGGCGGGCCAAGTCGATCGCGCCTTCGATGATTACGCACGCCGAGCGGGCAAGCCGCTGGATGACGGTACCCGTGCCTCCATCGACGTGATCCAATTTACCGAGCGGTTTCTCGCCTCTGTCTTGGGGGCATCGTCGGCGCGGATCGTAGTGAACTCTGCCCTTCAAGGGCGAGGCATCGGCATTTCCGATGTCATTTCGATTGTGGATGAAGCGTCTCAGGTGTTGGAGTTCAACCGCGCCCTGCTGCAGGCCACCATCGAGAACATCAATCAAGGCATTAGCGTGGTCGATCAGAACCTGCGCCTGGTGGTGTGGAATCAGCGCTATTTAGAGCTGTTCCGCTTCCCCGACCACATCATTCGCGTCGGCGCACCGATGGACCGTATCTTCCGCTATAACGCCCATAACGGTGAGTACGGCCCCGGCGACCCGGAAGAGCACGTGCAGCTACTGCTGGATAACATTCGCGATGGCCAACCCCACCGCTACGTACGCTACCGCCAGGACGGCAGCGTGCTGGAAGTACAGGGCAACCCGATGCCCGGCGGCGGCTTTGTCTATACCTACCAAGACATTACCCAACAGAAGCGCATCGAAGAGGCGCTGATCCGCTCGGAAAACAACATCCGTATCTATACCGATAACGTCCCGGCGCTCATTGCCTACTTCGATAAAGAGAGCCGCTACCTGTTTACTAACCGCGCCTACGAGCAGGCGTTCAACATCGATCGCAACGCGGTGATCGGGCGGCGCTACGAAGACGTGCTGCCGGTAAAACAGGCCGAAGAACGAGTGCCCTGGGTACAGCGCACCCTGGCCGGTGAACGGGTGAGTTTCGAAGTCTCCATGCGGGTCAACGATGCCATGCGCTATATGCTGGTGACCTACACCCCGCACTTTGGCGATAGTCAGTCGATTCTGGGCTTCTTTGCGCTGTATCAAGACATTACCGAGCGCCGCCAGGCGGAAATTGCTCTGAAAGAGACCAATGAAACCCTGGAAGAGCGGGTGCGCGAGCGCACCCAGGCGCTGTCAGAAGCCAACGCGGCCCTGCGCCAGGAGAACCGCGTACGCGCCGAAGCGGAGCAGGCACTGCGCCAAGCGAAACAGCTCGCGGAAGACGCCAACGCCTCGAAAACCCGTTTCCTGGCTGCCGCCAGCCACGACCTACTGCAACCTCTGAATGCCGCGCGCCTGTTTACCTCGGCGCTGATGCAGAACGTCACCGCCAGCGACACTCAGCGCACCATTGGCCATATCGATAACTCGTTGCAAGCCGCCGAGGAGCTGCTGGGCACGCTGCTGGACATCTCCAAGCTGGATGCGGGGGCGCTGACGCCACGGCGTAGCCACTTCGCCCTGGCCGACATTTTCCGCCCGCTACGTGCCGAATTCGACGTGATGGCAGATGATCGTGGGCTCGATTTGGTCGTGGTGCCCACCCAGCAGTGGGTGGACTCCGATCCCCAGATGCTGCGCCGGATCGTGCAGAACTTTCTCTCCAACGCGATTCGCTACACCCAAGAGGGGCGTGTACTGCTCGGCTGTCGCCGTCAGGGGGGAAGGCTGCTGATCGAGGTGTGGGACAGCGGTCCAGGCATTCCTGAATCCAAGCTAACGGAGATCTTCCAGGAGTTCCGTCGACTCGACCAGGTGTCCCGCCATAAAGAGAGCGAAAAAGGCCTGGGGCTGGGCCTCTCCATTGCCGACCGTATGAGTCGCGTGCTGGATCACCCCATCAAAGTGCGCTCCTGGGAAGGGGTGGGCACGGTGTTTTCGGTCAGCGTGCCTATCGTGGCGGCCCGGGAGGCAACCGTCGCCGAACAGGAGCCCAGCGGCCGTCGTAGCGGTAATAAGCTGGCGGGCACACGGATTGTGTGTATCGACAACGAAACACTGATTCTGGAAGGCATGACCGCGATGCTCAGCGGCTGGGGCTGCGAGGTATTCACCGCGACCAGCATTGGCGGGGCGAAATCGATTCTACGCAATATGGACGGTGATCCTGACGCCATCCTGGCGGATTATCATCTGGATAACGAGGTCACCGGCCTGATGGCGCTAGAAGCACTGAGCGAGCGCTTCACCGGCGCCGTTCCCGGCATTGTGATTACCGCCGACCGTACCGAGGCCGTTGCCGAAGAGGTCAAGCGCGCAGGCTATCAGCTGTTATTGAAGCCGGTGAAGCCCGCCGCCCTCCGTGCGCTACTAACCCGCACGCTGCAGGCCAGCCGCGCCAATCCCTAATCGCCAGCCCGAAAACAGCAGCGCCGCGCTTAGAAACATCTAAGCGCGGCGCTGTTCACCGGTCGTTAGCCGTTACGACTCGACTTTTGGCGGCTCCACTTCCAGCTTCTGCGCGGCAATGACGGCCTGGGTGCGCGAGTGCACGCCCAGCTTACGCAGAATGGCCGTTACGTGGGCTTTGATGGTTGCTTCCGAGACGTTCAGCTCATAGGCGATCTGCTTGTTCAGCAGACCTTCGGTGAGCATGTTCAGTACGCGAAACTGCTGGGGCGTGAGCGAGGCGATCGCCTCGGCAAAGCGCGATTCCTCTTCGCTGGTCTCTTCGAGGACGTTGGCCAGCGCTTCCGGTAACCACACCTCACCCTGCAGAATCTCACCCACCGCCTCGGCGATCAGCTGTAGCGATGACGACTTGGGAATAAAACCCGAGGCACCGTAGTCGATGGCACGGCGCACGACGTAGGGCTCATCGCTGCCGGATACCACGGCAACCGGAATATCCGGCATCTGACCGCGCAACTGGATGAGGCCCGAAAAGCCGTGGGCACCGGGCATGTGGAGATCCAGCAAAATCAAATCTGCATCGGGGTGTCGATTCACGACCTCAGTGGTGGCTTCCATGGTGTCGGCTTCGACAATCTCAGCCTGGGGGGCCAACTGGCGCAACGCCTGGGTGAGCGCTGCACGAAACAGCGGATGGTCGTCAGCGACGATAAACTTATGGGCTACTGCCATGGATATTCCTCCGGTTCCTCGAGCAGCGGGGTTGCCTGCCGCCGCGACGCTAGGCTCATACGGTTGAAGCATGGTACCCCATGGGCTTCATCATGCCCAAGCATCACATGCACAATTTGTCATTGAGACGTCATCCGAACGAAAACAGCAGTGCCGGCCCTATGGCCGGCACTGCATCGGATAAGCGCAGTTTGCCTGATCGTTAGACGCAAATGCTTGACGCCCGTCATTGAACGCCGCCCTCACTGCCGATGGCAGTGAGGGCGAGACGGTTATTGATTGGCCCGATGCTCGATCAGATCATCGACGACCGACGGATCGGCCAGGGTGCTGGTATCGCCGAGACCATCGCACTCGTTGGCGGCGATCTTGCGCAAAATACGGCGCATGATTTTACCCGAGCGCGTTTTCGGCAGTCCCGGTGCCCACTGAATCACATCCGGCGAGGCAATCGGCCCGATATCTTTGCGCACCCACTGAGTCAGCTCTTTCTTCAGGTCGTCCGTGGGATCGATACCGTCGTTCAGGGTCACGTAGATGTAGATGCCCTGGCCTTTGATATCGTGGGGGAAGCCCACTACCGCCGCTTCGGCCACGGCAGAGTGCGCCACCAGCGACGACTCGATCTCGGCGGTGCCCATACGGTGGCCGGAAACGTTCAGCACGTCATCCACACGACCGGTGATCCAGTAGTAGCCATCCTCATCACGACGACAGCCGTCACCCGTGAAGTACATGCCGTCATAGGTGGAGAAGTACGTTTGAACAAAGCGCTCGTGGTCGCCCCAGATAGAGCGCGCTTGCCCCGGCCAGGAGTCTAGAATCACCAGATTGCCTTCGGTGGCACCTTCGAGCTTATTGCCCTCGTTATCGACCAGGGCAGGTTTGACGCCAAAGAAAGGCGTCGTCGCCGAGCCTGGTTTCAGGTCGGTGGCCCCCGGCAGCGGTGCAATCATGATGCCGCCGGTTTCGGTCTGCCACCAGGTATCCACGATGGGGCACTTCTCGTTGCCGATCACGCGGTAGAACCACTCCCACGCTTCGGGGTTGATCGGCTCACCCACCGACCCCAGCAGGCGCAGCGAATCCCGCTTGCTGGAGTCCATGACGCCATCACCGTGGGCCATCAGTGCGCGTACGGCGGTGGGCGCGGTGTAGAGGATATTGACCTGATGCTTGTCGACGATTTCGCCCATTCGGCCGTGGGTCGGGTAGCTCGGCACGCCTTCGAACATCAGCGTGGTGGCACCGTTCGCTAGCGGGCCGTAGACGATATAGCTATGACCGGTCACCCAGCCCACGTCAGCCGTACACCAGTAGATCTCGCCCTCTTGGTAGTCGAAGACGTACTGATGCGTCATGGCGGCGTAAGTCAGGTAACCGCCGGTGGTGTGCTTCAAGCCTTTTGGTGCGCCGGTGGAACCGGAGGTGTAGAGAATGAACAGCGGATCTTCCGCGTTCATCGCCTCGGCCGGGCACTCGCTGGACTGCTTATCGACCAGCTCGTCAAACCAGATATCGCGGCCTTCCTGCCAGTCGATCTCGCCACCGGTGCGCTTCACTACTAGTACGTTCTTGCACACGTCGGTGCCATCACGCTTGAGCGCGGAGTCGACGTTCTCTTTGAGCGGTACGTGCTTGCCACCACGCACCGACTCATCGGCGGTAATGACCAGCTTAGAATCCGCACCGATGACCCGCTGGGCCACTGCGTCAGGCGAGAAACCACCAAAGACCACCGAATGCACCGCGCCGATACGGGCGCAGGCCAACATGGCCATAGCCGCTTCAGGAATCATCGGCATGTAGAGTGTGACGGTATCGCCTTTCTGAATGCCCAGCGACTTCAAGCCGTTGGCCAATTGATTCGTGCGCTCGTAGAGTTCGCGATACGTAATATGCTTGGATTCGTTGGGGTTATCGCCTTCCCAAATGATCGCCGTTTGATCGCCTCGCTTGTCTAGATGGCGGTCCAGACAGTTCGCCGCCACGTTCAGCTCGCCATCTTCGAACCAGCGAATATCGACGTTATCGCGGGCAAACGAGGTGTTTTTAATTTTGCTGGGCGTTTTGATCCAGTCGAGGCGTTTGGCCTGCTCGCCCCAGAAACCTTCGGGGTCGTCCATGGACTGCTGATACATTGCCGCATATTTATCTTTATCGGCCCATGCCTTGGCAGCGATGCTATCGCGCACTGGATAGACGTTTTTATGCTCGCTCATGAAGTTGCCTCTGTCCGTGAAGTTGCACTCTCTGGTAAGTGATGTCGGTTTTATTATTGGCTGCACCGACGCGCGTAATATTTACCTAGCATAAACCTGTCCCGAACGGCTTCCCTTTAGACATTGGTAGTAGCATTTTTTATTTAAAAAACAGCTACTTAAAATAAGAATCACGGGCGTTCGAAAGCACGATAGACCAAGGTCTCATCACAATGACGGCAGCGGTAGCGTCGCCCCTTGACGACCAGGGCATGGCGGCGCGGTGTAAAACGGTGGGTCTGACAGCGACACTCATAGCGATAGGGGCGCGGCTGGGAGCGCTGAATATCGAAGCGGTGGGTCACCCGTGGCACGAGCCCGAACAGATCACGCATGACCGCCTGCCACTCGCGGCCATGGGGCTTCAAGCGCGCGCCGTTGGCGAGATGAAACACCAGCCAGTGGGCCATTTCATGAGGAATCACTTCGTCGAAGAAGGCCTCGCGATTGTCTGCCAGCAGCACCGGGTTGAAACGCAGCCCACCCCGTCCAAGATGCGCTTGCCCCGCCGATGCGCCCTTGAGGTCAAACCACACCTTGGGAGCAGGCAGCGCTGGATGCACCTCTCGGCAGCGTGCCAAAGCCTGTGCGACCCGCTCTTGGGCGGCCCGAAGAAGCGCCTCCTGGGAGCGCGCCATCAAATCATCGTGCGGCCAAGGGGGCAGTGGTGACGTCTTCATTAGTGATAAACTAGCCATTAGTGACGTTGCTCGATTGTGACGGATCGACAGCGGTTTTCAATGATGACGTTGACCACGAGGCTCCCTATGGCAGAGCGCAACACCGTGACCGAAGCTAACTCGCCCGACAGCACTCCGCCTCAGCCGCTGCTTGATGATGAACAGCTGGACAGGCTGGACGATTTTCTCGACTCCGACCGGGTGGGCGAAGATGCCCTCGACCTGATTTCAGCCCACGGCTTTCTCGTCGCCCTGGCGGTTGCCCCTAGCGAACAGCCCACCGAACAGTGGCTGGAGGAGCTGTTCCAAGGCGAACCCAACTACCGCGATGCCGACGAGCGCGACGAGATCGTCCAGCTGCTGACGCTGCTGCGCGACAACGCCATGGCGGTACTGGAGCAAGGTGGCCTACCGGAACTACCCTTCGAGCTAACGCTGGATGGACTGCCCGCCGAGGAGACGCCGATTGGTGACTGGTGTGCAGGCTTTATGGAAGCGGTGTTCAGCGACGAAAGCGCCTGGTTCCAGGATGACGAAGAGGCTGCCGCCACGCTGCTGCTGCCGTTCATGTCGCTATCGGGGCTCTTCGACGACGAACCCGACATGGCCGAGATGGCCAAGGATCAAGCCAGCCAAGAGACCTTCGTTGCTCAACTGCCCGAGCTGGTGCTTGACCTTTACCTGCACTACCGCGTGCCGCCGGAAACCCCCAAGCCCAAACCGCGTAAAAAAACGCCCGCCAAGGCTAAAGGCAAAAAGCGCAAATAACCGCGCTATTTTAGACGCATCACAAGGCCATCCACGACGCCATACACCCACTCCTTGGCCCGCTGCCCCCAGGGGCGCGCGGCCCAGGCGGCGGCATCTACCTCTTGGCTGGCGGCAAAGTTACGCTCGAAAAGCGCCTGCACGTCGCTGGCGAATCCTGGATCGTCTATCTCCTGGTTGGCCTCTAAGTTCCAGTGCAGGTTCCAGTGATCGAAGTTGCAGGAGCCGAGACTAACCCACTCATCGGCCAGAACGAATTTGGCATGTATGAAGGTCGGCTGGAATTCGAAAATGCGTACGCCCGCTTTCAGCAACCCCTGATAAAAGCGCTGACCCGCATAGCGCACGCCGGGATGGTCGTGCTTGGCACCGGGCAGTAGCAGGCGCACATCCACGCCTTGCCGAGCAGCGCGGATCAACCGGCGGCGCAGCGCAAACGTAGGCACGAAGTAGGGCGTACACAGCCACAGCCGCTGTTGGGCGCTACTCACCCGGGCATACAGCGAGTGGCGAATTGCTTGGTAACGATAGCCTCTTGCCGACATCACTCGCCCCCGCACGCCATCGGCATGGGAGGTCGCGCTGCGCTGTGGCGGGAGCGGAAGGGGCGCTGGGTCACCCGACGCTTGGCGAGTCAGCCGGGAACGCCACAGACGGCGAAACAGCACTTCCCAGTCCGCAACGGCCGGGCCGTCGATACGTAGCGCGATTTCATACCATGCCTGCAGGAACTCATCCACTGCGCCAAAACCGCCGGTAAAGGCAATCTCACCGTCCACCACCACGATCTTACGGTGGTCGCGGCTGAGATTACGGGCCAGGGAGTGAAAGCCAATCGGGTTGAACAGCTGCAACGCCACGCCAGCGGCCTCCAGGCGCTCACGGTCGCGTCGCTCCAATCCCATCGCGCCGTATCCGTCCAGCAGTAGGTAGGTGCTGACGCCTCGTTGCGAGGCCGACGCCAGCGCGTCGATGACTTGGTTGGCAAGCTCCCCCGATTCCATCAAGTAGAGCTCCACCAGCACGTAATGCTGTGCCTGACTAACCGCTTCGAACATCGCCGGTAAAAAGCGCGACGCTTCCGGCAGCAGAATCACACGGTTTCCTTCTCGCCACTCGTGCTGCATAGAGACTCCTTCTCTGGCTACGCTGTGTCATCCACGCTCAGCGGCTGAGTGAACGATGAACGTACAGGTCGTAGCGGCTCGTTTTGCCTTCCAGCGTGTGCTGCGGCGCGGGCCCCGCAATAGGCGGCGCTTTACGGGGGCGTTTCACCACCACCCGGTGAGACGCCACGTCGAGCGCGGCTTCCAACAGCCGTGGGGCATCGTCGTCGTCCCCGGCCAGCTCGCGAAACACGCGCATCTCTTTTTTCACCAGCGCAGACTTCTCCCGATGGGGGAACATAGGGTCCAGATGAATGACCTGAGGGGCGAACTCGGCGTCTGCCACCAGCATCGCCAACTGTTCGGCGGCATCGCCATGACGCAGGCACATTCGCGCGGCAATCGCGGCGGTGTCCTCTGCGGCCGCCGCACGCGCGAGGCCATCGCTGAGCAAGGCGGCGATGGCCGCGACCCGCTCGATCATCAGCACCGGCGCTCCAAGGCTTGCCAAGACGAAGGCGTCGCGCCCCAGCCCCGCCGTAGCATCGACCACGCTCGGCGTCACGCCTTTGGCCAGCCCGCAGGCCTTCGCCACCAGCTGCCCACGGCCGCCGCCGAACTGACGGCGATGCGCGGCCTTTCCCGAGACAAAATCAACGCTGAGCGGCTTGCCGTACTCCCGCTCCTCCCCGATCAGGGCAAGCTGGCCCTCCACATAGCCCAAGGTTAGCCCCGTCGGCAGGAGAACCTCCGGTATCGGCTGGCTCATGCCGGTTTTTTCCACGCCACGTTATTACGCAGATACACCGGCTGTGCCGCGTGGGCCGCTTGGCCCAAGCCTGCGTCCAGGTCGCGCGCGGCCAGCCACGCCATCTCCTCTGCGCGCGGTTCTAAGTCCGTGAGATGTTGCGACATGCTGGCCTGCACGCCGACAGCAAACTCATCCCACAGGCTAAAGCCCGAGCCTACGCCTACCCAATCGGTTTCGTCGGCCGGCAAGCGGAATGCACCGGGCGCGATGACGACCTCGTCACTTTGTAAGCTTAGGGTATCGTTCAAGCAGTGCCAGGTGGCCGCATACACTTCGCCCATGCGCGCATCCAACGCGGTGACCACATGGCGAAAGTGATAACGCCGATGCGCTTGTAGCGCGAGCGCCTCCAAGGTCGAAATGCCGAGCAGCGGGCAGTCCAAGCCAAACGCCAGCCCTTGGGCAGCACCGGCCGCAATGCGCAGGCCGGTAAACGAACCGGGACCACGCCCGAACGCAATGGCGTTCAGCGCTTGAGGGGCAATGCCCGCATCAGCGAGCAGCTCATCCACCATCGGCATCAAGCGCTTGGTGTGCGCGCGTGGCGTCATTTCATAGCGCGCCAAACAGTCACGCTGACCGCCTGCTTGGCGGAGCAAAGCCGCAGAACAGGCGCTGGAGGAGGCATCCAGTGCCAGAAGGTATAACGACGACATAGCGGTGTTGCACTCCGTAAAAATAGGCCTCTAGTATACCGTCACACGCCTGAAACGACGATGGCCCGCAGGAAGCCTGCGGGCCATCGTGGCACGTGACGCTGCAGCGCGCTTAGCTCAGCGCTTCTTTCACCTGGCGCGTGATGTCCGCCACGCTGCCCACGCCTTCGACGCGGTGATACTGCGGCGCGGCGGCCGGGTCCTCTTTCGCCCACTGCTGGTAGTAGTCCACCAGCGGCGCGGTTTGGTCGTGGTAGACCGACAGGCGGTTACGCACCGTGGACTCTTGGTCGTCTTCACGCTGGATCAGCGTTTCGCCGGTGACATCGTCTTTACCCGGCTCTTTGGGCGGATTGTGCTCGATGTGATACACGCGACCAGAGGCCGGGTGTACGCGGCGACCCGCCAAACGGCTGACGATCTCTTCATCCGGCACCGCGATTTCCAGTACGTGATCCAGTTTGACGCCGCCCTCTTTCATGGCGTCGGCCTGGGGAATGGTCCGCGGGAAACCGTCGAACAAGAAACCATTCGCGCAGTCCGGCTGGCTGATGCGCTCTTTGACCAGATCGATGATGATGTCGTCCGACACCAGACCACCGCTGTTCATGATCTCTTTGACCTTCAAGCCCAGCTCAGTGCCGTCCTTGATAGCGGCGCGCAGCATATCCCCGGTGGAAATTTGGGGAATCTTGAACTGCTCACAAATAAATTGAGCTTGAGTCCCCTTCCCCGCGCCGGGGGCACCCAACAGGATTAAACGCATGGCACTGCTCCTTGAATGATCGTCTTGAATGATAGTGATAGTTGAAATCAATGAATCGACAATAACCGTGCCGTTCAGGCGACACAACTCCCCAAAAGCCTGAGAGCACGATTATTTTGTGTTTTTTTGAGCAAAAACAGCAAAGTGGCCAACGTTAGTACTTTGGTCACCCTGTTTGCTTCAAACTGCCGTTTAAGTGGGCTTGCTATAAACACAAGCGGCGCCCATCAGGGCGCCGCTTGTGGCTTGCTCGTATGATCGCTTACAGCAGCAAGCGACGGATATCGGTGAGCACGTCCGCCAGGAAGGCGGTGAAGCGCGCTGCATCCGCACCGTTGATCGCGCGGTGATCGTAGGAGAGCGACAGCGGCATCATCAAGCGCGGCTGGAAAGCACTGCCATCCCATACCGGCTTCATCTGCGCTTTCGACACACCCAAGATCGCGACCTCAGGGGCGTTGACGATCGGCGTGAAGGCCGTGCCACCAATCGAACCCAGGCTCGAAATGGTGAAGCAGCCACCGGTCATCTCTTCCCGCTTGAGCTTCTTGGTTTGCGCTTTCTTGCCTAGCTCCGCCATCTCCTTGGCAATCTCGATCAAGGATTTCTTATCGGCGTCACGCAGCACGGGCACCATCAGACCGTCCGGCGTATCCACCGCGATACCGATATGGACGTACTTCTTCCATACCAGCGTATCGCCGTCGCCTTTCAAGCTGACGTTGAACTGCGGGAACTTGCGCAGGGCAAAGGCACAGGCCTTGACCAGGAAGGGCAGCGGCGTGAGCTTGGCTCCCTGGGCTTCGGCTTCCGCCTTCATGGCTTTACGGAAGTTCTCAAGCTCGGTGATGTCGGCTTCGTCGAACTGGGTGACGTGGGGCACGTTGAGCCAGCTGCGATGCAGGTTCGTCGCGCCCATCTTGAGCAGGCGACCCATCGGCTTCTCTTCCACCTCACCGAACTGGCTGAAGTCGACTTCCGGCACGGCGGGGATGCCTGCACCACCGCTGGCCGCAGGAGCGGCAGCCTGGGCTTTACCCTGGTTGGCAATTGCCTGTTTGACGTAGGCCTGCACGTCCTCTTTCAGCACGCGATCTTTCGGGCCGCTGGGCTTCACGAGGCCCAGATCGACGCCTAGCTCACGGGCCAGCATACGCACGGCGGGGCCCGCGTGTACCAGCTTGCCGTCGCGAGGCTTGTGAGACGCCATTTGCGCTTCGGGACTGGGGGAACCCGCCGGGGACGCCTGCTTGGCGCTGGGCGCGCTCTGCGGCTTGCTATCCGCTTTTTCAGGGGCCGCTTTTTTGGGTGCGGCTTTCTTGGCACCCGCGACTTCCATATAGCCGATCACGTCGCCTTCAGAAACGGTGTCACCCTCTTTGACGGTGAGCTCCAGAATCTTGCCCTTGAAGGGGCTCGGCACGTCCATGGAGGCTTTATCGGACTCCAGGGTGATCAGCGGATCTTCGACGTCGACCTCGTCACCGGCGGCAACGCCAATTTCGATAATCGGTACGTCAGAGGAGCCTGACAGATCCGGCACGCGAATCTCTTTACGCTCTGGCTCGCCGCTGCCGCCTTCGTCGTCAGCCGTATCGTCTTCAGCTTCAGCAGAGTCGTTAGTGGAGGCAGACTCGTCGGCTTGGGCAGGCGCGTCCGCATCACTGTCATCATCGCCTTCACCCGCGATTTCCATCTGGCCAATCACATCGCCTTCGGACACGGTGTCGCCCTCTTTCACCGTCAGCGCGACGATCTTACCGCTGTGCGGGCTGGGCACGTCCATGGAGGCTTTATCAGACTCCAGGGTGATCAGCGTGTCTTCGGCGTTGACTTCATCGCCTGCGCCGACGGCGACATCGATAATCTCGACGTTGTCAGAGCCACCGAGATCGGGGACTTTGATATCCACGGTTTGCTTGCCGCCGCTGGCTTTCTTTGGCGCAGGGGCCGCTTCTTGCTGCTTGGCGGGCGCTTCGTCTGGCTCAGACGCTTGGGAGTCGGCTTCCGGCTCGGCATCATCACTCTCACCGCCACCTTCCACTTCCAGCTCGACGATATCATCGCCTTCCGAGACTTTATCGCCCTCTTTGACCAACACTTTGATCACCTTGCCGCCTTTCGGGGCCGGTACATCCATGCTGGCTTTGTCGGATTCCAGAGTGATCAGGGTGTCTTCCGCTTCAATGACGTCGCCTTCTGACACCGCAATCTCGATGATTTCGACATCGGTATCCCCACCGATGTCGGGAACTTTGATGATTTCGCTACTCAAGGTCGCGCTCCTTCCAAATCGGATCGAGCCGGCGGGCATCTGCCCGCCGGGCAGCGGTTTAGCTGGTCAGCGGGTTCGGCTTGTTGGCATCGATGCCATACTTTTTCAGCGCGTCGCCGACATGCTTGCGATCAATCTCACCACGGTCGGCCAGGGCACGCAGCGCGGCGACGGTGACGAAGTAGCGGTCTACTTCGAAGAAGTAGCGCAGCTTCTCGCGGGTATCGGAACGGCCAAAGCCGTCGGTACCCAGCACGGTGTAGTCGTTCGGTACCCAGGCACGCACTTGGTCCGCGTACAGCTTCATGTAGTCGGTCGACGCAATGACCGGACCGTCACGGCCTTCCAGGCACTTGGTCACGTGGGGCTTGTTGGCCTCGGCATCCGGGTTCAGGAACGCTTCACGCTCCAGCAGCAGCGCTTCACGACGCAGCTCGTTGAAGCTGGTCACGCTCCAGATGTCCGCACCGATGCCCCAGTCGTTGGCCAGCAGCTCGGCAGCGGCTTCCACTTCGCGAAGAATGGTGCCCGAGCCCATCAGCTGAACGCGACCTTTGTCACCCTTCGTCTCTTTGAGCAGGTACATGCCCTTGACGATGTCGTCGGCCGGTACGTTCTCAAGCTCGGGGTGCTCGTAGTTCTCGTTCATCACCGTCAGATAGTAGAAGCAGTTCTCTTGATCCGTGAACATGCGCTTCAGACCGTCTTGCACGATGACCGCGACTTCATGTGCGTACGTCGGGTCGTAGCTGCGGCAGTTGGGGATGGTGGACGCCTGAATCAGGCTGTGACCATCCTGGTGCTGCAGACCTTCACCGTTGAGCGTGGTACGCCCGGCAGTGCCGCCGACCATGAAGCCACGTGCCTGCAGGTCGCCTGCGGCCCATGCCAAGTCGCCGATACGCTGGAAACCGAACATCGAGTAGTAGATGTAGAACGGCAGCAGCGTGACGTTGTTATTGCTGTAGGAGGTCGCGGCGGCAATCCACGCCGACATCGCGCCTGCTTCAGAAATACCCTCTTCGAGAACCTGACCTTTCTGGTCCTCGCGGTAGTACATGATCTGGCCTTTATCGACCGGCTCGTACTTCTGACCTTCAGAGGTGTAGATACCGAGCTGACGGAACATACCTTCCATACCGAACGTACGTGCTTCGTCCGGAATGATCGGCACGACCTGCTTGCCCAGTTTCTTGTCTTTCACTAGGCCGTTCAAGATACGCACGAACGCCATGGTGGTAGAGACTTCACGCCCTTTGGAGCCGCCCATTTGCGAAGCAAAGGTCTTGTCTTCCAGGGTCGGTATTTCCAGCGGCTCAAACGAGCTGCGACGGCTCGGCAGGTAACCGTTGAGACGCTCGCGCTGCAGGTGCATATACTTGAGCTCGGGAGAGTCCTCTTCCGGCTTGTAGTACGGCACGTCCTTGAGCTGCTCGTCGGTGAGCGGAATACCGAAGCGGTCGCGGAATTTCTTCAGCGCTTCGTACTCCATGCTCTTGACCTGGTGCGCTTCGTTGGCCGCTTCGCCATCGCCGCTGCCCATGCCATACCCTTTGATGGTGTGCGCCAGGATGACGGTGGGCTTGCCATTGGAGGTATTGACCGCTTCGTGGTACGCAGCGTAGACCTTGAACGGGTCGTGACCGCCACGGTTGAGCTTCCAGATATCTTCGTCGGAGAGGTCTTTGACCATTTCTTCGGTTTCAGGATACTTACCGAAGAAGTGCTCACGGGTGTAAGCACCGCCGTTCGCCTTGTAGTTCTGGTACTCGCCGTCGACCGCCTCGTCCATGCGTTTTTGAAGGATGCCTTTCTTATCCTTCTCGAACAGCGGATCCCAGTGACGCCCCCAAACGACCTTGATCACGTTCCAACCGGCACCGCGGAAGACGCCTTCGAACTCGTCCATGACGCGGGAGTTACCGCGTACCGGACCGTCCAAGCGCTGCAGGTTACAGTTGATGACGAAGATCAGGTTATCGAGGTTCTCACGGCCCGCCAGCGAGATCGCGCCCAGGGATTCCGGCTCGTCACACTCGCCGTCGCCCATGAAGCACCAGATCTTGCGGTCGTGCATATCTTTCAGCTCACGGTGATGCAGATACTTCATCACGTGGGCTTGATAGATGGCCTGAATCGGGCCAAGACCCATGGACACCGTGGGGAACTGCCAGTAATCCGGCATCAGCCACGGGTGCGGATAAGAAGAGAGGCCATCGCCGTCGACTTCGCGACGGAACTTGTCCATTTGCTCTTCGCTCAGACGGCCTTCCAGGAACGAACGCGCGTAGATACCCGGCGCCACGTGCCCCTGAATGTAGATCAAGTCGCCTTCGAAATCGCCTTTGGGAGCGCGGAAGAAGTGGTTGAAACCCACATCGTACAGCGTCGCGGACGACATGAAGCTTGCAATGTGACCACCCAGGCCCGGGTTGGCCCGGTTGTTACGAATGACCTGCGCAATGGCGTTGTAACGGATCAGGGAGCGGATACGACGCTCCATGAACAGATCGCCAGGCATGGGCGCTTCGCGGTGAACCGGGATCGTATTACGGTGGGGGGTTGTCACCGAGAAGGGCACCTTCATCCCGTCCCGGCGCAGGCGATCCGCCAGGCGGGTCATCAGGTAGCGGGCACGATCCTCGCCCTCACGATCCAGTACCGATTCCAGGGATTCCAGCCACTCCGTGGTTTCGACCGGATCGAGATCTTCTCTTGTCTCCAGACTCATAGAGGTCTCTCCGAATGACGATAAATGACAATGAGCCCCGCCAACCCTTCGGGCCTGGGGCGGCTGCGGTGTTTAGCCACCACAGGCCATACAATGGCACGACGCGTTTGCACCGTACGGGGGTTTTCGTTCTACATTCAACAAGCTACGCTCGTCTTGATGTAGTAAAGCTACACATAGAGAGTGAAAGTTAGCCTTTTGTATATGCGAAGATACCGCAAAGTCGCCACGCTGCCAATTCCAGTGAGCCGTAAAAGGCTATCCAAAACAAACTATTGCACTGCAACATAAGCACCTTATAAGACCTTCGTCGCTGCGACGAACACCTTCAAAATGTAGTGAAACTACCGTTTTATTACCTGCCTCAAGAACCACTTAACGCTACTTTTTAACCCACGCTTTTATTGTTTAAAGGCCGCCTGTGACAATCGCTGGCGGAAATACGCCCAATCGAAGGCGGGCCCTGGATCGGTTTTACGCAGCGGCGCTACTTTGGCATGGCTGGTGATTCGCTGAGGCGTCAAAGCCGGGTAGCGAGCCATCAGCCACCCCACCGCGTCGACGAGGGCGGTGTACTGCGCTTGGGTAAAGGGAGTGTCATCATCGCCCTCGAGCTCGATGCCTACGGAAAAATCGTTGAGCCTGGATCGCCATGCGCCCAGCGCAGGGTCCCACCAGCAGGAGCGACCGGCATGCCAAGCACGCTGGTCGGTATCGACGAACTGAACGCACTCGCCGTCGCGACGGATCAACAGATGGGCCGATACCCGCAGGTGGGCGATCTCGGCAAAGAAAGGGTGTCCGTCCGGGGGCAGTCGATTGGTGAACAGCGCCTCGATGGCATCGCCCGAGAACTGCCCTGGCGGCAGGCTAATGGCGTGCAAGAGCAGCAGTGAGACCTCCTGCTGGGGGCGTGCATCCTGGTTCGGTGATGGCACCTGCCGCGCCCTGGACCACGCTCCCGCCCTGTTTTCTTGGTTCATGCGCGCACGCACTCCTCTACGTTAGCCGTCTGTTTCACTATAATGCCCGTCATCGAAGACGACGCCCAGAGACCTCCCCCTATGGATTACCAAACTGCTCTTGCTGAAGAGATTCGCGCTTGCGCCGCCCGTCTGCTGGCGGAAGACGTGGGTGCAGGCGATATCACGGCTCAGCTGATTCCTGAGAGCCAATGGGCAACCGCCAAGGTGATTACCCGTGAAGCCGCAGTACTCTGCGGTGTTGCCTGGGTCGATGAGATCTTTCGCCGCCTGGATGGCCGCGTGACGCTGCGCTGGCAAGCTGCAGATGGCGACCTTTTGGCACCCGACCAGTGCTTTCTCGAGCTCGAAGGTCCGGCCCGCAGCCTGCTCACCGGCGAACGGGCCGCCCTCAACATGCTGCAAACACTGTCGGCTACGGCCACTGCCACGCGTCGCTACGTGGACTTGATCGAAGGCACCGGCGTGCGCTTGCTGGATACTCGTAAAACGCTTCCCGGGATGCGACTGGCCCAAAAATATGCGGTCACCTGTGGGGGCGGACATAATCACCGCATCGGCCTGTGGGATGCGTTCTTGATCAAAGAGAACCACATCGCCGCCTGCGGCGGCATTCAAGCCGCCGTGACTCAAGCCCGCAAACTGGCCAGCGAGCTGCCGGTGGAAGTGGAAGTCGAAACCTTCGAGGAGCTGGATCAAGCCCTAGCCGCCGGTGCCGACATCGTCATGCTGGATAACTTCGCCATTGAAGACCTCCACGTAGCGGTGGAAATCAACGGCGGCCGCGCCACGCTGGAAGCCTCCGGCAACGTGGACGACTCTTCGCTAAGAGCGATTGCCGACACGGGGGTAGACTGCATCTCCAGCGGCGCGCTGACGAAAGACGTTAAATCCATCGACCTGTCGATGCGGATCACCCAAACCTTCAACGTGTAGGCGTTAGGTTTCTACGGCGCTGAGCTGCTTCACCAGTCGGTAGCGACGCAGCATTTCACCGCTGCGCTCGACCCACTGCTCGCCGAGGTTATCGAAGCCTCGGCGCAGCAGGCGCTCATAGAGCACCAGGCTCGCCTCGATCTCTACGCTCGAAACGCCGTGCTCGAGTAGAATGCGTTCGGCGTGGATCAGTAGCGTGGTGCCAATACCACGCCCCGCCAGCGACGGCCAGACGTAGAGCGTTTCAATGCGGCCTGCGCTGATATTCAGCTCTAGAAACCCGACACAGCGGCCATCGCAAGCCGCCACCAGTGTGGTGTAGAGCGCCTGGCGCGCTGCCCAAGCGCTCGCCTCACGAGGCAGCGCATTCGCCCAGGCACGGCGTTCATCCAACCCATAGTGTGTGGCCGCGCCCTGCATGACCGCATGATAAAAGACTTCCGCCTGATCGGCGGCATCTTTGGCCAGCGCCGCGCGATAGGTCACACGGGCAGTCGGCGCAGCAGAGGGTGCGCGTTCGTTCGTTTTCAACATGCTTCGCCTCAATGCGATTTAGCGGCTGGCAACGACAGCGGACTGTCTGTCACCCGCGGGCTATTTTATACTCGTCGCCTCGTTTCGAAAGCCCCACTTCATCGACCCCGTCGGTGTCGGTCAACCACAAGGCAGTGCCATGCATGATCGATCAGACAGCGCGTCATTTGCGCTGACGCCCATTGGCCATATCGTCAGCGACTACCCGGACAAGTTCGGCGTTCCCCGCCAGCCGGGACTTGCGCCAGCGGCCAGCGCAAGCTTGGTACTTACCGCACCGTTCGATGATCCTCTCACCGTACGGGGCTTGGAAGAGTTTAGCCACCTATGGGTGACGTTTATCTTTCATCACAGCCCGACCCGCTGGACGCCCTTGGTACGCCCACCGAGGCTGGGCGGTAACCGCAAAGTCGGCGTCTTTGCCAGCCGCAGCACCCACCGCCCCAATCGGCTTGGGCTGTCGTTGATCGAGCTGTCTCACATCGACACCCGGCAAGGGGTGAGTCTGCATCTCGTCGGGTGTGACTTGATCAGCGGGACGCCAGTGGTCGATATCAAGCCTTACCTGCCCTGGGCCGAAGCCAAGCCCGATGCTCGGGCAGGCTTTGCACCCAGCGCGCCCTCACGGCTACCCGTACATTTTAGCCAGGCCGCCCAAGCAAGCCTTGCCGCCCGTGCCGATGGAGCGTCGCTCCATGCGCTGATCGAACAGGTATTGAGCCAAGACCCACGTCCTGCCTACCAGAAAGCCACGCAGAGTGACCGCCTTTACGGGGTGCGACTGCGCGACGTAGACGTCAAGTTCCAGGCGATCGATGCCGCCTCTGAAAACGACGCCACCACCTTGACGGTGGTGGCAATCGATACACTGACTGACGAAATGCTCTTAGGCGGGAAAGGTAATCCCTAAGCGACGGCCGACTTCTTCATAAGCCTCAATGACGCCACCCAAGCCCTGGCGGAAGCGGTCTTTGTCCAGCTTCTCGCGGGTGTTGGCATCCCACAAGCGGCAGCCATCGGGTGAAAACTCATCCCCCAGGACGACCTCGCCGTTGAACACACCGAACTCTAGCTTGTAATCCACCAGCAGCATGTCACCCTCGGCAAACAGCTGCTTGAGGATGTGGTTCACCTTGAACGTCAGGGTCTTCATTTTGGCCAGTTGCTCGGGGGTTGCCCAGCCAAACGTTTCCGCCAGCGATTCATTGATCATCGGGTCGCCCTTCTCGTCGTTCTTCAAGAACAGCTCGAAGGTCGGCGGGTTTAGGGCAATGCCCTCTTCCACCCCCAAGCGCTTCACCAAACCGCCCGCCGCAATGTTGCGCACCACGCACTCGACCGGAATCATCTGCATTTTCTTGACCAGACTTTCATTGTTGGAAAGCTGCTTTTCGAAATGCGTGGGGATACCGCCCTCTTCCAAGCGCTCCATGATGAAGGCGTTGAAGATGTTGTTCACCATTCCCTTACGGGCAAGCGCCTCTTTTTTCTTGCCATCGAAAGCGCTGGTGTCATCACGAAAGTGCAGTACCAGAAGGTCAGGATCGTCAGTGGTATAGACGGATTTTGCCTTGCCGGCATAGAGTTCTTGGCGCTTTTCCATGGGGGCTCCGTGAGAAAGTGAGAAGCAAAGGGTTAACGTAAGTAGCCGGAGACGCGCTCAAGCAACTCGCGCTGATCATCCGCACTGAAATTACGCTCGCTGGCGTTGATGGCACGCAGTACGGTTTGGTCGCCGTTGGGCTCGAGCGCCAAACGAATCTGCTGTGACATCCGGCGTACGTCTGGACTAAAGACGATCTGCAACGGGTTACGTCCACGCTCGGTTTCGGTCATGTACTCCACCAAGAACTCGTAGTCATCAGCGGAGGTCGCGAGCAGGTCACGCTGCCCTTCTTGAGTGAAATCAAGCGATAGGTAGTGGTTCAACTCGGCCCAGACGCGGTCGATGGGCTGCGGAATGACCACTTCCCACTCGTCGCCCTGCTGACGCAGCTGAAGGGTCTGCTCGCTGGCCAGACGCTGGGCGGTCCACGAGGAGGAGCTGGCAGTGGCGCTACGAGCACCCAAGTACTGCTCCAAGGCCGCGAGACAGCTCTCGACGCTTTGACCGCTCTGATCACAGCGCACTTCGCTACTACCGGCGCGCAGGGCGCTCTGTAGGCGTAGCGTCGCCTGCGGGGTTACGATGACGCCTTGATTGGCACTGCTCTCTTGAACGGGGAGTTGGCGGCTACGCACGAAGGCTTCCAATTGCGGCCAAACGGTACCAGGGTCCGCAGCGACGACTAACCAGCTTTGGTCACCGACTTGGCGACGTTCGACGTAGTCAGGCTCCAGACCGCTGCCAATGGCCAGCGACTGAGGCGGTTCGACCTCGGCTGGCTCATCGAGCTGTGTGCCCTGCATGGCGACCTGGGGAACGGGCATCGCATCGCGGTAACGCTGGGTATTGCGGGACTCGGGCAACACCAAAGGCGGCGCCGGGGCCGCTTCGATGTAGTCCAGGTTGCGGTCGTGGTAGTACCCATCGCGTGCGCAACCTGCCAGTGTGACAGCGGCTGCGAGTGCCAGCGGTATCCATTTAAGCGCACGTTGTTCAAGCACAGAGCTCATCAAGCCACCTTAACAGTCAACAGATCAGTTACCCGGCCGGCGATGCCTTCACCGGGTAGCAAAAGGGTTTCGAGCGCCGGGTTACTCCTCTACGACACCCGCCAGCTGCAGCGCTTCACTGACCGTGCCGTGGTACTTCTCCGACAGCCACGTCAGCGGCAAGCGAATACCGGCGTCCATGTAGCCCATGCGGTGCAGCGCCCACTTCACGGGAATGGGGTTGGATTCGATGCCTAAGTTCGTGTGCAACGGCATCAGGCGCGTATTGATTTGGTGCGCCTTGTCGGCGTCGCCCGCCACGGCAGCCGCGCACAGATCATGCATGGCTTTGGGGGCAACGTTGGCGGTGACGGAGATGTCACCATGGCCACCCATCAGCATGAAGTCACAGGCCGTCGCGTCGTCGCCGGAGTAGAGCATGAAGTCGCTGCCTTTCAGGCGTGAGATTAGATCCTCAGCGCGCTCAAGGTTCCCGGTCGCGTCTTTCAGGCCGATGATATTGTTAACTTCCGCCAAACGTACCACGGTCTCGTTGTAAAGATCGGAGCAGGTACGGCCCGGCACGTTATACAGAATGACCGGCAGTTTGCTGCCTTCTGCCACCGCTTTGAAGTGCTGATAGAGACCTTCCTGGGTGGGCTTGTTGTAGTAAGGACAAACCGACAGGCAGTAATCCGCGCCCACTTCGCTGGCGTAGCGTGCCAGCTCGACCGCTTCCGAGGTCGCGTTCGCTCCGGTACCGGCGATGACCGGAATACGGCCGTTGACCTCTTCCACCACGCTGCGAATCACGTCGAAGTGCTCGGCAAAAGACATGGTGGTGGGCTCACCCGTGGTGCCCGCAGCGACGATGGCATCGGTGCCATTATCGAGGTGGAAGTTCACCAGACGACGAAGCGCCTCCCAGTCGATGTCGCCATTGACCTTCATCGGCGTCGCCAGGGCGACAATGCTGCCTGTGATCATCCGTATTTTCCTCACCTGCAAAAAGTTGAAATCAAGCTGCCACGTGGGATGCAATGGCGTACATTACGTCAAGACGCGGCGTTGATGCCTTAAAGGAGCGCGATCACCCCTGCCCACAAACAGCAAATGGTACTCAGGCGATTCGAGCCTGTACAGCGTAAAGCACTGCGAGTTTATCGAACGCTTTGACAGCAGCGCAGCGCTTGCGTGTAATTCCCTATGAAAGTCACCCCGATAAGGAGCCTTTATGGCGATCGAACTTGGCCAGCCCGTCCCTGATTTTTCCGCCCCCGCCACGGGCGACACCACCGTCACGCTGTCGGCACTGCGCGGCAAGCAGGTCGTCATCTACTTCTACCCGAAAGCCAGTACGCCCGGCTGCACCACCGAAGGCGGCGATTTTCGGGATCGCAAAGCCGCCTTCGATGCGGCCAACACCGTGATCATCGGTGTCTCCCGGGATGGCCTGCGCGCCCAGGAGAACTTCAAAGCCAAACAGGATTTCAATTTCGAGCTGATTTCCGACAAAGACGAAACCGTTTGTCAGCTCTTCGACGTCATCAAACTCAAAAAGATGTACGGCAAAGAGCACCAAGGCATCGAGCGCAGCACCTTCTTGATCGACCAGGACGGCAAGCTTGCCCAAGAGTGGCGCGGCGTCAAAGTACCCGGCCATGCAGAAGAAGTGCTGAGCGCGGCGCAGGCACTTCACCGCCAGTAACAGCGGCGCACAGCGCGGTGCCCCTAGGATCGGGGCACCGTCGCCCTTAGGGTGAATCCTGTCCCAAGCGAGGCGGTTGCGCTGCCTGTCGGCTTTCGATCCCTCTGGGCCAAGCGTACACCAACGCCTTGAGCAGCGTGGCCAGCGGGATGGCGAAGAATACTCCCCAAAACCCCCAAATACCGCCAAAAAACAGCACCGCGACGATAATCGATACCGGGTGGATATTGTTGGTTTCCGAGAACAGCACGGGAGCCAGCACGTTGCCATCCAGCGCCTGAAGCACGCCGTAGGCCACCAGCACGTACACGAACTGCTCGCTGATGCCAAAGTGGAACCCGGCCACCGCCGCCACGGGAAGCGTTGCGACCGCCGCGCCAATGTACGGCACCAAGACGGAAAATCCGACCAGCACCGCCAGCAGCGCCGTGTAAGGCAGGCCAAAAAAGGCGAACGTGATGTACGCCACCGTGCCCACGATCACGATTTCGATGGATTTGCCGCGAATGTAGTTGGCGATCTGGCGGTCCATCTCTTGCCAGATACGGGTGAGCAGCGTCCGCTTCTGCGGCAGCAACGAAAGCGTAAAACCCACCAGCGCCTCACGATCTTTCAGCATGAAAAAGACCAGAATCGGCACCAGGACCAGATAGATGATCAGCGACATGATATTGCCCAACGAGGTCAGCGAGAGCGTCAACGCGCGCTGGCCAAGCTGGCTGATTTCCCGTCCGGCAACGCCAATCCAGCTCTGCATCTGATCGGGCGTCACGATATTGGGAAAACGCTGCTGTAACTGATCCAGCCACCCTTGGCCGCTGGCAAACATGCGCGGGGTCTCTTGAACGAGCCCCACCAGCTGATTCCAGATTAGCGGCATCAAAATGAACGCCAGCGTCAGCAGCACGCTGACAAACGCCAAGAACACCAAAATGACGGCCAACAGGTGCGGTACACGTCGCCGCGTCAGCGCGCTGACCACCCCTTGCAGTAAAAACGCCAGCACCAGCGCGGTAAAAAAAGGCGCAAGCATACGACCAAACCAGATGATCGCGGCGAACCCCGCCACCAGCACGAACAGAAGAATCAGCGCCTCCTCGTCCGAAAAGTAGCGTTCGACCCAACCTCTCAGGATGCTGCGCATGGTCATGAGTGGGCATTCCCTGCTTTACGGATCCAAAACACATATACATCGCCGCGCTGCGCCCGCGCTTCCATGACATGGTCACTCAGCTCGGTAAATGCCGCCATATCCCGCCACGACCCAGCATCGGTGGCGCTGACTTCCAACAGTTGACCGGGGGCTAGACCGGCCAGTGCCTGCTTGGCTTTCAGCAGCGGTAGCGGACAGTGCAATCCGGTGGCGTCCACTACCCGATCGGGCTGAACCCCCTCGGCCAACCCAGACGCTGTTTGCTCAGACATACTCTCCCCCAAAGGCAGCTTCTATGGTGCTCAATCGTTCGTTGGCTACATAAGCGTCGCATTGTTGCATAAACTGTTTTTTTGCGATGCCCGCCGTGGCTCTGATTTAACGGCACTTCCCTGCCTGAATCAATGTCACACCGTTGTTCGCCGCGCCTATAACCTGAACGAATGGGGATGCCATGCTGCTTTTTAGACCCACCAACGCCCGCTGGGCCTGTGCGCTAGCGCTATCGCTCGGCACCCTGTGCGTTAGTTTGCCCAGTCACAGCTATGAGGATTACCAACTACCCACGCTAGGCGGCGCATCGTCATCCGTGAGCAACGAAGAGTTTCGCCTGGGTCGCGCGTGGCTGCGCCAGTTTCGCGCCCAGGCACCGCAGTGGCAGGACCCCATCGTGAGCGACTACCTAGAAAGCCTGGTCGCGCGCCTGGCGCCCTACAGCCAGCTCGGCAGCCTGCAAACGACGACAGTGATGGTGGATAACCGCTCGCTCAACGCCTTTGCGGTGCCCGGCGGCGTGGTGGGCATCAATTCAGGGTTGTTTGCCTTTGCCGAGGATGAAGGGGCGTTTGTCTCGGTGATTGCCCACGAGCTTGGGCACCTTTCCCAGCGCCACTACGCTCGCGGCAGCGCCCGCGCGGAGCAAACCCAGCTGCCCGCCATGGCCGCCATGCTCGCGGGGATGCTGATTGCTGCCAGCGGCGGCGGCGATGCGGGCATTGCCACCGCCATGGGCTCTCAGGCGGCGCTGATTCAAGATCAGCTCGCCTACTCCAGGCGCTTCGAGCAGGAGGCCGACCGCATCGGCCTACAGGCCATGGCAGACGCCGGTTACGACCCCGAAGCCATGGTGCGCATGTTCGATACCATGCAGCGCCTTTCGCGCCTTCAGGGCGGCACACCGCCGGAATTCCTGCTCACCCACCCGGTCTCGGACAGCCGCCTGAGCGACGCCCAGGCGCGGGTGTCTCAGCTCAGCGTGGCCAGCCGCTACACCAGCGATACGTTGTACGACATGATGCGCGCCCGGGCGCTGCTGAGCATCTACCGCAACACGCCCCAGCAGGCGGCGTCGCGACTGGCGCAAGAGGATGCCGAGGAGCCTGCGCTACGCTACATCGACGCGCTGATCACGGCACAAAACGGGCAGACCGACCGTGCCCTCCAAACCCTCGACCAGCTAGCCAGCGAGCTTCCCGATTACGGCATGCTGCCCGCCACGGCGGCGCACGTGGCGTTGACCGCACAGCGCTACGATGACGCCATTCACCGCAGCCAGCGGCTGCTGCGGCTAATGCCCAACTACCTGCCGGCGCAGCTCACGCTAGCGGAAGCGCAGCTACAGCGTCATCCTGAAGCCGCCTATGACCTGCTTCGGGACATTACCGCGCAACACCCGGAAAACCCGCAGGGATTCAACCTGCTGGCCGAGGCGGCCGGGCGCAGCGGCTTCAACGGCTGGGGTCATCTGGCCCGTGCCGAACACCTCCAGCTCACCGGCCGCATAGACCGCGCCATTCGACAGCTGAGTATTGCCAAAGACGCTGCTCAACAGGAGAACGACGCTCAAGCGCTCGCGCGTATCGAGCAGCGCCGAGAAGCGTTTCTTGAGTACCGAGAGACGCTGGAGACATTTTAGCGCCCATGCAACCTAGGCAAAAAAGCCCGACGCATTGCGTTCGGGCTTTTGGCTAACGTCAAAGACGTTGTGCTGATGTCTAAGCGTTGAAGTTCAGCATGCGTTCGAGGGGTTTGAGCGCCTGCTGACGCAGCGCGTCGTCGACGAAAATTTCGCCGCTGCCTTCACGCAGCGCCCCTGCCAAATTATCCAGCGCGTTCATCGCCATCCACGGGCAGTGGGCACAGCTACGGCACGTCGCACCGTTACCGGCGGTGGGCGCTTCAAAGAGCGTT
The DNA here is from genome assembly GCF_030247125.1 of Halomonas sp. LC1. Lineage (NCBI taxonomy): Bacteria > Pseudomonadati > Pseudomonadota > Gammaproteobacteria > Oceanospirillales > Halomonadaceae > Halomonas > Halomonas sp. LC1. The sequence goes on along the minus strand of NZ_JASSPG010000002.1, from coordinate 110,852 downwards.
TTCTCAGGCACCGCTTGCTGCATCTTGAAAAAGATCCCACGATCAGTCGCCACGATCAGCTTGTCGTTAGGTAGCGTTTTCGCCGCTTTGATGAGTTGCGAGGTGGAGCCCGCCACATCGGCCAGCGTCACGACGGCTTCCGGCGACTCCGGGTGGACAAGCACGGCGGCATCCGGATATAGACGCTTCAAGTCTTGAATGCCTTTCGCCTTGAACTCCTCGTGCACGATGCAGGCACCGTCCCACATCAGCATATCGGCCCCGGTTTTCTTCTGAATATAGCTACCCAGGTGTTTGTCCGGCGCCCAGAGGATCTTTTCGCCCTTCGCCTGCAAATGCTCGATGACCTCCACGGCGATCGAAGAGGTCACGACCCAATCGGCACGCGCTTTTACTGCCGCCGAGGTATTGGCATACACCACCACCGTACGATCAGGATGGGCATCGCAGAACGCGCTGAACTCATCGATAGGGCAACCGACATCCAAGGAGCAGGTCGCTTCGAGCGTTGGCATCAACACGCGCTTTTCGGGGGAGAGGATCTTGGCCGTTTCGCCCATGAAACGCACGCCAGCAACCACCAGCGTAGTGGCCTCATGGCGAGCGCCAAAGCGGGCCATTTCCAGGGAGTCAGCCACACAGCCGCCAGTCTCTTCGGCTAGCTGCTGAATGGCATCGTCGGTGTAGTAATGCGCTACCAAAACGGCGTTGTTCGCCTTGAGCAGCTGCTTGATCTCAGCCACTCGCGCTTCGTCTTCCGCCGGGATGCGGGTAGGGCAGTACGGGCTTGGCAGCGGAGCGTCTAACTCCACTTGAGAAGTCATCATAGTCATCGTGTCTACCACTGTGACGAACAGGGAATCCCCCTGTTAAACACCAGTCACGGCGTATGCGCTCCGCATGCGCCGCACTCGGGGCAACGGCCGCTGCGTCTCTCGCGGTGGCGCGTCACCAATCTGACTCTTGGGAGCCAGGGCTGCCGTGACAGCTCGGCAGCTATACGATCAATCGATTAGACGTTCATTCATCCTGTTTCACGATGCCATCACGTCGTTGTCATGGCATTGTGGTGGACAATGATTGTTCGCTGCAAGCGCAAAGTCACGCTGCGGCGCGTCAAAACGCCCATAGCAAAACGCCCCTGGCAGCAAGCTACCAAGGGCGTCGAAATTTGGTGGGTCGTGTAGGATTCGAACCTACGACCAATTGATTAAAAGTCAACTGCTCTACCAACTGAGCTAACGACCCAAATTTTGCTGCGTTACTACGGATGGTGCCAACATTCACGAATCCCGCAATGGCTGGCATCAAAACAAGGCATTAAGAAGATAACGGCTTGATGCATTGTTTGGTTCGGATGGTGGGTCGTGTAGGATTCGAACCTACGACCAATTGATTAAAAGTCAACTGCTCTACCAACTGAGCTAACGACCCGTCCGAACGGATGCATATAGTACGGATACGGCTTGTGAATAGCAAGCCCTTTTTTATCTTTCGTCTATATTCCGTCCTCTGCGGCGTCGACAACGCCTACACCGCAGAGGTCACTTGCTTAGCCGCGCTTGGGTTTCGGCTTACGCATCGCCTGCACCGGACGGCGCTTGTGCTTGTCACGGCTCCAGCGGTTCTTCTCGTCTGGCGTCAGCTCAGGCACTTTCCGGGTTTCAAGATTGGCCAGCGTCGCCAAGTCATCCACCTCATCCTGAGAGAGTTCGACCCACTCACCAGCTTTCGCGCGCTTGTCGAGGAAGATGTTGCCGTAGCGAACGCGCTTCAGGCGGCTAACGGTAAGCCCCTGGGATTCCCACAGGCGGCGAACCTCACGGTTGCGGCCCTCCAGAATCACCACGTGGAACCAGGTGTTGATGCCTTCGCCACCAAACTCCTGCACGTCGGTGAAGCGCGCCGGGCCATCTTCCAGCATCACACCGTCGACCATAGCGACGATATGCTCACGCTTGACGTCGCCCATGACCCGCACCGCGTACTCACGCTCTACTTGAGTCGAGGGGTGCATCAAGCGGTTGGCCAGTTCACCGTCGGTGGTGAACAGCAGCAAACCGCTGGTGTTGATGTCCAGGCGGCCAATCGCAATCCAGCGCTCGCCTTTCAGGCGCGGTAGGCGCTCAAAGACCGTGCGACGGCCTTCCGGATCTTTGCGGGTGCACAGCTCGCCTTCCGGCTTGTTGTACATAATGACCCGGCGCGGCACTTCCTCTTCCGGGCGCAGCGTCACCGGGCGGTCATCGAAGCTGACCTTATCCCGCGCTTCCACCCGATCGCCCAGTTTGGCGACCTGGCTATTCACCTTCACCCGGCCATCGGCAATGGCGGTTTCCATTTCACGGCGGGAGCCAAGGCCCGCACGGGCGAGGACTTTCTGCAGCTTTTCGCTGGTGGGCGGCGTGGTGTTGTTACTCTGACTCATGGTCGTCTGACCTCACATCGTTGGTCTGCGTGCCAGCGTCCTCATGTTGACGCTGCGCACGTGCCGCTAGCCGTGCCTCTAAATCGGCAAAACTGAGCGGCTGGGTTAACGCCGTCTCGGCGTGGTGATCGGCACTCTCTGCCGACGTATTCTCATCTTGCTGGGGTGGCGCATCCTGCACGCTTTGCACCGTTTCGTCCAGTGCTGGCAGTGGGTTTTGTTCGCCCGATTCCTCTTCGACGGAGTGCGCTTCGTGATCGTCGCCGCTGACCAGCGTATGCATGGGCGGCAGCGCATCCAAGGTTTTCAGCCCGAAGTCATCCAAAAAGCTGCGCGTGGTGGCATAGACCGCCGGGCGACCCGGCACGTCTCGGTGGCCTACCACGCGTATCCAGCCGCGTTCCATCAGTGTTCGAATGATCGAACTGCTAACGCTCACGCCGCGCACATCTTCGATATCACCCCGAGTCACCGGTTGACGGTAGGCAATGAGCGCCAGCGTTTCCAGCAGTGCCCGCGAGTAGCGCTGGGGGCGCTCGTCCCACAGCCGCGAGACCCAGTGGGCCAAACGCGGGCGAATGCGTAGCTGAAAGCCCGAGGCGGTCTCGACCAGTTCGAGCGCGCCATGTTCATGACGCAGCGCCAGCCGCGACAACGCCTCCCTCAGCGCTTTGCGGGTAGGGCACTCCTCTTCTAAAAAGAGCGTTTCCAGGCGCTCAATCGGCAACGGCTCACCCGCCGCTAGCAGCGCCGCTTCAATAATATCGTCTAACGTGGTGTCTCTCACCGCGACTCCTCGTCAGGTTCAAACGCAGGCTCTTCGAATGCCGAGGCGGCATCGCCCTGCTCCTCTCCCAAACGCTCGAAAGCGCCCTCTTCCCCATCGGCCAGCGCCGCTTGGCGGGCGCGCACGTGAATGGGCGACAGCGGTGCGTTTTGAACGATCTCGATCATGGCCTCTTTGGCCAGCTCTAAAATAGCCATAAAGGTTACCACCACACCGGCACGCCCCTCTTCAAGGGTAAACAGCGCTTCAAAGGGCGTATAACGGCCGCTCTCGCCATCCAGGCTGAGCTGCTCCATGATCTTCAGCATTCGCTCGCGGGTGGAGAGCACTTCCCGGCTGATCTGGTGGGCCTGGGCCAGCTCGGCACGCTTGAGAATATCGGACAGCGCCCCCAGCAGCTCATCGAGCGCCACATCGGGATGGATCACCCGCGTTTCCAACGGCGGCAAGCCCGCCTGTACGCTGAACCAGTCCCGGCCTACTCGGGGCAGCGTATCCAGCGCCTCAGCGGCCTCTTTCAGGCGCTCGTACTCCTGCAGACGGCGAATCAGCTCGGCGCGGGGATCCTCCTCCTCCTCGCCTTCTGCTTTCGGCGGGCGTGGCAGCAACGTCCGGGATTTAATCTCCGCCAGCATGGCAGCCATCAGCAGATACTCGCCCGCCAGCTCGATCTCCATGGCTTTCATTAGCTCCACGTACTCAATGTACTGGTGGGTAATGGTGGCCACGTTGATGGTCAAAATATCTAGGTTCTGGCGACGAATTAAATAGAGCAGCAGATCCAACGGCCCTTCGAAGGCTTCCAGAAAGACCCGCAGCGCCTCGGGTGGAATATAGAGATCTTCCGGCAGCTGCGTGATGGGCTCATCAAACAGACGCCCAAGCGCCTCCACCAACGGCTCGGCAGTAGATTCCGCCACGTCTTGGTCTTGGTCTTGGTCTGGCGCTGCGCTTGGCGTCTCGCTCACGCGGGTCGAATCCTTCGTTGATGAGTGGGAAAACAGCAGTGTAACAGCGCGTTGTCAGCGCGGCATCTAGCCAGCATCGGCGGCTTTCCGATAGCGCCCTTGATAATCGAACAGCTTATCGCGGATTTGAAAGTGTCGGCCTACCTTTCGCCCCACCACAAAATCCGGGTGGCGCAATCGACGCTGCTCGTTGACAACCTCATCAGGCGTCGTCGGTTGCCATTGACCGCCTGGCGCACGCAGATGGGTACGCAAAAATACGGCATAAAACGCGCGGCGCTGGGCAGGGGTTTCTAAGGCAAACCATTCGCTCAGGCTGTCGCCATCTTCATCGTGGTAGGTGGCTTTTAGGCGCGGCAGACCACGGCCATTGGTGGTCGCTTCCAACTGCATGCCGCTGACGCGCAGCACCTTGGCATCTTTTAGTTTCAGCGCATCCTTGAGCTTGTCGTCAGCGTCCACCAGCAGCTTCTCACAGCCATGACAGCGGCGGGCGGCAATATCGTTCTCAGCGCCGCACTCGTCGCATACTTTGAAGCGAAAGCGAAACTCGCACTGGCGGCGCCGCCCTGCGTCATCCTCAATCAGCCCCTGGCAGCGGCGGCCGAAGTGTTCGATCACCAGCTCGCCGTCGCGCTTGCCCCAAAACAGGTTTGCGTGACCGCAGTCCGGGCAGGGCACCTGCACCGGTTCGCTATCGCTATCCGGCTTGGGTTCGCCTACTTCCGGAGCGTAGAGATCCCACGGGTTGCCCGCATAGTCGAGAATCAAGCACTCCTCTTTACCCGGCGAGAGGCGCAGCCCGCGCCCTACGATCTGCTGATACAGGCTGACCGACTCGGTAGGCCGCAGGATCGCAATCAGATCGACGTGGGGGGCATCGAAGCCGGTGGTCAACACCGCCACGTTGACCAAATACTTCAGTTGGCGCGCTTTGAACGCATCAATCAGCGCGGTGCGCTCGGCCGAGGCGGTCGCACCGGTAATCAGCGCGGCCTGCTCGGCGGGCAGATAGCCCATGATCTCTTCGGCGTGGGCCACCGTCGCGGCGAAAATCATCACCCCCTGGCGGTCGGCGGCGTACTCCACCACCTGGGCAATGATGCCCGGTGTCGCCCGGTTGCCCGCCACCACCCGGTTGAGTTCCTCCTCCCGAAACAGCCCGCTGGACGAGGGCGCCAGCGCCGAGAAGTCGTACCCCTCGATGGCCATATCCAGCCGCTTGGGCGCGGCCAAAAAGCCCTGTTTGACCATCAGACGTAGCGGCTGCTCGAACACGCAGTCGGCAAAAAAGCTCTCTTCTGAACCGCGCACCATCCCGTGGTGGTGGCGGTGGTAGATAAAACCCTGCCCCAAACGAAACGGGGTGGCGGTTAGGCCGAGGATTTTGAGCTGCGGGTTCTGGCTCCGTAGATGCTCGATCACCTGCCGATAGCTGGAGTCTTCCTCCAGCGATACCCGATGGCACTCGTCGATTACCAGCAGAGTAAAGCTGGCGTCGTTGAACTGCTCCAGGTTACGCACCACCGACTGCACCGAGCCAAACACCACTTGGCGACTGGCCTCTTTGCGCTTTAACCCAGCGCTGAAGATATCCGCCTCCAAGCCGTACGCTTGGTACTTGGCGTGGTTCTGCTCCACCAGCTCGCGTACGTGAGCCAACACCAGCACCCGCCCACGGGCGAGTCTCGCCAGTTCAGCGATCACCAGCGACTTGCCGCTGCCCGTCGGCAACACCACCACGGCGGGGGCGCTGGTGGCGCGAAAGTGGCTGACTACCCGCTTGACCGCCTCGGCTTGGTAGGGGCGCAGCGAAGGCGCTGCCCCGTTAGCCAAGAAAGGCGGCCCGGAGGCCGCCTTATCAGGATGTGTCATCCATCACCTTTCAGGTTGATCACATGACATTAGCCCAGCCATACCCGCGCATTGCGGAACAGGCGCAGCCACGCACCATCCTCGGTCCACTCCGCCGGACGCCAGGAGTTGGTGACCGCGCGGGTCACCCGCTCGGGGTGCGGCATCATGATCGTCACGCGACCATCCGGCGTGGTCAGGCCGGTAATGCCCGACGGGGAGCCGTTGGGGTTGGCCGGGTAGCGCGTAGTGACTTGGCCGTAGTTATCGATATAGCGCAGGGCAATTTGGCTGCTCGACTGCATGCTGCGCAGGTGCGCCGTATCGCGGAACTCGGCGCGGCCCTCCCCGTGGGCCACGGCGATGGGCAGCTTGGAGCCTTCCATGCCCGCCAGCAGAATCGAAGGGCTCTTCTCTACCCGCACCATCGACACCCGGGCTTCGAACTGTTCGGACTCATTGCGCACGAAAGCCGGCCAGTTTTCCGCACCAGGAATCAGCGTTTTGAGCTGCGAGAGCATCTGGCAGCCGTTACACACGCCCAGCGAGAAGCTATCGTCACGGGTGAAGAAGGTTTCGAACTGCTCGCGGGCGCGCTCGTTGAATAGCACAGACTTGGCCCAGCCGCCGCCTGCACCCAGCACGTCGCCGTAGGAGAAACCGCCACAGGCCACCAAACCTTTGAACTCCTCCAGGGAGACACGGCCTTCGAGGATGTCGCTCATATGCACATCCACCGCATCGAAACCCGCTTTGTGAAAGGCCCAGGCCATCTCTACCTGACCATTGACGCCCTGTTCACGCAGCACGGCCACCGCGGGCTTGGCGGTGTTGATAAAGGGCGCGCTGATATCGTCGTTGATATCGAAGGTCGGCGCGGCGCTGAGGCCCGGGTCGCGCACGTCGAGCAGGTTGTCGAACTCGTTCTTCGCGCATTCCGGGTTATCCCGTAGCGCCTGCATGCGGTAGCTGGTCTCGGACCAGGTACGCTGGGTTAGCTGACGGGTGGTTTCCAGCAGCGGCTCTTCAAACAGCGTGACACGCACTTGGTCGTCGTAACGCGGGCGAGCAATCACGCCGCAGGTTTCGATACCCGCCATGGCGAACTGGGTCAGCACCTCTTCGGTGTGCTGGCGATTGACCTGAATCACCGCGCCCAGCTCTTCAGAGAACAGCGCGTTGAAGGCTTCCACCGGCTCATCGATCAGCCAGTCGAGCTTGATCTCGAGACCGGCGTGCGCGGCAAAAGCCATCTCCAGCAGCGTCACCAACAGGCCGCCGTCGCTGCGGTCGTGATAAGCCAGCAGCTTGCCGTCGCGGTTCAGACCTTGGATCACTTCGAAAAACGCTTTCAGATCTTCCGGGTCGTCCACATCGGGGCACTCATCGCCCACTTGGCCATAGACCTGCGCCAGCGCCGAGCCGCCAAGACGGTTCTGGCCGTTCCCCAGGTCGATCAAGATCAGATCAGACTCATCCTGCTCCAGGTTGATCTGCGGCGTCAGCGTCGCCAGCGCGTCGGTCACCGGTGCAAAGCCGGTCACCACCAGCGACAGCGGCGAGGTAATGCTCTTCTCTTCGGCGTCATCGCCCTCTTGCCACGCGGTGCGCATGGACATGGAGTCCTTGCCCACCGGCACGGCGATGCCGAGTGCCGGGCATAGCTCCATGCCCACGGCATGAACGGCGTCATACAGCGCCTGGTTTTCACCGGGGTGATCAGCAGCGCTCATCCAGTTGGCGGAGAGCTTGATATCCGACAGCTTGGCAATCGGCGCAGCCGCGAGATTGGTAATGGCTTCTGCCACCGCTAAGCGCGCGCTGGCCGCAGGGTTGATCAGCGCCACCGGCGGGCGCTCGCCCATGGCCATGGCTTCACCGGCGTGGGTATCGAAGCTCGCGGTGGTGACCGCGACGTCGGCCACCGGCACTTGCCAGGGGCCTACCATCTGATCACGGGCGACTTGGCCGGTGATGGAACGGTCGCCGATGGTGATCAGGAAGCTTTTCGAGGCCACCGTGGGCAGGCGCAGCACCCGGTCCATCGCTTCGCGCAGGTCCAGGTTATCCAGCATGACGCCAGAGAGTTCAGGGGTTTGGCGCTCAAACGAACGGGTCATCTTCGGCGGCTTGCCAAACAGCACGCTCATGGGCAGATCGACGGGCTTGGTTTCGAAGTGGCCGTCGCGCACTTCCAGGTGGTGCTCCGCCTGGGCTTCGCCCACCACCGCATAGGGGCAGCGCTCGCGCTTGCACAGCGCGTCGAAGGTATCCAAGTCTTCAGGGGCCACTGCCAGTACGTAGCGCTCCTGGGCTTCGTTACACCAGATTTCCAGCGGGCTCATGCCCGGCTCGGCGTTGGGCACCGCGCGCAAGTCAAACAGACCGCCACGGTTGCCGTCTTTGACCAGCTCCGGCAAGGCGTTAGACAGCCCGCCCGCACCGACATCGTGGATAAAGCGAATCGGGTTGTTGTCGCCCAGCGCCCAGCAGCGGTCGATAACTTCTTGGGCACGACGCTCGATTTCCGGGTTTTCCCGCTGCACAGAGGCGAAATCCAGATCCGCGCTGGACTCACCGGACGCCATGCTGGACGCCGCACCGCCACCCAGGCCGATCAGCATCGCCGGGCCGCCCATGACGATCAGCTTACCGCCGACCGGAATCTCGCCTTTTTGCACGTGCTGAGCGCGAATGTTGCCGTAACCGCCGGCAATCATGATCGGCTTGTGGTAGCCGCGACGCTCGATGCCGCCTTCGCTGAGCGCATCCTGCTCATAGGTGCGGAAGTAGCCGGTCAGGTTGGGGCGGCCAAACTCGTTGTTGAACGCGGCACCGCCAATCGGGCCGTCCAGCATAATATTGAGCGCGGACTGCATGCGCTCGGGCTTGCCATAATCGAAGGCTTCCCAGGGCTGAACGAATTCAGGAATGCGCAGGTTAGAAACGGTAAAACCGGACAAGCCTGCTTTTGGCTTACCGCCGATGCCGGTCGCGCCTTCGTCTCGAATCTCACCGCCGGAGCCGGTGGCCGCACCGGGAAATGGCGCAATGGCCGTGGGGTGGTTGTGGGTCTCCACCTTCATCAGAATGTGGATCGGCTCTTGGTGGGCATCATAGCGGGCGCGCTCGCCTTCGGCACCGGTGAGCGGCGTGGGGAAGAAGCGTCCGCCGTGGCTGCCTTTGATCACCGCCGCGTTATCGCTGTACGCAGAGAGCACGTTATCCGGTGACGTGGCGAAGGTATTTTTGATCATCTTGAACAGCGAGTGGCTCTGGGCCTCGCCGTCGATAATCCAATCTGCGTTGAAGATTTTGTGGCGGCAGTGCTCAGAGTTCGCCTGGGCGAACATCATCAGCTCCACATCGCTGGGGTTGCGGCCTAGCTCGATAAAGGCCTCGACGAGGTAGTCGACTTCATCATCCGCCAGCGCAAGGCCCAGCTCACGGTTCGCCGTCATCAGCGCGTCGCGGCCGCCTTCCAGAATGTCGACGCTGCCAAGGGGGGCAGGCGAGTGATGGGCGAATAGCTTGCTCGCCTCGGCTACGTCGGCCAGCACGTTTTCGGTCATGCGGTCATGCAACAGCGCGCTGATCGTTTCTAGCTGCTCAGCGCTGGGGGCACCACGTAGGCCTACGCGGTAATCGATACCCCGCTCGATGCGACTAATCTGGCTGAGCCCGCAGTTATAGGCAATGTCGGTTGCTTTAGAGGACCACGGTGACTGAGTGCCCAGACGCGGCACGACCAGAAAGCGCTGCGCGTTATCGGGGGTTTCCTGGTGTTCGTGGCTGCCGTACGCCAGCAGTTGCGCCAACCGCGCCTGGGCGGCCTGATCGAGCTCTTCGTGGTGGTCGATGAAGTGGACGTAATGGGCAGACAGCGCCTCCACCTCCGGAACACGGTCACGCAACACCATTAACAGCCGTTCATGACGGAAGGCGGAAAGGGCGGGTGCGCCTCGCAGTTCGAGCATATCTGAGAGCCTCTAAAGCAGGGAGAGTTCGAGCAGGAAATCACCGGGCCGCTACGCGGCAATCCCACTATGATACTGGAAAGCGGCGTCCACACGAAATCAACAAGGTGACAGCGCCTGGCAGGCTGGGTATCGTGGCAGACTGTTCCATGTTGACCAGCCCTCATGCCGACATCGATTGCCCAACATTTTATCGCTCATTACCGGGCGTATTTCGCGATGATCGCGACACTTCTTCTGATTTTAGTGCCGCGCAGTGCGTCCATGACGAGCGGTGAACACCTTGCGCAAATTCAAGCGAAAGAGTTCATCACGATTCATACTCGCAACACCCCCACCACCTATTACGAAGGCCGCCAAGGGCCGACCGGCTTCGAGTATGAGCTGATGCACCGCTTTGCGGACTATCTAGGGGTCAGCCTCAACCTGAACGCGAGCCACCACCCGGAGAGCGTGCTTCCCGCCGTGCGCGAGCAGGGCGACTTAGGCGCTGCCGCCCTCCCCCTACTGGCAGACTCACCGGGCATTCACTACACCCGCTCCATCATTCAGATGCAGCCGCTGGTGGTGTATCGCCGCGGGCTCAACGGCATCGATGAACCGGCAGATCTCGTGGGCCTGGAGCTTGGCACGCTGAGCGAGGCGGGCACCAGCCAAGCGCTGCGCGCCCTTCAACGTGACTACCCCAACCTTAGCTGGAAAGAGTCTCACGAGCTTGAAGTGGCCGAACTATTGGCGCGAGTAGAAAACGGTATTTTGGATGCGGCGATCATTTTTGATCACCAGTTTCGTTTGAACCGGCTGTTTTTCCCAAACGTCGAACGCGGTTTTTTTCTAGGCGAGCCGCTCTCTCTGGCATGGGCCGTGCCTAGCGGCCGCGGGCTTGGATTATTAGAAGCCGCCAATCAATTTCTCCAGGAGCTACAAGAGAACGGCACCCTGCAACAGCTGGTGAGCCGCTACTTCGGCCATGACGACTATCTGGAGTACGTGGGCACCCGCACGTTCCTCGCCCATCTCGATGAGCGCCTGCCCAACTACACCGAGCTATTCAAGCAAGCGGCCCGCGATACCGGCTTTGATTGGAAGCTACTGGCCGCCGTCGGGTATCAAGAGTCGCACTGGGACCCGACCGCCGTCTCCCCCACCGGGGTTCGCGGCCTGATGATGCTGACCAACCCCACCGCCAGCGAGATGGGCGTGGCCGACCGCACCGACGCCGCACAGAGTATCGATGGCGGCGCGCGCTACCTGCGCAGCATTAAAGACCGACTTCCAGACAGCATTACCGGGGATGACCGACTCTACATGGCCATGGCGGCTTACAATGTCGGTCTTGGCCACCTTTACGATGCCCGTAAGATTGCCGAGATGCGTGGCGGCGATCCGGATCACTGGCAGGACGTTCGCGCAGCGCTCCCGCTCTTACAGGAGCGTGAGTGGCATAGCCAAACCCGCCATGGCTATGCCCGTGGCGGCGAGCCGGTCATCTACGTGCGCAACATCCGGCGCTACTACGAGATGATCGAGTACGTGGAGCGCAGCCGACAGCAATTCTTTCAGCTAGAGCAGGCGCCCACCAGCGAAGAGCCGCTGCTGCTGTTCGATATCGTGCCCCCTATCGAGCCGTAATCTGGCTAGCGCTTCTCGGCAAAGAACTGCTTGAGCAACCGCTTGGCGGGCGTCGCCAGCACGCCGCCCGTCACTGCGATCTGATGGTTGAACCAGGGCTGTGCCAGCAGGTTGGCCTTTGACTCCACCATGCCAGTGCGTGGCTCGGGCGCGCCGTATACCAAACGGGCAATGCGCGCATGCACCATGGTGCCTGCGCACATCATGCAGGGCTCTAGCGTCACAAACAGCGTGCAGCCCTCTAAACGGTAGTTGCCCAACCGCTGCCCCGCCTCGCGTAGCGCGCGCACCTCGGCGTGGCCGCTGGGGTCGCAGCTTGCCAGCGGTGCATTGTGGCCAGCGCCGATGATCTCCCCCTGGGCATCCACCACCACCGCGCCCACCGGCACTTCCCCGGCGGCAAACGCTAGGTGCGCTTGGTCCATGGCGCGGTGCATGTAAAATTCATCGCTGCGTATCAAGGCAAACTCCGCTAAGGTAGCAAAACGATCGTTTTAATAGCGTGATGGCCGCACTGGGTGCGCTTTCAATCATCGGCGGGAAAACGGATAGCACCAAGGATACAGAGAATGAACGATGCGCTGAAGTCACTGGTCAGCTTGTTAGAGCTTGAAACCCTTGAAGAGACGCTCTTTCGCGGCCAAAGCCAAGATTTGGGCTTTCCTCAACTGTATGGCGGCCAAGTGTTGGGCCAGGCACTGGCCGCTGCGGCGCGCACGGTGCCGGATGAGCGCCGCCCGCACTCCCAGCACGGCTATTTTTTGCGCCCAGGCGACCCGCATCGCCCGGTGGTGTATCAGGTCGATACCATCCGCGATGGCGGCAGTTTTACCACCCGGCGGGTGACCGCTATTCAGAAAGGGCGACCGATTTTCTTCTGCAGCGCCTCTTTCCAAAGTGCTGAAGAGAGCATCAATCATCAGCGGGCCATGCCACAAGTGCCCACGCCGAAAGCGCTTATAGAGAGCGGCGATGCCAAGCACGCGCGCTTCCCCGGCCACCCTATCGAGTTTTTACACTTGAAGGATAATCCGGACAGCGCCTCACCGGCCGGCCAGTGCCTATGGTTCCGCTTTGCTGGTGGGCCGCTACCGGACGACCCGGCGCTGCACCGTCACCTGCTCTCGTATGCATCGGATTTCAACCTGCTGACCACCGGCCTGATTCCTCATGGCATCAAGTACACCGACCCGAAACTGCGCATCGCCAGTCTCGACCATGCCATTTGGCTGCACGAAGATACGCGGCTAGACGAGTGGCTGCTGTACGCCATCGACTCCCCCTGGACCGGCGGCGCACGGGGCTTGGCGAGGGGTCACATCTATCGCCGCGATGGGCGTTTGGTGGCCTCGACGGCGCAAGAGGGGTTGGTGCGCTATCCGCAGTCTTGAGCCTCTGCTCTAAACACCTCTAAAAACAGCAACGCCCGCAGTGTGCGGGCGTTGTAAAATACCGGTCAGCACAACCCTAGACGGGGGCGCTGTAAACCCGTCCTTGGGCGCTACTTTCGCCATCTGACCGCCATGGATGGTGGAAATGCCGAAATTGCAGGGAGCATTTTTCGGCCATGGCGAAAGACCCCCGTTACGGGCTGCCCTGACCTAAGTGGCCTTGTTAATTACCCACCATACACGTCATTAATGGTTTTCAGCGGGTAGTGAGCCGGGTACGGCTTGCGGGCCACACCGGAGTCGACCGCCGCTTGGGCCACTGCTGAGGAGACGCGTTCCAGCAGGCGGATATCCACCGGGGTGGGAATGATGTAATCACGCCCAAAGCTCATCTCGGTACGCTCGTAGGCGTTCAGCACTTCCTGAGGCACCGGCTCGCGGGCCAGGTCTTTCAGCGCGTGAACGGCGGCCAACTTCATGGCTTCGTTAATGCGCGTGGCGCGTACATCCAGCGCGCCGCGGAAGATGAACGGGAAGCCCAGCACGTTGTTCACCTGGTTCGGAAAGTCCGAACGGCCGGTGGCCATGATCACATCCGGGCGCGCTTCGCGGGCTACGTCCGGGTGAATTTCCGGGTCGGGGTTGGTGCAGGCGAAAATCACCGGGTCAGCGGCCATTTTCTTCACCTGCTCCGCAGAGAGCAGGCCCGGGCCAGAAAGGCCGATAAACACGTCTGCCCCGTCGATGGCATCGTCCAACGTGCGCATGTCGGTATCGCGGGCAAACTCCGCCTTGTACTCGTTGATACCGTCACGGTCAGTGTGAATCACGCCGCGACGATCCAGCATGACCAGGTTCTCTTTCTTGGCACCGCAGGAGATCAGCAGACGCATGCAGGCAATCGCCGCCGCGCCTGCGCCCATGCAGACGATTTTCACGTCTTCAATCCGCTTGCCCGCGATATCCAGCGCGTTGAGCATGCCCGCAGCGGTCACAATCGCCGTACCGTGCTGGTCATCGTGGAAGACGGGGATACTGCAGCGCTCGACCAAGGCTTTTTCGATCTCGAAACACTCGGGCGCTTTGATGTCTTCCAGGTTAATGCCGCCCCAGGTATCGGCAATGCGGGCAACGGTGTCGATAAACGCTTGGGGGCTTTCGGCGTCTACTTCGATATCAACGGAGTTAATGCCCGCAAAACACTTGAACAGCACGCCTTTGCCTTCCATGACCGGCTTACTGGCCAGCGGGCCAAGATTGCCCAAGCCCAGAATCGCACTGCCGTCCGAAATGACCGCGACCAGATTACCTTTGCCGGTATAACGGTAAGCATTTTCCGCTTCGCGAGCGATTTCGCGAACCGGCTCGGCAACGCCTGGGCTATACGCCAGTGCCAAGTCCCGAGCAGTAGCAGTGGGCTTGGTCAACTCCACGGAAAGCTTACCGGGGATCGGTTTAGCGTGATAATCCAAAGCTGCCTGCTTGTTTGCATCCGTCATGGTCAAGGTCTCATCAGCCTAAAGTAGAAAAGTCGTATCAGAATATAGAAAAAACCTAGGCGCCTCAAGCACGTAGTAAACTTACCTACGAAACGACCGTTTTAGCTACTTTCCACTCCATTTCGAAACTTTTCTACGTTATTTGCTGCAACTTATGCTTCACGCTATCAGCTATAAAGGTTTCCTTATTGATGCAGTGCAGTATTTTTGGAAATAAATTCCAATAGAACAACAAGAGAGTTATCCACACCCATTGGGCGCAATCGCCCTGTGGAAAAGCTAACAAGAAACAAAGAGAGATTGCTTGGTCAGCAAGGAGAGATCGATGCGTCCGCTATTGGCAGCGGGAGAGAGCGGCCGACGAGGCTAACCAAAAGCGTAGCCTTTTAGGGACAAAAAGCCCACGCCGTGGCGTGGGCTTTTGCACAGAGCACGAGACGTGCCTGCGATAGGCTGAATCCGTTAGGATTAGCCGCGCTTGATAGCAGCGCCGAAACGCTTGTTGAAGCGCTCTACGCGGCCACCAGTGGTCGCTTGCTTCTGCTTACCGGTGTAGAACGGGTGGCAGTTGGAGCACACGTCCAGAGAGAAGTCCTGACCAGAAGTAGAACCGACCTGGAAGCTTGCACCGCAAGAACAGTTGGCGGTGACCGTGTTGTAATTCGGGTGGATACCTTGTTTCATCTTGAGCCTCATGAGCTATATGCCGCCACCTGATCCATTGCCAGGCACCGCATACGGGTTTGAAAAAACTGCTAACCGGTTAACCGCTCCATCCGATAGATTCAGAGCGGCCGCGCATTCTAGCAAACTAATCGCCGGAGGCCAATTGTCCGATCCTGTTTCTTCAACGCCCCCTACCCAGAGGCAGCCTCAAGGCGCTTTTCAGGTAGTGAAAGTGGCGCTGCCATCGCCGCTGCGCCGCCTGTTTGACTATCTACCGGCCCCGCGCGCGCCCGCCTGTGGCTGGCAGCCGGGGCTCCGGGTGCGTGTTCCGTTTGGCCGCCGAGAGGTGGTGGGCGTGGTGGTCTCCCTCGCCACCGGCAGCGAGCTCCCCCGCGCGCAGCTACGCGCTATTAGCGAAGCGTTGGATGATGCCCCCCTGCCCAGCGACTGGCAGTGGCTGTGCCACTTTGCGGCGCGTTACTACCAGCACAGCCTGGGCGATACCCTGCAGCACGCCATGCCCGCCAGGCTGCGCCAGGGTCACCCGATGGCAGGGCGCACCCAAACCCTGTGGCTTCCGCTCCCCAACGATGAAACGGCCCTGGCGCGCGCGCCTAAACAGGCAGCGCTTTATGCGCTTCTTCGCCAGCACCCCCACGGACTCCCAGGCCGCGCCGTGAGCGCCCACGGCTTCACTCGGGACCAGCTATTAGCGCTGCAAAAGAAGGGCTTTACCGAGCCTCAAGAGATCACCCTCACCGCCGCTCAACCCACCGGTGGAAGCTTACTCGCCTCACCGTCGCTGCCGCTCAACCGTGAACAGGCCGCTGCGCTATCCGTGCTGCATGAAAAACTCGACGGCTACCACCCCTGTTTATTGGAAGGCGTGACCGGCAGCGGCAAAACCGAGATTTACCTACAGCTCATCGAAGCGCTCGCTGCCAAAGGAAAGCAGTCCCTGGTACTCGTGCCTGAAATCGGCCTTACACCGCAAACGCTCGCGCGGTTCAAAAGCCGCTTTCGCGTGCCGGTGGTGGCGCTACACTCCGGGCTTACCGACCCAGAGCGCTTGGATGTATGGGAAGCCGCCGCCAGCGGCCGCGCGCTGGTGATCATCGGCACCCGGTCGGCCATTTTCACCCCGCTGGCGAACCCCGGGGCGATCATCGTCGATGAAGAGCACGATGGCTCTTACAAACAGCACGACGGGCTGCGCTACCACGCTAGGGATTTAGCCGTTGCCAGGGCGCACTATCACGGCATTCCTCTATTACTGGGTAGTGCAACGCCCTCGTTTGAAAGCCTGCAGCAGGCGCTTACGGGTGCTTATCGTCACCTGCGGCTAACCCAGCGGCCCAGCCGTCACCCGCCCGCTAAGCTAGAGCTGATCGACCTGCGCCACCAGCGCCGCCAAGGGGGGCTGCTGCCGGGGGCCATCAAAGCCATCAAAAGCACCCTCGCGGCGGGCAAGCAGGCGCTCATTTTTATCAACCGGCGTGGCTTTGCGCCGAGCCTGGCCTGCCATAGCTGCGGCTGGATGGCCGAATGCGGCCAGTGCGATGCGCGCATGACGCTTCACCGCCAGCCACCGCTGCTGGCCTGCCACCACTGCGACAGCCGCCGTGCCCTGCCGGATGCCTGCCCAGACTGCGGCAGCGGCGACTTACGTGCGCTGGGTAGCGGCACGGAGCGCACCGAGGAGACGCTACAAGGGCTGTTCCCTGACACCACCGTTCACCGCATTGACCGCGACAGCACGCGCAAAAAAGAGAGCTTCGAGCAGGTGCTCAAAGAGATTCATCGCGGCGAACCCTGCCTGCTGGTGGGCACTCAAATGCTCGCCAAAGGCCACCACCTGCCCCACGTCACCTTGGTGGTGGTGGTCAACGCCGATGGCGGCCTCTACGCGGCGGACTTCCGCGCCCTGGAGCACAGCGCACAGCTCTTGGAGCAAGTGGCGGGGCGTGCGGGCCGCGCCGCCCACCCTGGCCGTGTGCTGGTGCAAACCCTCCACCCGGATGACCCACATCTAGGCCAGCTGGCCGAACATGGCTACGGCGCACTGGCCCGCAACCTGCTGGAAGAGCGCCGCATCGCCAAGCTGCCGCCGTTTTGCTTTATGGCGCTGCTACGCGTAGAAAGCCCACAGGAGCAGGCGGCGCTCGCGCTGGCTCAACACGCCGCCCAGGCGCTGCGCCAGTGGTTGAAGGACGCCCAGCTGCCCGTGCGCTGCCTGGGGCCCGTGCCCGCCCCCATGGAGCGTCGCCAAAACCGCTACCACATTCACGTCATGATCACTGCTTACAAACGTAGCCACCGCCACGCCGCCGCTAACTGGCTGGTGCAGTGGCTAGAAGCCAACCGCGAGGCGCGCAAAGTGCGCTGGTCGATGGATATCGACCCACAAACCCTGGCCTGACCGCCAGGGGGCGCACAACGCTGGCGCGTCGAAGGGAATACGGCTTTGAAACTGCGCGCCAATTGCCGATAATGGCCGCTTTGCCGCTGCATTCTCTGGGCGACTGCACACGCCGCCACCGACGACATCCGGATATTTACATGAAAGATACGATTATTTCTCTGCTCGAAGGCGCGGTTGACGCGCTCAAGCACCAAGGCGTGCTGCCCAACGATTTAACGCCCGCCATCAAGGTGGATCCCACCAAAGACAAGGCCCATGGCGACTACGCCACCAACCTCGCACTGATGTTGGCCAAGCCCTCCGGCATGAAGCCCCGTGAGCTGGCCGATACCCTCGTCGCTGCCCTGCCCGCCAGCGACGCCATTCAAAAAACCGAGATTGCCGGCCCTGGGTTCATCAACTTCTTTGCTGCCGCCGACGCCGCCGCGCAAATCGTCGCCCAAGTGCTGGATAGCGGCGATGCCTTCGGCCGCAGCCTAATCGGTAAGGGTGAAAAAGTGCAGGTGGAGTTCGTATCCGCCAACCCCACCGGCCCGCTCCACGTTGGTCACGGCCGCGGCGCGGCGATTGGCGACTGTCTCTGCCGCCTGCTGGAAGCCACCGGCTACGACGTGACCCGCGAGTTCTACTACAACGACGCGGGCGCGCAGATCAAAAACCTGGCGCTCTCCGTTCAAGCCCGCGCCAAACACCTCGGCCCCGACGATGCTAGCTGGCCGGAGGATGGCTACCGCGGCGAATACATCATCGATGTCGCCAACGACTACATGGCAGGTAAAACCGTCACCGCCGATGATCGGGAAGTGACCGCCAAAGCCGATGCAGACGACCTGGACGCCATTCAGGCCTTCGCCGTGGCTTGGCTGCGCCGCGAGCAGGATCTAGACCTCAAAGCCTTTGGCGTCGAGTTTGACGTCTACTTCCTGGAGTCCTCGCTCTACGAGGATGGCAAGGTCGAGGCCACCGTCGAAAAACTGGTCGCCAATGGTCACACCTATGAAGAAGACGGTGCCATGTGGCTGCGCACCACCGACTTCGGCGATGACAAAGACCGTGTGATGCGCAAGCGCGAAGGGGGCTACACCTACTTCCTACCCGACGTGGCGTACCACCTCGACAAGTGGCAGCGCGGCTTCACCACCGTGATCAACGAGCAGGGCGCCGATC
The DNA here is from genome assembly GCF_030247125.1 of Halomonas sp. LC1. NCBI lineage: Bacteria > Pseudomonadati > Pseudomonadota > Gammaproteobacteria > Oceanospirillales > Halomonadaceae > Halomonas > Halomonas sp. LC1. The sequence continues at coordinate 92,061 of NZ_JASSPG010000002.1, read as the reverse complement.
ACCACTCCACCGTGACGCGGGTGCGGGCGGGTCTGCAAGCGCTGGAAGTGGGCATCCCGACAGGCTGGCCCGACTACGTGCTGCACCAGATGGTGATGGTCACCCGTTCTGGGGTTGAAGTGAAGCTCTCCAAGCGCGCAGGCAGCTACGTCACCGTGCGCGACCTGATCGACGAAGTGGGCCGTGACGCCACGCGCTTCTTCCTGGCGGCACGGCGCGCGGACTCTCAGTTGACCTTTGATATCGACCTCGCCCGTTCCCAGTCCAACGACAACCCGGTGTATTACATTCAGTATGCCCACGCGCGGGTGTGCAGCATGTTGCGCAAAGCCGAAGAGGCAGGCCAACCCTTCGATCACAGCATCGCCACGGCCCACTTGGCACTGCTCGATAGCGATCAGGAGAAAGCGGTGCTGAACCGGTTGGCCCGCTATCCGGAGGTGGTCGAACACGCCGCCAAGAACCGCGAGCCGCAACAAGTCGCCCAGTACCTGCTGGACTTGGCCGGTGACTTCCACACCTGCTACAACGCGGTCAAAGTGATGGTTGATGACGACACCCTGCGCAATACTCGCTTGGCGCTAGGCTTGGCAGTGCACCAAGTGCTGCGCAACGGCCTGGATCTGATGGGTGTCAGCGCCCCAGAGGAGATGTAATTCATGGCCAGCCCGCGTAATAAGCCCGCCCGCCGCGGAGCCACCACGCAGCGCAAATCGCCCCGCCGCTCCGGCGGCGGGCTGCGCATACCCGGCTGGCTATGGGGGATTGCCGGGGTGGCCGCTGGTTTCTTCCTCGCTCAGCACCAGCACGGCACGGCTCCCTGGCAGGAGCAAAGCGAGACACCCCAGGCCACGGTGCTGCCCAAGCCGGCCGGTAGTGACGAACGCAGCGCCGCGCGGCAAACCGAAACGCCTGCCGAACAGGCGATGCCCACCTTCGAGTTCTACACGCTGCTACCCGAAACCGAAGTCATCGCTCCAGGTGGGGCTGTGCCTTCCAACGTCACACCGCCCACCGTGGCAGCCAGTGACGAGGACACCGAGCGCGATACGGCCACGACGGACTCGTCAGAGAGTACAGCAAGCGCCACAGACAGCGCGGCGGACGACCCCATTGCCCAGGTCATTGCCGCCAACACACGCCCCAGTGATCAGGCAGCCGCCGTTCAGCAGGCACCGGCCAGTGCTTCGAACCGCTACATGCTGCAAGCAGCCTCGTTTCGCGAGCTGAGCGATGCCGAGCAGCTGCGCAGCCGCCTGCGCAACCTGAGCCTGCTGGCGCAGATCAGCGAGGTACAGGCCAACGGCGACACTTGGCACCGGGTTCAGGTCGGCCCTTACGACGACACCCGCGAGCTCAATCGCGCCCAGGACCTGATGAGTACCCAAGGCATCGAGCCGCTGCTGATCCAGCTACAGAACTAATCCCCACGGCGTGACACGCCTGCCGCCCCCTTTTATCGGATGGCTTTCGCTTGCGGGCGGTTGATTTTTTATCAGCCGCCCGCATTTTGTTGGGAATCGCTTTTTATACGGCCGCTCGCTGCGGCCGATCAGTCATCGGGAGCGCGTCTCCCCCAAGGAGTTATCTCCATGACCACGATTGTTTCCGTTCGCCGCGGTAATCAAGTTGCCCTAGCGGGCGATGGACAAGTTTCCCTCGGCAACACCGTCATGAAAGGCAATGCCAGCAAAGTACGCCGCCTGTATCGCGGCAAGGTGTTGGCCGGTTTCGCCGGTGGCACCGCCGATGCGTTTACCCTGTTCGAGCGTTTCGAAGCGCAGCTTGAAAAGTATCAAGGCCATTTGACCAAAGCCGCCGTCGAACTCGCCAAAGATTGGCGCACCGATCGCGCGCTGCGCCGTTTGGAAGCGCTGTTGGCCGTTGCCGACCACAGCGCCTCGCTGATCATTACCGGTAACGGTGACGTGGTCGAGCCGGAGCGCGGCATCATCGCCATTGGCTCTGGCGGCAACTTTGCCCAGGCCAGCGCCAGAGCGCTGCTCGAGAACACCGAGCTGTCCGCTCGCGAAATTACCGAAAAATCCCTCGCCATCGCTGGTGACATCTGCGTATTCACCAATCACCACGTGACGCTCGAAGAGCTGAACATCAACGAACGTTGAGGCCCCTTTATGACCCAGATGACACCCCGCGAAATCGTTCATGCGCTGGACCAGTACATCATTGGCCAGCAGGATGCCAAGCGCGCCGTGGCCATTGCCCTGCGCAACCGCTGGCGCCGCATGCAGCTCGACGACGAGCTGCGCCCCGAAGTCACGCCGAAAAACATTCTGATGATTGGCCCCACTGGCGTAGGTAAAACCGAAATTGCCCGCCGCTTGGCGAAGCTCGCCCGCGCGCCGTTCATCAAGGTAGAGGCCACCAAGTTCACCGAAGTGGGCTACGTAGGCCGCGACGTCGAGTCGATCATTCGCGATCTGATGGAAGCGGCGATCAAGATGGTTCGCGAGCATGCCAAAGAGGAAGTGGGCCACCGTGCCGAAGACGCCGCCGAAGACCGCGTGCTCGATGCGCTGCTGCCGCCGCCCCGGGGCCAGGAAGATAAACCCCGTGAAGATAGCGGCACCCGCCAGACCTTCCGCAAAAAGCTGCGTGAAGGCCAGCTCGACGATAAAGAGATCGATATCGAAATCTCTTCCCAGGGCCAGGGCATCGATATCATGACCCCGCCGGGCATGGAAGAGATGACCAGCCAACTGCAGAGCCTGTTCTCCAACATGGGCCAGCAGAAGCGCGAGCAGCGCCGCGTGACCGTCAAAGAGGCGCTGGTGCTACTGCGTGACGAAGAGGCCGGCAAGCTGGTCAACGAAGAAGAGATCAAAGCCCGCGCCGTGGAAGCCGTCGAGCAGCACGGCATCGTGTTCCTGGACGAGATCGACAAGGTCGCCAAGGGCAGTGGCCAATCCAGCGGTGGCGAAGTCTCCCGCGAGGGCGTGCAGCGCGACCTGCTGCCGCTGATCGAAGGCTCGACGGTGTCGACCAAATACGGCATGGTCAAAACCGACCACATTCTGTTCATTGCTTCCGGTGCTTTCCACCTGTCGCGGCCTTCCGACCTCATTCCGGAACTGCAGGGTCGTCTGCCCATTCGCGTCGAGCTGGATGCGCTCACACCGGGCGACTTCAAGCGGATCCTCACCGAGCCTTCTGCTTCGCTCACCAAGCAGTATCAGGCACTGCTGGCCACAGAAGGGCTCGACGTCGAGTTCACCCCGGACGGCATCGAACGCATTGCCGAGATTTCCTGGCAGGTGAACGAAGGAACCGAGAACATCGGCGCTCGTCGTCTGCACACGGTCATGGAGCGCTTGCTGGAAGAGGCGTCGTTCAAAGGGGGAGATATGGACAGCCCCTTGGTCATCGACGCCGACTACGTCAATGCTCAGCTAGGCGAGCTGGCGGTCGACGAGGACCTGTCGCGCTACATTCTGTAAGCGCCGCTTTCGGTAGAGCCACCGGCAGCCTGCTCGCATTGGCGGGCAGGCTGCTTTTGCGATTGATCGTTATGAGGTGCCCCCCATGAACGCCCCGACGCCCACCCGGGTTCACTATCATAAGCAGGCGCGTGAGCTGGAACTTGGCTATGCCAGCGGCGAGACGTACCGGCTTCCCGTCGAACTTTTGAGGGTTTACTCCCCCTCCGCCGAAGTGCGCGGCCACGGCGGTGATACGGCCGTGCTGCAAGTGGGTAAAAAGGATGTCGGCTTACAGAACATTACCCAAGCCGGTAACTACGCCCTCAAACTGCACTTCGACGACGGCCACGATAGCGGTCTGTATAGCTGGAACTATCTTTTCGACCTCGCCACCCACCAAGACGCTTATTGGCAGAACTATCTCGAGCGCTTGGAGGCGGCAGGGGCCTCTCGCGAGCCTGCAGGCATTCAATTCAAGCAGCTGTGACGCGCTGCCCCAGGCGAGGCGCAGACAAATTGGGGTCGAGAAGGCTACAATGTTGCCAACCATTGATTGCGATGACCTAACGGTCGACAACTACCGCCTCGAATTCGGGAGCTAAAGCCCCATGAGCCCCACGGAAAAGCGCACTACCCATTTTGGCTACCAAGAAGTGCCGGTCGACGAGAAAGCCTCCCGCGTGGCCGACGTCTTCCATTCGGTGGCCGCTCGTTACGACGTGATGAACGACCTGATGTCCATGGGCATCCACCGGGTCTGGAAGCGACTCACCATCGAACGTGCTGGCGTCCGCCCAGGGCACCAAGTGCTCGACATTGCGGGCGGCACCGGCGACCTCACTCTCAAGTTTTCCCGCTTGGTAGGCCCGCGTGGCAAAGTGGTGCTGGCCGATATCAATGCCTCCATGCTCAAGGTCGGCCGCGACAAGCTGATGGATAACGGCGTGGGCGGCAACGTCGAGTACGTGCAGGCCAACGCCGAGTGCCTGCCCTTCCCGGATAACAGCTTCGACTGCATCACCATTGCCTTTGGCCTGCGTAACGTCACCGATAAAGACGCCGCGCTGCGCTCCATGGCGCGGGTACTGAAGCCCGGCGGACGCCTGCTGGTGCTGGAGTTCTCGAAACCCAACAACCCGCTGCTCTCCAAAGCCTATGACGAGTACTCCTTCCGCCTGCTGCCCAAAATGGGTGAGCTGGTCGCCGGTGATGGCGAGAGCTACCGCTATTTGGCCGAGTCGATTCGTATGCACCCGGACCAAGAGACGCTGAAGGGCATGATGGAGAACGCAGGCCTGGAACGGGTGGAGTACACCAACCTGACCGGCGGTATCGTGGCCCTCCACCGCGGCATCAAACTATGACACAGCAGCAAACAGCGATGATCCCTTGGAATACGAGGTCGGCATGCTAGTCACCCCGACCCTGCTGCTGGCCGGATGTGAACGCACGATCAATGCCCTGCTCGCCCGCGACCCGGCGGCGCCAAACCGTTTGGCGTCGCTGGCAGGTAGCCGCTTGCTGGTCCGTTTGGAGAAGCCCCAGCTCGCGCTGCTGCTCTGCTACCACGCATCAGGCATTGACCTGCAGCACGGCGACGAAGTGGAAGAGACCGACGTCGATGCCGTCGTGGAACTCACCCCCGAGACGCTCTCCGAATGGCTGAGCGGCGCTTCCATCGAGCGGCTGATGTTCGACGGCAAATTGGCCGTACGCGGCCGACTCCATCTGCTGGAAGCGACCCGCGATCTGCTGTTCGATCTGGATATCGACTGGGAGGGCGAACTGGCGCGCTGGCTGGGCGATATGCCTGCTCACTCCCTGGCGGAAGGTATTCGACGTGCGGCCCGCTGGGGGCTGCGTGCCAAAGACGAGCTGCTGCAGGATGTCTCGGAGTACGTGTTCGAGGAAGCGCGCCTGCTGCCCGGCCGCCAGCAGCGCGACGTGCTGCGCGACCACCTGACCGAGCTAGAGATCGCCACCGACCGCCTGGAAGCGCGGCTTAACCGTCTCCATAAGCGACTTACGCAGCCAGCGGAACCATCAACGCCTAAGGAGCAGCGCGGATGAGCCTGCGGCTGTTTAAAATCGTCTGGGTCGTCACGCGGCATCGCTTGGACACCTTGATTCCTGCCGAGCGCCTGCCGCTCTGGATGCGCCTACTACTGAAGCTGTCGCCGCTTCAACTGGTGCCCGTTGGGCAGCGCAGCCGTGGCGAGCGTTTGCGTTTGGCGCTGGAGGCGCTGGGGCCGATCTTCATCAAGTTCGGCCAAATGCTCTCGACCCGCCGTGACCTGCTGCCGGAAGACATCGCCGACGAGCTAAAGCGCTTGCAAGACCAAGTGCCGCCCTTCCCTGGCGAGCTGGCCGCTGCGCGGGTGGAAAAAGAGCTCGAAATGACGCTGCCGGAGGCGTTTGCCGCCTTTGATCGTGTCCCCTTGGCGTCGGCCTCGATTGCCCAAGTCCACGCCGCCACGCTGCACAGCGGCGAAGACGTGGTGGTCAAAATCATCCGTCCCGGCATCGACCGTATCATGCGTCAAGACATGGGCTTGATGTACCAGGTGGCCAAGCTGCTGGCCAAAGTGCCCGAAGCCCGGCGCTTACGCCCGGTCGAGGTGATCCGCGATTACGAGGCGACGCTGTTCGACGAGCTGGATCTCTACAAAGAGGCCGCCAATACCTCCCAGCTCAAGCGCAATTTCAAAGACTCACCGCTGCTGTTCGTGCCGACCATTTACTGGCCCTACACCCGCCGCCACGTCATGGTGCAGGAGCGCATTCGCGGCGTACCGGTGGCCGATCTGGATACGCTGATGGCGCGGGGCACGAACTTGAAAAAGCTCGCCGAACGCGGGGTGGAAATTTTCTTCACCCAGGTGTTCCGCGACAATTTCTTCCATGCCGACATGCACCCCGGCAACATCTTCGTAAACTGTGACGACCCGGACGATCCACAATATATCGCTATCGACTGCGGCATCGTCGGCAGCCTCACCCGGGAAGATCAGGACTACCTGGCGCGCAATCTGCTGGCATTCTTTCACCAGGATTACTACGAAGTCGCCGCGCTGCACATCGAGTCGGGATGGGTCGGTGAAAACACCCGCGCCAACGAGTTTGCCGCCGCCATTCGCACGGTATGCGAGCCCATTCTAGAGAAGCCGCTCAAAGACATCTCGTTTGGGCAGGTACTGCTCGGGCTGTTCCAGACCGCTCGGCGCTTCAATATGGAAGTGCAGCCCCAACTGGTGCTGCTGCAAAAGACGCTGCTCAATATCGAGGGTTTGGGCCGCCAGCTCTACCCCGACCTGGACCTTTGGAGCACCGCCAAGCCCTATTTAGAGAAGTGGATGAAAGAGCGGGCAGGCATTGGCGGGCTGTGGGAATCGCTCAAGCGCCAAGCACCGGAGCTTTCTCATCAGCTGCCTGAACTGCCCGTATTGGCGCATCAGGCACTTAGCCGCATGGAGCATGAGCATCGTCAGCGCCATCAGCAGGTGACGGCGATCAGCCAGATGCGCCGCCAAATGAGTCAGCAAGGTAAACGCCAGCATCGGCTGCGCATTGGCTTGGCCCTAGTCGCTATTGCGCTGGCTTGGCAGCCACTCAGTAGTTGGGCTGCCACTCAGGATTGGCCGATACTCGCGGCTGCCGGTGCCGGCTTAATACTGCTGCTCTGGCACTGATACGATGCAATCACTTGACGAAACGGCGCCGCCGATTGATAAAGAGAACACCATGACCGACGTTACCCACGCACCCGTTTTAGATGCCCTTGCTGACGTTTTAAAGCAGCGGCGCCATGCTAATCCAGAAGATTCTTATGTTGCCTCCTTGCATCATAAGGGCTTGAACAAGATACTCGAAAAAGTGGGTGAAGAAGCCACAGAAACGCTGCTGGCGGCCAAAGATGCCGAGCACGGCAGTGACGAGGCCCGTGAAGCGTTGATCGCCGAAACGGCCGACCTGTGGTTTCATAGCCTTGTCATGCTGTCGCACCTAGATCTCGACCATCAGCGGGTACTTGATGAACTCGCTCGGCGGTTCGGTATTTCTGGCCACGACGAGAAAGCGTCCCGATCACAACGTTAACCCTGCTCCGATGAGGAAATGCATATGTTAGGTGGTATCAGTATTTGGCAGTTGCTGATTGTTCTGGGCATTATCATCCTGATTTTCGGCACCAAAAAACTGCGTAACGTGGGCACCGACCTAGGCGGTGCCGTCAAAGGCTTCAAGAAAGCCATGCACGAAGAGGAGAAAGAGGGCGACAAGAAGGACGCCGATCAGCCTCACGCCAAGGTGAGCCACGAAGAAGCGGGCAACACCTACGACGTGCAGGCCGAAGAGAAACGCGCTGCTGCCGACCGCAACGAAGAGCGCAAATAACCCATGCTGGATATCGGCTTTCTTGAACTCATGCTCATTGGCATCGTGGCGCTGCTGGTGCTCGGCCCTGAGCGGCTGCCTAAAGCGGCACGCACCACGGGGCTATGGATCGGCAAGATCAAGCGTACGGTATCCGGCATGCAGCGTGAGATCAGCGCCCAACTGGAAGCGGAAGAGCTGCGGCAGAAGCTGAACGAGCAGCAGAAAAAACTCGACGACAGCCTGAAGAAAGCCAAGCAGGACGTCGAAAGCATTGCCGAGCCACACCGCGAGACGACGGCCAACCAGCAAGCCACCGAGCAGCGCGTGGCCAGCGCCAGCGCTCGTCTAGACGACGCTCTGAAAACGGTGCGGGAAGACGCCCCAGCCACTGACCAGGCCGATCATCAAAAGGATAGCAACCACCAATGAGTATGTCTGGCGATTCCCAGGAGCCGCATAACGACCAAAGCCAAGCGCCCCTCATTGAGCACCTGATCGAACTGCGTTCGCGCTTGATGAAGGCCATCGTGGTGATCCTGGTGGTATTTCTCGGGCTGTACGCGTTTGCGAACGACATCTACAGCTTCGTGGCCGACCCGCTGATGTCGCTGCTGCCGGCAGGCTCGCAGATGATCGCCACCGAAGTGGCCTCGCCCTTCTTGGCGCCCTTCAAGCTGACGCTGGTAGTGGCGGTCTTCATTGCCATCCCGTTCGTGCTGCATCAGGCCTGGGCGTTCGTCGCACCGGGGCTGTACGACAACGAGAAAATGCTGGCCATCCCCATTTTGGTCTCCAGCGTGGCGCTGTTTTATGTCGGTGCGGCCTTCGCTTACTACGTGGTATTTCCGCTGCTGTTTGAGTTCTTCACCCAAACCGGCCCGGAAAACGTCGCGGTGATGACCGACATCAACCAGTACCTTAACTTTGTGTTGAAGCTGTTCTTTGCGTTTGGGGTGGCGTTCGAAATTCCCATCGCGACCTTTCTGCTGATCTTGTCCGGTGCGACCACCGTCGAAAGCCTTTCCAAGAAACGCCCCTACATCATCCTGGGGTGCTTCGTGATCGGGATGCTGCTGACACCGCCGGATGTCATCTCACAGAGCCTGCTGGCCATTCCCATGTACTTGCTTTACGAAGTCGGCTTGCTGTTTGGCCGCTTGGTACGTAAACGCCGCGCAGAGGCCGACACCGACGAGTAAGCGTCATCGCCCTTGCGACGAGCCACTAAAAAGCCTCTGTCATCCCACGATGACAGAGGCTTTTTTCCTACGAGTGGCCCCGCGCACGCGTCCGCGTGACCATCACCCCATCATGTCATCGATACGATCCACCAGCTTGAAAATCCCCGTCGCGGCTTCGCTGATACGCGTGGCGAGCATGTACGCCGGGGTCGTGACCACACGGTGCTCATGATCCACGACGATATCTTCCACGCCACAGCTACGGTGCAGGCCGCCCATGGCGCTGATCGCACCCGCCACGCCCGGATCATGGCCAATGGTGACCGCAATGCCATCGCCCAGCAAGCGCGGTACCATCACCGGGGCAATACACATCAGACCGATGGGCTTGGCATCCTCTTTGAATCCGGCGAGCGCCTCTTTCACGCTCTCCAATACCTGCATGTTGTCGCTCTGCAGGGCGAAATCAGAGAGGTTTTTGGCCACTCCGAATCCCCCCGGCACGATGACCGCATCGAAGTCGTCGGCCTCCAGCTCGGTAATCGGGCTGATATCGCCACGGGCCAAACGCGCGGACTCCTGCAGTACGTTGCGGGTTTCCCCCTCCACCGGCGATTGGTCCAGGTGATTGATCACATGGTGCTGCGCCACGTCCGGGGCAAAGCAGCGATAACCGATGCCCAACTGATCCAAGCGCAACAGCGTCAAGGTGGTCTCGTAGATCTCCGAACCATCAAAGACGCCACACCCCGCTAATACGACCGCTACCTGCTTCGTCATACCTCTCTCCTTATCCAGGCCATCCATGTGGCTGAATGGCTCACTTTAGTCAGTCTCCATCGCTGCCACAAGGCGGCTTTCGCTGCATGGCATGACTGATATACTCACACCAAGCCCTGAACGGGGCACCCACATTGCGATTGCTTGGAGAGAGCCGTTGACTACCTCAACCCCACGCCACTTCCCCGCCACCCGAATGCGCCGCATGCGCCGGGACGATTTTTCGCGCCGCCTGATGCAAGAGTCGACGCTGACGCCCAACGATCTCATCCTGCCGGTCTTCGTTCTGGAAGGCGAGAATCAGCGTGAAGAAGTCGCTTCGATGCCCGGTGTCGAGCGTCTGTCGATCGACCTGCTGATCGAGCAGGCCCGTGAAGCGTATGCCCTGGGCATCCCCGCGCTGGCGCTATTCCCGGTGATTGGCCCTGAGCAGAAAAGCGAGCTGGCCGAAGAGGCGTACAACGCCAGTGGCCTCGTACAGCGCAGCGTGCGTGCGCTCAAACAGGCGCTGCCCGAGCTGGGGATCATTACCGATGTGGCCCTCGATCCTTATACCAGCCACGGGCAGGACGGCATTCTCGATGAGCAGGGGTACGTTCAAAACGATCGCACCGTCGACACTCTGCTCAAACAGGCGCTCTCCCACGCTGAGGCGGGTGCCGACGTGGTCGCGCCTTCCGATATGATGGATGGCCGCATTGGTGCCATTCGCCAAGTGCTGGAGCAGGAGCATCTGCACAACGTGCGCATTATGGCTTACAGCGCCAAGTACGCCTCCAAGTACTACGGTCCCTTCCGTGACGCGGTCGGTTCGGCGGCCAACCTGGGCAAAGCGGACAAGCGCACGTACCAGATGGACCCGGCCAACGGTGACGAAGCGCTGCACGAAGTGGCGATGGACATCGCCGAAGGGGCGGACATGGTGATGGTCAAGCCGGGCATGCCCTATCTGGACGTGGTACGTCGGGTCAAAAGCGAGCTACAGGTGCCCACCTTTGCCTATCAGGTGAGCGGCGAGTATGCCATGCATCGGGCGGCATTCGACAACGGCTGGTTAGAGGCAGAACCGGTGATTTTGGAGTCGTTGATGTGTTTCAAGCGGGCGGGAGCCGACGGCATTTTGACCTATTTTGCCCTGGAAGCAGCGCGCCTTCTTCAGCGCTGAACGTCGCTTATGCCATTAAGATGACAAATCGGTGACACCAGTTTGTCATCTTCCCCCTGCATACTGATTTAATTATCGTTATGAAGCTATGATGGGTAAAAACCACTACTGCGGGGGGCAACCATGGACGACAACGCAACAGATTCCACGTCGACACTATCGTCGACGTTACAGCCCAGTGAGACGTCGAGCAGCGACGTCGATATCGCTCCACTGCGCATCAACCGCACGCCAACCGGGGTCCAAGCCAAAGAGTCGCACACCGAAGCCGACCTGGATGACCCTCAGCTCTACTTCAACCGTGAGCTCTCCCATTTACAGTTCAATATCCGTGTTTTGGAGCAGGCGCTGGACGACGCACATCCACTGCTGAACCGGCTGATGTTCCTGCTGATCTTCTCCTCCAACATGGATGAGTTCTTCGAAATTCGCGTCGCCGGGCTCAAGCATCAAATGGCCCTGGGCGACGACACCACCGCCGCCGATGGCCGCTTACCCAAAGCCGTGCTGGCCGAGATTTCCGAGATCGCGCACCAGCAAATTGCCCGCCAGTACGAGATTCTCAACGATACGCTGCTACCTGCGCTGGAAGCTCAGGGGCTGCGTTTTCGCCGTCGCGACCAGTGGACCGACGCGCAAAAAACCTGGGTGCGTGATTTCTTCGACAACGAAATCATGCCGGTCATCAGCCCCATCGGCCTCGACCCCTCCCACCCGTTTCCACGGCTAGTCAACAAGAGCCTCAACTTCATCGTCGAGCTCGAGGGGAAAGACGCCTTTGGCCGCGCAGGGGGGATGGCGATTCTACCCGCCCCCCGCTCACTGCCACGCCTGATGGCGCTGCCGAAAGAGCTGTGCGCCGAGGGCTTCTCCGAATACGTTTTCCTGTCGTCGATGATTCATGCCCACGCCGAAGAGCTCTTCCCCGGCATGCGCGTGCGGGGCTGCTATCAGTTCCGCCTGACCCGCAACGCGGACATGACCGTCGACCCGGAAGAAGTGTCCGACCTGGCCTCCGCCCTACGCGGCGAGCTGTTGGCCCGTCGCTACGGTAGCGGCGTGCGTTTGGAAGTCGCCGACAACTGCCCCGACGACCTGACCAACTTCCTGCTGCGTCAGTTCGATCTGGAGAGCGGTGATCTTTATCGCGTACAGGGGCCCGTGAACCTGACCCGCATGATGGCCGTGCTGGGCGACGTCGACCGCCCCGAGCTGCTCTACCGCCCGTTCACTCCCAGCGTGCCCAAAGCGCTGAAAGGCAGCAGCCTGTTTAGCGCCATCGCGAAAAGTGACATTCTGCTTCACCACCCCTTCCAATCCTTCTCACCTATCGAAGACTTACTGCGGGAAGCCGCCCGTGACCCCGACGTGCTGGCCATCAAGCAGACGCTCTACCGCACCGGCTCGGACTCGCCCATCGTCACCGCGCTGGTGGATGCCGCCAGCCAGGGCAAAGAAGTCACCGTAGTGATCGAGCTGCGGGCGCGCTTCGACGAGGCGGATAACCTGCAGCTAGCGTCACGTTTGCAAGAAGCAGGCGCGATCGTGATTTACGGCATCATGGCGTATAAGACCCACGCCAAGATGCTGCATATCGTGCGTCGTGAGAAGGGCGAGCTGCGCCACTACGCGCACCTGGGCACCGGCAACTACCACTCCAAAACTGCCAAGCTCTACACCGACTACAGCCTGCTGACTGCCAACACAGCGCTATGCGCCGATGTGCATAAAGTCTTTCAGCAGCTCTCGGGCATGGGCAGGGCGCGCAAGATCGATACGCTGCTGCATGCGCCCTTCACGCTGCACGAGCGCTTAGTCGAGATGATCGATCGGGAAGCGCAGGTGGCACGTAAAGGGAAACGCGGCCATATCATCATCAAGTGCAACTCGCTGACAGAACCCAAGTTGATCAAAGCGCTATACCGCGCCTCTCAAGCGGGCGTGGAGTGCGATCTGATCATTCGCGGCATGTGCTGCCTGAAGCCGGGCATTCCCGGTGTATCCGACAACATTCGCGTACGCTCGATCATTGGCCGCTTCCTTGAGCACACCCGGGTATTCCACTTCCATAACGACGGCAAGCCGGAAATCTGGTGCTCCAGCGCCGATTTCATGTCGCGCAATATGTTCCACCGGGTCGAGACGTGCTTCCCGCTGCTGGATAAGAAGCTCGCCACTCGGGTACGTAAAGATCTAGAGACCTACCTGGTGGATAACTGCCAGAGCTGGCTCTTGCAGAGCGACGGCAGCTACCAGCTGCAGGACCCCGGCAGCGGTGATGCAATCAGTGCTCAGGAAACGCTGCTGTACGCCTACGCCTCGAAGAGCTAATGCAAAAACCCCGCTGCACTTAGCAGCGGGGTAATAAAAGCCGAGTAACACGCTTGGCTTAAGCGTAACGCTGGCGCAGCTGCTCAGCGGCCTCCACCATATTCGCGAGGGCTGGCTCTACCTCGGCCCAGCCACGGGTTTTCAATCCGCAATCCGGGTTGACCCACAGACGTTCGGCAGGGATTTTCTCCAGCGCTTTCTCCATCAGTGCCACCATCCACTCCACCTCGGGAATATTCGGGGTGTGGATATCGTAGACACCCGGCCCGATCTCGTTGGGGTAAGCGAAGTCCTGAAACGCATCCAACAGCTGCATATCCGAACGCGACGTCTCGATGGTGATCACATCGGCATCCAGCGCGGCAATGGCGCCAATGATGTCGTTGAACTCCGAATAGCACATATGAGTATGAATCTGGGTGCTGTCGGCTACCCCTGCGGCACTCAGCTGGAAGCTCTCGACGGCCCAATCCAAATAGCGCTGCCACTCGCTCTGGCGCAACGGCAGCCCTTCCCGCAGCGCGGGCTCATCGATTTGAATGACATGGATACCCGCTTTTTCCAGGTCACACACTTCGTCGCGCAGCGCCAGGGCGATCTGACGGCAGGTGGTGGCGCGGGGCTGGTCGTCACGCACGAACGACCACTGTAAGATCGTCACCGGCCCGGTGAGCATGCCTTTCATCGGCTTTTCGGTCAGCGATTGAGCGTACTCGCTCCAGCGCACGGTCATCGGTGCAGGGCGCGTCACGTCGCCAAAGATGATCGGTGGCTTCACACAGCGGGAGCCGTAGCTCTGCACCCAGCCAAAGCGGGTAAACGCAAAACCGTCGAGCTGCTCGCCAAAGTACTCCACCATGTCGTTCCGTTCGGCTTCGCCGTGCACCGGTACGTCCAAGCCAAGCGCTTCCTGGCGTTCCACCGCATAGGCGATCTCTTCGCGCATCCGCGCTTCGTAGTCCGTCTGACTGAGTTCCCCCGCTTTGAACGCCCGACGAGCGGCACGAATGGCATCCGTCTGCGGGAACGAGCCAATCGTGGTGGTGGGAAACAGCGGCAGTGCCAGCAGCCTGCGCTGGGCCTGCACACGCTGTGCATAGGGCGACTGACGCTGGCTGTCTTGTGACGTGACGGCGGCCAAACGCTCGCTCACAGCGGGTTGGTGGATACGCGTCGATTCCCGGCGCGCGTCCAAGGCGCGGGTTGCTTCGCTCAAACGCTGCTCGTCTTCCGGCGTGGCGCGGTTATCAATCAGTCGCGCCAGCGTGACCACTTCATCCAGCTTCTGGCGAGCAAAGGCCAGCCAAGTCACCAGCTCGGCGTCCAGCTCGGTCTCTTGACGCAGATCGACCGGCACGTGAAGCAGCGAGCAGCTAGGTGCGAGCCACAGCCGCTGTCCCAGTCGCACTTTCAGCGGCAGTAAGCGCTCACGCAGTGCCGCCAAATCGGCCCGCCAGATATTTCGGCCATCCACTAAACCTACCGAGAGCACCTGATGCGGGCTTAACCGATCGATCACGCTCTCCACCTGTTCGGGGGCACGCACGGCATCGATGTGCAGACCCTCTACCGGTAGCCGCGTGGTGAGCGAAAGATTGTCGCCCAGCGCGCCGAAGTAGGTAGCGACCAGCAGCTTCAGCGGAGCGGACTGCAGGCGATGGTAAGCACGCTCGTAGGCCTGCTGCCATGCCAGTGGCAAATCCTGTACCAGCGCGGGCTCGTCGAGCTGTACCCACTCAATGCCCTGAGTCGCCAGGCGAGACAGCGCTTCGCTATATACATCCAGCACGCTATCGAGCAATTCGAGACGGTTAAAATCACTGCCCTTGGTCTTACCCAGCCAAAGCCACGTCAGCGGCCCGGTCAGCGTCACTTTGGGCGTAAAGCCCGCTTTAAGCGCTTCATCTACCTCGTCAAACAGTCGCGTGGAGGCTAAGGTAAATGTCTGCCCTTGATGAAGCTCCGGCACGAGGTAGTGGTAATTGGTATCAAAATATTTAGTCATCTCGCAGGCGGCCGCCGGGGTACCGCTTGGCGCGCGGCCACGGGCCATGCGAAAGGCGGTGTCCAGATCGACACGGCCTGCATTGACCTCGTCTTGGGCGTTAAAGCGCTTGGGTACCGCTCCCAGCATCACGGAAACGTTCAGCACCTGATCGTAAAAAGCGAAATCCCCCACGCTGACCATGTCCAAGCCCGCAGCCTGCTGGGTTTGCCAGTGGGCCAGTCGCAGCGCTTGACCGGCGGCTTCCAGCTCGTCACGGCTGACGTCGCCCTTCCAGTAGGCTTCCGTGACTTTTTTCAGTTCGCGCTGTGCGCCGATGCGAGGATAGCCGAGAATATGAGAAACTGTCATGATGAATCCTTCCAACGTGAATGATTTCACACAGTTTGAGCGCCGCATAAACGTGAATCAAACTAAAGATTTTAATATCAAACATGAAAAATACTCACAATGATTGAATTACGCCATCTGCGCACCCTGCTGGCCCTGCGCGAAACCGGCTCGCTCGTGGAAGCCGCCGAGCGGGTGCATTTGACGCAGTCGGCTCTTTCGCACCAATTGAAAGATCTGGAAAGCCGTGTGGATAGCGCGCTCTTCGTGCGCAAAACTCGGCCAGTGGAGTTCACGCGGGCAGGGCTACGATTGCTGGCGCTGGCCGATGAGATCCTGCCGGAAGTCCGTAAAGCCGAGCGGGACCTGGCTCGATTGGCAGGCACCGAGCAGGGGCGGCTCCACATGGCCATCGAGTGCCATAGCTGCTTTCAGTGGCTCATGCCCACGGTGGATTACTTTCGCGACCACTGGCCGGAAGTGGAGATCGATATTCCCAGCGGGCACCACTTCGACCCGCTGCCTGCGCTTTCCCGAGAGCAGTTGGATCTGGTCATTACCGCCGACCCGCAACCGCTGGAAGGGGTGCATTACGTGCCGCTGTTTCGCTACGAGGGCCTGCTTGCCGTTGCCCGCCAGCACCGCTTCGCAGGGCAGCCCTATATCACCCCGGACGCCCTGGCCGATGAAACGCTCATTACTTACCCGGTGGAGCAGTCGCGGCTAGACGTGTTCACGCAATTTCTGGCCCCGGCCAACGTGCGCCCCAAAGAGATCCGCACGGCAGAACTCACCATCATGATGATGCAGCTGGTCGCCAGTGGCCGCGGTGTGTGTGCGCTGCCCAACTGGGCGCTCACCGAGTATTTGGAGCGCGACTATGTCAGCGCCGTGAAGCTCGGCGACCAGGGCATTTGGAGCACGCTCTATGCGGCCATAAGGGAAGAGAGCGCAGACGCGCCATGGATGCAGGACTTTTTGCGCACTGCGAAAGAGACCTCTTTCGCAGTGCTTTCGGGGATTAAACCGGCGAGTCGCGACGAGGAATCAGCAGCGTAAAGCGCGCGCCGCCCAAGGCAGGGCTGCTGTCCACGGTGACGCTACCGCCGTGGCCAGCCATGATTTTCTGTACGATTGAGAGGCCCAGACCATAGCCGCCGGAGCTGCGGGCACGGCTATCATCCAGCCGCGCAAAGGGTTTGAAGATATCGGCCCGCGCTTCGAAAGGAATCCCCGGCCCGTCGTCTTCCACATCGATACGTACGAGGTGCGGCTCATCCCACAGGCGAATCACCACCTGAGATTTGCCATAGCGGCACGCATTGCCCACCAGGTTCTGTAGCGCGCGCTGTAGATAGCGAGGTTCGGCCAGCAGCTCGATATCAGGCCCCGGCACGAGGGTCAGCTGCTGGCCGCTGTGTAGCGGCGCCAGCGTGTCGATCACTCGCTCGGCCATGGCCCGACAATCGACCAGGGCCATTTCGAGCTCGGCACCGTTGACCGTCTCGCCACCCAAGCGGGCGTAAGTCAAAATTTCGTCCACCAGCTCATCCAGCTCGGCGATATCGGCATCGATGCCCTGTAGCTGGCGCTGAATGGCGGGCTGGTCGGTCATGTCTTCGACCATCTGCACGGCAAAGCGAATACGTGCCACCGGGGTGCGCAATTCGTGAGACACCGCGCGAATCATCTCCTGCTGGCCACGTAACAGGCTCTGCACTTGGTTCGCCATGCCGTTGAAGGCCATTCCCAAGCGGCCTAGAAAGTCCCCGCTCTCCACTTTGACACGGGTTTCCAAGCGCCCGCTGGCGATGCGCGTGGCGGCTAGCTCCAAACGCGCCATGCGCGATTCGATGCTGCGCATGATCAGGTAAACAATCAGGCTAAGCACGACCATCAACGCCACCAGCAGCGGCAAGTGCAAGTTCAGTGGCAGCGTGTCTCCTCGGGAAATCGGGCCTGCTTGAAGCCACTGCTCCGCGTCGTCGGCGTCGTTCGGTAACTGATACAGTAAGGTAATGGAGAGTTTGTCCGACATGAGGCGGGTAATCACCCCGCCCAGGGTGAGTTGAAACTGCTGTTCGGTGGTCAGGTCGTCAGGCAACGCATTGAGCAGACTCAGCGGCCAGCTGCCAGGGCGCAGCCGTGTGAGCGCCGTGAGCCGCTCCTCGGCGGGCATCTCGGCCAGCCATTCGCCCAACAGCACCATGCTGCCCTGCCACTGACGCTCGCTCCAAGACCCAAACGTGGCCTCCAGCATCCACTGCTCACCGCTGCTGGACGTCGGCAGACGCTGGCGCAGTTGCCACGGCTCTTCTGACACCAACACCGTTCCCCGCTCGATGCGCGCTCGCTCGAAATAGCCAAGCGGTGCCTCGCTGAGACTGCGTAGCGCCAGTTGCATACCCAACTGCTCCGAAAACTCCCCAAGCAGGACTTCACGCTCCTCCATGGGCACGTCGGCAAGCTGTTGGGTCATCAAGGACATGGGCAGCGCGGCGAGCTGCTCCCGGTAATCTTCACGGCGTACCTGCTCGATGAAGGAGCGCCCGCCCAGCGCGATGAAAAACACCACGCAGAGCGCCAACCCCAGCAGCAGGTAGAAGCGCAAAAACGTGCCGTGACCAAGCACTCGCCGCATGCGACAACCTCTCTTAGCTGTCCTTGACGAACAGATAACCTTTGCTGCGCACGGTTTTGATGCGGTGCGGCTGATTGGGATCGTCGCCGATCTTGGGTCGTATACGCGAAACGCGCACGTCGATGGAGCGGTCCTGACCGTCGTACTTGATGCCGCGTAGGTCGCTAAAGATCTCCTCGCGGGTCAACACGCGCCCTGCGTTACGCGCCAACAGCCACAGCAGATCGAACTCGGCGCTGGTGAGATCGATACGCTCGCCGGAGAGCCACGCTTCACGGGTGGCGTTGTCGATTTCTAGGTTTTCGAACTTCAGGCGCATCTCACCATCAGGGGCGGGGCCATCGGCACGCCGCAGCAGCGCGCGCATACGCGCCAACAGCACGCGCGGCTGTACGGGCTTGGGCACGTAGTCGTCTGCCCCCATTTCCAGCCCCAGCACTTGATCGAGATCGTCCGTGCGGGCGGTCAGCATCATGATAGGCCCCGCAAAATTGGGTCGCACGCGGCGGCAAATCGCCAAGCCATCTTCCCCCGGCAGCATGAGATCCAAGATCACCAGATCGGGCTGCAGCGTTAAAATGCGATCGACCCCCTTGGCCCCATCCGCTTCCAAAGTGACTTGAAAGCCATTCGCCTCCAGGTAGTCGCGGGTGAGCTCCGCCAAGCGCTGATCGTCTTCGATGATCAGCACGTGGTCCTGGTCGGGGTAGTCGGGGGTGACCGAATCCTGTGCCCCAAGTGCTTGAAATTGCTGTTCCAAGTGATCTACCATCCTTTTTCTTCACTCCGCTTAGGCAGTTTGTATTATCACCCGCTCACCCGTTGCAAAAGCAGGTTGTGATAGCTCCCAGGATACCTTAAAACCTCGCTAACGCCTGCCCCTTGATCAACGTTCGCCGGGCTTACCTTGCTGGGCACCCTGCGCCAGCTTGATTCTTCAAACATCAGGCGCTAATGTGAAGTGGCAAACTGTCGACAATCTGGCAGGAGGAGATCCCTATGGGAGATGGCAAAGCCAAAAGTGTCATTAAACGTGTCTATGTACCCACGCAAGTACGTGACCTGCCCAACGGAGAAAAGCTAAAGATCCCCGGGCACTATAAGGCACCGCCTAGCGATGCCAATGGCGCAATGGATGATTAGCCGCTGTTCACCGCGGTCTATATAGAAAAAAGGCAGGCCACTAGGGCCTGCCTTTTTTATACGCATACTGCCATGACGTTCGCTACCCTTTAGGGCCAAACAAGAACCAAGCAATCAGCCCAACGAGGGGAAATACCAGCAGCGCGATAATCCAAAGCAGTTTGGCCAGCCCACCGGCCGAACTCTTGGCGACTTTTACGATGGCCCATACGACAATGACGAGCCAGATCAAACCTAATAAACCGCCGACTTCGATACCCATGTGTCTCTCCTTGCGTGTTAACGTCCATGAGCCTTCAGCTAAGCACATGCGTGGGCTAAACACAAACGGACGCTAAGGTTCTGGCAGCTTGAGCACCATCTCTCCCCCGCGTATTTCGATGGCTAACTGATTCAAAAAGCTCATGCCCAATAGGACCGTGTCGCGCTCCATACCGGGGCTGATGGAACCCTGCACATTGCGCATGCGTATGCCACCCAACGCCACTTCGTCTAGCTGAGTCAGGTTGCCCTCCACGCGACCATTGGCCGTGTTGAACCAAGCGCGCCGTCCAGGCGCCAAGCCCAGACGCTTGGCCAGCTCGGCAGGCACCGCCACGTAGGTGGCCCCGGTATCCAGCAAAAACGTGACGGGCTCTCCGTTGATGCGACCTGGTGCTTCAAAATGCCCCGCTCGGTTTCGCTTGAGCGTCACCGGGGCGTTATCCGGGGCGGTGTTCATCAGGTGCACATTCGGCTGCCACATCTGCTCCAGGCCGCCTTGAATCCACCAAGTGCCCACTGCCATGAGCAGTACCCAAAATAGCAGCATCATCACGATGCCGCCGCGCTGTGGCCGGTGTGTCACCATCGCTCACCTCGACGCATCAGGCGCTTTTCCAGGCCACCGCTGCCTCACGGCCACGGCGCTCGTTGACGCCTACGCAAATCAGCATGGCCGTTATGAACAGCCCCACACATAAAAGAATAGACGCTTGCAGGCCGATCAGCGTTTGCAATACGCCGAGCATGACGATCCCCAGCACCCCGGCGAGTTTGTTCGCCAGCCCCCAGAAACCGAAAAATTCCGCCGACTTTTCCAACGGCGAGAAGACCCCCACCAGCGCACGGCTCGCCGACTGGCTGGACCCCAAACTCAACCCGGCCAAACAGCCTACGATCAAGAACACGTGCTGTGCTTGCCACTGCCACACCCACTGCTGATTGAGCCATGCGGTCAATGCGGGAGTCGCCCAAATGGCCACGATCGCGGCCACCCACAGAGCCAGGGTCATTTGGTAGGTGTGCTTGGCCCCGAGTTTATCCTGCAGAAAGCCAAACCCGATGGCCCCAGCCGCTGCCGTGATTTGTACGATGATGAACATGATGTTGCGCACGCTCTCATCCCACCCGATCACTTGCGCGCCATAAATAAAGGCAAAGGCGATAATGATGTAGACCCCCGCCATGGAGAACAGCAGAGAGACTAAAAAGATACTTAAATCTTTGAAGTAACGAAGCTCTTGGAACGTGCCCCATAACCGCTGCTGGGCAATGTGACGATAGGAGACACCGTGGGGTTTGGGCACGCCGCGCTCTTTAAGCCATAAGAACGTGGGAAGGGCGGCCACCAAGAAGAAGCCCGCCGCAAACGGCCCCACCCAGCGAATGCGCTCGTAGTTCTCGGCCGTGGCCTCACCCAGCACGACGAGGGTAAACCCAGCCGCTACCAAACCACCGATATAACCCAACGCCCAGCCAAAGCCGGAAATTTTGCCTAGCGCATCCGGCGGCCCCAATTCGGGTAAGAAGGCTGCGATAAACGACTCCCCCATGGAGTAAGCGTAGTTGGAGAGCACGATCAACAAGAGCCCCAACACCACGTAACCCGGCTCGACAAAATAGAGCATCGCCGTCGTCGCCACCGTTGCCATATAGCTAAATAGCAGAAAGCGTTTCTTTTCAGCACGGTAATCCATGATGGCACCGCATAGTGGCGCACTGATCACCACCATCAAATAACTAATGGCGAGGGCAAGACTCCACAAAAAGTTGGCGAGTCGATAACCATCGTTACGATCCCCCACGATGACCGTGGTAAATAGTTCGCCAAACACCACGGTAATAATGAGCAGCGTGTAGGCCTGATTAGCAAAGTCAAACATGGCCCAGCCGAAAATTTCGCGCCGGGTAGCATAGGCAGTGGCATTAGGCATGGCGGGTGCGGACGGCATATCAGCGTTCTCTTAAAAAGAGTCATAAGAGTATCAGTTAGCAGTATCGCACCGCTATCCAGGTCGTTAACAGATTAGAGGTGACAGACACACAAAGTTACTCTAACTTTGCTAGATTCATTTAATAACAGGGACGCAGTTAGATGGCGCATGGCAACGTTATAAAAAAGCGTTTACTCGCCACCCTTTCGCTGCTGTTAGGGTGTGCTGGGGTCACCGCCACTCTGTTTGCCGACCGTATTTTGGCTGACGACTCAACGGCATCGCTGTCATCTCTGACGTTTATCACCGAAGAGTACCCGCCTTACAACTATTTAGACGGTGACCGCATCGCGGGCACCTCCGTCGAGCTACTTCAGGCCATGCTGGCCCAAATGGGCACCTCCCTGGATAAGAGGGAGATACGCTATTACCCCTGGGTACGCGGCTACGAACTCGCCTTGCAGCGGCCAAATACGGTGCTGTTTTCCACCACTCGTACGCCGAGCCGAGAGTCGCGCTTTCACTGGGTAGGCCCCATTGCCCAGGACCATGTGGTACTGCTTGCACGCCAGGGAGCGAACATTCGCGTGACCTCGGTGGACGATGCCGTCGAACAGGGGCTGAGCGTGGCGGTCATTCGCGAAGACATTGGTGCCCAGGCACTGATCGAAGCGGGCTACCCAGACGCGCTGGTGCGACCGGCCATGGATAATCGCAGCGCGCTGCATATGTTGCTTCATGAGCGCGTCGATTTGTGGGCGTACAGTACCGATGTCGCCCAGTGGATTGCCGAACAAGCCGGCTATCCTGCAGAGATCGTGGTGCCGCTCTACACGCTGAGCGAATCTTACCTATACTTTGCGCTGAACCCTGAGACGGACCCGCGTCTCGTTGCCCAGTTGCAGCAGGCCTTCGAGCGCGTCACGTCGCTCTCGCTGGCCACACAGGCAGGTAGCGATGGTTAATCGATCGATCTTTCCCGCCAAGCCCTACTGGCTGGTCATTGCGTTTGGCGCGCTGCTGATGGGCATGAGCCACGCCAGCCGCGCGCAACTCCCGTTTCTCACGATCAATACCGAAGAGTACCCGCCGTTTAATTTTCAAAATGCCCAAGGCGAGGTCGATGGCACCGCCACCCGACAGCTACGCCATGCGTTGGAGAGCGCCGGGATCGAGGCTCGCTTTCGCCTGCTACCCTGGGCACGCGCCTATACCGAAGCAAGGTTGAGGGAGTATCACTGCGTCTACTCCACCACCCGCACTCCCGCCCGGGAACCGCTATTTCATTGGGTAGGGCCGCTGGTGATCAACGAGTGGTCGGCTTTCGGCTTGGTGGAGCGTCAACTGGACCTAGCCGCGCTTACCCACTTACACGAGTGGCGCGTCGGCAGCTTTCGCGAAGATGCCGTTGGAGATTACGTCGCCAGCCAAGGGGTCGACGTGCTGCGCGCGCCCACCGAACGGGAGAACATGGCTCGGCTGGGCGCCGGGCTCGTGGATGTCATCGTCACCGGACGGGCCACCGCTGAACAGCTGGCAGAAGAAGCAAACATCGCCATCGAACACTTGTTCACCTTCTATTACGCGCCGCTCTACCTCGCCTGCCACCCTAGCGTCGAGCGCAGCGTGATCGAGCAACTGCAGCGCCACTTAGACACACCTCCCACCCCCCGTATGGAGCCTCTGCCTTGAGTGTCGCCAAGCCCTCTCTCGCCAGCGGTCGCTTGACGCTCAAGCAGGCACTGCTGACGCTGATGATCGCTATAATGATCAGTTTGGTATCTGGAAGCATCGAGCTGCTTGGGCACGCCAGCAGCATGCGCGAAGACGTGCAAAAGCGCACCCTGCAACAACTGGCCATCGTCAATGGCGCGGCGGCCGAGGCAGCCTTTCAGCTCAATCCCGATTTAGCGCATCAAATCGCCTTTGGCTTGTTCAGCAATAGCGACATCGCTCAAGTGGCGATTCGCGACGATTTTGGCCGGGCGCTGGCGGAGTTCTACCCCTCTCAACCCACGACCACCAGCTGGCTCGGCCAGCGGCTGTTTGGCGATATCGTCGACCATGAGATGCCGCTGCGCTACTACATGGGCAGCGACATGCCCGAAGCGACGGTCGGCCATATCTCGTTGACCCTGGATGCCACCTACCTCACCCAGGAATTTTTAGCGCGGGGCTACACCGTCGTCGGTAGGAGCGTGCTGGAAGCCTTTTTACTGAGCAGCTTGGTCATTGCGCTATTTCATATTTTCATCACGCGCCCGCTGTTGAAGGTACATGCCGCCATCACCCAAACCGACCCGGCGCGCCCAGGCCAGTGGCCCAAACCCACGCTGAAAGGCCACCATGACGACGAGTTGGGCCATTTGGTCGAGAGCTTGGACCACCTACTCAATGCCTTTCAGTCAGGGCTGGAGCAGCGCGACCATCTTCACCAGCTCTCCCAGTACGACGGATTGACGGGGGTGGCCAACCGTCGCCACTTCGATATGTTCATTGCTCAGCAGTGGCAGTGGGCACATCGCGCCAAACGGCCGCTCTCGGTGATCTTCATCGATATCGACAATTTCAAAGAGTTTAACGACCACTACGGCCACGCCATGGGCGACGATACGTTGCGGGCGGTGGCAACGGCGCTGAACCAATGCATCGACCCCAGCCGCGACCTGCTGGCACGCTACGGCGGTGAAGAGTTCATTTGTGTGCTGCCTGGCAAAGCCAGCGGCGAGGCAAAGTGCGTCGCCAACTGTCTGCGCCAGGCGGTTCTCTCTCTTGCCATTCCTCACGCCTACTCCAGCACCCACTCCCACCTGACGGCCAGCATGGGCGTGGCCACCATGACGCCCGAGCAGCCGCTCAGCACCGACGACCTGCTCGGTCTTGCCGACCAGCAGCTCTATCTGGCCAAACGGCGCGGGCGTAACCGTGTCGAGATACACGAACGCCCGGCGTAGCCGGGCGTTTTTTTGCTCTCCATGGGCACGTCGTCACAACAGCCAGTGGGCAATCACCGCTGAGATCCCTACTACCATGGCAGTGACCACCGCGATGGTGACGATGCGATCTAGCCAGCGGTCGAAGGCAACCCCTTTGGGCTGCCTTCGCGTTGCCCCGTGACGTCCCTGTCGAGCCATTAGCACGCTGTTTCCATGGGTGCTTCCTCTATTGAAGCCGTTGTTTAACTATTGATGCGCCGGTTGACCACGCTGGGCGCACGGCGCAGCCGCTCCTCTTCACCAAGCTGCTCGGCTTCGAACGCATCGGCCCCTACCGGGGTTTCACCGTGGCGACGGTAGAGCTGGGTCAGCATGGCTTTGCGGTCTGCGCGCAGTTCGCGCACCAGCACGATGACCATCATATACAGAATGAAGGTAAACGGTAGCGCTGAGAGCACGGCGGCCGACTGCAATCCAGACAGCCCCCCAGCCACGATGAGCGTCAGACAGATCGCCGCAATAAGTACCCCCCACACTACCCGCTTATAGAGCGGCGGATTGATGGAGCCGTTGTCGGTCATCTGCGCCACAATATACGAAGCGGAGTCGGCTGACGTCACCAAGAAGATGAAAATCAGCAGCATGGCCACGACGGACAGCACCCCGGAGAACGGCATGAGATCGAACATCTCGAACAGGGCAACGGTGATGTTGGCCTCGGTCGCGGCCGCCAAGCCAACATCGGCACCGCTCATCTCCAGGTTGAGTGCGGCACCGCCAAATACGCCGATCCACAGGCACGCCAAGAGCGGCGGCACGAACAGCACCCCGAAGACGTACTCTTTGATGGTACGGCCACGGGAAACCCGCGCAACGAAGGTGCCAACGAAAGGCGACCAAGCAATGACCCATGCCCAATAGAAGATGGTCCAGCTACTGGCCCACTGATTGTCGCTGTAGGGCGAAATTCGCAGGCTCATGCCAATGAAGTTCTGAAGATAGTCACCGATCCCGAGCGTGATGGTCTCAAGAATGGCAATGGTCGGGCCAGTGAACAGTACGTAAAGCATCAGGCCAATACACAGCGCCATGTTCAGGTTGGAGAGCCGTTTAATGCCTTTATCGAGTCCTGACCAGGTCGACGCCATGTACGCACAAAACATCACGAAGAGAATGACGAATTGCCAAAACCCGTTCTCCGGCAGGCCAAAGACCGCGTTGAGACCGCCGTTCATTTGTAAGACGCCAAGCCCCAGCGACGTCGCCACTCCCATGACGGTGGCCACCACGGCAAAGACATCCAACCAAGACGCATAAGGGCGAATACGAGGATGCTTGGCCGTGACCGACGACAACACTGACGACACCAGCCCCGCCTGCCCTTTACGGAATTGAAAGTACGCAATGATCAGCCCGACGACAGAGAACGCTGCCCACTGGTGAATCCCCCAGTTGAAGTAGCTGTACTGGATGGCGTAGCGAGCAGCCGCTTCGCTCTCGCCGGGCACATCTCCGTAAGGCGGATTGAGGTAGTGCGTCATGGGTTCCGCCATGCCGTAAAACACCAAGCCTACCCCAAAACCTGCCGCCAGCAGCATGCTGATCCAGGAGAAAAATCCGTAGCTCGGCGTACTGTCCTGTGGGCCCAGGCGCACTTTGCCGTATTTACTCAGTGCCAGGCCAATCAGAAAAACGACAAAGCCAAACACTGAAAAAAGATAAAACCAGCCAAACAGTTCGGTGATGGATGTCAGCGCCGACTCCGCTGCGTTACCAAACGCTTCTGGAAAAGAGGCCCCCACCACCACTAAACCGAAAATAATCACAGCCGATGCGATAAACACCGACTTACCTCCATGGTTTGTCATAGCACCACCCTGGTTAATGAACAACATACGTTCATAAAAGTCATCGCTTATTAACGCTCATCGATAGCAGCTCATAAAACATTAGCTCATAACAACATGACGCATAATGTTAGTGCACTCGTTTAAACCTTAACATTCAATGCTAACGATCGCATGTTAAGTCATTAAGTCAGCAAATTAGTCAATCCTAATTGATTCTTATGACGGCCCTTTGAATAGAAGACCGAAGAAACAGTGAACTTGCTCGTGGTGCGAGGTTCCAAAGGAAGCAAACGAACGATGGAGGCTTTCATGCCACAGATGAATCGCGAACAACGTAATGCCGCTTGGCAGGCTGCCCACCAGTGGCGCGCCCGCGCTGCTCAGACACAGCCCAACGGTCTCATGGGCAGTCTCAAACTGCTGCTGACGTGGCTTGCGTTTGGCGCGCTGATGATCGTTGGCGTCGTACTTGGCCTGTTTTTCCTACTCGTTGGCTGGGCGATGATGCCGTTTGTTCGCCACAAGATGAAAAAACGCATGGAGCAGATGCGCGCCGATCAGGCGCAAGACATTGGCGGCGGCTATGCAAGTGAACGGCCCACCGGGCAGCAGGATGCGCTCGAAGGGAGCTACGAAGTCAAAGAGGAGCCTCGCCGCTCATCTCGCTACTAGTGTGTCGTTAGGCCCCCAACACCGCCAGCTGCCGCTACGGGGGCGGCTGGATCCAGGCAAATGCCGCGGCCAACGTTAGCGGCATGACGATCAAGCTGCCTAAGTTGCCAATCAACACCAGCGACGCCACCTTGTGCGGTGCCAGCTGGTACTGCTCCGCCACCAAGTAATTCAATACGGCTGGCGGCAGTGCGGCAAACACGAGCAGCGTGGCCGTCTGCAGCGGCGTCAGCGGCATCAGCCACATGAGCGGGAGCGCCACGATGAGCCCGGAGAGTGGGCAAAGCACGGCTCCCAACAAGCCCGTTCGCCAATCACTAAAGTCGATCTCCAGCAGGCGCACGCCCAGGGCAAACAGCATGAGCGGAATACACACGCCCCCCAGCATATGCATGGCTTCCAGCAGCCAGCCCGGCAGCGGCACGCCCCCAACATTGACCAAAAGCCCCGCCACACTGGCCGCGACGATAGGCATCTTCAACATTCTCCACAGCGACGTGCGCGGGTCGAGCATGTAAAGCCCCACCGAAAAGTGCAGCAGCATCTCCACGATGAAGACCACCACCGCCGCTGGCAGCGCTTCCGGCCCAAAGGCCAGCACCAGCAGCGGCACCCCCATGTTGCCGGAGTTATTGAACATCATCGGTGGCAAGAAGACCTTTTTGTCCAACCCCAGCCACTTCACCACGGGCCATAGCACGACCCCTGACCCCAGCACCACCAGCGCGGCCGCGCTGGCGAGCCACGCGTACTCCGCCAGCGGCGCTTGGCGGTCGGCCAGTACCGCAAATACCAGCAGAGGAACGAACAGCTCCATATTGAGGGTGTTCAGACTGCGTATATCGGGCGTGCGGAAACGTCCATAGGCGGCACCGCTGCCGGCAATCAAAAATACCGGCAGCAACGTGGCTAGAATGTGACCGATCATTGGTAAGACGCCTCATTCTGAGGCCGTGCAGACGGGTGAGTGCACATAGGTTCGTCCTTGTTCTTATTGGAGTCGCCGCCCTGGGGAGGTCGTTATCAGGCTAGCTTTTTACCGATGCTACTGAAAAATGCCTGGCGCGCCAATCAGGGCTCCAGAAAACGCTGCCACAACGTGGTCACCACCTGACGATGTTCTGCAAACTCGCTGACTTGCCCCAACGCCTTGTCTCCCGTCAACGCCGCGCGATGCGTTCGGATGCGGTAGGCCAAATACGCGTCGCGAAGTTGCTCGGCCTCCTCCTGGGTGATGTGCCCACTCTCCGCCAGGGTCTCCAGAATGCGAATATTGTCGCTATAGGTGATCAGCGCTGGCGTTTGGTGTGAGAGCGCCAGCACGGCGTACTGACACAGAAACTCGATATCCACCATGCCACCGGCGTCGTGTTTCAAGTTAAAGGTCGCGTCGGGGCCACTCTCCACCTGTCCTTTGGTACCCAGGTGGTCACGCATTTTGTGGCGCATGCTGACCACGTCGTCACGCAGCGATGCTGGGTCACGCTGACGGCGTAAAATCTCGCCACGCAGGGCATCGAACTTTTTGGCCAGCGACTCGTTGCCTGCCACCACGCGCGCGCGCACCAGCGCCTGATGCTCCCAGGTCCAGGCGTTTTGGTGCTGGTAGTCGGCGAAGGCATCGAGGGAAGTAACCAGCAGCCCCGCATTTCCTGAGGGTCGCAGGCGCATGTCCACTTCGTACAGGCTGCCTGCGGGGGTTACGGCGGTGAGCAGGTGGATGATGCGCTGGCCTAGGCGGGTGAAAAACACCGGAGTATCCAGAGGACGCGGACCGTCGGTACTGCCTTTGCCGTCGTTATCGTGCAGGAACACCAGATCCAGATCGGAGCCATAGCCCAACTCGATGCCGCCCAGCTTGCCGTAACCAATCACCAAGAACGCCGGCTCTTGGTGATGACACCCGGCGGGAGCGCCGTGCTTGCGCGTCACGTGTTTCCACGCCATGGCCAGCACCGCATCCAAGATCACTTCGGCGATGTAGGTTAAGTAATCGCTTACTTTCATCAGGTGGCGCGTACCGGCAATATCGGAGGCCGCCACGTGGAGCATCTGGGCGTGCTTGAAAACCCGCAGCGCCTCTAGCTGTGCTTCCTCGTCCTCTTCGGGTATGCGGTTGAGCGTTTGGCGCAGCTCATCGGCCAAACGCGCCTTGTCTGCGGGCGTGTAGAGCGTATCGGGGGTCAATAGCTCGTCCAGCAGGATCGGGTAGCGTGCTAGCTGCTCGGCAATCCAAGGGCTCGCCGAGCAGAGTCGCATAAGATGCTCCAGCGCCTGAGGGTTTTCCCGTAGCAGCGCCAGGTAAGCGGTACGGCGCAACACGGCCTCGATCAGCGGCTGCACCCGCGTCAGCGCGGTGTCTGGGGTCTCGCTCTCGGCAACGGCACTCAGCAGGAGCGGCATGAGCGCATCCAAACGCTCAAAGCCAATGCGCTGCATGCTTTGCACGGCCCGGGAGCTGGAGAGGCTCTGCACGCGCTTGAGCGCTTTTTCCGATTCGTTAAAGCCCGCTTCGCTGAGAAGGGCCTGAGCCTCATCCTCTTCAAGCTCACCGCGCCACAAAAGCCGCCACTGGTGGAGGCTGGCGTCGCTTTGCTCTTCATCGGCCTCTTCTTCAGGGTCCGCGATCACCGCGTCGAAGTGCTGGCGCACCCGCTCGCGGACCTCATCGAGTTGGGCGATAAGTCCGGGCCAATCCTCGTGCCCCATGGCGAAAGCGACGCGCTCGCGGTCCTCATCGTCGTTGGGCAGCATCTGCGTTTGGCGATCTTCCAGCGCCTGAAGGGCGTGCTCCAGATCGCGCAGGAAGGCGTAATCCGGCAGCAGCTCGTCTACCACGGCTGGGGGCAGCAGCCCAAGGTCGGGTAAGCGCTTGAGCGCTGTTTGCAGCGAGGTGACCTGCAGCTCGGTATCACGGCCGCCGCGAATCAGCTGAAACGCCTGCACCACGAACTCCACCTCGCGAATGCCTCCCGGCCCCAGCTTGATATTGCTCTGCATGCCTTTGCGCTTCACTTCCCGGTTGATCATTGCCTTCAGCTCGCGCAGCGATTCGATG
This sequence comes from Halomonas sp. LC1, assembly GCF_030247125.1. Classification (NCBI taxonomy): domain Bacteria; kingdom Pseudomonadati; phylum Pseudomonadota; class Gammaproteobacteria; order Oceanospirillales; family Halomonadaceae; genus Halomonas; species Halomonas sp. LC1. Next base: position 61,960 of record NZ_JASSPG010000002.1, on the reverse strand, counting down.
GCCCCGAAATCCAGGTAGCGGCGATACACGAACGGCCGCAGGCTCGCCAGCAACTCATGCCCGGCGTCGAGGTCCCCAGCAATGGGCCGCGCTTTGAGCATTGCGTAGCGCTCCCACTCTCGGCCTTGGTCTTGATAGTAGCTGGAGAGCATCGAGAAGCTGCCCACCAGTGGGCCACCGTCGCCCAGCGGGCGCAGGCGCATATCCACGCGGAACACGAAGCCATCCGCCGTCATGGCATCCAGGGCAGCGATCAAACGCTGACCAAGCTTGGTGAAGTACTCTTGATGCTCGAGTGGCTTACGGCCACCTTCGGTCTCGCCCTTTTCAGGGAAGGCAAAAATCAAATCGATGTCCGAGGAGAGGTTGAGCTCCCCGGCGCCCAACTTACCCATTCCCAGCACCACCAGCCGTTGAGACTCACCCTGTCGTCGGGCCGCAGGCGTGCCCCAGCGGGGGGCATAAAAACGCTCCAGCCAGCCAAGCGCCGCGTCGGTGCACACTTCCGCCAGCCAAGAGACCGACCGAGCGGTGTCCCACATGGTGGCACCGTCGGGGCGATTAAGATCGCGCCAAATAATGCCCAGCATACGCGCGCGGCGAAAACGGCGCAGGATACGGTGCAACGCGTCTTCGTCCTCGGCGCTCTCCAGGGCATCATCCAACCACTGAGTCAGCGCTTCCTTACTGGGGGCGCTATCCAACTCTTCGGCAGCGTCCAGCTCGGCCAGCCAGAGGGGAAAGCGCGCCAGCGTATCGAGAGCAAAGGTGGAAATCGTCACCACTCGGGCGAGCGCTTCCCGGCGGGCAGGAGAGAGCGACTCCCAACTGCTGGAGGGTAGCGGCTGCTTGGTCATCGAGGCGATGTTGTCCGCTTGGCTCAACGCCTCGCTCAGGCGTTGGTGTGCCCCAGCGGCGGCAGGTGCGAGTGCTTTAGGAAGCGTGGCCGTGGGAAATAACGCATCGTGGGTATGCATGAGCACCTCTTTGCCAAGCGGTTGTTATGATTATTAACGACATTCTGGGCCGATTAGCCCATCCATTTTTCCCAGCCTAACAGCCCCCAGGTCAGGCCCGCCATCATCAGCGACAGCATCACCGCCGCCGAGCCAATGTCCTTAGCACGCCCAGATAGCTCGTGGTGTTCGGTGCCAATACGGTCGACCACGTTTTCAATCGCACTGTTTAGTAGTTCGACGATCAGCACTAAAAACAGGCTGCCAACCAGCAGCAGCCAGCTTACTGGGCCTTCGCCGATCCACCAGGCGAACGGCAGCAGCACGGCGGTAATCGCCAGCTCCTGGCGAAAGGCAGATTCGTTGCGAAACGCCGCTTTTAGCCCCTTCCAGGAGTAGCGTGTGGAGTGCAGTAAATGGGTTAACCCCGTGTGACTTGGCTTCATGCCCGTTGTGCCTCAGCTAAGCGTTTCATTAATTGGCCAATATCATTGCATCTAGATCTAACGACAGCGGGTCGAGCACCTCGGGCCAGCTGAGATAAGGTGTGCTGCCGCTCCCGTTCACCAGCACGCTGAACACGCCCCAGCGCCCTTGGGCCGTACGGAAATAGCCTGCCGCAGCGCGCACGGCAAACGGCTGGTTGAGCGTGCCGGTTTTCAGCATGACGTTATGTTGGAACGTGGATGAACCGCGACGAATAAAGCGCATCACCCCATTGGCGGGCGATTGAAAAGAGGCTACGAAACTGGGGAACAGCGCGCTTTGACGGAACATGTCCTCCAACATGACGTTGACACCGTGGGCCGAGGTGCGGTTATCGGTGGTGAGTCCACTGCCGCTGTGTAGCGTGATCGGGCCATGCCCAGGCAGGCGCTGGACGTAGGTTTCGATGGCCTGCCCTGCCTGACGCAGCTGCGCCTGGGGCGTTTCCACCAAGTTCAGCGCCAGCACGTCGGCCATGTAGTTGTTGGAGTAGTTCATGGTGCGCAACAGCAGCTCTTGTAGCGGCTGGCTATCCACGGCGGCCAGGCGCTGGGCGTTGCTCGGCGGCTGGCTGGCGCTGACGCGCCACGGATCACGAACGCTGACGCCCGACTGGTTGAGCATGCTGAGCAGTACCTGAGCCGTCTTCTCTGCGGCATCCCCCGCACCACGGTAGACATCCCGCGCCACTGCGTTGGTAGAAATCTGCCCCGTCAATCGCATGACATCACCGCGCTCGTCGGTTAGCCGCTCTGCGCTGATCTCGGTACCGCTATTGGCCGGACGCGTGACGACCTGATTATCGATCACGATCAGCGGGTCTTGGCTGTCGCACAGGCCTACCCGGGCAGGTGCCCCTGGCTGGGCGGCCGGCGCGACATTGACACACCAAGTGCCAAAGTTGACGCCTGCCGAGGTGAGCGGCGCGCTGTAGGCATTGGTCACCCGGGTGCGGGCATTGCAGCGGTCCGTGGTGATGCACTCCACCGGCCCGAAGCGCCACTGGCTAACCACCAGCGCGCCGTCAACGCGGTCAACGCCCGCCAGCCGCAAGCGTTGAACGAGCCGCCATAGATCTTCGGTGGTCAGACCTGGGTCACCGCCACCTTCGAACACGAGATCGCCCCTCAGCACGCCATCCTGCACCGCGCCGGTACTAACGAGTTGGCTAGTGAAGCGGTGCTGGGGGCCAAAGCGATTCAGCAAGGCCGCCGACATGTACGCTTTGGTGACCGAGGCGGGCGAGAGCTGACGCTCAGGGTTCAGGCTGCCCAGCAACGGGTTGCTGCCGCTATCGGCATCCAGAAGGCGCGCTTCGGCACTGATCGAAAACCCTTTTGCCTCGAGCTGGCTCAATCGGGTGAAGTCGGCCCAAAGCGCAGAACTGGCGCAGAGTGCCGCGGTCGTGAGCCCTGCGACGACACCGTTACGCAGCCAGCGTGCGGAAAAATGGAGTAAACACGTCACGTTGAGCTACCTCAATGCACATTCATTTTGGAAAAGACCTGTAGCGTCACCACGCCCGTCACGATCAGGGTAATGCCCAGCACGGCGGGCAGGTCGGGCTTTTCGCCAAACACCACGATGCCTACCAGCGTGACCAGCACGATACCCAACCCTGCCCAAATGGCGTAGGTCACCCCTACCGGCAGGGTGCGCAGCACCAGGCTCAATAAATAGAACGCAACGGCATAGCCCCCCACCACCAAGAGACTTGGCAGCGGCCGGGTAAACCCCGCCGAGGCTTTTAGCGCACTGGTGGCGATCACTTCCGCCACAATCGCTAGAATCAGATACACAAACGTCATGGGCGCTCCAAGTCGATGCACAAACGCCAGAGCGTTTGGCCACTTTGGTCATATTTGGCTTCAAACGGGGTGAGATAATCACCGTTAGGTTGCAGCGAAGTGACGCTGGCCGTCTGACCGGTGACGACTTCGACGGCCTGGGCAAACTCTTCCACATAGAGCTGCCAGTTCGAGCGCAGCTCCAGCCGCCCGCCCAAAGCTAACAGTGTGGGGAAAACCGGATGGCCATGCCAGCGCATTTTCAAGTGGGCCGACTTGGGATACGGGTTGGGGTACAGCAAATAGTGACGCTCGGGCGCCCAGCCGGCTTCCAGGGCCAGACGCCAAAAATCGACCAAATCGGCGCGCACCAGCAGCGCATTGTCCGGCGGCTCGCCGTGCTCGCGTCCCAGCCGATCTTCGCTGCGATCAACGCCGATCACACGATGTTCTGGGAACTGTATGGCGAGTCGCCGGGTCGATAACCCGACCCCGCAGCCAGCGTCGAGAATCAAGGGCGCCGTGTGCTGTTGCCGCCACGCATCGGCCTGCTCGAACGCACGACGCGTGTGGTCGGCAATGGGTTTGCGCAGCGGATGCGCGAGGGCGCGCGCAACTCGACGCGCCACATCGTGATGCGGACCGGGTTGATTGGACGTCACTGGCCGTGAAGTGTGCTGCATGCCATCCCCTGGGTTAAAAAAAGCGTGATTCTATCAGTCTCCCGCGCGCTCGGCATGACGCCGTTGTACGCCCGGTGCTATGATCACGCCCGAGCTATTTGTTCAGCTCACTATTAAGCTCGGATCGGTCACCGTTTTCGGCCTGGTCCGACAATAACTGTTATTAAAAACCACCGCACCACGAGGAACCCGGCTTGTCACACTTACCGGTGATTGTCGGCATGGGCGGCATCAATCCCGCCGGCAGAACCTCGGGCCATCAGGCCTTCCGCCGCACCGTGCTTGATGCTCTACCCGCCGACCAGCAGCGCCAAACCCTGGAAGGCTTAGCGGCACTCATGCGCCTTGCCGAGCACTCCGACAACGGATGGCACGACAGCGCAGGGCAGCCCATCGACGCCCCGGCCCAACGGCTGCGTGATCAGGTGCTTAACCACACGCTGATTCGCCGCAACGAAGACCCGCGCTTTCTCGCCCCCGGCCTACCCGCGAACCGACGAGCCGACTTGGCCCTGGCCGAGCCGCTGCGCGTGACGCTGCGCCGCCGCCAACTGCCGGAACAGCTACCCGACGGGTGGCAGGTGCGTGAGATCGACGCGCGGCAGGTCGAAGTCACCCTTCCTGCCGGTGCTTTCGACGTGCTGCTGCCTGATGCACAGGAACCCAAGGTCCGGGCCGCGGCCCAGCTGCCCAGCGGCTTCGATCCCGCCAGCCTGTACCGCAGCGTCCACCATCCGCGCGGACTCTCGATGGCGGTCTTCGGTGCCAGCGACTGCCTGGGTGCCAGCGGCCTCTCTTGGGAAACCCTGCGCCAGCAGCTCAACCCCGACCATATCGCTGTGTACGCGGGCAACTCGATTGGCCAGCTCGATGACCAGGGCTGGGGCGGCTTATTGAAAAGCTTGGTGACCGGCCAGCGCGCCACCTCCAAGCAGATGCCGCTGGGCTATGGGCAAATGCCCGCAGACTTTCTCAATGCCTATGTCCTCGGCAGCGTAGGCGGCACCGGTGCAGCGCTGGGTGCGTGCGCGAGCTTCCTCTACAACCTGCGTCTGGGCATCGAGGATATCCGCGCTGGCCGCCGCCGAGTGGTCATGGTGGGCACGGCCGATGCGCCAATCACGCCGGAGATCATCGAAGGTTTCCGCGCCATGGGCGCGCTGGCCGATGACGCCAGCCTGAAAGCGCTGGATGCCTTGGAGCTGCTCACCGATGCTGATTACCAGCGCGCCTGCCGCCCGTTTGCCCGCAATTGCGGGTTCACCATGGCCGAAGCGAGCCAGTTCCTGCTGCTGATGGACGACAGCCTCGCCCTCACGCTAGGCGCCGACATTCTGGGCGCGGTGCCCGAGGTCTTCGTCAACGCTGACGGCTACAAGCGCTCTATCTCTGCGCCCGGCATCGGCAACTACATCACTCTGGGCAAAGCGGCCGCGCTGGTCAAAGACATGCTGGGGGAGACCGCGCTGAAAGAGCGCACTTTCCTTCATGCCCACGGCACCAGCACGCCGAAAAACCGCACCACCGAATCCCACGTGTTCGATGAAATCGCCCGTGCGAACGGCATCGAGCAGTGGCCGGTGGTGGCGATCAAAGCGTTCATCGGCCACTCGCAAGGCTCTGCGGCGGGCGACCAGATGGCCAGCGCCCTGGGCAGCTTTGCCCACGGCTTGCTGCCGGGCATCCCGACGTTGGATGCGGTGGCCGATGACGTGTATGCCGAGCGGCTACGCTTTTTCACGACGCCGCAAGCGTTTACTGCCGACGCCGCCTTTATCAACGCCAAAGGCTTTGGCGGCAATAACGCCACGGGTGTCGTGCTCTCGCCCGACGTCACCGAGCGCCTGCTGGTCAAGCGCCACGGCCGTGCGGCCATCGATGCCTGGAAAGGCCGCCGCGAAACCGTCCGCGCCAACGCCGCGGCTTATCTCGCCGACGCCGACCGGGGACACTATGCACCTCGCTATCAGTTTGGCGAAGCGGTGCTGGAAGGCCCAGAGCTTGAGATACACGCAGACCGCATCCACATTCCCGGCTACGATCAGGCGGTGTCGCTGGCCGCCGACAATCCGTTTGGTTCGCTAGACGAGGAGACGCCGACATGACCACCCGCCGCGAGAATATCGCCGTCTACCCAGGGACGTTCGATCCGATCACCAACGGTCATTACGACCTGATCGAGCGCGGCGCGCGCATGTTCGACAAAGTGGTGATTGCCGTGGCGGCCAGCCCTGGCAAACGCCCCAGCCTGGATTTAGAGACGCGCATTGCGCTGGCGGAGTCGGTGTGCGCATCGCTGCCCAATGTCAGCGTCATTGGTTTCTCGACGCTGCTCACTACCATGATGCACGAGCAGGGCGCAACCATCATTCTGCGCGGCCTGCGTGCGGTCTCCGATTTCGAGTACGAGCTGCAGCTGGCCAACATGAATCGTGCTCAAAACCCGGAGCTCGAGAGCGTGTTTCTCACCCCGGCGGTGGAAAACTCTTATATCTCCTCGACCATCGTGCGGGAAATCGCCAAGCTGGGCGGCGATATTTCGCCGCTGGTGCATCCGCAGGTCGCAGAGGCGCTGCGTAAGCACTACACTACCTAGCTATCGATATTGTTGAGTAAAACACTCGGGTATCTGATTGCCCGAGTGATACGCCATTCGTGAGGTATGCCCATGGCCCTGATGATCACCGACGAATGCATTAACTGCGACGTCTGCGAACCGGAATGCCCCAATGACGCGATCTCTCCCGGTGAGGAGATTTACGTGATCAACCCCAATTTGTGCACCGAGTGTGTCGGCCACTTCGACGAGCCTCAGTGCCAGCAGGTGTGCCCGGTGGACTGTATTCCCCTCGACCCAGAGCGCCCCGAGACCCAAGAGCAGTTGATGGAGAAGTACCGCATCATTACTGCCGCTTAACTCGCCCACTCAAGATGCGCCTGAACATCTGTATAAGCGAAGGTCACTCTGAATGCGTATTTGGACCCTCGCTTGGCCCATCATACTCTCCAACATCACCGTGCCCCTGCTGGGGCTGGTGGACACGGCCGTGGTCGGGCACTTGCCCGATTCCCGCTATTTAGCCGGCGTTACCCTCGGTGCCACCCTATTCAGCTTCCTTTATTGGGGCTTTGGCTTTTTGCGCATGGGCACCACCGGGCTGGTGGCCCAGGCCATTGGGCGTGAGGCGTCGAGCGACGTTCGCAACCTGCTCGGCCAGTCGCTCATCATGGCGCTCGTCATCGGCACCCTATTGATCGTGTTTGGCTCGCCGCTGATCTCTCTTGGCCTGTGGTTACTGGATGGCAGCGCCGAGGCCACGCCGCTGGCCCGCGAGTATGCCGAGATTCGCCTCTGGTCTGCCCCTGCCGTACTGGCCAACTACGCCATTCTGGGGTGGTTCTTAGGGCAGCAGAACTCCCGCGTCACGCTGATGATTCTGCTGCTGACCAACAGCGTGAACATCCTGCTCGATCTGTGGTTCGTCGTCGGTCTAGGGATGACCAGCAACGGCGTCGCGCTGGCCAGCGTGTTTGCGGACTACAGCGCGCTGGCGTTTGGCGGCTATTTGGTGCTGCGCCAGCTGGGGCATTTGGAAGGCCGCTTTCAGCGCCAGCGGCTGCTGGCACTGAAGGCGTACTCGGCACTGTTCAACGTCAACGCCAACCTGTTCGTGCGTACCCTGGGGCTGCTGTTTGCCATGGCATTTTTTACGGCGCAAGGTGCCCGCCAGGGCGATACCGTGCTTGCCGCCAATGCCGTGCTGCTGCAGTTCATCATGCTCACCAGCTACGCCTTGGATGGCTTTGCCCACGCCGCAGAATCGCTAGTAGGGCGCGCTTACGGCCGCCGCGACTGGCGGGAGTTTGCCGCTACGGTGCGCGCCACGGCTCACTTCTCGTTCTGGACCTCCGCTGCGGCGGCACTGCTGTTTGCAGTGGGGGGTAACCAGCTCATTGCCCTGCTCACCGGACTCGATGACGTACGCGCCACCGCTGCCATCTATCTACCGTGGATGGTGGTCATGCCGCTCATCGCCGTGTGGAGCTATCTATTCGACGGCGTGTTTATCGGCACTACGGCGGTGAGGGAAATGCGCAACAGCATTTTTGCAGGCCTCGCCGTTTACCTACCTACTTGGTGGTTCTGCCAGGGACTGGGCAATCACGGCCTCTGGCTGGCGTTTACGCTCTTCACCCTGACTCGCTCGGCCGTGCTCATTGGTTACTACCGCTACTACCGGCTGACCCGCTGGCGTGCGTCCCCCCGCGTGTCTCACCTTTGATCAGCAGCGTTGAACGCCACAACGGGCAGGGCTAGCTAACTGCGCTACCGTAGTGTGATGCGACAATGCTAAGCGCCCTGCGCATTGGCCGTTGAGGGATGAAAATTGTGCCGCACCGCCGTATATTAGCCGCGCACTTCCTAATAACGAATAAAGTGAGCACTCCATGCTAAAACTCATATCAAAACCAGCGGTTAAGCTGGTCGAGCGTTATTTGCCAGACCCGTATATCTTCGTCCTCTTGCTAACCCTCATTGCCGCCGTCGCCGCCATTGCGGTAGAGCGTCAAACGCCCTTGGCCGTGCTGCGTATGTGGGGTGACGGCTTCTGGGGCTTGCTGACCTTCTCGATGCAAATGCTGCTCGTGCTGGTCACCGGCTTTATGCTGGCAAGCTCGCCACCGGTAAAACGCATTCTGCAAAAAATTGCCGGTACCGCGAAATCACCCGGCGGCGCGATCATTCTCGTCACGCTGGTGTCACTGGCGGCTAGCTGGATCAACTGGGGCTTTGGCCTGGTGGTCGGCGCGCTGTTCGCCAAAGAGCTGGCGCGTGTGATCAAGGTTGATTACCGCCTGCTGGTGGCCAGCGCCTACTCGGGCTTCGTGGTGTGGCACGGCGGTTTGGCCGGTTCGGTGCCGCTGACGATTGCCACCGAAGGCCACTTCTCTGCGGACCAGATCGGCGTCATTGGCACTGGCTCGACTATTTTCGCCTTCTTCAACCTGGCTATCGTCATCTGCCTATTCATCGCCGTACCGCTGGTCAACCGTATGATGCTGCCCGATGAGAAAGACAGCGTCTACGTCGACCCCAAACTGCTCGACGACGAGCCAGAGCCCGTAGGCCGTATCACGCGACCTGCCGAAAAGCTCGAAAACAGCATGCCGCTGGCGCTGCTGGTGGGCGTGCCGGGCCTACTGTTCCTGCTCGACCACTTCATTCTGCGCGGCGGCGGCCTGAACCTGAACGTGGTGAATTTCATGTTCCTGTTCCTGGCGATCGTGCTGCACCGCACGCCCCGCAACCTGCTCACTAGCCTGAACGAGGCCATTAAAGGCGGCGCGGGTATCGTGATTCAGTTCCCCTTTTATGCGGGCATCATGGCGATCATGGTGCAGTCGGGCCTTGCACAGAGCATGTCCGAATGGCTGGTCTCGTTTGCAACCGCGAACTCGCTGCCGTTCTGGTCGTTCATTAGCGCCGGTATCGTGAACCTGTTCGTGCCTTCCGGCGGTGGTCAGTGGGCGGTACAAGCGCCGGTCATGCTGCCTGCCGCAGAAGCGCTGGGGGCCGACATTGCCCGCGTGGCCATGGCGGTGGCCTGGGGTGATGCCTGGACCAACCTGCTGCAGCCGTTCTGGGCACTGCCAGTGCTGGCGATTGCAGGTTTAAAAGCCAAGGACATTATGGGTTTCTGTCTCATTCAACTGTTCATCACCGGTATCATTATTTCTGTAGGCTTGGTTTGGTTCTAAGCCTCTAAGCATTACATCTACGCCCGCCCTTGCTATGTCTAGCTGAGGGGCGGGCATTTTTCGCTTTTAAGGTGACGTTTATGTCCGACACTTCCTCCGAACACAGCGCACTCCCCGGCCAGCATGAGCTCTCCATGACCGTGTTGATGACGCCGGATATGGCCAACTTCAGCGGTAAAGTCCACGGGGGTGCTATCCTTAAAAAGCTCGATGAAGTGGCCTACGCCTGTGCCAGCCGCTACTCCGGCCACTACGTGGTCACGCTATCGGTGGATCAGGTATTGTTTAAACAGCCGATTCACGTGGGAGAGCTGGTCACCTTTCTTGCCAGCGTCAACCATGTCGGCCGCTCCTCCATGGAAATTGGCATCAAGGTAGTGGCCGAGGATATTCGCCAGAAGCTGATTCGCCATACCAATAGCTGTTACCTCACCATGGTGGCCGTGGACGCCGACGGCAAACCCGCCCGGGTGCCACCCCTGCCGCTGGAGACCCCGCTGCAGAAGCTGCGCTTCGAAAAAGCCGCGCTGCGCAAGAAGCTACGCAAACAGGCAGAGCGTGAAGAGGAGCTGACCCAGCAGCATCACCAGCAGCGCTAAGCGCTGCTCTACCCGCGACGACAAGGAGTCATCATGCCCATCAGGCAGCGCTATCCCCACCTGCCCAAGGCCGTTGAGTATGCGCACATCGGCTGGGATCTGCTGATCCTCGCCGCCGTTATTATTAACCTTAGCCTGCTGCTGTTTGACTCGCTGTTTCTGATTGGCCCGATCAACCAATCGATTGCCGCTATCGCGCCCGGTTTTCACCGTTTTTACGATACGGCGATTCACAGCCGCTTCATGGCCATTGATTTGGTCTTTGTCAGTTTCTTTATTGCCGATGTGCTGCTGGGCTGGGCCGTGGCGATTGCCGAGCGGCGCTATCACCGCTGGTTCTTTTACCCGTTTGTGCACTGGTACGACGTGCTGGGCTGCATTCCGCTCAGCGGGTTCCGTTGGCTGCGCGTGTTTCGCGTCATCTCGCTCCTGCACCGGTTACATCGGCTGCGCTTGATCGATGTGACGCGCTGGTCGGTCTATCGGTTTTTTGCCAAGTATTACGACATTTTGCTGGAAGAGCTCTCCGACCGTATTGCGCTGCGCCTGCTGGGCAATGTTCAGGAGCAGATCGTTGCCAGCGACTCGCTCACCGAGCGCGTCATCGAGCGGGTGATCATGCCGCGTAAAACCCAGCTCATCCACGAAATTGCCGAGCGCTTAGAGGCCACGGCAGGCCGAGCCTATCAGCAAAATCGCACCGCCATCATGGCGGCCATCGATGATCTGGTGAGTCGCACGCTGCGGGAGAGCCCGGAAATTCGACGGCTTCACCGCTTACCCATGGGGCAGACCGCGTCCAGTGCGATGCAGGCATCCATTAGCAACGTGGCCCAGCGTTTGGTGGATGAAATGGCCCAGGGCATGCACTCCCCCGCCTTCCGCCAGCTCGTTGAGCGCACGGCTGAAAATGGCTTTGACAGCTGGCTAACCGTCGACGACTCCAGCGCAAAAGTGACCGAGCAAGTGCTTTACGATGTGCTCGAAATGCTTAAAGAGCAGGTACGCCACCAAGGCTGGAAAGACCGCTACGACTAACTAGACCGTTGCGGTTGCCAAGGGCGGCTGCTCAAGGCTCGCTCGAAGGATCGCCAGCGCACGCTTGAGCGCCGTTTGGTCGGCGGCGGCACCGATGCAAATCCGCACCGCCTGGGGGGCGGGGGCGCTGCCCACGCAGAAGGGTTCCGCGCTGGTCACTTTAACGCCCTGCTGATGGAGCCGTTCGCACAGCTCTAGCGCCCGCACGCCATCGGGCAGCGTTAGCCATACGTTGCTGCCGTTTGGCTGGCGGCTCAGCGAATAGCCCGCCAGATGGTCCGTCACGATCTGCTGCCGCGCCGCCAGCTCCTGGGTTTGCCACGCCAGCAGCTCGTGTGCGGAGGGCTGGCTCACCCAGTGGCAGACCACATCCACCATGAGCGGTGGCACCATCCAACTTTGCGCCCTCAATGCCGCCGCCAGCCGCTCCAACAGCGCAGGCGGCGCGCGCAGCACGCCCATACGCAGCCCGCCTGCCAGCACTTTCGCCGTGCTAAACACAAACAGCGTGCGCTCTGGCGCGAGCTGATACAGCGGCGTGCCGCGCTGTTCAACGGGTAGGTACTGCACGCCATCCTCCAGCAGCCATATATCGTAGCGCCTTGCTATCGCCACGAGCTGCCCCCGGCGCGCTTCGCTCAAGCAGAGGCCGGTGGGGTTGTTTTGATCGGGAGTGAGGTAAATCAAGCGGGGCGGCTGGCGAGCGCACTGTGCTTCCAGCGCCTCCATGCACATCCCATCTTGATCAAAGGGGATGGCGACCACCTTGAGATGCGCCTGCTGGGCGGCACTGATGGCTCCTGGGTACGTCAGCGCATCCGCAGCGACCAGCTCCCCCGGGCGCAAAAGTGTGCCGAGCGTTAGGCTAATGCCGTGCTGCCCGCCTTGAGTAATCAGCAGTTCCTCCGCGTTCAGGGGCATGCCTAATCGTGTGAGCCACTGAGAGAGAGCGGCGCGGTGGTGGTCGCTACCCTGGGAGCTTGAGTAAGCAACGCTGCGCCTGAGCGCATCCGCCGAGGTGCTTAGCGCACTCAGTGCCGTGCTCATCGCCTGCTCTCGCAGGGGGTGGGGCGGCGGTAGGCTGAGGCTTAAATCAATCGTGTCGTCATCGGCTTGCGTGGCGGGCTGACCGCCAAACACACGGGCTGGCCCGCGCTGTTTCACGTAGGTGCCGCTGCCTACCCGAGCGCTCACCCAGCCGCGTTGCTCTGCTTCAGCGTAGCCACGGGTGACGGTGCCCACGGTGACGCCTAACGCATCCGCCAATCGTCGCTGAGGCGGCAGCTTGTCATCTGGCGCTAATTCACCGCTGGTAATGGCATCGCCTATCGCCTGGGCAATCGCCCGATAGCGTGGGCCGCTCATGTGTTCAATGGAAGGCACCCAAATTGTCATGGTGACAATAAAACCTTTGACGTAAAAATTAGCCACATTATGCTAACAAAAACGACCAACAACAACTCAATCATCACAATTGTATGGATACAAAAAATGAACAGTGAATGGCTAATCCTTGGCCCAGCAGCGCTCTATATGATGTCGATGACGCTCACTCCGGGGCCCAACAACATCATGCTTACCGCTTCTGGGGCCAACTTTGGCTTTCGACGTACGATGCCGCATATGTGGGGAATTTTAGGAGGCTGTTTCTTACTGTTTGCCAGCATTGCACTGGGGCTAGGCGTGCTGTTCGAACGCTTCCCTGTGGTGCAAACCACGCTGCGCTGGATAGGGAGTGCTTATTTGCTCTACCTTGCCTGGAAAATCGCCACCGCACCGCCGCCCAATTTACACGGTAGCCAGCACGGGGTACCGCTGACGTTTTGGCAGGCGGCCATGTTCCAATTCGCTAACCCAAAAGCGTGGGTGATGGGGCTGGCGCTCATGGCGGGCTTTTTACCGGAAAGCGGCCAGCCGGTCATCAATGCTTTCGTACTGGCCGGGTTTGCGGAGCTGGTGGCGCTGCCCTGCATTGCCCTGTGGGCCGCGTTTGGCAGCGCCATCGGGCAGTGGATCAAAAGCGACCGAGCATGGCGCGGGTTCAACATCACGATGGGCGTACTCACCGCCGCCTGCGTGTGGCTGATTTTGCGTTAGCCGCAGCGCAGCGCCTCGATCATGTCGTTGCTTTCCAAGTGAATATTGAGCCGATCGTCGCGGTAGTCCATGGTCGCGGCGCTGCCGGGACGCAGCACACGCACCTGACGGGCACCGCTCTGCTCTTCGAGCGTCGCCACGTTGGCCTCATCAAAGGGCGCACCAATCGCGTACTGCACGGCGCTGGCATCGCATGTTTGGTTGGTCGGCGCGGTGGGATCGACCGTCGGCGGCTTCGGCGCGGCGGTTTCACTGGGTGTGCTGCTACATCCGGCGAGCAGTAACACGGCCAGCGCGCTGCCCACGCGTTTTAGATGGCGTGGCGGGGTGGTCATCCTACGATTGACGGGCATCATGATCGCTCTCCCTCGATGACGTTTGTCTGATCACTTGTTTCGCTGTCTTCATACGCAGTGCGGGCCAGACATTGCTGCCTAGCCCGCACGTTGCACAACAAGCTGTTAGATCGAACCTTAACTTGCGGCGTCCTGAACGGCTTGACCGCCCTCTTCAACGTCTTGTCCTGCCCCTGCGATGGTGTTGCAGCCCGCTAGAGCACCCGCAGTGATGAGCAGAATAAAGCTCGTCGCCAGTAGTTTTTTCATCGTGTTCTCCTTAACAAGTCATTCAACATCGGGAAGCTCCGGCGGTAGCCTTACCGCCTGGGAGTGTTTTTAGCGTAACAGATTTTAATAATTTCGCCTGTTTTCGCTGAGTTATCCGCTGCCTGCTATGATGCTTGCCAAACCGTTTGGCTTAGGAGCACTCCGCTTGGCAACCTTTGAACTCGACCCACGCTTAGAAGCAGATACCCTACCTTTAGCGGATCTCCCGCTCTCCTGCGCGCTGTTGATGAACGATGCCCGCTACCCCTGGGTCGTGCTGGTGCCCAGAGTGGCCTCGGTCAGCGAAGTGTTCGAGCTGAGCCAAGCGGAGCAAGCGCAGCTTTGGCGGGAAGCCACTCAACTGGGCGCGGCCATGAAAGAGGCCTTCCAGGGCGACAAACTCAATATCGCCACGTTGGGCAACGTGGTCAGCCAGCTACATATCCATCTGGTGGTGCGCTATACCGATGACGCCAGCTGGCCCGCGCCGGTGTGGGGCAACGGCACTCCCACGCCTTATGAGCTCGCCCAGCAGGGGGAACGCCGGGAACAGCTGCTAGCGCACATTGAGGGGCTGTCGCTTTAAGCTCAACCGCCCAAAAGCGATCCTCGTGCTGGCGGCTCGTTGAGTAACGGGCCGCTGGCGGGCTGTGCCGCACCGGCCAGCGCCAAGGAAATCCCCAGCGCAATAATCACCGCCCCACCGGTGAGTGCCGCCCAGCCAGCGGCTTTTTCGACCCGCTGCTGGCTCTGCTTTTGTAGCCGCTTGGTGGCCCATCCTCGGGCCACGATACTCGCCAGGGCCAGTATCGACACGGTAATGCCCGTGCCCAGCGACATCGCCACCACCGATGCGACCCCTACGTAAAATTGGCCCAAAAGGCTCGCGGCACCTAGCATCAAAATCGCTCCGCTGCAGGGGCGCATACCAATCGCCCCGACGGTCATCAAGGCCGTACGCCAATCCAACGCCTGCTCGGGTTCAATATGATGGGCACCGCCACAGCAGTGGCTGTGGTCGTGGCTGTGATCATGCGCATGTACGTGCTCCATGACCGGCTCACTCTGCACGGCATAGGCATGGCGCAGCTGTTTCACCGCCCGCCAGCAGAGCCAAGCCCCTAATAGCGCTACCAGCAGAAAGCTGGCCTGCTCCACCCAAGCCACGCTGCCCATGGCTTGACGCGTCACCCAGCCTAGCCCGTGTACCAATACCGCCACCATCGCAATGGCCGTCACGCCCTGTAGTAGCGAGGCAGCAAACGAGAGCCCTAGCGCCCGGCGAGTCGCACCGCCATGAGACGCCAAATAGGTGGCCAATACTGCTTTACCGTGTCCCGGCCCTGCGGCATGAAACACGCCGTACGCAAAACTGACGCCGAGCAGCGTGATCCATGTGGCGGTGGTGGGCGTTCGTGACAGCTCGGTAATCGCCAGAGTCAAACTGCGGTGTAGCTCTCGCTGCCACGCCAATAGCTGCAGGCTCACCCCCTGTAAATTCACCTGCATGGCCCACACCAGCAGCGCCACGCCCATGAGCGCCACAGCGCCGATGGTGAGTTGTCGTCGCGTTAACGGCATGCCACCTCCAGAAAAGATATAAAGTAACACTTTATACACGACTCGACCGACGGGCGGCTAGCGACAATCCACGCGGCCCGTTTCCGCAAAGTGACGGCCTAACCCTGGTTCGCCCTCTTCGTCCGTATCCAGCAGCGCTGCCTGCATGACCAGCTCAGGGTCGGGGTCGGCGGGTAGTACGCTGAGCGCGCAGTCGGGTTCGCCGTTGAGAATCAGCGCTTGTGGAGAGGGCTCGTCGCCCTCCTCCTCGTGTACCATCTCGATGTAGTACGTGGGGTCGAAGACTTGATACTCCAGCACCTGCCCGCTGAGGGGTTGAGGCGTGGCCAGCGGCAGAATGAACATAAACGTCAAACGGCCGTCCCGCTCCATCGCGGTGTACTCGGTGACCTCGCCAAACGTCTGCGGCTCGTCGCCGACCCGCACCTCGGTAAAGTAGTGCTGAGGAGTCAAGTTATCGCGAATCTCACTGCCCAACTGATCCAGCCCCTGCTCCAGGCTAGCGCCCGGCACCTGCTGCAACTCCTCCATCACTACCAGGCTATAGAAGGGGTCCATCCGCCATGTTTGATGAAGCCCGGTAACAGCACCGTCATCGTTGGTAATGACACGCACGCTCATGTCGATCCAGCCGTGAGGGTGGGCCTGTGCCATCGAACTGATCAACAGGCTGCCCACCAGCAGCGCTTGGCCGGTACGACGCAGCGTGGCAGGTGACCATGCATTCATCACGGCAATTCTCCTAATTTGCGCTGTAACTCCACGAGCCAGGGATCTAGCACATAAGGCGGTATCGGCTGGCTACCGCGCAGTGCTGACACGCTGACCAGACTTCCCCCTTGAGCTTCGCTTACTTGAAGCTGAATCCGATATCCGGGCCAGCGTGCCAGGCTTGCCTCGGCGCGCCCTAAGGTCAAGTCAGCGTGGCGTATCACATAGCCCTGCTCCATCATCAGTGTTACCGCCTCGCGGAAGGTGTGCTCCATTGGCGCGCTATAGCGCAGCTCGCGCGGTTCAAGGGGTTGCGTGGTGGCACAGCCTGCCAGCCATAACGCGGCGCACAGCGTGAGCGCTACCCATGAGGTATGGCGGAATGGTGTCATGATGCCCCCTGCGGTGTGACGGATGACGAAAAAGCTTTCTGGAAACGGCCACAGAAGTCATCGTTACTGGCACTATAGGACTCTCGCAAGTCGCCCAGGTGGTCAAAGCGGCGAATGTTCCGTGAGATGCGCAGATGGCCATCGCGGGCAAGCAGCGATACCCGCTCTACTTCAACGGGCTGCTGGCCAAAACCTGGGCCGAAGGCGCCTCCCACGCCAATCCCTACACTGCGACCAATACCAAACCCGCCAAACAGGCGGAAGCCGCTGCCGTAGCCATAGTCGTAGTCATAGCGGTCGTAGTAGCCGATCAGCTCGCGCTCCCGGGAGGCACTCACTAGCCCAAGCTCCGTATCAGTGGTCTCCAACGAAAATCCCCAGGCTTCCAGCACGTCGATGCTTTCCGTCAAAACGCTCAGCGTTTCATCTGGCGAAGACTGGCCGGTGGGGAAGTAGCAAGCCGCCGCTGGCGCAGGCTCCGCTTGGGGCAGCCGGTCAGGAACCGTCTGACAACCCGCCAGTGCCAACAGGCAGGTAATGCTAAGGGGTATGGCCTTCATGAAAAATCCTCTCGCTACCGTCATGGCTGGTGTGTCACCAAGCAGCACGCTAAGCTCGCCAACAGGCATTAAAAAGAACGACAACACGCTGAGACAACGTTTTAAGGAGGTTGTGCGATGAATGTACTGCTTTGTCCTGATAGTTTTAAGGATGCCCTGAGTGCCGAAGAGGCCGCCAAGGCCATGGCACAAGGTATTCAACGGGCAGCGCCCAACGCCATCACACAGCTCTGCCCCCTGGCGGATGGCGGCGAAGGCAGCCTGGACGCCTTAATTGCCGCCACCCATGCCGAGCGCCGTACGCTCACGGTGCAAGACGCCCTTGGGCGGCCACGCCAAGCCGCCTGGGGCTGGCTAAGCGAGCAGCGTACCGCGTTTATCGAGCTGGCAGAAGCCAGCGGCCTGCAGCACCTGACCCGCGAAGAGCGCAACGCCCTGCATACCACCACCTTCGGCGTGGGCGAGCTGTTTCTTGCTGCCCTAGATGCAGGCGCCACCCATGCCCTGCTGCTGCTCGGAGGTAGCGCCACCAACGACGCCGGTGCCGGTATGCTCCAGGCGCTGGGCGCCACGCTACTGGATGCCCAGGGCCAACCGCTGCCCCCAGGCGGCGCCGCACTCCAGCAGCTTGCGACCATGAATCTTTCGACGTTAGACCCGCGCTTGGCCGACTTACGCGTAGAGGCCGCCGTGGATGTGGATAACCCACTGCTGGGCGAACGCGGCGCCAGCGCCGTCTTCGGCCCACAAAAGGGCGCGACAGACGCCGATGTGGCAACGCTAGACCGCGCGCTCGGCCACTTTGCTGACCTAACAGCCAAAGCGCTCGGCAAAGATGACAGAGCACTGCCGGGAGCAGGGGCAGCAGGCGGCATGGGGTTTGCGGCGCACTGCTTTTTGAACGCGGCGCTAACGCCGGGCATTGAAATGATCATGCAGCAGGCGAATTTTGCCCAATTACTGAACGATGCAGATGTAGTGATTACGGGCGAGGGCCGCCTAGATGGCCAGAGCCTAGCGGGCAAAACGCCGATTGGTGTCTCCCGCGCCGCTAAACGCCAGGGCAAGCCGGTCATTGTGCTCGCGGGTAGCCTGGGCGACGGCTGGCAAGCCTGCACGGAAGAGGGCGTCACCGCTGCCTTTGCGCTGGCCGATGGCCTTATGACATTAGAACAGGCGCTACCCCGCACGGCAGAGCTTCTGGCAGACCGCTGCGAAAGCATCGCACGCCTATGGCTTGCAAGCCGCTGAGCGCGCCTTTGAGTGGGCCTTGGAGCGAGCCTTGAAGACAAGCCCCTTGAAATGACGCGCCTGCGCCTACATCTCTTTATTCATCAGCGATGAGTCAGCCGTCGCCAGCTCACCGCTCTAATGGTAGGGCGCTATGGCTGCGATGCAAAAAACCTGTTTTGCAGCGCCACCACAGCGCTCTAAGCTACATCAAACGATTTGATGGCCGTACTTTTTCAGCGCGGCTCCAACCATGGAGGAGCACACAATGGACGATATGAACAGCATTGGCCTACACGAAGGCAGTGCCAGCCAGCTGGCCGAGAAACTCAACCACCTGCTGGCCAACTACCAAATTTTTTACATGAACGTGCGTGGCTATCACTGGAACGTGAAAGGCAATGACTTCTTCGAACTGCACGCCAAATTCGAAGAGTTCTACACCGACCTGCTCACCAAAGTGGACGAAGTCGCAGAGCGTATTCTGACCCTGGGCCACAAGCCGGTTCATGCGTACAGTGATTACGCCAAGCTGTCGCGCATTCAGGAAGACAAAGACGTTCACGACGGTAAAACCTGCGTGCAGGGTGTGCTCACCGGCTATCAAACGCTGATCGAACTGCAGCGCGAATTGCTGGCACTGGCGTCTGACGCCGACGACGAAGGCACCGCCGCCCAGGCGGGCGACTACATCCGCGAGCAGGAAAAAACCGTGTGGATGCTTAACGCCTATTTGGGAAAATAAGCGAGTTCAACAGCCTCGATGAAGTCTGGGACTGTAGATACCTATAAAACGGCACCTTTGCGGTGCCGTTTTTATTGCGTTTTTGCTGATTGAGCGCGGCGCTACTTCGCCAGCGTTTCCACCAGATCGCGCAGCATGGCCCAAAACTCCGCCACGGACGCGATTTCCACTCGCTCATCCGGTGAATGCGCGCCGCGAATCAGCGGGCCAAAGGAAATCATGTCCAGGTGGGGGTATTTGCTGCCTAAAATGCCGCACTCAAGGCCTGCGTGAATCACTTTCACCTCGGGTGCGTGGCCCATCAGCGCCGCATGGCGCGCCTTGAAAGTGGCCAGCAGCGGGCTATCCGGGTTGGGTGCCCAGCCGGGGTAGCCGTTCTCGACTTTCACCCGTGCACCCATTAGCCCAAACAGCGCCTGAAAGCGCCCGGCCATTGCCTGGGCAGCGCTGTCGTGCAGTGAACGTACCAAAGCGCAGAGGTGGAAGCGCCCCTGCTCGACGCTTAACACGCCCAGGTTATTGGAGGTTTCGACCACGCCGGGCACGTCTGCGCTCATACGTTCGACGCCGCACGGGGCGGCATGAAGCGCGGCCAGCAGCATGGCGCTAGCGTCCAGGGTCAGCGGCTCAGCGTCGCACTGTTCGGCACGGGCGGCGGTCAATACCAAGCCGCTATCACCGCTGCCTAGCTCGGCTTTGAGAGTAGCGGCCAACTTCTCGACAGTTGCCAGAGCGGCGTCCATGTCGTCGGCGGGCAGTGCCACCTGGGCAAAGGCTTCGCGGGGAATAGCGTTACGCAGCGTGCCGCCCTGGTAGCTCACCAGGCGGGCATCGTACGCCTCCAGTGCCCACAGCACGCGCACCAGCAGGCGGTTAGCGTTCCCCAACGGCTGATGGATATCCATGCCCGAGTGGCCGCCTTTCAGGCCGGTGAGCGAGAGGGAAAGCAGCTGCTCATCGTCTCGCAGCGCGGCGCTGGGCAGCTGCGCATCGACCACCACATCCGCGCCGCCCGCACAGCCGATATACACCTCACCACGGTCTTCGCTATCCAAGTTGAGCAGCAGCGAGCCTTCCAACCAGTTTTCAGCAAGATTCAGCGCACCGCCCATGGAGGTCTCTTCCTCCAAGGTGAACAGCGCTTCTAGCGGGCCATGGATCAGTTCTGGGTCTTCCAGCACGGCCAAAATGGCCGCTACGCCCATCCCGTTATCTGCGCCCAGCGTCGTGCCTTCGGCGTGAAGCCAGCCCTCTTTGACCACGGTGCGAATGGGGTCGCGGGTAAAGTCGTGCTCATGCCCCGCATTGGCCTGGGCCACCATATCCAGATGGCCCTGCAGCACGATTCCCGGCGCGCCTTCACAGCCAGGGGTGGCAGGCTTGCGGATACGCAGGTTGCCGAAGGCATCCTGGTCGTGGGCAAGCCCTTGCGCCTCCGCCCAGGCTTCCAAGGTAGCGACCAACGCGGCCTCATGACCGGAGGGCCGCGGCGTGTTACACAGAGTACGAAAGTGCTGCCATACAAGGCGTGGCTCGAGCGCTGCTAGATGTGCGTTCATGGAAACTCTTCATTATCGATAACCGGCTTACTTTACCGCTCTGGCTCACTGGGGAAAAGCGCGCACGCGGTGATCACCTGTCGAGCTGCATCGCGCAAGCGCTGCACGGCGTCGTTCTGCGCCTTGGCCAGTGGTTGATTTTGGTAGGCCCAAGCGGCGAGCTGCTGGTGTGCCTGCTGCGCCTCGCCCAGCGGCTGACGGCTGGCTTCTCTCGTCAGCGCCTGTAGCGCGGGTCGGGCCAGAGCGGGGTCGCGACGGGCATAAGCTACGTCATGAATGGCTTGGCGCTCGGCCGTGCCGAGCGGCTGGGCGGGCAGTGCAGCGAGCAGCAGCGCCACGACCGACGCAGGCAATGCGGCCAGCTCGAAGGCCAGCAGGCTAGGCAGCGAAGCGGCAAAGCCGCTCCTCAAGGTGTCCAGCACCGCGCGCCCCTCCGGGTTGAGCGCCCTGGCGACCATCACGGCGTATTCGCCGGTCGCCGCTTCGCGGGTCATGCCTAAGCGCACTGGCACGAACCCTAGCGCCCGCCAGAAGCGCAGCAGCGACGCTTCCGCCCCGAAGGTGGCGCCATACAGGGACACCCCTTGCTGGGTGGCGCTATCGATATCCTCTTCTAGGAGCTGCCTTCCTAGTCCTTCTCGGCGGCGCTGAGGGTGCGTGGCAATACGCGCCACCCGCCGCCAGCGGGCGGTTAGCGCCTCACGGCTGCCGCAATGGGCCGCCAGCGACTGCGCCAACAAATGCCCCTGAGGTCTGCGCTCGCCTCGCGCTACCTGCTCGGCAAGCGCGGCATCAAAGCCGCCCTCCTCTCGCGTGACCAGTACCGCTTGGGGGTCAGCCCCATCGCTGCTTAGCATCATGCGCAGCGACGTGCCGGGGCCATCCAGCAGCTGGCGTAAATCGCTCGGCGTGGTGCGGTAGTGGGACTGCACCAGCAGGCCAAACAGCTTTTCCAGCAGAATGACCTGCTCCGCTAGCTGTGCTTGGCTAATCACCATGCTGGGAAGCCGCTCGCCCTGGTGTGGCTCTGCTTTGGGCAGCGGTGCATCGAGTAAAAGCAGGTGTTGAATGACGGCTTCCAGCGGGTCGCCGGCTGACCAACGTATTGGCGTTTGCAGCGTCAATTCACGCCACTGGGGCGCTTGGCGGTCTAGCACATCGCGAAAACGCAGCGCAAAGCCGCGCCCCGAGCCTTCGTAGCCATGCACCGTCGTGGCAAACGCAATGCGCGGAAAAGCCGCCAGCCAGCGGGCCAGCAACGACGCCGGAATGGCGGCAGCTTCATCCACCAGCAGCGTACTGCCGCTGCCCCCTAGCGCGCCTTGCTCGATCTGTTCTGTCAGTACATCCGGCGGCAAGAAGCGCAGCCGACTGCCGTTGGCAAGCGACACCTCGGCAGGGCCGTGGCGCTGTAGCGCCGGGCACAGCGCCGCCACACGGCTAAAGACGCTCTCCACGGCGCTCAGCCGAGGCGCGGTGAGCAGCCACTCGCCACCGTCGCTTTGTTGCAGTAGCCGTGCGCAGGCAATGCCCAGGGCAGCACTCTTGCCCCGCCCCCGGTCGGCGGTCACCACCAGCGGTCGACGGCGCTTGAGCTTGACCAGCGCGCTCACCGCCAAGGCTTGGTCCGCAGTAAGACAGTCGGTGTCTTCACAGGACTCAGGGGCGCTCGGCCGTTTGGCCAAGGTCGGCAATCGCAGCGCTCCTCCCACCGGCCAGCGCACTACCTCGGTCGACGCCCCCAGCAAGCGGGCCATACGCGTGAGGTAGTGGGCACTGAGGTGCTCCCAAGGCCAGGGGTAATCGGCAAAGCGAGCGTAGTTGGGATCGGGCTGGCAGCCCCATGACGATGGCGTGACGAGTACCAGTAAGCCGCCCGCGCTCACCGTCCCCGCCAGCGCACCCAGCGCATCGGGGTCTAGCCCTTCGTGGCCACTGGCATCGAGGATCACTAGCTGGTGCTCGGCACCCAGCCGGGTACGCGCTTTACGGCTAGGTAAACTGGCAGCGACGGCGGACTGTTGGGCATCGCCCACCCAAAGGGGTGCCTGCCAGTCGGCGGCCTGCCACAGCGCCAGTGCCTGCTGACGGGCCTGCGCTGGTGCACCGCTTAACCACACCAGCCCGCGCCAGCCCCGCTGCTTTAAACGGTGGGCATGACAAACGAGCGTGGCAGCCTCCCTGTCGACGTGTTTGCGGGGTGAGGTGGGGTCGGCGTGGCGTGACCCGCCCATAGCGGCTCCTTAGGCAAGAATTCTCTTACAACTTTGGTTGAACAAACCCGGGCTTTTCAACGTTTTCTCACCCTTCAAGACAGAGTAAAGAGCGTAGAAGTACCTTTTAAAGCAATGTTTTAACGGCTTTTTTCACATTTTCTCTGCGATGGCCGCCGCGTTAACTTCCTTGATTTACTGATATTGCGTTGCAGCGGGTGGAGTGTGCTAGCTTAGCGATGCAGCGCAGCGTTGTTTTACTTTACGTAAACGTCAGCCTGCTCGCTGTACTTTCCTGCTTTCAGGTCTCCAACACTAATAACGCTAACCGCCAAAGTACCAGGAAACATACAATGAAAAAGACCACAAAATTCGCACTCACCAGCCTTGCCGCTGGCGTCGCCTTCGCCGCCCTCACGTCTACCGCTCAAGCGCAGGAGCAGTGGACCATGACCACCACGTGGCCGGAGAACCTCGACCTGATCAAGATCGATCAGCATTGGGCCGAGCTGGTCAATCAACTGGCGGGCGATGAAGTCCAAATCAATTTCCGCGCAGGCGGCACCTTGATGCCTGGTACCGAGGTCTTCGATGCGACCGAAACCGGTGCCATTCAAGCCGCAGGCGACTGGCCCGGCTACTGGGCGGGCCTGAATCCGGCGTTTTCGCCGCTAGCCACCACCACCAGTTTGTTCAACGGTGTCGATTATCTGAACTGGATCCAACAGTGGGGTGGCTTCGAGCTCTACCAGGAGATCTACGGCCAGTACAACATGGTGTACCTGCCCTACGGCATCACCAACAACGAATCGGGTTTCATGGGTCGCACGCCCATCGAGAGCATCGCCGACCTGGAAGGCAAGCGTCTGCGTCTCTCCGGCCGTGACCAGGGCCGCGTGCTCGAAGAGCTGGGCGGCTCCCAGGTCACGCTAGCCGGTGGCGAAGTGTACCAAGCCATCGAGCGTGGGGTGATCGACGCAGGTGAGTTCTCCACCCCTGGCGTTGACTTCAATGCAGGCTTTGCCGAAGTCGCCGACTACTGGGCCACCCCCGGCTGGCACCAGTCGGCGAGCGTGTTCGGCGTCATGATCAACAAAGACGCGTGGGACGCACTCTCCGAAGAGACCCAGGCCAAACTGCGTATCGCTGCCGAAGCCACCATGGCGTGGTCACTCTCCTGGTCTGAGCGCGAGTCCACCGAAGCGACCCAGAAGTTCATCGACGCGGGCGTGACCATCAATCAGTTCTCGGAAGAGGACCTGGCGCGTATCCAAGAGATCACCAACGAGGTCATCGTACGCGGTGCCTGTGAAAACCCAGACCACGCCAAGGTCTACCACTCCATGATCACCTACCTGCAAGAGTACGCCGCATGGCGTGATGTGACGGCCCCGTTCAACATGAGCCGTACCATGGACAACCTGCCCTCACTGGAAGAGATCGAAGCCTGCCTGTAAGGCACTCACTATAAAAGCGTAACACGGCCGCCCCTCCCCTTGTTGGGGCGGCCTTAGCTCAGTTGCGGAGATCTTCCATGAATGCGATTGCCAAGGCGATCGATGCGATTAACGAGCTGTTTGGCCGCATCATTGCGCCGTTAATTGCCATCATTACCCTTATCGTGCTTTACGACATCGTGTCGCGCTTTTTCTTTGGCCGCCCCAGCGACTGGGCGTTCGATGTGACGAAAATGCTGTTTGGCGCCCACTTCATGCTCATGGCCGCCTACGGGCTGCGCCATCATGCCCACGTGGAAGTCGACGTGGTGAAACGGCTGCTATCCCGCAAGAAACAGGCCGTATTGGATCTCATTGGCTACCTGGTCTTTTTCGTGCCGTTCATTTGGCTGCTGCTGACCTACGGCTGGCGCTTCTTCGAGCGCTCCTTCAGCCGTGGTGAAACGACTTACGGCATGGTCTCGATTCCCGTTTACCCGGTGAAAGGGGTGATCGTCGTGGCCGCCGCGCTGATTTTGCTGCAGGCGATTGCCATCGTCCTACGCGCCATCATGCAACTGCGTGAGGAGAAGTCCGCATGAGTGCAGAACTACTAACGCTAGTGATGTTTGGCGGACTGCTGGTGGGGCTGTTTATGGGCCATCCGCTCGCCTTTGTGCTAGGCGGTATGGCGGTCATCGGCGCGTATCTAGGCCCCGGTATCAACACTCTCGGCATCATCATCAACAACGTCTATGGCAACGCCATGGACAACTATGTGCTGGTCGCCATTCCGCTGTTCATTCTGATGGCACGCTTTCTCAACGACTCCGGCGTGACGGAGAAGATGTTCGACGCCATGCGTCTGCTGTTGGCCAACGTGCGCGGCGGCCTGGCGCTGACCGTGGTGGTGGTGTCGGTACTATTGGCGGCCACTACCGGCATCGTCGGGGCGTCCATTGCGGTCATGGGGATGATCGCGCTGGTGCCGATGCTCAAGTATGGCTACAACAAAGAGCTCAGCGCGGGCGTGATCATGGCGAGCGGCTGCCTGGGCATTCTGATTCCGCCCAGCATCATGCTGATCTTGATGGCCAGCTACTCGCCAGTGTCCGTGGGCGCGCTGTTTGCCGGAGCGCTGATTCCTGGGCTGCTCTTGGGGGTGATGTACGCGCTTTACGTGGTGCTGATTTGCTGGCTGAAACCCAGCTATGGCCCCAAAGTGCCGAAAGAGGAGCGCGCCGAGGTCAGCACCAGAGAGCTGCTGATCATGCTGGGTAAATACGTCGTACCGCCGATGTCGCTGATTCTGGGCGTACTCGGCGCCCTGTTCACCGGGATCGCCACCGCGACCGAAGCCTCGGCGATTGGTGTGTTCATCGCTTTCCTGCTGTTCCTGATCTTCGGTGACCGCAAGCTCTCGACCTGCTACAACACGCTGATCGAAGCGGGCAAAACCACCACCATGGTGATGCTGGTCCTGGTAGGCGCCACGGCGTTTACCGGCGTGTTCTCGATTGGTGGCGGCATGACGGTGATCAGCGACTTCGTGCTGGCCATGCCGGGAGGCACCTTTGGCGCGCTGCTGCTGATGCTGTTCCTGGTCTTCATTTTGGGCATGTTCCTGGATTGGACCGGTATCGTGCTGCTGAGCTTCCCGATCATGCTCCCCATCATCTCTCAGATGGGCGTGGACGTGCTGTGGTTCGTGGTGATGGTGGCCGTGGTCCTGCAAACCTCCTTCCTGACCCCGCCGTTCGGCTATGCGCTGTTCTACTTGAAAGGCGTCGCGCCGCCTGGCGTCGAGATCGTCGATCTCTACAAAGCGGTGGTGCCCTTCGTGATCATCATCATCTTGGCGTGTATTTTGATGTCGATCTTCCCTGGCCTGATCACCGGGCTGCCAAGCCTGATGGTCGGTTACTGATCGCGTCATCCTCGGACGCTACGCATCCCTCCGCACCGCGGAGGGATTTTTTTTGCCCATAGGAATGCTGGCTGCACCCTTCTAGCCCAGGTGATACTATTTGCAGCCGCTATTTTTTCGCATTGACGAGCCACGCTGCCTCTCGTCCAAGGAGTCCACGACGTGTCTACGCCTGCTCGCCGCTCACCCTCGGCTCTGCTGTCAGGTTTCGCTTCACGCTTTACGCTGTCGCTCAGCCCGTGGTCCGTTGCGCTGTTCTTGATCGCGCTGATCGTGGCGCTCCCCATCTTGGTCGTATTGGCGCATATCGTGATGCCCACCGAGGGTGTTTGGCAGCATTTGGCCAGCACGGTCCTACCCCGCTACCTCTCCAACACCTTCTGGTTAGCGCTGTGGGTAGGGCTAGGGACGCTCGTGATCGGCACCGGCACCGCCTGGCTGGTCGTCATGTGTCGCTTTCCTGGCAAGCGTCTGTTCGAGTGGGCGCTTTTGCTGCCGCTGGCCGTGCCGACGTACGTGATCGCCTACGCCTATACCGACTTTCTGCAAGTGGCCGGGCCGCTACAAAGCCTGCTGCGGGAGTGGTTCGACTGGCAGGTGGGCGATTACTACTTCCCCAACGTGCGTTCGCTGGGCGGTGCCGCTACGCTGATCACCTTCGTGCTCTA
The DNA here is from genome assembly GCF_030247125.1 of Halomonas sp. LC1. Lineage (NCBI taxonomy): Bacteria > Pseudomonadati > Pseudomonadota > Gammaproteobacteria > Oceanospirillales > Halomonadaceae > Halomonas > Halomonas sp. LC1. The sequence goes on along the minus strand of NZ_JASSPG010000002.1, from coordinate 34,927 downwards.
CCCGTATGTCTACCTGCTGGCCCGGGCGTCGTTTTTAGAGCAGTCGGTGTGCGTACTGGATGTCGGGCGTACACTAGGACGCGGGCCCTGGCGGCTATTCAGCAGCGTGGCGCTGCCGCTGGCGCGCCCGGCGCTGGTGGGCGGCGTCTCGTTGGTGTTGATGGAGACGCTCAATGAGTTCGGCGCGGTCCAGTTCTTTGGTGTGGACACTTTTACCACCGGTATTTACCGCACGTGGTTTGGCTTGGGCGAGCCGATTGCTGCGGCCCAGCTGGCCGCCTGCCTACTTACCTTCGTGATTGCCTTCGTGCTACTGGAGCGCTGGTCGCGGGGGAAACGCCGTTACTTCCACACCACCAACCGCTATCAGCAGTTACCCGAATATCGGTTGCACGGATGGCACGCCGCCGGGGCAACGCTGGCTTGCCTGTTGCCAATCGGCGCTGGTTTCTTGCTGCCCAGCGGCATTCTGTTGGAGATGGCGATCACCACCGGCGACAGCCTGTTTGGGACGCGCTTCATCGGCTTTGCCATGAACAGCCTGAGCCTCGCGACGGTAGCAGCGCTGATTGCCGTGGGGCTAGCGGTGCTGCTGAGTTACGGCGTGCGGCTACACGACTCCCCCAGTGCACGGCTGTTTACCCGCATCGCGGCGATGGGGTACGCCATTCCGGGGTCGGTGGTGGCCGTGGGCATTTTGATTCCATTCGCCTGGCTGGATAACGCGCTCAATACCTGGCTGCATACTCATTACGACACCATCATCGGGCTGGTCTTCAGCGGCACGGCATTCATCCTGATTTACGCTTACGTGGTGCGTTTTTTGGCGGTGTCGTTCAACGCGGTCGAGGCAAGCCTGGGGAAGGTCACCCCGAGCATGGACGCCGCCTCACGCACGCTGGGGCAAACCGCTGGGGGGACGCTGCGGCGCATTCATACGCCGCTGATGCGCAGCAGCCTATTGGCTGCCGGCATTCTGGTCTTCGTGGACGTGATGAAGGAGCTGCCCGCTACGATCATCCTTCGCCCGTTCAACTTCGATACCCTGGCGGTGCGCGCCCATAGCCTGGCATCCGATGAACGTCTGGCGGAGGCCTCCACGGCCTCGTTGACCATCGTGGTAGTGGGTATTTTGCCGGTGATTCTACTCAGCTTGGCGATGCGCCGGGCGCGCCCAGGCAGCCAAGCCGAGTAAGTAGACGCCTTACAACACCAGGCGCTTAACGCGGGAAGATGAACACCTGGGAGTGGTCGAGATCGATATCGATCGGCTGACCCTCCTGGGGGAGGAAGACACCCGGCACACGGGCGTGGAGGTGTGCCTCCTGGCCATCCACGCCGTGGGCGCAGAGGTGTATCAAGCTCGTGCGGCCAAGCAGTTTCGCCATCACCACGTGGCTGTGGCTATGGGTATCGGCCGGCAGGTCGCGCTCTTTGATGCGCAGCGCCTCCGGGCGAATCATCACCTGCGCGGCGCTGCCTTCGGGCAGCCAGCTCGCATCCACGTCTCCTACCGGGGTGTGTACCACACCTTCCTGAACCACGCCGTCCAACTCGTTTACCTCCCCAAAAAAGGTCACGACGAATGGATCGACCGGCGCGCAGTAAAGCTCCCGCGGCGTGCCCGTTTGGACGATCTTGCCATCGCGCATCAAGGCAATGCGGTCAGCCATGAACATCGCCTCTTCCGGGTCGTGGGTGACCAGCAGCGTCGCAGACCCCAGCTTTTTCAGCACGTGCAGCGTATCGTCTCGAATCCGGTCACGTAGACGGGCATCCAGGCTAGAGAAGGGCTCATCCAGCAGCATCAGTTTGGGGGTAGGCGCCAGGGCGCGGGCGAGCGCCACCCGCTGCTGCTGGCCGCCCGAGAGCATGTGAGGATAGGTCTCGGTGTAATCGGCCATGCCCAGCTGCGCTAATAGCTCCAGTGCCCGGGCGCGGCGCTGGCCAGAGGGCAGATGCTTCAAACCAAAGGTGACGTTTTCCAGCACGCTCAAGTGCGGAAAAAGGGCAGAGTCTTGAAACGCCAGCCCGACATTGCGCTTCTCCGGCGGCACATGACGCTTGCCCGGGGCAGCGATGGCCTGCCCTTCTAAGCTGACGGTGCCCTCTTGAACCACTTCGAGCCCTGCGGCGATGCGCAGTAGCGTGGTTTTACCACAGCCAGACGGGCCAAGCAGGCAGACCACCTCGCCCTGGGCAATGTCGAGGTCGATGCCTTTGACGACGTGATTGGCTGCAAACGTGTGTTGCACACCGCGCAGCGACAGCGCCGGTGCGGGAGCGGCCACGTCAGAAAGGGAGACTGTTGCCGTCATTCGTTCACCCATAGTTTGTTCACAACGAGTACGCAGGGGCGAAGCCGTTGCAAACACGGTTAAAAGGTATTTGCATTCTATTTTCTATTGGCAAGAGATGCACGTTTGCCCGGCAATGCGCCGCGTTACAAAAATAGATGCGTGTCATTATCATTTCACTTGACGCGTTCCGACCAAGGCGTTTCAATACGCTACGGCGCTAATGCAACTTATTATCATAAACATTCAGGGTATTTTTTATGAAAAAGGCACGTCTTTCGGCTTCCGTTGCCGCCATCATGGCCGGTTCCGCGTTTGCCACCAGCGCACTCGCTAACGAAGTCAACATCTACTCTGCTCGTCACTACGACTCTGACGAGATTCTCTACCAAGCGTTCACCGACGAGACGGGTATTGAAGTGAACGTACTGGAAGGCGACGCCAACCAGCTGATGGAGCGTATGCAGCGTGAAGGCGTCGCGAGCCCTGCCGACGTCATGCTGACCGTGGATGCGGGCAACCTGTGGCGCGCGGAGCAAGACGGCATTTTTCAAAGCGTAGACTCTGACGTGCTCAACGAGCGCCTGCCGGAGTCCATGCGTCACCCGGAAGGCATGTGGTTTGGCTTTAGCCAGCGCGCCCGTGTGATCTACTACAACCGCGAAAACTTCGACCCGAGTCAGATCGCCACCTACGAAGACCTGGCCGATCCGCAGTTCGAAGGCCAAGTGTGCATCCGCTCTTCCAACAACATCTACAACCAGTCCCTGCTGGCGTCGATGATCGAGCACCACGGTGAAGAGGGCGCGCAAGAGTGGGCCCAGGGCGTCGTGAACAACATGGCTCGCGACCCGGAAGGCGGTGACACCGACCAGATTCTGGGCGTTGCTAGCGGTGAGTGTAACCTCGCGGTCGGTAACCACTACTACTACGTGCGTCTGCTGCACTCTGACGATGCCGCCGAGCGTGAAGCCGCGCGTAAAGTGGGCGTGATCTTCCCCAACCAGGATGATCGCGGTACCCACGTGAACGTCGGCGGTGCTGGCCTGGTCGCCAACGCGCAAAACCCGGAAAACGGCATTCGCTTCCTGGAGTTCCTGGCCTCTGACCAAGCGCAAGAAGTGCTGGCCGAGCGCAACTACGAGTTCCCGGTGGTCGAAGGCGTGAAGAAAAACCCGGTGCTGGAGTCTTGGGGCGATTTCGCCAAAGACGACATCAACATCAGCATTCTGGGTGAGAACAACCCGGAAGCGGTACGTATCTTCGACCGCGTTAGCTGGCGTTAAGCGCGGCTTGGGCACACGCTTTTGAAGCCGGTGCTTAAGTAACGCACTAAACACAACCCCCGCAGCGACCGCTGTGGGGGTTGTGTGTTATGGGCGAGTGCTCTCTCGTTCGTTAGTGAGCTTCATCCCAATTCGCGCCGCTTTGCGCTTCTACGATCAGCGGGACGTTGAGCGATGCCGCCGCCTGCATGCGTGTCTGCACCTGCTCGATAAAACTATCCACCTGGGCCTCGGCCACTTCGAACACCAATTCATCATGCACCTGCATGACCATCAGCGCGTCGAACTCCCCCTCCGCTAGCCACGCATCTACATCGATCATGGCCTGCTTGATGATATCCGCCGCCGTGCCCTGCATGGGCGCATTGATGGCCGTACGCTCGGCGCCTTGTCGGCGGTTGCGGTTTTGCGAGTGGATCTCCGGCAGGTAGAGCCGCCGCCCCATCACGGTTTCGACAAAGCCATCCTCCGCCGCCTGGGTACGAATACGGTCCATGTAGCGAGCCACCCCGGGGTAGCGGTCGAAGTAGCGATCAATGTAGGTCTGCGCCTGGTTGCGGTCGATGTGCAGCTGGCGGGAAAGCCCCCAAGCGCTCATGCCGTAGATCAAGCCAAAGTTGATGGCTTTCGCACTGCGGCGCTGGTCGGCAGAGACCTTGTCCAGCGAGGTGCCAAAGACTTCCGCCGCCGTCGCGGTGTGAATATCGCGCCCTTCGGCAAACGCCTCCAGCAGCCCTTTGTCCTCCGATAGATGCGCCATGATGCGCAGCTCGATCTGAGAGTAGTCCGCCGCGACGATGCGGTAGCCAGGGCGCGCCACGAACGCCTGGCGAATCTTGCGCCCCTCCTCGGTGCGGATGGGGATGTTCTGCAGATTGGGATCCGACGACGACAGCCGCCCAGTCGCCGTGACCGCCTGATGGTAGCTGGTGTGAACCCGCCCAGTCGTCTTGTTAAGCAGGCGTGGCAGCTTATCGGTGTAGGTGGATTTCAGCTTGGCCAGCCCACGGTGCTGCATGATGACTTTAGGCAGCGGGTAGTCCAGCGCCAGCTCTTCGAGTACCGCTTCCGCCGTCGACGGCGCGCCTTTCGGGGTTTTCTTGATGACCGGGATTTTCTGCTCGTCGAACAGAATTTGCCCTAACTGCTTGGGCGAGCCCAGGTTGAACTCGCGGCCCGCCAGTTCGAAAGCGTTGCTCTCTAACTCACGGATACGCTGTTCGAGCTGCTGACTCTGTTCGTGCAGGCGCTCGGCATCGAGGGCGACGCCGTTGCGCTCGATGCGTGACAGCACGTTGATCAGCGGCAGCTCGAGGCGGTCGAGCACCTCGGCCAACCGCCCTTCCCGTTCGACCTGCGGGCGCAAGGTATCTTGCAGACGCAGGGTGATGTCCACGTCCTCACAGGCGTAAGGCGCCGCCTGCTCCAGGGCGATCTGGTTGAAGGTGAGCTGCTTGGCGCCTTTGCCTGCGATCTCTTCGAAGGAAATGGTTTTCTCGCCCAGGTACTTCAACGCCAGCGAATCCATGTCGTGACGCGTGGCGGTGGAGTTGAGCACGTAGGAGGCCAGCATGGTGTCCGCAAGCGGCCCCACGACATGAATGTCCACGTTGGCGAGCACGGAGATATCGTACTTTAGGTTCTGGCCAATCTTGGTCTTGGTGGGGTCTTCCAGTAGCGGCTTCAACGCCTGAAGAACCGTATGGCGGTCCAGCTGGGTCGGGGCGTCCAGATAATCATGAGCCAACGGAATATAGGCGGCCTCGCCTGCCTCTAGGGCAATCCCAACGCCGACGATATCGGCATCCATATAGTTCAGGCTGGTGGTTTCCAGATCGAAGCAGAAGCGTTCGGCCTCGTTGAGCCGTTCGAGCCACGCCTCCAGCTCGGCCTGCTCGGTAATCACATGATCATGGCGCTCGGTCGGCGCCGTCTCCGTCGCGCTGTCGGCTGCTTCCGAGACGGGCTCGCCCCCTGCCACATCGTCCACGCCTTCGTCGTTACCTTCCAGCAGCTCGGCGAGCCACTGCTTGAACTCCATCTCTTTGTACAGCTCGACCAGCGCTTCGCGGTCTGGGTGGGCAATGTCCAAATCATCCAATCCCACCGGCAGGTCGCAGTCGGTTTTGATGGTGGCCAGCTGATAAGAGAGAAACGCCTGCTCCCGGTGCTCTTCCAGTTTTTTGGGTAACGTTTTCGCGCCACGAAAACCAAGGGTGGTCACGCGTTCTAAATCGCCATAAATCGTGTCCAAACCGCCGCCCATACCTTGCAGCAGACCGATGGCGGTTTTTTCGCCCACCCCCGGCACGCCGGGGATGTTATCCACCTTGTCGCCCATCAGCGCGAGAAAGTCGATGATCAGTGCGGGGGGCAGGCCAAACTTCTCCTCCACGCCCGCTTCATCGAGGGTTTCCTCTTTCATGGTGTTGACCAGAGTGATGTGGCCGTTCACCAGTTGGGCCATGTCTTTATCGCCGGTGGAGATCACCGCGTCACGGCCAGCCTGAGTGGCGTGGTGCGCCAACGTGCCAATCACGTCATCCGCTTCGACCCCTTCGATGCATAGCAGCGGCAGGCCGAGGGCTTTGACACAGGCGTGCAGCGGTTTGATTTGGCTACGCAGGTCGTCTGGCATGGGCGGACGATGGGCCTTGTAGTCGCTGTACAGCTCATCGCGGAAGGTTTTACCCGGCGCATCGAACACCACCGCCATGGGGCTATCGGGGTAGTCTTTCATCAGCCGTTTGAGCATGTTCAGCACGCCCTTCACGGCCCCGGTCGGCTGACCGTTAGAGGTCGTTAGCGGCGGCAGCGCATGAAACGCGCGGTAGAGGTACGAAGAGCCATCGACGAGCACGATTGGGGCACGGGCCATAACCAAATTCCATAGTCAGCAAAACGGTAAGGATGTCTGTTCTCTATGATACGCGTTCAGCGCCGGGGCTGCAGAAAAGAGCCGTAAAACACGAGGCGCATCGCCACACAACGCTGCCAACTCGCGCGGCAAGCCGCTACAATAATGGGCTTAGCAACCTGGGCGAGATCCTCATGGCAGTATTCACCCCGCTTAGCGACGCACAGGTCGCCGCGTTTTTGGAAAAATTTGATGTTGGCAGCTTTGTCGCGCTTCAGGGTGTGGCAGGCGGTACGGAGAATTCGACGTTTTTCGTGACCACCGACCGCCGCGAGCTGGTGCTGACCCTGTTCGAACAGGGCGAGCACGAAGAGCTGCCGTTTTTCGTGGAACTGCTCGACTACCTAGACGAGCACCGCCTGCCGGTGCCGGGCACCATTCACGACCGTGAAGGCGTTGCCCTGCACAGTTTGGCGGGCAAGCCCGCCCTGCTGTTCCCGCGCCTACCGGGCAAACACCCCAGCGCGCCCAATCTAGCTCAGTGCCAAGCGCTGGGCACGACGCTGGGGCGGCTGCATAAGGTGTCGCAACGCTTCCCTGGACACCGCCCCAATCCCCGCGACCTGCACTGGCTGCGGGCGGTCCACCACAAAGTGCTCACTTACATCAGCCCGGATGATCAAACGCTGATGAAAAACGAAGTGGACGACTACGAAAGCGCCTTCAACCAGCATGGCGCGCTGCCCCAGGGGGCACTGCACGGCGACCTGTTCCGTGACAACACGCTGTACGAAGGCGACAGCCTCGGCGGCATCATCGATTTTTACAACGGCTGCACCGGCGACCTGCTGTTCGATCTCGCCATTGTGATCAACGACTGGGCCTCCAACGAGGATGGCTCGCTGAATGCCGAGCGCTACCATGCGATCTTGAGCGCCTACCAGGCGCGTCGTCCGCTCACCGAGACCGAGCGCACCCTTTGGCCGACCATGCTGCGGATGACGGCACTGCGTTACTGGCTGTCGCGGCTTTTGGTGGTGTATGTCGACCCGCCGGCCCACGACTTGACCCCCCATGACCCCGAACGCTTCCGCGTGATCCTCAAGGCACGCATCGCGTGGGGCGCACTTCCCATTCCAGAGGCATCTTCATGAGTGACATGGCAACGACCAGCAGTCCCGCCGTACGTGCCCGCCGCACTTGGAACATGGACCAGTGGGGCAGCGGCTACTTTGACGTCGACGATCACGGCCAAGCCCTGGTGCGTCCGCTAGGCAGCGATGCAGAAGGCCCAGCGCTGCCTATCAGCGCGCTGGTGCGCCAGCTGCAAACTGCCGGGTTGCGCTTGCCGGTACTGGTGCGCTTTAGCGATATTCTCCACGACCGCGTCGAGCAGCTCTGCGGTGCCTTCGATGCCGCCATGCAGGACGTGGACTATCAGGGCGGCTATACCGCCGTTTACCCCATCAAAGTGAACCAGCAGCGCCGCGTCGTGGAAGAGATTCTGGCGACCTCCGAGCGCGGTAACGGCCGCGTCGGCCTGGAAGCCGGTAGCAAGCCGGAGCTGCTGGCGGTGCTGGCGCTGTCGGATGGCGGCTCGTCACTGATCGTGTGCAATGGCTATAAAGATCGCGAGTACGTGCGCCTAGCACTACTGGGCGAGAAGCTCGGCCACAAAGTGTATCTGGTGGTGGAGAAACTCTCCGAGCTGGCGCTGATTCTCGAAGAGGCTCGCGAGCTGGACGTGACGCCGCGCATTGGCCTGCGGGCACGGCTGGCCTCGGTGGGTAAAGGGAAGTGGCAGAACACCGGCGGTGAGAAATCGAAATTCGGTCTCACCGCTAGCCAGATTTTGGAAGTGGTCGACACCCTGCGCGCCGAAGATGCCCTGGCCAGCCTGCAGCTCGTGCACTTCCACCTGGGGTCGCAAATCGCCAACATCCGCGACATTCAGCGCGGCCTGCGGGAGTGCGCGCGCTTCTATCAAAACCTGATGAGCCTGGGCGCGCCCATCGACACCGTCGACGTAGGTGGCGGCTTGGGCATCGACTACGAAGGCACTCGCTCGCGCAGCTACTGTTCGGCCAACTACTCCATGCAGGAGTACGCCCGCAATGTCGTCAGCGCCTTCTCCCAGCTCTGCCAAGAAGCCGATCTGCCCCAGCCTCACCTGATCAGCGAATCCGGCCGCTCGCTGACCGCTCACCATGCGGTGCTGATCACCAATGTCATTGGTGAAGAGCGCGTCAACGACACGCCGCCTGAGCGCGCCACCCAGGAAGAAGACCCGCAGGTTGAAGAGCTATGGCGGGTGTTCGAGCAGCTGGCCGATACCCAAGAACCCCGGGTGCTGGTCGAGGCATGGCACGACCTGTTGCAAGCGGTCAGCGAGTTACACGACCGTTTCGTTCTGGGGCTGAGCGACATCAATGCCCGCGCCGAGGGCGAGCGGCTCTACATGGCCGCCTGCACGCGCCTGCGCGGCAAGCTGGATACCCGCAACCGCGCCCACCGGGAAATCATGGACGAGTTGGCCGAAAAGCTGGCGGATAAGCTTTTCGTCAACTTCTCGCTGTTCCAGTCGGTGCCGGACGTGTGGGGCATCGAACAGATTTTCCCGGTGCTCCCGCTCACCGGGCTGGACAAAGCGCCGACCCGTCGCGCGGTGATTCAAGACATCACCTGCGACTCCGATGGCCGGATCGATAGCTACGTGGATGGCCAAGGGGTGGAAAGCACCCTACCGCTGCCCGAGTGGGCCAACGAGGACGAGCGCTGGCTGGGCTTCTTCCTGGTGGGGGCGTACCAAGAGATCCTGGGTGACCTGCACAACTTGTTCGGCGACACCGATTCCGTCGATGCGGCGCTCGGCGCGGACGGCGAGTGGGTGCTCTCTAACCCGCAGGCGGGGGACACGGTAGCCAACGTGCTGGCGTACGTGAACTTCGACGCCCGCGTGTTGAAACAGAAACTCACCGAGCAGTTGGTCACCAGCGGCTTCTCCCCTGAAGAGCAGGCGCACTTTGCTGCCAGCCTGACCGAGGGGCTCGAGGGCTACACCTACCTGGAGTAACCCCACCGGCACGTCCGGCGATAAAAAAAACCACCGAGTATCTCGGTGGCTTTTGCGTCACTAGCGAGCAGCTCAGCTGCCTTACTCGACGACGCTGGTGACGATCTCCAGGCCGCCAGTGAGTGTCAAACGCAGCGAGGCCCCACGGGGCAGCTCGCCAACGCCGGCTGGCGTTCCGGTCAAAATCACGTCGCCCGGCTCCAGGGTGAAGTGACGACTCATCTCCGCCACCAGCGTGGGAATGGCAAAAATCATGTCCGCCCCTTCGCCGTGCTGACGCTCTTCACCGTCGATTTCCAAGGTGAAAGCCAGCGCGTTCCAGTTAGGCACGCGGCTCAGCGGCAAAAAAGGCGACAGCGGGCAAGCGCCATCAAAGGCCTTGGCAATTTCCCAAGGGTGACCTTTCTCTTTTAGCTTGGTTTGCACATCGCGCAGGGTAAGATCCATTGCCAAGCCAATACCGGCGATGGCACGCTCGGCTTCATCCTGCGTGGCGTGGGTCAGACGCTCCCCCACCAGCAGCGCCAGCTCGACTTCGTAATGCACATCTCCCCGCGAAAACGGCGGGTCGAGCGGCTTGGTTAAATCCACGACGCTAGTGCCGGGTTTGATGAACAGCAGCGGCTCGCTGGGAACCGGGTTATCCAACTCTTTGGCATGGTCGGCATAGTTGCGGCCGACACAGACGACCTTGCCCAGCGCGTGGGGAAATTCCTGACCATCGGTAAACTGTGGAACAAAACGCATGGCGGGTCTTCTCCTTCTCATTATGCGTGCCGCATTCGCAACGACAGGCGCATTAGTCTACCCCAGCCATGCCCATGTTCCACAGTGTCATCCGCGCATTTCCACTCGGCGTCGACGTTTGAGACGCTTAAGCCTCAGGGTACCCGCGCTCCTCGGGGCCATGCGCCAAGAACGAGGGACGCTGTTTCGGCGCGGCAAACGGCGCGACGCAGCGGTTATCGGGCCGGTTGAACACAAAGAACACGTTGCTGCGCGGGTCTGGCGACAGGTTCGCGTTGGAGGCATGCAACGTGTTGCAGTCGAACAGTAGCAGCCCGCCCGCCTTGCCCTTCGGGGCCTCGATCCCGTACTTGTCGACCAGATGGGTCAACGCTTCCGGGCTAGGAACGCCCACCTCCTGGGCTTTCAACGAGTGTTTATGGTTATCCTCCGGGGTTTCTCCCAGGCAGGGCACGAATTCCATATGCGAGCCAGGGATCAGCATTAGCGGGCCATTGAACTCGTGGTTGTCGGTCAAGATCAGCGAAGCGCTGACGGCGTGCATGTTCGGCATGCCGTCTTCGGCGTGCCACGTCTCGAAGTCCGAGTGCCAGTTGAAGCCTTTACCGGCAAAGCCCGGCTTGTAGTTGATACGCGACTGATGCACGTAGGGATTGTCGCCGATGATCTGCCGGGCCGCGCCGGCCACGCGTTCGTCGCTGGCCAATGCCCCCAAGCGTTCAGAGAGCTGATGCACGGCAAACAGCGAGCGAATTTCATGGCTTTCGGGCTCGGTGATGCTGAACGCCTTGTCCCGGTAGGCGTCGTTACTCAACAGCGCGTTCATCTCCTGGCGCAGCGCTTCCAGCTCCTCGCCCTCGATCAGATTGGGGATGAACAGATACCCGTTGCGTTCGAACTCGTCGAGCTGAGCTTGACTCAATGGCCCCGGCAACGTACGCCCTTTTACGACACCATCCTGGCGGGGCTGGGTGAGTGATTCAGGCGCTTGGGCAAGGCGCGTGGGATAGGCATCCGCCACCTTGGCATTGCCCGCCGTGGGCACATCGGCCATCTCGCTGTACTGTTTGTGGGCGGTTACGTTCTTTAGCGGTGTATTGCTGACTGTCATCTAATCCACTCCTTGTATGATTAAACTTCAGTTAAAACGTGTCTCATTTAGAAACACAGCGCAGTAGATAGGGTAGCCAACCCCTCTGCGCTTGCAACCTAGGATGTCTCCTTTCATAACGTGGGTTATGACATTTATTCGTGGGCATCTTACAATGCGCCCAGTCGCTGCTGCAAAATACGCTTATAAATTATCGCTATTTCTTATAACTTTAACACTTACTAAACACACCTATCGTGGCAGCCGCCATCAAACAGTCGACCTAAAAAAACCAGAATAGCCTTTTCAAGCGCCACTCTGGTTATTTTAACTCTACGGTGTGCTAACCAAGGCACAAATGCCCGTAAATAAAATCCCGATCAAATCCGGTATTGCGCACCATCTCTTCAGGCTTTAACAACTTCACACTATTGCGTGTTTTGCGTATCAGCTTTTTCTGCTCTAACGCAGTCATACAACGGCTGACATGCACACTCGTCATTCCTAATAACTCTCCTACGACATCTTGCGTTACCGGGAACGAAAACACATTACTGGTTAGCAGACCTTTAAAGTCAAAGCGCGCATACACTTCAAGAAGAAAGTGTGCCACGCGCTCTTCCGACCGATGATGCGTACAACTTCTTAACCGCTCGATAGTAATATTATCGTTCACCATGACATACGACGTAATCGCTTTTCGTATTTCCTCATGGTGTTTAAACAGGTCGTGCAAATCATCCACCGATACTTTTTCGAGTTTGCAGTGCGTCAATGAGACGATCACGATATCGTGACTTTCGAAAAAGCTCTCTCGCATGCCGATAATATCACCGGGCATGAAGACATTGCAGATGTCTTGACCGCGGGTACTGGTGGCGTGAGACAGGCTCAACCATCCCTCTTTCACGACAAAGATGTCAGCGCGCCCTTCGCAGAGCGAAAACACCTTTTGATTGCGCCGCAGCTCCACCGGTTTGTGCTTGATATGGGCCAACGACTCCCGAGCCTCGGCCCCTAATTCACCATATAGATTCAAGACACCGACGATATCTATACAAGAGCTGTCATCACCGTCGATGCCGTGTAAACCTTTGCGATTTCCATCTTCCACTTGCTTATACTCTTCTGCAGTAATCTTATTCATCTCTACACTCCTTTGTAGTTAGACAAACGCTATACTCACCAGGAACCAGTTATAATACTGATATATAGAAAGGAAGATAACGCGACAGAAATATAGACAAATGTAAATAACTAAACAAGACAGTTTCTATAGCACGCCACCATAAAAGCCAGCAAAACATTGATTATTAACATTTGTTAAACTATCGACACCTCATTCTCGTCGGCCGCTTGACGCTAATCTTATATCAACTATCGACCTTAACAAAATAAAGAACAAAAAAACCTAGAGATACATTCATGGGTGAATCTTATCAAGTATTCTCGTGATATACATTAATTATCGCCACTTTAAACACCTAAATACTGGAAAGTAAAAAACGTCTTTCATAGGCTCCAGTCTGGGGTTATAGGGATCGATAGCCCACTCAACCATTCAGGGAGTCGCACATGAAACGCAACGTTTTCGTCATTGCTTTAGAAGATAAGCAAACACGCGCCATGCAAACACTGAGAGAGCGCAAGGACTTGGAGATACATGGATTACTAGACGTCAGCACTGCCGTAGAGTCAGATAACGTCTCTTTTAATCATCTGCTGTCACTAGCCAACGAACAACTCACCGCTTACCCCGGCACCGTCGATGCGATCATTGCACAGTGGGACTTTCCCACGAGCGTCATCGTGCCGATTCTCTGTCAGCAGCACCACCTCCCCTCCCCCTCAATCACCAGCGTTTTAAAATGCGAACATAAGTATTGGAGCCGTTTAGAGCAGCAAAAGGTCGTGCCCGACGTGGTCCCCAAGTTTTGCGGCATCGACCCTTTTGCGGAGGACCCACTCTCCCAGGTAACGCTCGATTATCCATTTTGGCTGAAACCAGTGAAGGCGTTCTCTTCTCATTTAGGGTTCAAGATTGAGTCGTCCTTACACTTCGAACAGGCCATTAAGGAAATACGCGCGGGCATTCGTCAACTTGGCGATGCCTTTAATGAAGCACTTGCTTATATAGACGTACCCGAGGAGATTATTCACTTAAATGGCAATGCGTGTATCGCCGAAGAGATCATTAGCGGTGTGCAAGGCGCCCCGGAAGGCTCGGTGTTTAATGGCGAATTTAATATTCACGGCATTATTTCCCAACCTAAAGCCGAGAACTCCATTGCCCTCTTTGATCGCCTGGAGTATCCCAGCAACCTGCCTGAGCACGTTCACCACAAAATGGTGGAAACCGCCAAAACCTTCCTGGCCCATATTGGCTACAACAACGGCTGTTTCAACGTGGAATTCATGTGGGACGAGGCGCGAGAAAAGCTCTGGCTCATCGAAGTCAATACGCGCATTTCGCAATCTCATAGTGAGATTTTCGTCTTGGTCGATGGCATGTCGAATCATGAAATCGCCGTGGATATTGCCCTGGGTCAGCGGCCATCGCTGCTCAACCGTCAGGGGGTCGCGCCCATTGCTGCCAAGTGCTTCATCCCCTTTGCCCACCACGATGGCGTGGTCAAACGCATTCCCAGCCAGGCAGAGATCGCCGCGCTCAAGGCGCGCTTGCCACATACCGATGTCGTGATCGATGTCGAACCTGGCCAGCAGCTCAGCCACCTGATGCACCAAGATAGTTTCTGCTATCGCCTAGGCACGCTCTACGTCACCGGCAACACCCACGAGGAGATCGAGCAGAACTACCAGTACTGCCTCGATGTTCTCAACTTCGACATCGAGCCCATCGATGCGTAAGGAGACCAACATGGAGATCGTTGACGATTTCCCCTACCCCATCCGTGAGATCGAAAACCTGTTCATCCCCATGCGCGATGGACAACAGCTAGCGGCCAGGGTGTGGCTCCCCGTCACCCCTGACGCCACGCCGTTCCCCGCCATCATGGAGTACATTCCTTATCGTAAGCGCGACGTAACACGGGGCCGCGATGCCAGCAACCACCCCTACCTAGCAGGCCACGGCTATGTGTGTGTGCGGGTGGATATGCGCGGCAGCGGCGATTCCGACGGTGTGCTCACCGACGAGTATACCCAACAAGAGCAGCAGGATGCCGTGGATGCCATCGCTTGGCTGGCCGAGCAGCCCTGGTGCGATGGCCACGTCGGTATGATGGGGATTTCCTGGGGCGGCTTTAATAGCCTGCAAGTGGCGGCCAAACAGCCTCCTGCCCTCAAGGCGATCATCAGCCTGTGCTCGAGCGACGACCTCTATGCCGACAACATGCACTACATGGGCGGCTGCCTTTTGGGAGACAACCTGTCCGAGGCGACCGTGATGTTCGCGTTCAATGCGCTTCCTCCCGATCCAGAGATCGTAGGGGAGCGCTGGCGGGAGATGTGGTTCGACCGTATGGAGCACAGTGGACTATGGATCGACCAGTGGCTGCGTCACCAGCGCCGCGATGCATACTGGTCCACCAGCTCGGTGGGCGAACACTACGGGGCGATTCAGTGCCCCGTGTATGCCATCGGCGGTTGGGCCGATGGGTTCACCAATACCGTGTTGCGCTTGATGGAGCATCTGGCGGTACCGCGCAAAGGGCTGATTGGCCCTTGGGGGCATAAATATCCCCACCAAGGGATTCCCGGCCCGGCCATCGGTTTTTTACAGGAGGCGCTGCGCTGGTGGGATTACTGGCTGAAAGGTAAGGAGAACGGCATCATGGAGGAGCCGATGCTGCGCGTCTGGCAGCAGGATAGCGTCCCACCGGATAACAGCTACGCCGACCGGCCAGGGCGCTGGCTGAGTGAAGCTCAGTGGCCTTCGCCACGGATTCAAACGCAGCGCTACTACCTTCAGCCCAACCGCTTGACCCTCGAGCCACGCTCCCGTCATACCGCGCCGCCCACCCTCGGCCTGCAATCGCCCATCAGCGTGGGCATGTCGGCGGGCAAATGGTGCTCTTATGCTGCGACGCCCGATCTTCCCGGCGACCAGCGTGAAGAGGATGGCGGCTCGCTGGTATTCAGCAGCGCCCCCCTAGAGGAAGCGCTGGACATCTTCGGCGTGGCGACACTGTCGCTAACGGTTTCTTGCGATCAACCTCAGGCGATGCTAGCGGTGCGCCTTTCTGACGTAGCGCCGGATGGAAAAGCCACCCGTGTCACCTACGGGCTACTCAACCTCACCCATCGAGAGAGCGATGAGTACCCCAGCGACCTAGTGCCAGGCCAACAGTACACAGTGCAGATCTCCATGAACGGCATTGCCCAACGCTTTCCCAAGGGGCATCAGCTTCGCCTGTCGATCTCGACCTCCTACTGGCCATTGGCGTGGCTGTCGCCCGCGCCCGCCCAGGTCGATCTCACCCTGGACAACTGCACGCTCCACCTACCCGTGCGCACCGCCACCGATGATGACAACACCGTTACCTTTGAACCACCCCAAGCGGCCAAACCGCTGTCCATCACCACGCTTGCGCCCAGCCAGCATAACTGGTTGTTGCACCGCGACTTGGCCACCAAACGCTCTACACTAGAAGTCATCAACGACCAAGGATGCTTTCGCATCGACGATACGGGCACCGAGATTCACCGCAGCGCACGGGAGTACTACAGCACCGTGACCGATGACTTCACCTCCGCCCGTGGCGAGACGCTCACCGAGAGCCACTTCAAGCGCGGCCGTTGGGACACGGAAGTGTATACCCGCACGGTGCTGACCTGCACCGCGCGTCACTTTCTGGTCCACGCCCAGCTAGACGCCTACGAAAACGCCTACCGGGTCTTTTCCAAGAACTGGTCGTCGAAGATTCCTCGCGATCATCTGTAATCATCCCCGCCAGCCCGAGGGCTACACGCACCATCACCGCCCCACGTTGCGATACGTCAGGGGCGGTGTTTAATGGGCGCAAAAAACCCCGGTCAGGGCTACCGGGGAAAAGGGCGTGGCTAGGTGACGCGCTCCGTATAGCGACGCTCGTGGTTACTTCTTGGCCTGCACGTCGTTGTCGTCCGCGCGTGCCAGGAAGGTGCGGGTAGTATCGTCCAGATGCTGATCCAACCAGTCCGCCATGGCCTGCTCCTCTTGCAGAATCTCACGGCACACACGCACCACCTCTGGCTGATTGGCCTGCTCGGCCGCCGCAATCAGCGCCTTGTAGTTGGCAATCTCAAAGCATTCGAAGGCATAGCTCGCAATACCGCCCTTGACCACCTCATCGCCTGCCATCATGCCACCCAGCGACTGGCCAAAGGCCGTCAGCTTACCGCCCATGTCTTTGACGGCAGAGGTGTCGATCCCCAGCTCATTCATCAACCGCTCCAACTTTTCAGCCTGATGCTCGGTCTCATGAAGATGCTGATCAATGCGGGCGCGCAGCGTCGGGTAGTGCTCGATTCGTTTCGCCTGCGCTTTCAACATCTCTTCCGCCTGCTTTTCCATCGCATGAGCATCGCGTAACCAATCTTCCAAATACTTGGCTTCCATCGTGCGCTCTCCTTGTTCATTCACGGCGTGGGTAAATCGCTCTTACTTGTTGGGGTCGATCTGCTCTTTCTGCGCCCCCGACTTCTCTTTGGCACTGCCCAGGCTCGGCTCTTGGCCTTCGGGCGCAGGCTGATTGCGCACGCTGTACTGGCTGCGACCATCCAGCGATATGCCTTCCGACCAGCGGCCTTTCGGCGCCTCTTTATCCAACAGCGTGTTGAGGTAGTAGTAAGAGTGCTGCATCGCCTCGTTATCTTCCGGCGTAGCGTTGGGAATCGGCAGCTGTTTCTCGAAGCCGCCCAGCTCTTCGATCACCGCCAACCACTGCTGCTGATGGTACGTATCGCGAGCAATCAAGAAGGAGAGAAAATCCTTCATACCGTGATCATCGGTCCAGTTGTATAGGCGCGATGCCAATACGCGGCCACCGGCTTCCGCCGTGGCGTTAGCCAGCATATCAGCGGCGATATTGCCCGTGGCGTACACGTGGCTCATATCAAACGGCACGCCGTTTGAGTTTACCGGCATGGCTGAAAGGCCTGATGAGAGCAGGTGGCGCGGGTTAGCACCGCCCAGAATGGCATTCATGACCGGGTCTTTGGCCGTGGCCTCTTGGTAGGAGACCGGTGCGCCTTCTAGATTAAGCGCCACTGCGTGGCCCAGCATTTCAATGTGGGATAGCTCTTCGGTGGCGGTGGACATCAGCATATCGCGAATACGATCATCGCCGCGGGCGCCCATCGCCTGGAAGAAGTACTGCATGGCCACACGGATTTCACCTTCGATGCCGCCAATGGCCTGCTGCAGTAACATGGCAAATTCAGGGTTGGGTGTATCGACCTTCACGGGATACTGTAGCTTTCCAGAGTGGTGGAACATAGCGCGACTCTCCTTCATTAATTGCCAGGGAGTGCACTCCCTGGCAACGCATTTAAAGCGTTTGCTTTAACAGCTTCCGTGCTTCATCGGCAATGTCCTCGTAATGCTGAGCGACGCGATCAAAGAACGCTTGCGCATCTTGATCCGACTTCTCTTTCGCATCTTGAGAAAACTGCTGGCTTAGCTGAACACCTTGAGAGGCATGATACAGCGTGCTCACCATATCGAAGTTCTTATCGTTCACCGGACGATTCATCCTTGTCTCCTTGTGCCTTCCGTCTAAACGACGCAAGGCACACTTGAACGTGTAAAGACAAAACAGTGTCGGGTGCGCGCGTTAGCGGTTGTTACCACCGCCACTGTGACTGTTTTCGCCGCCTTTCTTACCGGCTTCCGAGGCACGCTTGGGGTCGTTGGCAAAGTTACCACCGCTGTTTTCACCGCCTTTCTGGCCAATATCCTCGTAAAACTCTTTGCCATGGCTTTCAGCAGTGGCTTCCCCGCCTTTTTGACCGATATCTTGATAAAACTCTTTATCGTGGGTTTTGGCGGTCGTTTCACCACCCTTTTGTCCTGCCTCTTCGCGACTCATTCCATTATCGTTGCGGTTATTCGCCATGATAAATCTCCTTTTCATGAATTCGGCAAAACCAACTCATTTACTCGTACTCGGTGTGTCACTCGAGTAACTTGAGATTAGCCAACCTCACTCTCTTATCAAGCCAACAGAAACACAAAGAAGCATCTTTAATCTTTATAACGGCGTAATCAGATATGTATCAAATAACTTTTCATTGGTGATTGGATAACGAAAGATAAAATAATTGACTAACTCCATCTATTGCCAACACACTTCTTTAAAACATCACCACCCAGAGTAAAAGGCTACCGCCATGCGTATCTCTCTCGCGATTACCGTTACCCTCTGCCTATGGCTAGGCGGCTGCCAACGCCACGTAGCCCAGTACGCACATACCGCCCCAGATGAATCGCTCATCAATACCTACTGGAAGCTACTGACCGTAAACGACGAGCCCGAGGTGGCCGCAGATAACGTTCGCGAAGCGCATATAGTGCTGCACGTGGAACGCACCCGCTTGGCAGGTTCCACCGGCTGCAACACGCTCAGCGGACGCTACCAACACACCGGCCAGCAGCTCACCTTCCATCCCATCGCCACCACGAAAATGGCTTGCCCTACTGCACAAATGCACAGCGAACAGGCCATGTTAATTGCCCTTAAGCAAACCAGGCGTTGGAACATTAACGGCAGCCTCCTTGAGTTAACTAACGCCCGTGGAGAACCGCTGGCGGTGCTGAAGGCTGTGCATCTTTATTAGTAGGCATTAAGTAAGGCAAGAAAGCGTCTTGAACGCCGCTACTTTGAATATCGCTTAGCAACTTGATAGAAGTTGATAAACGCAATCACTTCCAGGCGATTATTGTCACAACGGGATACCCACACCTAACGATTCTTGATAACATTCCGTTACCGATATTTGCTTAGGGTTCATGGATGATGAAAACACCCGCGCTGATTGCTCTGTTGGTACTGATGCCATTGGCGGCCCACGCTGAAATTTATAAATGCGTCGACAACGGCCACACCACCTTTCAGGACTCCCCCTGTGCGGGCGGCAACTCTGAAACGGTGAATACCAACAACCTCACAATTATTTCCGTGCCTGCGGTATCGTCTCGCCCTGCGGCTTCCCTATCCGCAAATGCTCCCGCCTTCCCACGCATTGCTGTGCCGTACAGAAATCAACATCAAACGGCTCTGGAACTTCGTAATAGTCGAGTTAAGACGCGTGCTCGCTACCCGTTGAGACGTGGCTGGTGAAGTGGGAGTATTCATCACTCTTTATTACAAACCGCGCTTGTCATAGCTTTCTATATTTTATTTTGTGCAGACCCCACACGCCTTGCTCGCTGTCCGAGGGGGATAGAGGCATAAAGAAACTCAAGATAGAACTACCGGAAGGACAGTTAACCCACGTACTACGTCACACGTTCGCGAGTCACTTTATGATGAACGGGGGAAACATCCTGGTGCTACAACAGATACTCGGTCATCAGTCGATCACCATGACCATGCGCTATGCGCACTTTGCACCAGACCACCTAGAGGAAGCGGCCAAGCTCAACCCCCTCGCCATGCAGGGATGAAAGCTACCGGGTAAAAGTGTCCAACCGTTGGACACTTTATGGACACATACGAAAAAGCCGCCTCGAAAGGCGGCTTAGTCACTGTCTCAAATGCTTTGCTTATCAACCACTTAAGTGGTGCCGACACCAGGAGTCGAACCCGGGACCTACTGATTACAAGTCAGTTGCTCTACCAACTGAGCTATGTCGGCGCTTCGCATTTTCTTGAGAACTTGATTGGGTTGCCGTTAGACTAGCCAATCAACAAGAAATCTTGTTGGCAATGGCTGGGGTACCAGGATTCGAACCTGGGAATGCCGATACCAAAAACCGGTGCCTTACCACTTGGCGATACCCCAACGTTGTGGTGGCCAGAGACGGAATCGAACCGCCGACACGGGGATTTTCAATCCCCTGCTCTACCAACTGAGCTATCTGGCCCTTGCCAACGGTGCGTATTAAACCAAAAGCTCCTCTTTTCGTCAACACCTTTGTGAAACTTTCTTTCTAGTCACGTGCTTAGGGCACATCCGGTGTTGAACCAAAAGCGGCAAAGGCCACGCCATTCGTGGCTTTGCGCTGCGTTTCTAGGTTTATGCCTGGCTGGGCGGCACGTACCCTTCGGCTTGGTCGGTGGTTTCGTTATCGAGGAAGCGCTGCATCTGATCCATCAGATAAGCGCGTGCTTCTGGCTCTAACATGTTGAGATGCTTCTCGTTAATTAGGCGGGTTTGTAGCGCCTGCCACTCTTCCCAGGCTTGTTTCGATACCGTGGCCTGAATCTCTTGGCCCTGCTTGCCCGGCAGTGGCGGGAACGGCAGCGCGGGTAGCTCTTGTTGGTACTTACGGCAGAAAACCGTGTTGCTCATGGAATGCTCCTATGGCGTGTGTCTGTGAAGGCCAGCGTGTGCTTAACGGCTAAGGCCCAGGGGTCGGGACTAGGGTAAATGGTGCCAACTGGCTTAACAGCGATTTGACCGGTGCCGCTAAGCCTAACGCAGGCGGATGATTAACGTCATACCATACGCCGCTTTCGCGAACGCCGCTGATTCGTTCGCAGGTAACAGGTTGCGGCGTAATCATCAGCTTAAAGTGGCTGAAGGTGTGGGTGAAGCTGGGCAGCGCAGCGTGGCGCTCGGGGGCTTCGGTGTTGTCTTCTAGCCAGTCGTTGAGTTCACTGTGGCGCTCAAACTGCGGCAGGCTCCATAAACCGCCCCACAGTCCGCTAGGTGGGCGCTGCTCTAGCCACACGCGACCTTGGGGGTCGCGCAGCAACAGCATGATGGTGTCGCGAGTGGGGTTGGCTTTTTTGGGTTTGGATTCCGGGTAGCGCTGCGGCTCGCCTTGGGCGTAAGCGCGGCATACGTCATTGAACGGGCATATCGGGCAGTCGGGTTTGCTGCGCTTACACAGTGTCGCGCCGAAATCCATCACCGCTTGGGTGTAATCCGCCAACCGCGTGGTGGGCGTAAAGTAGTCGGCCAGCGCCCACAGCGAGCGTTCTACTGCAGGCTTGCCCGGCCAGCCTGCCACCGCGTGCAGGCGGGTGAGCGAGCGTTTGACGTTGCCATCTAGAATTGCCGCCTGCTGCCCGGTGCTTTGGGCGATGATGGCGCCAGCGGTGGAGCGGCCAATACCGGGTAGCGCCATCAGCGTTTCGACGCTATCGGTGGGTAGCGCGCCGCCATACGCGTCCATGGCGAGCTGAGCCGCTTTGTGCAGGTTGCGAGCACGAGCGTAGTAGCCAAGGCCCGTCCAGTGGTGCAGCACGTCATCCTGGGGCGCGGTGGCCAGGGCTTCCAGCGTGGGGAAGCGGGCCATAAAGCGCTCGAAGTAGGGAATCACTGTAGCCACTTGGGTTTGCTGCAGCATGATTTCAGACACCCACACGCGATAGGCGCTGCGGGGCGACTGCCAGGGCAGGTCGTGGCGGCCATGCTTGTCGAACCAGGTAAGCAGCCGCTGTTGAAACTCTTGCGCCGGTAGGCACGGCGTGGGCATATCGGCCATCGTAATTCCTTAAAACACTCGCTATGAACGACAGCGCCGGCGGTGAGGCCGGCGCGTGCGGTGCGTGTTGCGTTAACGCGGTTAGGCGTTAAGCAGTCTTTGATTAGTTAAACAGGCGACGAATACCGTCACGCAGCTCTTGGCCTGCGCCTTCGCCTAAGCGCTCATCAATGCGGTCGATGGATTCATCAATCCGCTCTTCTAGCTCTTCTTCTACACGGCTCCCGGCTTCGTTACGCAGCAGATCGACCACCGATGTTTCAAAGGCGGTGCGGTCGAAACGGCACCACTGGGTTTTGTCATCGCCTACATGGCCTTCACAGCGTACCGGCAGTGGTAGCTGCTGAAGCCGTGGGTTGATCTGGCAAGCGGCATCGGCGGTATCCACCAAGCGGGCGTTGGCTTGGGTGGTGAAGTTAAGGCTGTTGAGGTTGAAATCGCCCTCCCCCTGAACGTCGATCCCCGGCAGGGTAATCAGCAGGTCGTCACTCTCGACGACGCCGTTGCGTACTTGAAACGTCGCGTCGAAACGCTCGAAGCGAGTATCGGGATGCCATTCGCGATCTACCTGCTGACCTTCTAGCTGCGCCACCAGTTCACACATCTCACGGGAGACGTTGGTGCGCAAAATCGCCCCGTCGTTTAGGCGGGCGTTCAGCTCGCCGTTGAGATTGCTGACCAGCACGTCGCGGCGGTTGCCTTGGGTCGTCAGTGCACCCTCCAAGTTGAAGCGACCGCGCAGTGGGGCTTCCTCTTCACTGAAAGTTTCGATCAGCGGTGCCACCTGTACGTTGCTTACGTTAGGCGCAAGCTGCCACTCGAGCACGCTCCCTGTGGCGTCCAGTTGGCCGGTGGCACTCAGTTCTCCTTCATAGAAACGGGACTCGAATGCCGTGAGGCGGTGACGTCCATTCTCGCCGCGCAACGCAAGCTGGGTATCGTCAAAGGTCAACCCGGCGAGCAGCAGTTGGTCGACGCTCAAATCGCCCTGCAGCGTCAGCGTGCTCAACCAAGCTTGCGGCAGCAGCGCTTCGTCACTTTGGGCAAAGGCTTTACGCAGGAGGCCACGGCTAGCCTGCTGGGCGGTGGCCGGGCCAGGCAGGTAGTGATCCAGGTTCAGCGTATCGCCTTCTAGGTTGAAGGTGAGCTGCGTCCCATCCAGTGCAGCGCTAATATCCCCGGTAAAGGTACTGTCATCGACCACCAGCGAGAGGCGCGGCAGCGCAATGCGCGCCAGGCTGCCCTCGACGGGGCTGGTGAGTGCCACGTCACTGAGTGCCGCTTCGCTAGCCGTGTTGAGTGTGACGCCTGTGCGTGCCATCCAGGGCCGAAGCGTAAACGGGGCAGCGGTGAGTTGCCCACTGTACTGGGGAGCATCGAGCAGTTGTTCGACGTTCAGATGGCCGCTCACACGCAGGCCATCCGGCCCGGTGAGCTGCACATCTTTCAACTGGGCGGTTTGAGCGGCAAAGTCGGTCTCCAGCCCGAACGCCAGCGCCAGCGCGAGGCTACCCTGCCAATTTTCAGGGTGGCGCAGCCCGGCTTCCAGTACACCTTCCGTCACGCTGAGCTGTTGATCCGCCAAACGGGCGACGACTTCAGCCGCTTTCAAGCTGAGTTGCTGCGGCTCGCTGGCATCGCCTTGGCGAGTGTGCGTGGTGAGCTGGGTGTTCTCAAAAATGATTTGCTCATCTTCCAGGCCCAGACGCAGGCGTGTCTCCAGATTGACCTCGCTGGACAGATCCGGCGCGCGCTCCAACATTTCGGCATCCAAGCGGTCGTGTTTGGTCACCGTAAACATCGCTTTGAGCGGGAAAGAGCGTACCGGGTTGACGTTGGTGCCGGAAATATTCAGCGGCTGTACCCGCCAGAGCGCTTGATTCTGCTCGTCACGGTAGCGAATGTCGGCGTCTTTGACTTCGACACTGGCAATGCTAAGCACCACGGACAAGCTGCCCGCATCGGCATTCGGGCCTGCACTGGCCGGAGCCAAAACGGTCTCGGCAGATTCGTTGTTGTGCTCGGAAAGACGCTCCAACAGCGGCTGCCAATTGCCAGCCCCGTCGGCATTTCTTTCAAGGTTCAGGCGCATGCCATCCAGTGTCAGACCATCCACGGCAATTTCGCCGCGTAGCAGCGGCGCGAACGCGACGCTCACTTCCGCACGATTGATGGCGGCAAACGCGGTATCGTCTTGGGACTGTTCGGGCAGCCAGGCACGGGCCTGTTCGACGCTCACGCCGATGCGCGGGTAGAACGACCACGTGATAGGGCCTTCCAGGGCAAGGTTCAGGCCGGTTTGCTCTTCGACCACGGCGGTCAGGCGTGGCTTGAAATCTTCGGGGTCCAAAAAGGTGGTGACGTACACCACGGCGGCCACGCCCACAATGGCGAGAATGCCCACTGCCGCCAGCAAAATGCGTAATAGCTGTTTCATTTACCCTTTCCCTTGTGGGTCTAGCTCAACAAACTCACTGGTCGCCGGTAAATCCGGCTCAGAGGACTCATCGGCCATGGGCCGATACCCGAGTTTCGATAGCAACACACGATCCGCTAGTGGCAGTGTCGTCGTGGCAATGCGCAGCACGCGGCCTTCTTGCTTGGCCTGTTCACCCAATAACGCCATTAGACGTGACCCCACACCGCGACGGCGAGTGGTTTTACGCACGCATAGCTCGGAGAGCCACCACGCCCGGTCGTCGGCTGCTTGCACGGCCACTGCGCCTAACAAGCGGTCATTGAAATGCGCGCAGGCAAAAAAGTGCGGCCCGCTCAAATGCTGTTCGATAAAAGGTAAAACCGTGGGGGTGGGCATGCGCTCTTGTGGCGCATCTTCATAGATGCGCACCAGGTCGATGCGCACCTGCTCGTCTGCTTCCCAACGGGCCTGGTCGACATATTGCAGTGTCACCGGCATGGTGAAATCCTCGTTGCCAACGCAGCTAGGCTGCTATGTTTGCGCCGCAAACGGCGGCGACATTCCCCGCATTGTAGCGGATGGGGGCGCCGATTCTCTATAATGGTTGTTTTGGCCGCAGTTGCCGCCCGCCGATTATTCCTCAGAGTGCGCCACGGCGCAGGAGATGCAACATGTCAGCGCGTATTGCCACGGTAAGCCGTGACACCAACGAAACGCAGATTACGGTCAGCGTCAACCTTGACGGCGAAGGCCGCTTGAACTGCGACACTGGCGTTCCGTTTCTAGACCACATGCTGGATCAAGTGGCTCGGCATGGAATGGTGGACCTCGATATTCATGCCAAAGGTGACCTGCATATCGACGATCACCACACCGTCGAAGACTTGGGCATCACCCTGGGCCAGGCATTCAACGAGGCCATTGGCGATAAGCGCGGCATCTACCGCTACGGTCATGCCTACGTACCGCTGGATGAGGCGCTCTCTCGGGTAGTGATTGATTTCTCCGGCCGCCCCGGCCTTTATATGAATGTCGAGTTCACCCGCGATACCATCGGCCGTATGGATACGCAGCTATTCTGGGAGTTCTTCCAAGGCTTCGTAAATCACGCTCGCGTGACGCTGCATATCGACAACGTGAAAGGCTTTAATGCTCACCATCAGGCCGAAACCATTTTCAAAGCCTTTGGCCGCGCACTGCGCATGGCCGTGGCGGAAGACCCGCGCATGGCTGGGCAAATGCCCTCGACCAAAGGCAGCTTATAATGCCGATCGTTGCGATTAGCGGCGCAGTGGCACGCCTCTCGCCTACGAATCTATCGCCCACGACCTTAAGGAGCGCTTCATGACCATTGCGGTAATCGATTATGGAATGGGCAACCTACACTCTGTGGCTAAGGCGCTTGAGCACGTCACCCATGAGAATGTGATTATCACTCGCGACCCACGGCGTATTCTGGGCGCTACCCGCCTAGTACTGCCCGGCCAGGGCGCGATTCGTGACTGCGTAGGCGAACTTGAGCGTACTGAACTGCGCGAGCTGGTGGACGATATTTTGACCCGCCAAGCTAAACCGCTACTGGGCATTTGTGTGGGCCAGCAGATGCTAATGGAGCGCAGCGAAGAGAATGGCGGCGTGGACTGCTTGGGCTTTTTCCAAGGCAGCGTTGACCGCTTTCCGGCCAATATGCGCGATGCCCAAGAGCAGCGCCTGAAAGTACCGCACATGGGTTGGAACCTAGTGAATCAACACCACGACCACCCGCTCTGGGCAGGTATCGATAATAATGAGCACTTCTATTTCGTGCACAGCTATTACGTGAATGCCGCCGAGGACGCCCAAGTGTTCGGCACCACCCAGTACGGCAGTGTGAGCGCTCACGTAGCGATTGGCCGCGACGCCACTTTTGCCGTGCAGTTCCACCCGGAAAAAAGCTCCCGTGCGGGCCTGCGCCTGCTGGAAAATTTTGTCACCTGGACGCCCTGAGAGGTTTCACTATGTTGGTAATTCCCGCGATCGATCTCAAAGACGGCCAGTGTGTGCGCTTGAAGCAGGGCCGCATGGACGATGCGACCTCCTACGGCGACGACCCGGTTGCCATGGCCGCGCGCTGGGTAGAAGCCGGCGCGCGCCGTTTGCACCTAGTGGATTTGAACGGTGCCTTTGAAGGCAAGCCGGTGAACGGTGAGGCGGTCACCGCCATTGCCCGCGCTTACCCTAACCTGCCGATCCAAATTGGCGGCGGCATCCGCTCGGCAGAGACCATTGAACACTATTTGAGCGCTGGTGTTTCCTACGTAATCATCGGCACCAAAGCGGTCAAAGAGCCTGAGTTTGTGAGTGAGATGTGCCGCGCCTTCCCCGGCCATATTATTGTTGGCCTGGATGCCAAAGATGGTTACGTCGCCACCGACGGCTGGGCAGAAGTCTCCACCGCCAAAGCTACCGAGCTTGCCAAGCGCTTCGCTAACGATGGTGTTTCCAGCATTGTGTACACCGATATTGCCCGCGATGGCATGATGCAGGGGGTCAACGTGGACGCCACCGCCGAACTGGCTCGTGAAGGTGGCCTGCCGGTGATCGCTTCTGGTGGCGTCACTAATTTGGACGACATTCGTGCACTGTGCGACGTCGCCGACAGCGGTATTCTGGGTGCCATTACCGGCCGTGCCATTTATGAAGGCAGCCTGGACGTGGCTGAAGCCCAGCGTTTGAGCGACCAACTCAGCGGAGGTCACGCATGAGCCTAGCCAAGCGGATTATCCCCTGCCTGGACGTAGACGCCGGGCGTGTGGTGAAAGGTGTCAACTTCGTGGGTATACGTGACGCGGGCGACCCGGTAGAGATCGCTCAGCGCTACAACCAGCAGGGTGCGGACGAGATCACCTTTCTCGATATCACCGCCAGCCACGAAGACCGCGCCACCACGGTGGATATGGTCGAGCGCATTGCCGGTGAGGTGTTCATTCCTTTGACCGTGGGCGGCGGCATCCGTACCTGCGACGATATCCGCACCATGCTGAATGCCGGGGCGGACAAGGTCTCGATCAACACCGCGGCAGTGACGAACCCTGAGTTCGTGCGTGAAGCCGCCGAGCGTTTTGGCAGCCAGTGCATTGTGGTGGCGATTGACGCCAAAAAAGTGTCTAAGGAAGGCGAGCCCGACCGCTGGGAGATTTTCACCCACGGCGGCCGCCGCCCCACCGGTCTGGATGCGGTGGAGTGGGCCAAGAAAATGGTCGAGTTTGGCGCAGGCGAGCTGCTACTTACCAGTATGGATCGTGACGGCACCAAAATTGGTTTTGATCTGGGTGTCACCCATGCCATTTCTGAGGCGGTGAGCGTGCCGGTGATCGCTTCCGGCGGCGTCGGCAATTTAGATCACTTGGTCGATGGCGTGCTCAAAGGCGGTGCCGATGCGGTATTGGCCGCGAGTATCTTCCACTTTGGCGAGTACACCATTCCAGAAGCAAAACGCTACATGGCCGAGCGCGGCATCGACATGCGTTTATAAGCCGCGCGGCACTTAGGCTGGGGCGGTTACTCTGCCCCGGCTTCCTCATCCAGTGTTAGCCCCAAATTGCTGATGCCGTTATTGCGCCCAAGCGTGCGAATCTCTTTGAGCGTTGTTTTATTGATCGGACCGCTGACCGCTTCCAGCACCGCGTCTTGGAAGTCGTTTTCGTCTTCCATCAGCGGATGGTCGCGAATGATCAATGCCAATGCTTGAGCATCCACTTCCCCTTCGGTGAGTTCGATGAACGCCCGCACGCCAGCTCGCGAGGTGCGGCTGACATCCAGCACCGCTTCGGGGGATTCGCCTTGCAGCGTATCGAGTAGCGCAGAGATGGACACCACCGCATCCAGCGCCCGACGTGCGCCGAAACTCTCATCGCCCTCTGGCGGTTCGCATTCGGCCAGCTTTTCCGCTTGGCGGGCAAAATCGATGCTGGCGTTGGGTACACTAAGGCGCTCCCATACCAGGTTCAGCACGGTGCGCAGGGTATGCCCATCGCCATGGCCACTGGTTTGCTCGTACAGGGCGTAATTCGGCAGTAGACGCTCACACAGCGCTGCCATGAATGCTTGTTGGGCGGGCAGCGGCAGCAGTTGCAGCCGCTGATAGAATCCTTGGGGTTTAGCCACCATGCTGATGTCCTGAGTCACTCTGTTGGTGAAAGTAAGTGGATGAAACTGAGTTGGTGAATCGAACACGATGCGTTATCGTCGCACCCACGTGGCGGGCGACCCCCGCAACGCTTGATGTGCTCGGCCGGCGAGGAGATTACCATGCATATTCATCTGCTACAGCACGGCCCTGACCATGGCCCCGCCCGTCTGACCGACTGGCTTGAGAGTATGGGCCATAGTTACACCGTTTTTCATCTTTACGCGGGGGAACTCACGCCCCGCCCAGGGGAGAGCGATGCGCTCATCGTGCTAGATGGCGCGGATGCCCTATTTAGTGCCCCTCCCGCTTGGTATAAAGCGGAGCGCAAACTGATCAATCGCTACTTGGACGGTCAAAAACCTATTCTGGGCATTGGCCTCGGAGCGTTATGGATCGCGGAAGCGCTTGAGGCGGTCGTCGCCCCTGGCACCTACCCCGAAACCGGCTGGCATACCGTCACTCTAGCCCCGGAAAGCACCTTCGACTTGCCCGAGCAGTTTGAGGCCTTTATGTGGCACCGCCTGGTATTTAGCCTACCCGATGGCGCACTACCATTAGGCGGCAGTGCCGCGTCCCCGCTGCAAGGGTTTAGCTGGGACGCAGGCCGCGTGGTGGGCCTGCTATGCCACATCGAGACGACTCAAGCGAGTCTCGCGCCGCTGCTCAACGCCTCCGGTCGGCCCACGGCCAAAAGCCCCGCCACGGGGCGCTTTGTGCAAACCGATGAGCAGATTCTAGAAGATCCCACGCGTTTTCAGCGCTTGGCACCGCTGCTGGATCGCGTCATGACCCAGTGGCTCAAACGCGCTTAATCCCCACCTTCGGCGGCCGCTAAGCACTCCACTGTTTAGCGGCAGCAAGACAGCTTTCCCAATCGCCCACGTGCAGTTCCGCTGGTCGACTGCCCTGCTGCTTCTCTAGATGGTAGCGGTAAAGCGGGTCGTAATACTCGGTCAGCAGCGGGGCGAGCCACGCCTCATGGGCTTGGATATCCCCGGCGGCATGGGCACGGAAAGCCATGGCCTGCATACGCTGCAAACGCTGTAGCCGGGCATTGCCCAGGCGCTTGGCTAGCCGCTCTAGCGCGCTTGCCAACTGACGCTGCATACGCTGCCATCCCTCTTCTGGGCCAAAACGCGCGGTATAACCTTGCTCCAGCGCTTCGATATAGTCGCGACGCAGTTGGTCTAGCCGCCAATCGAGCGGCATTTCGATGCGAATACGCGGGGCCCGCTGCAGGGCGTGCCAAAAATCGAGTGGGAGATTGGCATTGCCAATCTGTCGGGACTCATCTTCCAACACAAGTTTACCCGGCTGCCCAATCAAGCGCTGGGCCAGCGCGTGCTCGAAGTCGATTTGCGTCGTGGGCTCGTCAGGCTGCCGCCCAAACGCGGAGCCTTTATGATTCGCGCAGGCTTCCAAATCAATGCCGTTGGGCAGTTGGTTAATCAGCGTCGTCTTAGCGCAGCCGGTAAGCCCAGCGATCACGAGCATGGGTTGGTGGGCGGCATCATCGATGCGCTGGCAGAGCCGTTGGCGCAACGCCTTCCACCCCCCTTCGATACGCGGGCGGTGCAGCCCAGCGTCGGCTAGCCACCGCTGAGCGATTTGCGAGCGCAGACCGCCGCGAAAGCAGTAAATAATCGCATTTGGGTGCTGAGCCAAGTAGCTCTGCCAAGCCGAGACACGGGCTTGCTTCACGTCCCCGCTGACCAGCCGTTCACCTAACGCGATGGCCGCCTGCTGGCCCTCCTGCTTGTAGGCAATGCCGACCTGATGACGCTCTTCATCCACCATCAACGGCAAATTGACCGCTCCTGGTAAACTGCCTTGGGCAAACTCGACCGGGGCGCGGACATCGATCAGCGGCGTGTTGGCCGCAATGATCTCAAGAGAAGCCGGCGTGGTCGGCAAGGTCATCCAACCACCTCGATTTTAGCGTCACCCTGGGGCGCTTTCAGGGTGCCGAACGGCTCCAGCGTCAGCCCATGTTCACGGCCAATGCGTTCCACGTCATCTTCCCAGGCGGGGTCGACGCTGATCAACAGGCCGCCCGACGTTTGCGGGTCGCACAGCCACTGCCAGTGGGCTTCATCCATGACGGGCAACGCGCTACCCAGGGCGTCGCGATTGCGTACGGTGCCGCCGGGCACGGCCCCTCGGCGACGATAACCCTCCGCTTCGGCGAGCTTTGGCAAACGGCGGAAGTCAATCTCGGCCATCACGCCGCTGGCGCTGCACATTTCGGTGAGATGGCCGGCCAAACCAAAGCCGGTAACATCCGTCATGGCGTTGACGCCCTTCACTTTCGCGAGTGCAACCCCGATGGCGTTGGGTTTGAGCATGGTTTCCCGGGCGAGACCATGGTGCCCGGCGTCCAGCAAGCCGCGCTTTTCGGCCGTAGTGAGCATCCCGACACCAAGCGGCTTGGTGAGAAACAGCAGATCGCCGGGCTTGGCTTGGCTGTTGAGCTTCAAATGCTCGAGATCCACCAACCCGTTCACGGCTAAGCCAAACATCGGCTCAGGGGCATCGATGGAGTGACCGCCGGCCAAGGCAATACCCAGCTCGCGGCAGACGGCTTGGGCACCCGCTACCACATCACCGGCGATTTCTGGGCCAAGTTTATCCAGCGGCCAGCCCAAAATGCCGAGCGCCATGACCGGCGTGCCTCCCATGGCGTACACATCGCTAATGGCATTGGTCGCGGCGATGCGGCCAAAATCAAAGGGGTCGTCGACGATGGGCATGAAGAAGTCGGTAGTCGCAATCATGCCGCGACCATCGCCCAAGTCATAGACGGCGGCATCTTCACGGCCTTGATTGCCCACGATCAGCCGCTGGTGCCCGGCTGCCGGTCCGGCTTTGGCGAGAATGCCATCGAGAATATCCGGGGCGATCTTGCAGCCGCAGCCCGCTCCGTGGCTATATTGGGTTAATCGAATCGAACTCATCATCCCTCTCCTTTTTAGATAAGCATAGCCGAAGTTACAGCGCTTCTAGCGCATCGCTCAATTTGTCCACGGGGATCACTTCCATGCCTTTGGGTGCCTGCTTGGGAGCGTTGGCACGCGGTACGATGGCGCGAAGAAAACCGTGTTTGGCAGCTTCTGCAATACGCTCTTGCCCACTGGGTACCGGACGAATCTCGCCGGACAAACCCACTTCCCCAAACACCACGAGCTCTTTCGGTAAAGCGCGGTTTTGCAGACTCGACACGACCGCCAAGAGCACGGCGAGATCGGCACTGGTCTCCAGCACTTTGACACCGCCCACGACGTTGAGGAACACATCCTGGTCACCGGTAAACAGCCCACCGTGACGGTTTAAGACGGCAAGCAGCATCGCTAAGCGGTTCTGATCGACACCAACGGCCACGCGGCGCGGGTTGCCCAGCGCTGATTCATCCACCAGCGCCTGCACCTCCACCAGAATCGGCCGAGTGCCTTCCCACACCACCATGACGAGGCTGCCTGGCGCCTGCTCCTCTTGGCGCGAAAGGAAGATCGCGCTGGGGTTTTTGACCTCTTTGAGCCCCTGCTCGAGCATGGCAAACACACCCAGCTCATTGACCGCGCCAAAACGGTTCTTCTGGCCACGTAGCGTACGAAAGCGAGAATCGGCACCGCCTTCCAGCAGCAGCGAAGCGTCGATCATATGTTCGAGCACCTTAGGGCCCGCCAGCGTGCCATCTTTGGTAACGTGCCCCACCAGCAACAGAACGGTATTGGTCTGCTTGGCAAAGCGCGTCAGTGCCGCAGCAGACTCGCGCACCTGGGCAACGCCGCCAGGAGCCGAGCTAATATCTTCCAAATGCATGGTTTGAATGGAGTCGATGACCAATATCTCCGGCTTTTCCCGCTCGGCCACCGCGAGGATCGTCTCGACGCTGGTTTCTGCCAGCATCTTCAATCCGTGGGAGGGAAGCTGCAAGCGGTGGGCGCGCATGGCGACCTGCGACAGCGACTCTTCCCCCGTGACGTAGAGAATACGCCGCTGCTGGGCAAGCTTGCAGGCAGTTTGCAGCAGCAGGGTCGATTTACCAGCTCCGGGGTTACCACCCAGAAGCACCGCAGACCCAGGCACCAAACCACCGCCGAGTACTCGGTCGAACTCAGCAAAGGTGGAGGTCAGCCTGGGAACTTCGCTTAAATCGACATTGCTAAGATCCACCACGTCTCGGGAAAGGTCGCCTGCGTAACCGGCTCTTCCCGCCGTCGAGGTGCCACTACCCGGCCGGGCGCTTGTCAGCTTGACCTCTGTCAGCGTATTCCACTCTTGGCAGCTCGTACACTGGCCCTGCCATTTACGATACTCTGCACCGCATTCGGTGCAGACAAAGGCACTTTTCGCTTTTGCCACTGCCTGTTTGCTCCTTCTCTTGCGTCACGTACTAAAGGCTAGAAGAGTGCTCAGAAATGCAAAAGGCGGCCAGTGGCCGCCTTCGAGCGTCGCGTAAGGTCTTACTGACGCTGTAGCTGCAGCATCTCGCCATTTTCGAAACGGCGGCGCTCAGGGTCGATCAGCTCCAAGGTACGCTCATCGATACGCTGGAAGTAGTAGATTTGGCCGTCGCCGTTCGGCGTCAGCTCGTAGACCGTCGCATCGGGGTCAGAGGGCGTACCGGTCAACACTTCCCAGTTACCGGCATAGTTCTCGTCCGGCGGTGTCTGGGGGTGATTACGGTAGGTGGCATCCAGGGTGAACGTACGCTCTTCTGGAGCACTCATCTCTTCGCCTACCAACGTGACATCCAGGTCAATGCCGTCACAGTTACGGCAAGGCAGTGTGCCTTGATAGTTAGCCTGTGATGCGGTCATACCTGCATCTTCGCGCTGATCCGTTGGTCCAGCTGCACAGCCCGCCAACAGTGCCAACATAGCCGAACCGGCTAGCAAACTCCTGAATTGCATTGGGTGTCTCCTTATCGTGTTGGACATACATTTCTTTCGCGCGCTTATGACAGCATAACCGCTACAAGGTGCGACGCCCACCCCTACGCAAACAGTTATCGTCTAGCTCATGGGAATGCTTGCGCTCTTGCGGCCATCAGGCGACCATGGTGCGATTACCGTTAGGATAATCAGGTTACGCTCATGAGCCAATATTGGAGCCCTGCCGTTAGGGAACTGACGCCTTACGTGCCGGGTGAACAGCCCCGCGAACGCGTTATCAAACTCAACACCAACGAAAACCCTTACCCGCCCGCTCCCGGGGTAAGTGATGCGCTGCGCCATTATGCCACCGATCATCTGCGCCTTTACCCTGATCCCACCTCGCTGGCGTTGCGAGAAACGTTGGCAGAGACGTATGGCGTCAGCGTAGCGGAAACCTTCGTCGGGAATGGCTCCGACGAGGTGTTGGCCTTCGCTTTTCAGGCTTTTTTCTGCCAAGGCGCTCCACTGGATGTGCCGTCGATCACTTACAGCTTCTACCCGGTCTATGCCAATCTGTACGGTGTGGCGTTGCGTAAGCACGCCCTCAACGACCAGTGGGAAGTCGACTTAGAAGCTTTGGCGAGCGCCTCCGAGCGTGCCGGAGTGATTTTCGCTAACCCTAATGCACCGACCGGGCACGCCCACCCCCTCGCCAATATCGAAGCGCTGCTGAAACGCGTGACGGATCGCGTGGTGCTGGTCGACGAAGCTTACGTCGATTTTGGCGCAGAGAGCGCGGTGGCACTGGTCGAGCGTTATCCCAACCTGCTGGTCACCGGTACGTTTTCAAAGTCACGCAGCTTGGCCGGGCTTCGCCTGGGCTACGCAATTGGCTCGCCAGAGCTGATCGAGGGCTTACAGCGAGTGAAGGACTCGTTCAACTCCTACCCAGTCGACAGTCTAGCCAGCATCGTAGGTATCGAAGCACTAAAGGATACCCAACACTTCGACGCCTGCCGAAACAACGTAATCACCACCCGGGAGCGCACACGTCAGCGCTTGGAAGCCCTTGGATTCGAAGTACTCCCCTCTAAGGCTAACTTCCTGCTAGCCCAACACCCCGATGTTGCCGGAGGGCAGCTGTTTGCAGGGCTTCGTGAGCGAGGTATTTTGGTACGCCACTTCAATACCGAGCTACTCAACAACTTCCTGCGCATCTCCATCGGCACCGATGACGAGATGGATAGCTTTATCGAAGCGCTTGAAGCTTTTTGCGGTTAATAGCTCACCATACTGCTGGTGCACTGAGTGCTTGAACGCAAAAACCCAGCCATGTGGCTGGGTTTTTATTGAGCGGTACACATTTTCTGTTTGACGCGGCATTCACACAACCCAAAAGCCCCGAGCACAGGGTGCCCGGGGCTGGTCATGGCACGCTTTCGAGCGCGCAACAAAAAACCCAGCCGTTTGGCTGGGTTCTTTGCGGTATAAGTGCCTGACAATGACCTACTCT
>NZ_JASSPG010000019.1:0-730 GCF_030247125.1 Halomonas sp. LC1 | reverse complement strand
CTACCGCTTCCACGGCTGCGCTGCCGCCCTGGCCCACCGCATCGAACGCGGTGGTGCGCACGGTAATGACTTTCAGCGCGTCGTCACTTTTGACCGTGGCGATGGCGTTACCGGCATAAATCGGGCGCAGGAAAGTATCGGCGTTTTCGACGCCGATCACATCCGACAGCTGGCTGACGTCTTTCAGGGCCGCCAGGCGCGGCAGCACGTTTTTACCGGTGGTGGAGGCGCTGGCCAGTACGTGGGTGTAATCACCCGCCAGTTCCACCAGCAGCGCGCCCATGGGCTCGGCCAGCTGGTGGGCGTACACGGCGTTGTCCGCCACGCGTACTTTGCTCACGCCGTCGAGTTTGGCGGCCGCGTCAGCGGCGACCTGGACGCCTTCACCGGCGACCAGCACATCGATATCGCCACCAATGGCTTGGGCCGCTGCCACGACGTGGGCGGTGGCGCTGGCCAACTGACCTTCATGAAGGTCGGCAAGTACCAGAATGCTCATAGAATTCACTCCTTTCAAAGCATGTCGATCAACGTCACGCCGACCTTAGATCACTTTGGCTTCGTTTTTCAGTTTGTCGATCAGCTCGTCGACCGAGGCGACTTTGATACCGCCTTTGCGCTCGGCGGGGGATTCCACTTTGAGCAGCGTGACCTTGGAGGCCACTTCCACGCCGTAGTCAGCGGGGGTTTTGACATCCAGCGGCTTTTTCTTGGCCTTCATGATGTCCGG
>NZ_JASSPG010000018.1:0-1648 GCF_030247125.1 Halomonas sp. LC1 | reverse complement strand
TGATCAGGTAATTCATTGTGAGCGCTTACCGCGAGGGGAAGACATCGTTTAAGGAGGTGATCCAGCCGCAGGTTCCCCTACGGCTACCTTGTTACGACTTCACCCCAGTCATGAACCACACCGTGGTGATCGCCCTCTTGCGTTAGGCTAACCACTTCTGGTGCAGTCCACTCCCATGGTGTGACGGGCGGTGTGTACAAGGCCCGGGAACGTATTCACCGTAGCATTCTGATCTACGATTACTAGCGATTCCGACTTCACGGAGTCGAGTTGCAGACTCCGATCCGGACTGAGATCGGCTTTTCGGGATTGGCTGACTCTCGCGAGCTCGCAACCCTTTGTACCGACCATTGTAGCACGTGTGTAGCCCTACTCGTAAGGGCCATGATGACTTGACGTCGTCCCCACCTTCCTCCGGTTTGTCACCGGCAGTCTCCTTAGAGTTCCCGCCATTACGCGCTGGCAAATAAGGACAAGGGTTGCGCTCGTTACGGGACTTAACCCAACATTTCACAACACGAGCTGACGACAGCCATGCAGCACCTGTCTCTGCGTTCCCGAAGGCACTAAGGTATCTCTACCGAATTCGCAGGATGTCAAGAGTAGGTAAGGTTCTTCGCGTTGCATCGAATTAAACCACATGCTCCACCGCTTGTGCGGGCCCCCGTCAATTCATTTGAGTTTTAACCTTGCGGCCGTACTCCCCAGGCGGTCGACTTATCGCGTTAACTTCGCCACAAAGTGCGCTAGGCACCCAACGGCTGGTCGACATCGTTTACGGCGTGGACTACCAGGGTATCTAATCCTGTTTGCTACCCACGCTTTCGCACCTCAGTGTCAGTGTCAGTCCAGAAGGCCGCCTTCGCCACTGGTATTCCTCCCGATCTCTACGCATTTCACCGCTACACCGGGAATTCTACCTTCCTCTCCTGCACTCTAGCTTGACAGTTCCGGATGCCGTTCCCAGGTTGAGCCCGGGGCTTTCACAACCGGCTTATCAAGCCACCTACGCGCGCTTTACGCCCAGTAATTCCGATTAACGCTTGCACCCTCCGTATTACCGCGGCTGCTGGCACGGAGTTAGCCGGTGCTTCTTCTGCGA
Source organism: Halomonas sp. LC1 (assembly GCF_030247125.1). NCBI lineage: Bacteria > Pseudomonadati > Pseudomonadota > Gammaproteobacteria > Oceanospirillales > Halomonadaceae > Halomonas > Halomonas sp. LC1. The sequence goes on along the minus strand of NZ_JASSPG010000018.1, from coordinate 546 downwards.
GTGATGTCTTTCCTAGCGGGTATTAACCGCTAGGCGTTCTTCCTCGCTGAAAGTGCTTTACAACCCGAGGGCCTTCTTCACACACGCGGCATGGCTGGATCAGGGTTGCCCCCATTGTCCAATATTCCCCACTGCTGCCTCCCGTAGGAGTTCGGGCCGTGTCTCAGTCCCGATGTGGCTGATCATCCTCTCAGACCAGCTACGGATCGTTGCCTTGGTGAGCCGTTACCTCACCAACTAGCTAATCCGACATAGGCTCATCCGATAGCGGGAGCCGAAGCCCCCTTTCTCCCGTAGGACGTATGCGGTATTAGCCTGGGTTTCCCCAGGTTATCCCCCACTATCGGGCAGATTCCTATGCATTACTCACCCGTCCGCCGCTCGTCAGCATCCAGCAAGCTGGATCTGTTACCGCTCGACTTGCATGTGTTAGGCCTGCCGCCAGCGTTCAATCTGAGCCATGATCAAACTCTTCAGTTTAAGATCAATGCGGTTCTTGCCTGTGACCGAGGCCACAGAAGCGAACCAAACTTGGCTCAAGGGTCA
>NZ_JASSPG010000017.1:0-2779 GCF_030247125.1 Halomonas sp. LC1 | reverse complement strand
GGCCCTGAGTAGTAATTTTAACCCGCTCATTCTCCTTATCTGGATCCAGCTTAAGGCTGGCCTCACCGTTTTTCAGGCTACCTGTATAAAAATTATCGCCGTTAAATGCCTTCGCGGAATACCCACTATAAACAATAGAAGATACGTTATTTGGCGATGTATCAGTGAGTTCAAGCGACACACTAGGCGCGTTGGCGACTGCATCGACATTCAACGTTAAGGTATAGCTTTGTTCTGACCAAACAAACCCATCCGATACGCTAAATTCGAACGTTGTATCGGCATCACTGTTGGCGGCAGGTGTAAATTGCAACTTGCCATCATCAATTGCTGCAGCGCTGATTTCGTCGCCTGCCTGAACGATTTCGCCGTTTAGCGTTAATACGCCTGCTTCGGCCTCAGGTAACGTATCGATTCTGATAGTTTCTAGCTGGTCCTCACTATCAGCATCACTAAATTCACCAAAATCGCTTTGGGTTAGTGTCAGCACCTCGTTCTCGTTGGTGACTACTTCGTCATCCGACGACTCAGGGGCGCTATTTGCCATCGCCTCAAGTGCAAAGCTTCCGTTTATGCTGTCGCCATCGGCATCAGTGACTTGGTAATCAAACGCTACGTCACTACTGGCCAATTGCTGATACTGGAAGAATTCCCACTGCCCAGTGGCCGGCGTCAATTGCAGCTGGAACACCAGCTCGCCGTCACCGTCACGCGCCACGATGGCGTTGTCAGTGGTGTCGACGGTAACCGGTGTGCCGTCTTTCAGGGCAACCTCGCTTGCCAATCCGGTCAACGCTAGGCTGCCGGGGCCATCGGCACCGTAATTGACGTCAAGCGAGCTTTCCGCGTAGCCGATCGGCGCACCAGTGGAGCCGGTGAACTCGATGGACGAAACGGTAAAGTCACTGTTGTCGTTGTGGTTCGGACCTTTGCCATTGTCATCGGCTTTAAGCACGATAGTATCGAAGCCGCCATCTTCTACCTGGAAGTTACCTGCATAATTACCACCATCAGCATCTGAGCTAAACTGCTGCGTAGAAATCAGCTCACCGCCACGGTAGAACTCGGCTATGCCCTTTTCTTCCTCTGAGCCATCAAACATCTTGGCAAATTCAATCTTCGCGCCATAGGCAACTTGGCCGTTTTGCAATGCAATGGTCAAGGTTTCCGAGGCTTCGTCATCCGCTGTTTTGCGGAAATCAACTTCGTTGGCCAGGTTATGGTAAGGCGATGCAACGCTGGCAACGCCAAGACCTTGGTCTGACTGGTTAACATCCGCATCGACCAAGTCGAGATCATGGGCACTTTCAAAGCCTTGAGCAGTAACCACGACATTGCCGTCGGCAAAGCTAAAATGCGACTGACTTACGTTGTGACCCGTAAAGTCGACATTGCCTACAAAAATCTCGGGAATGCCTTCATTGGTGACGGTGATCGTGTCGGCTTCTTCCACGGTCGGGGTATCATCATTGAAGTCGATCATCAGCGTGCCGCTCTGGGTATCGCCATCGGCATTTTGCGCTGTGTAGTCAAGCGCTACGCTGGCGTCGTTTTCAGTGTTGTCGCCTTCTTCGCCATCGAGGGCCTCGTGGAGCACATTTTCCAGAAGCGTGACGGTATAGTTGCCAGCGTCATCAAGCTCAACGGTAAAGAGTGCTTCCCCTACACGGCCTTCTTCCGGGCTTTCAGAGATGGTGGCGGTTAAGACATCATCCACCCACTCGTAACTTACCTTCTCCTGCCCTACCGTGGCGGTCTGGCCATCCATGCCAGCAAAGTCGAGTGACTCAGCGCCTGCCACGCCGATCTTGCCGGTGAAGGTAATCTCATCACCGCCTTGACCTTCACGGTCGCCAGTGCCACCGGCAAGGCCATTTTCCAGGCCATCTTCGTCAACCAAGGCTGCCTGGTTATCGTCGAGGGTCAGCGGTATTTCGTAACCCGCCAGATTGCTGGTGGAATCGACAGTCAACGTGGCGTCATCGGTGCCGCCTTCTCCATCCGTGATGGTATAGGTGAAGCTTTCCTGCAACGTAATATCGGTGAGGAAGTAATCGCCACCGTCGCTTTCCACATCGCTATTCTGATAAGCAAGCCCTTCGAACGCGATGTAGCGGAAATCACCTGTTTCGCTAGAGGAGATGTTCACACGGCCGACATTATTGCTACCGTTTTGGTAAACGACATCATCAGGCCCAAAGGTACCACTACCGACTAACTCACCAGACTCGTTATAGGTGTACCAGGCACCACTTTCGCCGCCGTTTTCATTATTGAACAGGTTGGAAACGCCGAAGGAGAAGCCTGCACCTTCGATGCTGTCGCCCATATCGACGACCATGACTTCGCCGTTATCGTTGATCTGCTCGGGTACATCGCTGTATCCATTGCTACCTGCAACGCCAACGCCTTTGTTGGCGGTTACCTGTACACGCTGAAGCGCGGCTGTGTCTAATGTGAAGTTGGCCAGCAGATTATTCTGCAGGTTGTCTTTGCCGTCGCCTTCAACGAAGCCGTAAAGCACGGGCTGCGGTTGATTAGACACGTAGTTATAGCTGCCATCGCTATTTAGCGTCAGCGTGCCGAACTGGCCTTGGATAGATTCACCAACGTTTTCGGCACTACCTTCGACTGCGGTAACCGTCAGCGGGTCGTTATCCGTGTCGGAGTCATTAGCCAATACACCCTCTATCGCTTCAACGGTCAAGGTCTCATCGAAAGTAACCTCATTGCTATCGTTTTGAGCATCTGGGGGATTGTTTCTATCCTCGTCGTCCAC
>NZ_JASSPG010000016.1:0-3266 GCF_030247125.1 Halomonas sp. LC1 | reverse complement strand
CAGTCGCTCTTTAACAATGTATATCATGCTGACATGAACGTTTGTTGAAACGTTCATACGTAATTGTTAAGTGATACGTCTCAAGCGTATCCGGCAATCGTTATCATTGCGAGATACCAGACCCCTTCGGGTTATAGGGTCAAGCAATGAAGCGCACACGGTGGATGCCTAGGCAGCCAGAGGCGATGAAAGACGTGGTAGCCTGCGATAAGGTTCGGTGAGGTGGCAAACAACCTGTGACCCGGACATCTCTGAATGGGGAAACCCACTCAGCACAAGCTGAGTATCCTACGCTGAATACATAGGCGTAGGAGGCGAACCAGGGGAACTGAAACATCTAAGTACCCTGAGGAAAAGAAATCAACCGAGATTCCCCTAGTAGCGGCGAGCGAACGGGGACCAGCCCTTAAGCATGTGACTGATTAGGCGAATACGCTGGGAAGCGTGGCCATAGTGGGTGATAGCCCCGTAGCCGAAAATTTGATCATGTGAAATCGAGTAGGTCGGGGCACGAGAAACCTTGACTGAAGACGGGGGGACCATCCTCCAAGGCTAAATACTCCTGGCTGACCGATAGTGAACCAGTACCGTGAGGGAAAGGCGAAAAGAACCCCGGAGAGGGGAGTGAAATAGATCCTGAAACCGTGTGCGTACAAGCAGTAGGAGCGGACTTGTTCCGTGACTGCGTACCTTTTGTATAATGGGTCAGCGACTTATATTCAGTGGCGAGGTTAACCGTATAGGGGAGCCGTAGGGAAACCGAGTCTTAACTGGGCGACACAGTCGCTGGATATAGACCCGAAACCGAGCGATCTATCCATGAGCAGGGTGAAGATTGAGTAACATCAATTGGAGGCCCGAACCAGGATCTGTTGAAAAAGATTTGGATGACTTGTGGATCGGAGTGAAAGGCTAATCAAGCTCGGAGATAGCTGGTTCTCCTCGAAAGCTATTTAGGTAGCGCCTCACGTATCACCGCCGGGGGTAGAGCACTGTTTCGGCTAGGGGGTCATCCCGACTTACCAACCCGAGGCAAACTCCGAATACCGGTGAGTGCCAGCGTGGGAGACACACGGCGGGTGCTAACGTCCGTCGTGAAAAGGGAAACAACCCAGACCGTCAGCTAAGGTCCCCAAATCCTGGTTAAGTGGGAAACGATGTGGGAAGGCTCAGACAGCTAGGAGGTTGGCTTAGAAGCAGCCATCCTTTAAAGAAAGCGTAATAGCTCACTAGTCGAGTCGGCCTGCGCGGAAGATGTAACGGGGCTAAACCAGGTACCGAAGCTACGGGTTCATCCTCTGGATGAGCGGTAGAGGAGCGTCGTGTAAGCCAATGAAGGTGTGTTGAGAAGCATGCTGGAGGTATCACGAGTGCGAATGCTGACATGAGTAACGATAAAGGGAGTGAAAAACTCCCTCGCCGGAAGACCAAGGGTTTCTGTTCGACGCTAATCGGAGCAGAGTGAGTCGGCCCCTAAGGCGAGGCCGAAAGGCGTAGTCGATGGGAAACGGGTCAATATTCCCGTACCGGACATGATTGCGATGGGGGGACGGAGAAGGCTAGGTGAGCCAGGCGTTGGTTGTCCTGGTGAAAGTGAGTAGGCTGGTGTCTTAGGTAAATCCGGGACGCTAAGGCCGAGACACGAAACGAACGGACCACGGTCCGGAAGTCATTGATGCCACGCTTCCAGGAAAAGCCTCTAAGCTTCAGATCATGTGCGACCGTACCCCAAACCGACACAGGTGGTCAGGGTGAGAATCCCAAGGCGCTTGAGAGAACTCGGGTGAAGGAACTAGGCAAAATGGTGCCGTAACTTCGGGAGAAGGCACGCCGGCGTAGGGTAATGGGACTTGCTCCCCGAGCCCGAACCGGTCGAAGATACCAGGTGGCTGCAACTGTTTAGTAAAAACACAGCACTCTGCTAACGCGCAAGCGGACGTATAGGGTGTGACGCCTGCCCGGTGCCGGAAGGTTAAGTGATGGTGTTAGGCCTCGGCCGAAGCTCTTGATCGAAGCCCCGGTAAACGGCGGCCGTAACTATAACGGTCCTAAGGTAGCGAAATTCCTTGTCGGGTAAGTTCCGACCTGCACGAATGGCGTAATGATGGCCACGCTGTCTCCACCCGAGACTCAGTGAAATTGAAATCGCCGTGAAGATGCGGTGTACCCGCGGCTAGACGGAAAGACCCCGTGAACCTTTACTATAGCTTCACACTGGACGCTGATGTTGCCTGTGTAGGATAGCTGGGAGGCTTTGAAACCCGGACGCCAGTTCGGGTGGAGCCAACCTTGAAATACCAGCCTGGCATCATTGGCGTTCTCACTCAGGTCCGTTATCCGGATCGAGGACAGTGTGTGGTGGGTAGTTTGACTGGGGCGGTCTCCTCCCAAAGCGTAACGGAGGAGCACGAAGGTACCCTCAGCACGGTCGGACATCGTGCAATGAGTGCAAGAGCATAAGGGTGCTTGACTGCGAGACAGACACGTCGAGCAGGTGCGAAAGCAGGTTCTAGTGATCCGGTGGTTCTGTATGGAAGGGCCATCGCTCAACGGATAAAAGGTACTCCGGGGATAACAGGCTGATACCGCCCAAGAGTTCACATCGACGGCGGTGTTTGGCACCTCGATGTCGGCTCATCACATCCTGGGGCTGAAGTCGGTCCCAAGGGTATGGCTGTTCGCCATTTAAAGTGGTACGCGAGCTGGGTTTAGAACGTCGTGAGACAGTTCGGTCCCTATCTGCCGTGGGCGTTGGATGTTTGAGAAGAGCTGCTCCTAGTACGAGAGGACCGGAGTGGACGACCCTCTGGTGTTCCGGTTGTCACGCCAGTGGCATTGCCGGGTAGCTATGGTCGGACGGGATAACCGCTGAAAGCATCTAAGCGGGAAGCCCCCTTCAAGATGAGACATCCCTGAGGCCTAGAGCCTCCTAAAGGGCCCAGCGAGACCAGCTGGTTGATAGGCACGGTGTGGAAGCGCTGCAAGGCGTTGAGCTAACGTGTACTAATGGCCCGTGAGGCTTGACCCTATAACACCCAAGGGGTCTGGACGCGATGATAACGATCGAGTGGATCGCCACTCAGAAAACCGGATACGCATCCGCAGGCCAAAAGGCTTGCTGGAAAGAGACGATCACACAATACTCAGCATGATATGCATTACCTGTTACGCCTGACGACCATAGCACGCGTGAACCACCTGATCCCTTGCCGAACTCAGAAGTGAAACCGCTTAGCGCCGATGGTAGTGTGGGGTCTCCCCATGCG
>NZ_JASSPG010000015.1:0-15155 GCF_030247125.1 Halomonas sp. LC1 | reverse complement strand
TCTGCCCCCAGGCGGCGACCACCTGCGGGGTGATTTGCTCCAAGCGCTTCAACCCTTCCGCCTTCGCGTAGGCGGCGAATATCTGCCACCGATCGCCCACTGTGGCAGCGGTGCTGTAGCTGGTATTGCCTTCGCGTGCGGCGTTATTCATGGCAAACACTCCCGCCTTGGCCATATCGCGTGTTTTCAATCCGTAATTGTTGCCCTTGGCCACGTTGCCCGCCTCTTAGCTGTTGCGTTGGTGTTGCCTCCCAGCCCCGAAAATAACGTTAAGTGATACGCGCCCGTTGTAACGGCAGGCGCAGACCGTGGGAGGTTGTCGCTTTGATGACGCAGGCGACGTGCTGCGGACTAGATCGCTTTGAGGGATGCAAAAACGACTCCTATGGGTGCTATGGCGCGGGGTTGCGCATGCCACGTTAGTGGCTCCGGCTTAGGCGTTGGCCCAGCCCTAGCGAGGGGCTGCCCTGGAGGTTTTCGCGGACTGCCCGGCGGTAGCCGTGGCAGTGTTTCAGCTAGCGGCGTTGCGCCGCTGTTGCGTGGTTTCGTCGGTTTTCGTCCGACGGTGGTAAGCCGTAACGCCCATGGTGGCGGGCATAGCGGCGATTTACCCCCGGCGTCTCTGTGCTGACGCGACAGAGACGCCGGGGGGTTGGGCGACACGATCAAGGGGTGTGGGCTGCGTGGTTCAGCGGGCGATACATGGCCAGGCTGAACAAATGACGTGACGTAAATGCACGCGAACACGCCGCCTTGAAGGCGTCGATTGAAAGGGCGGAGCCCTGGTGGGATTCATGCAAACGGGGTTGCATATCTAGCGAAGCTGAACGGATGCACAGCAGGCACTAGCGATAGAAAAGGCGTGGCCTAGCGGATGCTAAGGGCGTAGCCGTCATTGGAAATGCAAGGCACAGCGGGGCCGTGGTCTTGCTCATCATCTCGCAGGGCGAGTGGTAAAGCTGTTCGGAGCGGGGAGCGCCTAGCAGCGGGTCGAATGCTGTTTTGTTTGTGTGGCCAGCTACCACAGCCGCAAGCGGCAGTAGAGATTGAAATGTAGCACTGAAAAAAAAAGTATTGGAAGTTGTTGAAATAGGATCAGCAATTGAATACCGTAGTTTCGTGTATACACATTTGCTGTCGAGGAAGCGGAATGTCTGAGAGAAAAAAAGGAACCCGGACTCACCCCATTCCTGTCAGATTTAGCCCTGAGGAAAGGGCGCAGATCGAGGAAATTGCTCGACAGCGACGTATGGAGACAGGGGAAAATGTTTCTTTGTCAGAAATTATTAGAGAGCTGATTATGGAATCAGCAAAAGAGCTTCTTGAGGAAGTGAAAAAAGAAAAAGGTAAGCCGTAAGACAAAAAAAAGCCCCCTGCAACGGTTGCAGCCGTTCAGAGGGCGTGACATCTATCTTTTGGAGATTAAAAGATGCAACACCCATTATACATGGGCGCACTATCGGTGCGTCAATTTTCCCGCCTACTTCAAATTCTGGAGCCTTACCGCTCTGAGCCGTTATCGGCTGCCGTGATTGCCCTCGCTGCGCGTTGTGCGCGTCAGGAGGTGCCCGCATGACCGCATTTACCCCCCCTTCTACCTATAGCCCCCTTGGAAGCTCTCCCGTATTACTGATAAACGGCGAAGCTAGCTATGAAAAGCTGGCAGGCGCTGCCGATCACCGCCTTGAGGCTGTTAGCGAGCTGCTGGAAACCATGGCCCTTGCTGCCGATGGTGCCAGTGGATTAAGTGGCCGCGACCTGCACAACGTTGCATGGGCTGCCCACCTGCTGACCTCTGATGCGCTGGATTTGCTCCGCGTCTCGGCAACGGCCCATGAGCGTGAGCTTTCAGAAGCTAAAGGGGCCACCTCATGAAAACCGAATTCCTACTCCTAGCTTGCTACGAAAAGCCTTTAATCCCTCTCGATGTTTTCTGTCAGGACATTATGGGGATTGGGCTGCAAACCGCGCGTAACCGCATGGCACAAGGCACGTTCCCGGTGCCATTAACACGCACAGCGCGTCAGCCAATGATCCATGTGTCAGACGCGGCAGCTTATATCGATCAGCAGCGCGAAAGCGCTGAGAAGCCGTTAAAGGGTCGTCGTGGTGCATTCATCGATTCTGTCCTGTGACGACCTGAAGGCCATTACGGGCTATCAGCGTGCGGGCGATGTTTCCCGTTGCCTGAGAGACCAAGGCGTTCATGTGTTTGAGGGCCGCCATGGCCCCTGGACAACGATAGAGCTGATCAATCAGGCGGGCGGGCTGGTGTCTGGCGATGGCGAGAAAGCATCTCCATCGCCAGAAGACATCCTCTAACCCCAGCTTTTTTGGCCAAACAGGCATTTTGAACGTTTAAGCGCCCAAATTGGGCACTTAAACGACCACGCGCGCATCCGCAAAGCGGTAGCGTTGTTGTGGGGGGGAGCCTCGCACAACGCCCCGCGATTTAAGTTCAGATTGTTAGTGATGATGATGAAAGAGGCTTTTTTAGGTGAGGTAGTGGCAATGGCGATTCAGACACGATTGATGAACGAAAAAGAGGTGGAAGAGGTGACCGGGATTGACCGTTATCAGCGCCGTTACATGGTGCGTGAAGGGCTGTTTCCGTCACCTGTAAGAGTCTCTTATCGAAAGATCGCGTACTTCGAAGATGAAATTAACGCATGGCTGGAAGAGCGCCGCAATGATCGCAGCATCAAGGCGAAGAACTACTGGCAGCCTGCTGAGCGGTTGGAGCCAACGTTAGAAAACGGGGTGGTCGTATGAGCATCAATGTAGATCAGAGGGTTGCGGTGGATATGACCGGCGATGCGCCGATGGTGATGAACATCTTAACGGCGGCTGAGATGTTTGTTGCCGCTAAAGAGGCGCTGGAAGGCGCTGGTTTTAGCACGGAGCGGCTAGACCGTTGCTGCGTAAAGCAGTTGCGGGAGCAACAGATGGCCACCCCCTTGCCGCCAGGCGGTTCAATGGCGGGCATCAGCGGGCAAGAGGCACAGCGCGCTAGGAGCATAGGGGTCGAGTATGTCTAAGCAAGTGGTGACGCTGAGAATCGATAACGAACGGGTGACGTTCTATGCCGAGGATTGGTCGGGGGTGAAGTACGCGGTCGAGGAGGCGCTGGCCACCGGGAAGAAAGGCCGCGCTAGCTTGCCGCAGCACCATACGCAAATCGAGGCGGCAGCGGTTCGCGTACTGGATCGCTCCCGCCTAGTGCCACAAGGGGCGGTGTGAACGCGCCGCCCAAAAATGCGAAAGCCCCGAGCGCTCAGCCAAGCGTCGGGGCTAAAACCACTTCAATACAATTCGCACTCCCAATGCTAGCAGAATTGGCGGCGGGGGCAAGGAAGGCAGCATGACACACGCTAATCACGTCCTCTGGGAGCAAGCGAGGCGGGCCATTGAAGTGGTGCAGGACACGCCATGGCACCGCCAGTGGCGAAAAGATAAGGCGTTTGAGCAGAGCCAAGGGTCTTGGGAGTGCCGAAAGTGGCGCGAGGAAAAAGTGTTTGGTCGCTTCCCATTGATCGCCAAGGATCTGCTGAAAGGCTTTGTTGCTGAGTCAAAGGCCAATGGCGGTGGCTTGCCCGGTAATGCCGCTGGCAACGCTTGGCTTCGCAGGCAGGTGCCGCGCTTGGTGCTGGGGTTGTTTAACGTAACCCACGATGACCAAGCCTTAGAAGATTACGCCCATGCCAAAGCAGAGGGCGTTTATCGGCTGGTGGCCGATGCTCATCGCAAGCACAAGCAGGCACGCGCCGAGGCTATCAGTCAGCGCCTTTGGTCGCGGCCATGCACTGGCGTGGTGCTATCTGCACTGCGTTTTAAGCGCTTCACGATGCCCGCTAAAGCAGAGGCTGACGCCGCCGCGCTGGCTAAAGCGCTCCACATGGCTGAGAGCCACTGCATTGACGTTGCCGCCCCCCACCTAATAACAGAAATGACCGCTAACCAACGGGCTGTGCTGCTGGCCAAGCTGTCCAGCGCCGCATGGTGGCGTCGTCGTTTGCGGGTGCTTGCCAAGCGCCGCCTTGAGCAGTTTCAGCGCGAAGCTAGGCGCGTGCATAAGCGCGCCGGGATATATATCAGTCAGTTGGGGTTTGAGGGGTGGCAGTCGCGTGGTCGTGCTAATGACGCGATGCTGGAAGGCACGGTAGCGGTCAACCAGTTTCAGCAGGAGTACACGCTTAAACAGCTTGCTGAGGTGGGCGCGGCCAACCCTGATATCCGTCACGCCGAGGTTATGACGCGCATTCGGGATACGGAGGCAGAAGCCAACCGCAAGCAGCATCAAGGCGTGTTTGTGACCTGGACACTGCCCAGCCGCTGGCACGCGGTACACGCGGCCACCAGCCAGCCAAACGCCAAGTATCAGGGCGCAACCCCCCGGCAGGCCCAAGCCCAGTTGCAGGCGCTTTGGACGCGGGCGCGCGCTAAGTTAGCGCGTGATGGTATCGCCATTTACGGCCTTCGAGTGGTAGAGCCGCACCACGACGGCACGCCACATTGGCATTTGCTCCTATGGGTAGACCCTGAGCAGCTAGACGCCCTCAAGCAGGTGCTGACGCATTACGCGGTGTCGATTGACCCCGGCGAAGTGCTTGGAAAAGTAGAGAAGCGCATCCGCTTTGAAGACATTGACCCCCGCAAAGGCAGCGCGGCGGGTTACGTGCTCAAGTACGTGACCAAGAACATTAACAAAAGCGAGCAGTACGGCGAGGTTGACCAGTATGGCCACGAGCTTTCCAGCAGCGCGCCACGGATTGCGGCCTGGTCTAGTACGTGGGGCATTCGTCAGTTTCAGTTCTTTGGCCTGCCAAGCGTCACGGTATGGCGTGAGCTGCGCCGCCTGCGTGATGCGAGCGAAAGCGCTTATGCCGCCAAAAGCTATGAAGATTGGGTAGCGGCAACGCGGCCAGAACCAGAAGCGGTGGCGTACCTGGAAAGCCTGCGCCGCGCTGCCAATGCGGGCGATTGGGATAAGTACCTTCAGCTAACAGGCGGTGCAGGCACCCAGGCGCGCAAGCGTCCGGTGCGCCCTTGGTCAATTACCCGCATGGATACCCACCAGAGCGAAGCCGACCCCGAGACTGGCGAAGCCTGCGATATGACCAAGCGCGGCCAGTACGGCGAGAGCATTAGCGCCGTGATGGGGGTGGTGGTGACAACGGCACTTGGCGAGACCGAGTTCCTGACTCGTTTCTATCGCTGGGAAGTGAAGCCGGGGGTTAAGCGTAGCGGCGCAGCCGCGCAGCCTTGGACTCGTGTAAATAACTGTACGGGGCCGGATATCACGCCACGTCAGCCGCTTGAGAATGAGGCTATCAAGCAGCTAGAGCGTTACCAGGAGTGGCGGAGCAGTCCTGAAGTGCAGCAAGAGATGATCGACTTGCAGGCATACGAGCAGGAATTGCAAAAAGCCCTAAAAAACACCTTCAAAACCACCACCTTCAGCGATGAAGGCGAGTATTTCCCGCCCGAGCTAGGCGATTACGAACCCCAGCATAAGCCCGCAGCGGTTGAGCACGCGGCCATTATGCCAAGCGAAGAGTCCCAGGCATTTTGGAAGCTGCTAACCAGCTCGGCTGCTGCCACACGACGCGAAGCGCTGGGGATTGATGACCAGCAGGCGCTCCGCCTTGCTGCCATGTATTTCAAGCCGCCTCACGATGAGCAGGCCCAGTGGATGCGGCTTATGCAGCCCAGCCTGCGTGAAGCGCTGAAACTGCCCAACGGCAAGGCCATGCCAGAAAGCGACGCGCTTTCAATGGCCTCTGCCCTATGGGAATCCCCCACCCCACGAATGGCTATTAGCTAACCCCCACAGCAGGAGAAACGCCCCATGAAACCGCAACAAAAAAGCCCGAAAACCGCCTGCAAGAGCGCCAAAGCGGCTTACCTGGATCGCCAAAAAGCGCTTCAAACGATGCATGAGCAAAAAGCTCGCCTAGAGAAACAGCGTGCCGCGACGATCCGCACCGCCAAAGAGGCCGGGGAAGAGTGGCGAGCCAAGTTCAAGGCGAGCTATGGCCAAGTCAGTGACGCCATTCAAAAGCTGAAAGCCCAAGAGTACGGCGCATTGGAAGAAGTGACCCAGCTTGAAGAGCTGATTGAAGAGCTAGCCGCCAATATCGAGGCGGAAAAGCGACCAATAAAACAGGCCCGCGAAAGCTACGAGCGGGAGTTCTATGCCCAGCAGGAAAGCGCCTCGCAAGGCCAGCTAGAAAAAGCGGTTCAAGACGTGCTGGCCACAGACGAAGGGAAGCGCCTGGTAGAGGCGTTAGCCCATAAGAGCCGTACCGAAAATAACGCGGTGCTGTTTGATGACGCCTTCATGGTGGGGTTGGGCTTTGATGCCCATGAATCTACCAAGCGCGGCTTTATGGCCACGATCACCCAGGCGGATCGCGCCGCCATCGAGAAAGAGGCCCAAAAGCGTGTGAAGGGGCAGCTTTCCGACCTGCTGACCGTGGCCGCGCCCAAAGGGGGTGCCGCCGCGACTGTTGAAACGTTGGTGCCGCGTCTCGCCTGCGAAGCCTAGCCCACTCCCCCTTCCTACCCATTGACCAAGTGAGAGCAGCATGAAAAACGAAACCAGCCAAAAGTTTAGCCAATTCCTTGAGCGCGTCGCGTCTTTATCAGGCGTAAGCGACGCAACCAGCGCCTTCACGGTAGAGCCGTCCGTACAGCAAACGATGGAGAAGAAAATACAGGAAAGCTCCGCATTTCTAAGAGAGATCAACGTTCAGGGCGTTGATGAGGCGCAAGGGGAGCGGATAGGGCTAGGGGTGTCGGGGCCGATTGCCAAGCGCACCGATACCGATAAAAGCGACCGCGTTCCCAGTGATGTTTCCACCCTGGAAGGCGACCGCTACGAATGCGTCAGCACCGAGTTTGATACCCATCTGAAGTGGGCAACGCTAGACGCCTGGGCGCACCGAAAAGAGTTTCAGCGGCTAATTGCTCAGGCGTTAACGCGGCAGCAGGCATTAGACCGCGTGATGATTGGCTTCAATGGTGTCGTGGCAGCGCCGGAGACTGATATTCAGGCCAACACCCACTTGCAGGACGTGAACAAGGGATGGATTCAAAAATACCGCGACCATGCCCCACAGCGGGTACTGTCAGAAGGCAGTGTTGCTGGGGTGGTGCGCGTTGGGCCGGGGGGTGATTACGCCAATATTGACGCACTAATCTTTGATGCCGTTAACAACATGATCGAGCCATGGCACCGCGAAAACAGGCAGCTCAAGGCTATCGCTGCCCGTGATCTGATTGCCGACAAATACTTTACCGTCATGAGCCGACACGCAGGAACGCCCACTGAAGCGGTAGTCATGCAACAAGATATGCAGCGCTCAAGCGTGAGCTTCGGTGGGATCGGCGCTGCTCGCGTGCCTAACATGCAGGCCAATTCAATCTTTATCACCATACCTGAAATGCTGTCGATCTACTGGCAGCGCGGAAGCCGCCGCCGTTTCATCGTCAATAACCCAAAGCGCAATCGAGTAGAGGACTATCAGACTTCCAACGAAGCTTACGTCGTCGAGGACTTCGGCGCAGGCTGCGTAATTGAAAACATCGAGCTGGGCGACTGGAGCTAAACATGAAGAAATGTTTTTCAGGTATTGCTAGGCACCCAGCGGGGTGCCGGTAATGTTGAGAAGGGAATACATGACCTGCCGGAATCGTTGCAAAACGCTTGCCCGTAAAAAGACCAAGCTGGAGGGGGCTATTCAGGTGCAATTAAGGATGGCAAGTATCTCTGGCAGCCAAAAAGAGTGGGAGTACCTGGGCACTTTAACGGCATTAAAGAAAAAACTTGGCGTCCTCCTGGAATTGCTACAGATAGATGCTTGGGAAGCGAGGCAGGCGTGCAAAGCGGCGGGGATAAGTTTGCCCCCGCCTAAAAAAAGCGAGTCTAAGGGGTTCGGGGGGCTGACTTCTGATCAACTAAAAGAGCTAAAACAACGGCTCGAAAGCCAGTCGGACGCCGATAGCGCGGTGCTCGCCAGAGAGCAGGAGAATTAATGTGGCAAATAATCTAGCACTTCGGGTCACTCTTGCAGCCGTCAATAAAATCACCGGGCCCATGAAGCGGATGCAAAAAGACATGGGCAAAACCAGCCAGGAGATGCGGGAAACCCGCGACCGGCTAAAGCAGTTACAGGGCACCCAGAAAGACATTAGTTCCTTCCGAGCACTGAAAAAACAGTCTAACGCCACCGCCCAAGCGATGCGCGACCAACAGGCGCGCGTAAGGCGTTTATCGCAGCAGATGAAAGACAACCAGGGCGATACTGCCGCCCTCGCGGCTGAGCGTAAAAAAGCCATCCTTCAAGCAAGGGAGCTATCACAGCGATACGATGGTGAACGGCAAAAGCTGCAGCGATTGCGCACCACGCTTAAGGAAAGCGGCGTTAGCACAAACGACCTGTCTCAAGATCAGCAGCGCCTAGCCAATGAGATGAGGCAGGCCAACCAGAGCCTGGACGATCAGCGAAAAAAGCTGAAGCAAGTAGCCGAACAGCAACGGCGTGCAGCTGAGGCGCGTGAGCGCTACCAACGAACCGCAAGCCGTGGCCAAAGCATTGCCGGGGCAGGATCGGCGGGCGCAGTGCTTGGCGGGGCCGGGGTGGTGGCCATGGGCACTCAAGCGCTGATGAATCAGTCATCCGGGGCGAGACTTGCGGCCCAGCAAGGCGAGGGGGGCGAGGAGGCTGCTCGCTACCGCGAAGTTATCACCAACGTTTACACCACCGGGCGCGGCCAAGGGCTTGAGCAAGTAACCGAAGCCGTTGGCATCCTAAGTGCGCAATTTGAATCGCTAGGTGACACTTCAAACGAGAACCTTCAAGAAATAACCCGCCAAGCCCTAACGCTCTCTGATGCCTTTGGAACCGATATTGCCGAAGCCGCGCAAACGGCGGGCATCATGGTGCAGAACGGGCTCGCCAAAAACGCCACCGAAGCTTACGACCTCATGACACGCGGTATGCAGGAAGTGTCGGCCAGAATGCGAGATGAACTGCCCGAAATCCTGCACGAGTACGGCACCAACTTCCGCGCCTTGGGCTTCGATGGCAGAGAATCGCTCAACATGCTGGTGGCCGCTGCTGAACAAGGTCGCTATGCCTTGGACAAAACCGGCGACGCCCTCAAAGAATTCACCATTCGCGGCTCCGACATGAGCAAGGCCAGCGTCGAAGCCTACGACGCCATTGGTCTCAACGCCCAAGAAATGGCCGACGCCATTGCTGGGGGTGGAGATCGCGCAGGCGCAGCACTCATCACTACCGCCCAGCGCCTGCTAGACATCGAAAGCCCGGCAGAGATGGCAAATACCGCCATCGCGCTGTTTGGTACTCCGATAGAAGATCTTTCCGTTGACCAAATACCTGATTTCTTGCGAGCCCTTACGCAGACTCAAGACAGAATAGGCGATGTTGCCGGGGCTGCGCGTGAGATGGAAGAAACACTTGGCGACAACGCTGGCAGCGCTATTAAGCGGGTGCAGCGCTCCCTTGGGGGCGCATTCATGGGCGTGCTAAATGAAGTGGATGGAACCATCATCCGCATAAGCAACAGCGTCACCGGCTGGATGAAAGCCAACCCCGAGTTGACCAGTACCCTTGCTAAAGCGGCTATCGCGTTATCCGCTTTAGTCGCTGTCGGTGGGACGGCATTAATGGTTTTGGGGTCGATTATTGGGCCGCTTGCCCTTATCCAGTTCGCCGCGGTCAAGCTAGTGCCTGCGTTCATGGCCACCGGTAAAGCTCTGCTATGGATGGGCGGCATGCTTAAAACGGTCGGCGCGCTGATGCTCACAAATCCCATAGGTCTCGCTATCACTGGCATAGCCGTCGCAGCGTTCCTGATCTACAAATACTGGGAACCCATCAAGACGTTTTTCAGCGGCCTGTGGCAGCAAGTGAAGGCCGCGTTCGATGAAGGCGTGGGCGGCGTTGCTCGGCTGCTGATCAACTGGTCGCCGCTTGGGCTGATCTACAACGCGTTCACCAGCGCCTTAGAGCGGCTGGGCGTATCAGTGCCCGAAGGCTTCCGCGACTTCGGCAGCATGATCGTGGACGGCATCATCAAAGGCATCAGCGCCAAGCTCGGCGAGCTACGCGATTCCATCACCGGCATTGCCAGCAATGCCATGGGCTGGTTCCGTGATGTGTTAGATATCAACTCTCCCAGCCGCGTGTTTACCCAATACGGCGGTTTCATCACCGAAGGTCTCGCCAACGGCATCGAAGACGACGGCGACCGTCCCATCAAGCAAGTGCGCAGCCTCGCCAGCCGCATGCGCGACGCCGCCACAGGCTTGATGCTCAGTGCCGGGGTCGCCTCGCCAGCCATGGCGATAGACGTTCAACCACCAGAACTGCCCCCAGTGCCGGGGCTGTACGCCCACATCGAGCGCCCAGAGCTGCCAACGCTGGAAGCCCTGCAGGTGGAGCGCCCCACGCTGCCAGAGCTGAGCGCACCAGAGGTTCAGCGCCCAGAGCTACCGCAACTGCCGGGGCTGTACGCCCACATCGAGCACCCAGAGCTGCCCACGCTGGATGCGCTGCAGGTGGAGCGCCCCACGCTGCCAGAGCTGAGCGCACCAGAGATCCAAAGTCCAGAGCTACCGCAACTGCCGGGGCTGTACGCCCACATCGAGCGCCCAGAGCTGCCCACGCTGGATGCGCTGCAGGTAGAACGCCCCACGCTGCCAGAGCTGGGCGCACTCAGCATCCAGCGCCCAGAACTGCCCACGATGGAAGCGCTGGCATTCCAGTGGCCAGAACTACCGCAATTCGACCCGCTACGCATCGACACCAGCGGCCTCCAGATCGACGCCCGCCCACCGCTGCAAAGCCATACCCGCAGCGAGGGCGATGTCCATATCACCATGGGGGATATCATCATTCAGGCTGCACCCGGGATGGATGAGCAGTCATTAGCCCGGCTGGTTGAAGAGAAAGTACAGCGCGCCCTGCAAAGCGCGGCGCGCCAAGCCGCTGCTAATAACCGCCGTAACTTATACGATAACGATTAACACTGCTTTCTTTTCAGGCCGCCCAATCAGGCGGCCTTTTTTTTGCGTCCATACATTAAGCGATATTAGATAACCGTCTGTGCAGGAGGTGCGCCGCGCGGTCCCCCCGCCGCCCGCGGCTTTCGCTAAATATGTATGTTTTCATGCACCGGTAAAAAAGCCGCAAAGCCCAGTATCTGGGCGGCTTAGCGGGTTTTTGTGGCTGTTATTTTTATGCGTTCTCATGCGCTTTCATGCAGTTTTTCATGCGGCTGTGGAAGCGCCTGGAAAAAAAATACGCTGCTAATGATAAAAGCTATCAAAAACAAGCCGTAAACGGCTCCCATTCATGGGCAGGAGGGTTAAGGAGGCGCAAAGAGGGTGAAAAGTTTTGCAAAAATCGGTTTTGTGTTCTAGTGTTACTGTAACACAGTAGCACGAAATAGGAGTTTGAACAGTGAGCGACAAAAAAGTGCATGTTTCCTTCCGGATGCCGGAGGAACTGCGTAAAGAGTTGGAGCAAATGGCTCGACAACACAGGATGGCCACCGGCGAAGATAAGCGGCTTTCAGAGCAGCTCGTTGAAGCGGTGGAGACGTATGTAAAACACGAAAAGCGCGAGGCTTAGTCGCCACCTGGTCGTCAGCGAAGAAGTGGCAACGCAACAGCTAAAACGCAACAGGGCGCTTCACCATGCAACTGACCGTTTCAAAGGCAGCCAGGCTTTACGGAAAAGCCCGATCCACGATACACCGCGCAATTGAATCAGGCCGCTTGTCATGCAGCTTTAGCGGCGATGGCACCCGCGTTATTGACCTCTCAGAACTGATAAGAATTTGGGGGGAGCCATCCAAAAAGCTGCCCGAAATGCAACAGCGCGACGTCTTTGAAATGGCAGAGGCGCAACAGACTGTTGCTCAAGAGCTAGCGGCCATGCGCAGAGAGCTAATGGCCCTGCGTGAAGAAGTGGCCCAGTTAAGAGCGCTGCCAGCGCCGCCGCCAGAGGAAAGAGCCAGCGTCGAGACGAAAGACGATACGCCTGATCCTCACGGGTTTCGCGCGATGATCAAAGCCATTCGGGAAAGTGAGCAAAATAACGGGGCGTCGTGAGCGCCTATCAATAGAGAGGATTGACCATGAATCGCCACGCTGTTTTAACAGACGACACCGTAGACGATGTTGCTTTACTCGCAGCACTTGAGGCCGCTGGCATTGATGCCCAGGCGAAGCCGCTGCACTTGCAACGCGCCGCTAAGGTGGCCGCTGACATTATTGCTGAGTACCCAGCAGACCAGATTGAACATGCCCGAGACACGCTGATTCGCTGGATAGATGAAGCGCTGGATACTGCCGATGATGCGCGTCAACAGCGGATCATTGACAGCATTGAAAAGCTACAGCGTGACCATGGGGAATTGGTAACGTGGCGTTGCCCAGGCGGTTATATCGCGCTTGACGTGCCGACCGCATTTGTGACCAGTATTAGCCGTGCTTACGGTGCCAAGCGGGATATTGAGCTACGCCAACTTACCGGCCTGCTGCTACCCCAGCTTGAGCGGATCGCACCAAGCATCATGCAAGGTGTGTTAGGTGGAGAGTACGTTGGCAACCGTGGCGATTATGAGCGGTTGGTGGCAATAGCGTGTCGTGATCTTATTGCTGGGTAAGCCCCTTATCTTCACTTTGAAAACGGTGCTGGAACGCGCAAAATATCCACCAAAATGCCTAAAATTCAAGATTACGCTCATTATCTTGAATTTATTTTCTAACTAAAATTACCAGGAAAAAGCACCTTCCCGCTTCATCTTATGAAGGCGCTGCGCCGCCATAGAGTAGCTTTCACCCGGACGCGCGTGCTGCTCGATGACGTGGCGGGGAATGCCAGCAATAAGCTCTCCTTTGTCCTGCTTTTGAGGTTTTTGGGCCAGCGGTGTGGTCAACAGCTTGCCTGATTGCTTTGGAGCAAACTTGAACTGGATAAACGCCACGGATCGACCCAGCTTGCGTTGTCCCCACTTCACCTGAAGGTCGCTATGCTCATTGACGTCACGCACAGCGGGTTCAATCACCCATCGCTTCATATCCCGGATTGACTTGTACTTGCCTTCAATCTGGAACACGCGCCGTAGCCAAGCTACTTCAACTTCGCGCTCTCCTTTTGAACGCCACTGGATCAGCAATTCGTAGAGGCGCACGCCATAGCTGCTGGTCATGCCAGCAACGTTGGTCAGCTTGTACTGGCTGAATTCAGCGGTTAGCTGGTTGAGGTAGGGGATAACGTCCTTGGCGAAGCGAAGATCCACTGCACCTTCATCATCACGATAGACCACGCTCTGCACCCAGTGGGTACGAAGCACCCGAGGGCGACGCCCTGAACCGTTGGGCTTCTCAATGATGCTGATCAAGCGGCCCAAGAGGCGGTCGGCTGCCTGCTTAAGCGCTCGATGCTCATGGTTAGCCGCGAAGCCGCCCATGTCGGCTAGAGCATTGGCGGTAACGGTATAGCGGATTTCATCGGTGATCGGTTCATCGCGCCGAACCTGTGCGATAGCGGCCAATACCAGCTTGGTCTCTGCCACAGTGAGGCTATAGGCCGCTTCCACCAGGGCGTTTGATTTGACCACCACATCGTCATGATCCATAAGCATGCAGCTCAAAAGAGGAGAATAAAAAGGACGCCACACACAATACCGCCATTACCTCCCCATATCACCGCCATTACCTCCCCATATTGACCGCCATTACCTCCCCATATCACCGCCATTACCTCCCCAAATGTCTTTGTAAGCCATTGAATAAGCTAAGGAAATAAGGGCCGAAAAGGGGAAAAGGACAGAAAAGGAAAAAAGCCTTTAATGCTTATTTTCATTCGTTAACTCAAGCGCTTTTAGTATTGAGGGGTCGAGCGGGATGCTTGCAACATTGGGGTTAGGTGAGAATGAGGGTGTCAAAGTGGTGGTGATTTCAATGTCTGCAGTACAGCGAAAGCCGCAATCATGCTGGTTGATGCAGTACAGATAGAGCTTTCGATATGTTGGTGCTAGCTGCTTAGAAGTTCTAATTTTCATCCAGCTATCACAATGTGGGCAATTGAGATGAAAACCTTTGATGGCTTCGGTCACGGCTTAACTCCTAATTAGAAGGCTTTGGCGGCTCCCCCGGCCTTCCCAGGGCTTGCCATAACAGTTTGATAGCGTACCAGTAGTCTCGCTGAGTGCTAGCGGCGTGAGCGTGAGCGGCGAAAAAGCGGTGTACATGGCCGCGCCCAATCTGCCTAGGGTCACAGCCACACCAGTGAACAAACGCCTCTACACGGCGTATTTGCCGCGCTCTGGCGGTTTTGCCTCCTTTGGCTGCATGAAGCCTCAAGCGGTGCCTTAAATCGCCTGGAATCATCGCATGCTCCCTAAATACGACACGGTGACGTTCACGCGGCTATGGCCCAGCTCTTGGGCGATGATTAGCCGTGCTGCCCGATCCTCTGCTTTGCTGACTTTCCCACCGCCAAGCCGTGGCGGTTGCCCGGTTATTTCCTGGTACCGCTGCCAGGCGTAAGCCGCTCTCAGTTCGTGAATGCGGGCAATGCCGTGCTGCTGAAGCACCTCTCTGGCATTGCGTAGCCCGCCTGCTTCCCACTGCGCCCAGCTTTGTTGCGTGGGCACCAAGCTTTTAGCCGTGCCTTGGGCCTCGCTGGCCACACGCAACGCTTCCCGTTGCGCATGACTGGTTACGGGTATTTCTCGCGCTCTGCCGCCTTTGGTGCCGTGGGTGATGCGGATCGCCTCACGCTGCTGAGCCTCTTTGAACGCTGAGTGCGCATCCAAAAGCGAGGCTTCCTTGGCTCGCAAGCCCAGCTCACGAGCAAGCAACAGCACCGCGCCGCCCCGCTGTTGCTCTGCGTTGCGCAACGTCTCCACCGCCTGGTGAAGATCGCCGCGTTCTATGCCTTGCGGTGCCACTGAGCGCACCGCGCAGCGCTTCTCAATACCGCAATCCTTGGTGGGGCTCACGCGCTGCCACTGCCCTTGGGTGGCGTGCTTCATCACGCTGTTCACTGCCGACACAAGATTTTGCGCGTAAGCGGGCG
Organism: Halomonas sp. LC1; assembly: GCF_030247125.1. Taxonomy (NCBI): domain Bacteria; kingdom Pseudomonadati; phylum Pseudomonadota; class Gammaproteobacteria; order Oceanospirillales; family Halomonadaceae; genus Halomonas; species Halomonas sp. LC1. The sequence continues at coordinate 33 of NZ_JASSPG010000015.1, read as the reverse complement.
ATAGCTCGGCCTCTTTGACCTGTTCTGCCAGCA
>NZ_JASSPG010000014.1:0-18828 GCF_030247125.1 Halomonas sp. LC1 | reverse complement strand
TGTCATTTCCAACAATTGTTGCGACTAAACAATAATTGCTGCGACAATCTCTATGTTGAGTTTACATAGAGTGCGCCTTTGTGACCGTTTCTCTTAAACAATCCAGAACCTTTAGCTTCCATGATGGCACCCTAAAAAACGAGGCAGAGCGCTTGGTCGTTTGGTGGTACGGGCCTATATTTAAGAACAATCGCTTACGAAGCGTCCCTAAAATCCATATCTTCTTAAGAACCATCGACCATGAAAATAACTTAGGAGGCGTGATGAGACGTGAGACTGTCTTAACGCATCTTGGGCTATTGAGAATAGGGTCAGTATGGGAAAAGGGCGTGAGTAGCTCGCGTATTGCCTACGAGGAAAGAAAATTCTCCGTTTCTTTTTCTCCAGGCGGCTGGCGAATTGTCACCTTAGATGATTTACGACAATCAGGACGAAGCCTCTATACCGCTTTTCATGACTCGAACTACTTACCCCAGAAAAATCAGCACAAAACATACCTGATTGAATTTGACCTTCCAGATGGCAAACACTTGCTCATCCCTTGCACAGAATTTTTTATTCGCGTTTACGGCCGATCTTCTGAAATCAAGCGAGTGCTCGCCACTTACCCTTGGGAAGAAGTCAAAAAACGTCTTTATCGACCGCTTGATGCGCCTGCATCCCCAGGTACGTGGCCTGTCAAATTTACCTATCATGTTCATAAACACGATGCCATTTTGCTCGCGCATATGTTGTACGATCCGTATGCCAAGCGCGCTGCAAAATATATATATTCACAATTTGAAACCAGCTCCACGCCAGATGAGATGCTTTTAAAAGCCACCCCATGGTTTCAAGGCAGCGGGGAAATCTCTGTTTCTGGCGTTCCAATTGATGGTGGCAACACATTCCTAGGCTTGCAGATATTAGGCTGTACGCAGCCCGATGGTGCCACGATCCACCGCGAAAGAGAGAAGTCAACGACAGTACCAGCCACCGATGGCGATGATGCTCCCACTCAATTTCCCTATCATCAGCTTCAAGACATCCCCGATGTCATTGACCTGACGGATGATGAAGAGCCCGACCATGGCTCTTCTTGGCTAGACCTTCCTGAGGACGAATTCGTTATTTTAGGTAAGCCTCGCGCCGTCTTGGATAAACGATATACTCGAAAAAATGTGCCCGATACACGAGGCGTCCCCGTTCCGGGTGACGAAACTATTTTCTCCACTGGGGAGCCGCATGGATCAGGAAAAGGGGTCGGACAGGCCTCTATTCATGCTCCTATTACACTGGAATCACAGGGCTTTCTACGTGATATGTGGAATGCGCTTCTCTATTTGCAATCGGCCTATCCCGAAACGATTCGTGGCGTTAGCTGGTTTACCTTTGAAGACGGCTTTAGCACTTCCCCCGACCCTCGGTTGATCAGCCTCGAACCTTTCGAAATAGACGAGGAGGTGGAAACGTCAGTCGCTAATTGGGTTTACATTGATACTCAGACCAAGGTACCTCGCGGGGTGCTCGTCGTTCGGGTGCATGTGTTAGATCAAACGCTCTATCTCATGGAGATCCAACGACGCCCTCCAAAACCCAGAGCTGGCGGTAGCGAGGAGGCATCCAAGCCTCCTTCCTATAAAGGTTTAGTCTTCACGCTGAGCCACCAAGGCAGCTTCGAGCAGTGGTTACGCCAAGTGCTGTCTAACGTGCGGCACGTAGAAGGTGTTGTCCAAAAACTAGTTGGTCACTGCCCAGGATTCGCCGATACGTTCAAGCACCCTAAATCCAAAAAGGAACAGATACCCTGCGAAGCCTCTGTGTTAAATGCTTTTAGCAAGGTCAGTATTGGTCGCAGTGACTTAGCATAGGTACTATTTGCCACCTTTATGAGTAGCGGTGTCTGTTTTGTCGCTAAGAGCAACCTGTACACCCCGTGTGCAGGTTGCTCTTCTGACGAAGAGCCGATACGGCCATCCCTTCAGTGGCGGGCGAGGATCTTCGCTGCGATGGGCGAAGTGATCATTTGAATCACGGCAAAAAAAGCGGCTGGAATCGCGATCTCTGATGGCAAGCCGGAAACAGCGACAAACGCTGCAGCGATGCTGAATTCCTTTTTACTGACCGTGAAAAGATAGGTAATCACCTCTTTGCGATCAGAGGTGAGTAACCGTGAGGACATACCTACCAGGTACCCAATCAAATTGAGGCACAGGGCCGCGCCCGCAATCACAAACGCATACCAGCCATAGCCAATGATCGTGGTGGCATTCGGCCCGACCACGGCGAGTAGGATCAGCAGATACAGAATCGACCCTATCCCTGCATACGCTGAATCATGCCGTGCAAAGAAAGCCGAGAACTTTGTACGCAAGCTGACCCCAATCACGGTAGGAAGAAGCACGATTAGTGTTAATTCAAGAATAATTGATCCAAGCGGCACGTCTAACTGAAGGCCGGTGAGCCATAAAAACAGGAAGGGAACAATAAACGGACATAACGCGGTGTTGACTGCGTTGAAAACAGCGGCAAGCGCCACATTGCCTTTTGCCATCAGTACCAAAAGAGGAGAGGACACATCTGTCGGCAGCGTGCCGAGCAAGGTTTGGCCAGCAGCCAGCGGGCCGCTTCCAAAAAATAGACGGCCCGTTAGCCACCCGGCAATCGACATAGGCCCATAGACCAGCCCCAATGCCAACAACTGCCGTGACGGCTTTCGGAACACGATGCGCACTGCATGCGCATCGAATGTGAGGCTGATAATCAACATCAGTAATGCCAGTAATGGCCCAATCGCGAACTTAAGCATTATTCCGGTGGCCGGAAAGAGTAAGCCTCCCCCCGCGACGACGATTACAAACCAGACAAGGTGCGCCTCGACAAAATAAATGAATCTACCCATGGTGGATTAGACGTTACCGGTTGAAGTGGATTGAGCCCCGCACCTAAAACATGATCACCTTCGGCCCAGCGCGCCATGGCTCGCTTGGTAGCTAGGGACGTGCTTCCCAATCCAGCGATGCAAATAGATAATGCTCAAGGGTTGAAGCTTTAGTTGCTAGAGGTTTTATAGTACCAAGAACAGATAATTCGAGAGAAGGTAACAGATGGGACATCATCATGATCATCCCCACATTGATCCTGCCTCTGGCGACCGGCGCGTCAGCATCTCCATTTGGGCCAATGGGCTCTTAACCATCGCTCAAATCGTCGGTGGCATTATGGCGGGGAGCCTATCGCTGATCGCTGATGCGTTACATAACTTTTCTGACATGGCAGCATTAGTCATTGCCTTTGCTGCTCGTAAAATCGCCAGACGGCCTGCCGATGTGCATATGACCTTTGGCTATGGCCGCATCGAGATAGTGGCAGCACTCATCAATTACACCACCCTCATTATTGTCGGTGTCTACCTGATTTACGAAGGCGCTATGCGGATGGTCGATCCCCCTGAGATAGAGGGATGGACGATCGTGATTATTGGTGGCGTCGCGCTCGTCGTCGATGCCCTTACCGCCATGCTCACGTGGTCAATGCAAAAAGAGAGTGTCAATATCCGCGCCCTTTTTCTGCATAACTTATCGGATGCGTTTGCCTCCATCGCCGTGATTATCGGTGGTTCGCTTATTTTACTGTACGACATGCGCTGGGTAGACCCCGCGATCACGATAGGGATTGCGCTATATATTCTTTACCTAGCCTTCTCTGAAATTGGCGGCCCTATCCGTACGCTAATGCTGGGATCTCCCCCGGACATTGACGGGCAGGCAGTCGTTGAGACCGTACGAGATATCGAGGGAGTCCAGGATATTCACCATGTGCATCTATGGCAGATGCAGGAAAACATGGCAGCCCTTGACTGCCACGTGGTTCTGACAGAAACCGGCTGGCAGCAGCTTGAATCCGTCAAAGCAGAGATCAAGGAGCAGCTTAAAATGCGCTTCAGTATTGCTCATTCCAGCCTAGAGTTTGAGCATAGTGACCACGCGCATCAAAATGCCAATCTATATGGGCATGAGTGACAGACCGAGGCCGGCTCCCAGCTCAGGTAGATAGCGAGCAGCTTACTCCCATAGCGATTGGCTTATTTTTCAACCCTACTTTTCCACCCCATCGTTGAGACAGAGAGAGAAACATGTTCAAAAAAGCGTCTTTTATATTGGCCGGTACGTTAATGCTGACCGCTGCGATCGTCGCCGTATCGAAGCCTGCCCTCTTAGACATGCAAGCTCAGGCAGCAAAAGAGAGCGGTGTCCAGGCCGAGGACTCCTTGGTGCGTTCACACTCCCCCATCTTGGGACGAGAAGACGCGCCGGTGACGATTGTGGAATTCTTCGATCCGGCTTGCGAAGCCTGCCGTGCTTTCTATCCCCTGACAAAAAGTATTCTGGAAACCTACCCAGAAAAAGTGCGGCTCATCGTGCGCTACACTCCTTTCCACGGCGACGTATCGGACAAGGCCATTCGGGTATTAGAAGTTGCTCGTCGTCAGGGCGTCTTTGAACCGGTACTGGAGAGGCTGCTGGCTCGCCAGGATCAATGGGCTTCACATGGCAGTTTTGATGAATCCGCTATCCTCGATATCGCGAGCCAAGGAGGCCTTGATTTAGCGGCTGCCGAAGAGCAACTGACTTCTGCTGAGGTGCAGGCGGTGATTGACCAAGACATGGCGGATGTCAGAGCCAATCAGATTCGCCAAACACCTACCTTTTTTGTCAATGGCGAGCCTTTAGACCCCTTTGGTATGCAAGAGCTGATTGATGCCGTCGAGAGTGAAGTAGCGGAGATCTCTGGGGAAGAGGATGGCCAGTGATGCAGCGCTGGTGGTTACTAGGCTTGGTGGGCTTTTACCCCTTGCTAGCCGAAGCCAATTGGCAAACGCATCTGTCATTGCCTCCGTCTGAACTTAGCCCTGTCAAGTTACAGGCGGCTAGCGAGCAAGAAGGCACATTACCGCTCGATAGCGTTGATACCCTAACCTTTGGGCGTGATGTCGTCATTGATACCACCCTCTACGAGGCCTTGGCAGCAGAAGGTGTCCCAACGCGTTTCGCCACTAAACTGGAAACACTGCTCAGCGAGTTTATCGCAGCGCCGCTGGAGTTTTCTGGCAGTGAACGTATTCAATTAGTGTGGGAGGAAGATCGACGCCAGGACGGCGCCCGTGTTGGGCCACCACGCCTCAGTTATGCCGCTCTGCCTGATCAGGCAGAGCCCTTGGAGGTCATATGGCCGGTCACCCAAAAGGGGGACGTAGCTCTTTTCAAAAGCGACACCCTGCTAGGCACGTTGCGGTTGCCCGTGCTTAGTGCCCGCTTAACGTCTCGCTTTGGGAATCGGCGACATCCTGTGTATGGAGGGATGCGTCCTCATAATGGAATTGACTTGGCTGCGCCGACAGGAACGCCGGTCATTGCCACCGCACCTGGGCGCGTATCCTTTATGGGTCGCCAAGGGGGATATGGGCAGGTGATCGAGGTGGAGCACGACACAGGGGCAATCAGTCGCTACACACACCTTAGCCGATTTTCCCCACAGCTAGTGGTTGGGGATTTAGTCAATGCGGGAGAGTCGCTCGGAGAGGTAGGTGCCTCTGGGGTCGCCACGGGGCCCAACCTACATTACGAAGTGAGAGTCAATAACCAGCCTGTTGACCCCCTTGGTCAAGGTCAACGCATCATGCTAGGCGAACAGCCGACTCAAAGTGAATATCAAGCGTCACTTTACGAGGCAAGAGATCGCTTAGAACAAGCTATCGGTACGGCGTCACTTTATGACTTGATCTCGTTTAACGAGCCGTAACCACTCGTGCTTAACAACGTTGCATGGGGGTTAGTAACGTGAACGTGCGCTTGTCTCGTTATGGAACCCAAGCCGTGTAATCACTCATCTATCACAACACAGGTAATCGGTATGGAAGAGGTTTCTCCCGTCACCATGGGGGTATTGGCAAGCCTTGCGGCGGGCTTGATGACGGCTGTAGGGGCGCTTCCTGTCTTGTTTACCAAAACACCGAATCGTGGTGTTCGCGATTTAGCGTTGGGGTTCGCCGCTGGTGTCATGCTAGCGGCCTCTTTCTTCTCACTGATCATACCCTCCTTAGAAGCCTCGGAGCTGCGTTATGGCGGTAGCGTGGTACCTGCTGCCATTGCTTGTGCGGCCATTTTGCTAGGGATTGGAATGGTCGCACTACTGAACGAGCTCTTACCTCATGAGCACTTCGAACAGGGGCGAGAAGGGCCAGAGGCTGCCTCACTACGCCGTATCTGGTTGTTTATTATTGCCATTACGATACACAACCTGCCAGAAGGGCTGGCCGTTGGCGTGGCCTTTGGCGCAGGGGGAAGCGAAGGAGGCATGCCGCTAGCGATTGGCATTGGACTTCAGAATGCCCCAGAAGGACTGGCCGTAGCAGTATCACTGCTAAGCGTGGGCTATTCACGTTGGCGGTCATGGACGATTGCCGCCCTTACGGGGCTTGTTGAGCCGTTGGGTGGCTTATTAGGCGCTGGAGTCATCAGCATGTCACAAGCGCTACTTCCCTGGGGTTTGGCCTTTGCGGCGGGAGCGATGCTGTATGTGATTAGTCATGAGATTATTCCCGAAACTCATCGGAGCGGGCACCAAAAAAAGGCCACGCTGGGCCTCTCCATCGGATTGGTACTCATGCTGTTTTTGGATGTTTCTCTGGGCTAACCAGTGGGCGTGGGGCGTAGCGTTAGTTCTAACCCAAGTCGTGAGCCCCTCCGTGCGATTTTTCAGTGATACAGAGCTGATGATCACTGATGACCTCAATGATTCGGCAGCTTTCCACTTTGCCACCGGCACACTGTGTGACCATCCGTTGAAGCTCCTCACGCAGTGCGGACAGTCGTTGAAGGCGGGATTCCACTTTCTTTAGGTGATGCGTGGCGATGGCATCGACTTCTTGGCAAGGCATGTCAGGTTGATCTGACATGGCCAAAAGCTCTCGCACTGACTCTACCGAAAAGCCAAAGTCTCGGGCATGACGAATAAAGGTCAAGCGCCGCACAGCGTCGTCTCCATAGCGGCGCTGCCCCCCACCGGTTCGTGTCGCATCGCGCAACAGCCCAATACGCTCGTAATAGCGAACCGTTTCAGGTTTGCAATCGGCTCGTCGTGCTAACTCACCAATGCTGATACTTTGCCCCATCATCGACATGGTAAAACTCCTTACGCAGGGCTTGAAGCTATAGTTGCTACAAGGTTTACACTGCGAAACCATAGCCCATTGGGAGAAGAGGCACCATGAAAACATCAACGCAGGCGACAGCGCCTACCTTTTTGACGCTGCGTGTTGAAGGCATGGACTGCGGCGGTTGTGAGCGCAAGGTCGTGTCGGCGCTAGAGCGGCTGGACGGCATTGAGGAAGTCACGGCAAGCTCGGTCACGGGATCGGTGAAGATTCATCACCACGATCACGGGGCCCCCTCGCGAAAGACCATTGAGGGCATCCTGAACGAACTAGGCTATCAAGTGGCTTCCCATGATGGCCAAACACACGCATCTGGCTCTGCATCCCCTTGGTGGCAAACCGCTAAAGGGCGCTTGGTCATTATCACAGGAAATCTGCTGATCGTGGCCTTCGCGCTTCGTTTAGCATGGCCTGCGCTGGGCAATGTGCCTTTCATTCTGGCTACGCTGGTCGGCTTAATGCCCATTGCGCAGAGTGCCTGGGGTGCCCTCAAGATGCGCAACCCCTTTACCATCGAGATGCTGATGTGCATCGCTGCGCTTGGCGCATTGGCCATCAATGCTGCTGCTGAAGCTGCGATGGTCGTGTTCTTGTTCGCCGTAGGTGAGCTACTCGAAGGGGTAGCTGCGTCACGGGCGCGCCGCAGTATCTCAGCCTTGGCAAACTTAACACCCTCAACGGCGAGGCTGATGGACAACGGCCATCTGCGTGATGTCTCGGCGGAGTCACTTAAACCCGGTCAGCGTGTGCTGGTGCGGCCCGGTGATCGCGTACCCTGCGATGGACGCATCCTGGTGGGCACCTCCGACATTGACGAGTCGCCGGTAAACGGCGAGTCCATACCTCGTTCGCGAGCGCCTGGTGATGACATTTTTGCTGGCACAGTGAATCTTGATGCCGCCCTGGAGGTGGAGGTAACACGAGGCGCTGATGACAATACGATCGCACGCGTTATTCGTCTGGTTGAAGAAGCACAGGCCGCCAAGGCACCGATAGCACGCTTTATTGATCGTTTTGCGTATTACTATATGCCCGCCGTCGTGTTACTCGCCCTACTGATGGCGATAGTGCCACCGCTGGTATCGACCATGGCATGGTCGGAGTCGATTTACCGTGCGTTAGCATTGCTGTTAATCGCATGCCCCTGCGCGTTAGTCATTTCCACCCCTGCCGCCATCGCCGCCGGTCTCTCGGCGGGAGCTCGGCGCGGACTACTGATCAAAGGGGGAGCCGTTCTTGAACAGTTAGGTAAGCTTCGCTTGGTGGCATTAGATAAAACGGGCACCCTCACTGCGGGTACCCCAAGAGTCACAGATGTGGAGTCTTGGATTGCTGAGGAAGACGATAACAGCGTATTGCGGCTCGCCGCCGCAATAGAGCGGGATTCCAGTCACCCTATCGCCACGGCTATCGTTGAGCATGCCCGACAGTCGGGCATCAACCTCCCCACCGTCACCGGCGGCCGCGCTCTGGCGGGGCGCGGTGTTTCCGGCCAGGTGGAGGGTCGCGAGCTGAGCTTAATGACGCCTCGTCACCTTCACGAGAAAGTCATCCTTGAGGAAAGTCTCAGTGCTCGGATTGTCGCGTTAGAAGAAGCCGGTAAGAGCCTCGCTCTCCTCGTCGAAGGCGAGCGTTTACTGGGCTTGATCGCGGTTCGCGATGAGCCACGCGAAGATGCCATGGAAGGCCTAGCGGCGCTATCCCGTTTAGGCGTACAGGCGGTCATGCTCAGCGGTGATAATGCCCGCACCGTCGCTGCCACGGGGGGTCGCTTAGGCATTGAAGCGTACGGCGAACTAATGCCTGAAGACAAGGCAGCGTATGTTCGAGACTGGCAAGCGGCAGGCCGTGGCCCCATCGGTAAAGTAGGCGATGGCATCAACGATGCACCGGCACTCGCGGCAGCAGATGTGGGTATCGCGATGGGGGGTGGCACGGATGTGGCGTTGGAAACCGCCGATGCAGCCTTGCTCAAGAACCGCGTTACCGGCATCGCTGAGCTGATAGACCTCTCTCGTGCCACGCTGCGCAATGTGAAAACCAACGTTGTTCTCGCCCTTGGCTTAAAAGCCATTTTCCTAGTTACAACGGCGCTGGGTATTACCGGCATGTGGATTGCGGTGATGGCCGATACCGGTGCTACCGTCCTGGTGACGTTGAACGCCATGCGACTGCTGGGTTACCGCTTTTCGCCCAGTACCGCAATGACAGGCCTGTCACAAGGAAAAACAACGTCATGAGAACAGCGCCAAACGATAGCCCTTCACGTCGCTGGCCATGGTTCACATTAGCTTGCGTGATGGCTCTAGCCGATCAACTGGTCAAGGAAATTGTGCATGCCCAGATGTCGTTTGGCCAAGTCATTCCGCTAACGCCGTTTTTTAACTGGGTTTATACCGGGAACACAGGAGCCGCTTTCAGCTTTCTCGCAGAAGCAGGGGGTTGGCAGCGCTACCTCTTTCTTGGTTTAGCGTTGGTGGTGGTCGTCGTATTGGTTGTGCAGCTATGCAAACCCCTGTCGCGCTTGGAGGCCTGTGCGTACAGCCTGATTCTTGGCGGCGCGCTCGGTAATACCGTTGATCGCTTAGCGCGAGGGTACGTCGTCGACTATCTGGACATTTACTGGGGCGAATGGCATTGGCCCGCCTTTAACATGGCCGATATCGCTCTGTTTGCAGGTGTATTGATGTTCGCAGTGGCATTATGGCGTGAAAGTCCTGCTTTTAAGCGCTCTGAGTAACGCTATGGATGTGGTCGATAAAGATAAAGAATATACGCTTTTTGCTGGGCGCTCCTCACCAATAGTCGATTGCGTTGTAGCGCTCGCCGCTGGGGTACTGACCACCTTGAGTGCCGCCCCCTTTTCCCTATGGTGGCTTGGCCCAGTGGCCGTGGCACTGGTCTATTGGAAGATACAGTCGCTAACGCCCGCCATGGCCACCCTGCGTGGGTGGTGCTATGGGGTAGGCCTGTTCGGTTCTGGCACATCGTGGGTCTTCGTTGCTATTCACGATTTCAGTGGCACCGGGGCCTTGGTGGCGATGCTCCTCACCACTCTTTTTGTCAGCGCCCTGGCGCTCTTCTTTGCAATCCCCTTTGGGCTCTATCGGCGCATCACGGGGCCACGGTTAGCCTGTCTTAGCTTTGCCGGTATGTGGGTGGTGAGCGAATGGCTACGCACCTGGTTGCTCACCGGCTTTCCCTGGTTATTGCTGGGCACCTCTCAGATTGATTCTCCACTAGCCCCATGGGCGCCCGTTGGTGGTGTGTACTTGCTGTCACTCATGACCGCGCTGACAGGTACGTTAGGGGTAGAGGTACTGCGTCGCCGCTGGAGTTTCCTTGTCCCGATGGCCGCCTTGTGGATCGTTCCATTCCTATTGCCCGCCCAATGGACAACCCCGGCTGGCAAGCCCATCCGGGTGGCATTGCTGCAAGGGAATCTTGACCAGCGCATTAAGTGGACTGCCCAAGGGCAGCGCGAAGCAATCAGTATCTACACGACGATGACACGGGAGCAAGCAAGGGATATCGATCTCATCGTTTGGCCTGAGGCAGCCCTTCCCATGCTTGAGCAGGAAGCACAGCAAATACTTGAGCAAGTAGCGTCCGACCTGGGGCCTGACACCGCCTTGTTGACCGGCATTTTGCAACGCGACAGTGAAGGGCGCTCTTATAACAGCGTCATAGGGCTAAATGATGTGCAGGGCGAATACCAGAAGGCGCACTTGGTGCCCTTTGGCGAGTATTTGCCATTCCAAAGTCTCCTCGCTGGCACCCTTGCTTTTTTCGACTTGCCAGTACCTCGCCTGACCCCAGGGTCAGGCGAACAGGCTCCGTTACACGTGGCTGGAGCCACCATTGGCAATGCCATTTGTTACGAAATCATTTTTGCCGACCATGTCGCCCAACAGGCGCGTAATGCCGAGCTGCTATTAACGGTTTCCAACGATACGTGGTTTGGGCGCTCCATTGGCCCACACCAACATCTTCAAATGGCGCGTCTACGTGCCTTAGAAAATGGTCGTCACCTACTTCGAGCTACCAGTAATGGCGTGACGGCCATCATCGATTCACAAGGTCACGTCACAGCCCGTGCCCCACAGTTTGAACAGGCCAGTTTAACGGGCGAGGTGACCCCGATGCAGGGCCTAACTCCTTTCACACGCACCGGTAGTGGCCCCGCTTGGATACTCGCTGCGGTGCTGACACTGCTCGGGTTACAACTGAACTTATCTCGATCAAAAAACGACGCATTAGATGAAAAAGGAACCTAGCGATGCTCTTGGCAAAGAACGCAGCAATACTTAAGAGATTCCTCCCATGGCCAATGCAGATCGGCTTCATCGTGAGTGTGATGGTTTCGTTTCTGGCATGGCTCCCTGTCGCCATGGCGGCACAACCTTCCACTGCCCAGGAGACGGAATGGCCCAAGGGGCATTACCCGCTACCTGAGGAAGGCAATATTATCGGAGAGGCTGACACCTTCATCGTGAAGAATTACGAGGATACTCTGATTGATATTGCCAGACGTCACAACCTTGGCTACCAGGAGATTGTACGTGCTAACCCAGAGGTCAGTATTTGGGTGCCCGGAGTGGGTACTGAAGTAACCATTCCAGGACGCTTCATCCTGCCGAATGTCGAGCGTACTGGGGTCGTCATCAATATCGCCGAGCTGCGGCTTTACTACTACCCAGATGTCAAAACCGGTGAGACACCGCGCGTTGAGACCTATCCTATCGGCATCGGTCGCGAAGGGTTTGATACACCCCTTGGTGTGACCGAGACCACCATGAACATTAAAAACCCCGCATGGTACCCGCCTGAGTCGGTAAAACGTGAAGCGGAAGCACGCGGCGAAACCGCACCAAGCGTTGTACCGCCCGGCCCCGATAACCCGCTAGGAGACCATGCCATCATCCTAGGCTTCGATGGCTATTTGATTCACGGCACCAACCAGCCCGATGGCATTGGCATGCGCGCAAGCCGAGGTTGTATCCGCATGTTACCCAAAGACATCGAATCTATATTTGACCGCATTCCACCCGGCACCCAAGTCAACATCATCAATCAGCCGATCAAGATAGGTTGGGAAGGCGGTCAGCCGCTGATTCAAGCCTTTCCGCCGCTTGGAGAAGAAGAGCACAGTATGACCGCACTCACAGAGACCATGACACGCCTTAACCAATACAATGTCGATAACGTAAACCTCGATTACGAGCAGCTCAGCGATGTCCTGTCACTCTCTAACGGGCTTATAACCCCACTACATCCAAAGCAGGAACAGGAGCCACAGCGCCACAGCCCAGAAGAGAAGGCTATCAAGGGCATTTATGAAGACCTGGTTTTGACGTCATCTCAACGGTCATGACACGCCTTTTGGCACCCCGTTGAGCCCTGGCATATAGGTAGAGAGCCATAGCCCCGTCCAAACGGCGGGGCGACATTCGCCTACAGAGTCGCGGGGCCCTCCAAGTGACTGCGCGCTATCAGTGTCTTAGCACTCAATATCCAGAGGCAGCCAGTAGGTAACGCCACCCACTACCACCTGTATCCCGTCTGTCGTCCGCTCTACGGTCTGTTGTCGAAGCATTTTCTGCGTTAATTTTGTGTCATGGAAATACTCCATGGCAGCAACGATCCATGCCTCCCTCCAGGCCTCTCCTTGATCAGCACACCGGGCCATCGTCATCAGGGTGCGGGCTAGTGTTTCTTTTCGCCGCTTTCTTGCCCGTTTTACATCCACCCGAGGAGCCAACGTGGTGGCATGTTGGCGATTTAAGAAATTAGTAAACCCCGTGACCGAGGCTGCTTGTCCGGGCACCGCATGCAAATAGTTGTCCACATCGCCCTGTTGAGGCAGTCGCTGCCCCTCCCGGTCAGTAGCGAGTAGCAATGCGGCTGCCGCTCTTAGTGCAAGTCGTGCGGAGGTGTGGGACGTTTTGCCCGCCTCTATACGGGTTTCCAATTGCAGCCAATAGGCTTGCAGCACTTGGTCTGATAGCGAAGCGAACGGCATAGAACTGAGACACGCTTGAATACGTCTTTTCTCTGAGTCGATCCGCTTTGCTTGGTGATCCGGCTCTACCCCTTGCTCTTCATGCAACCATCGCATGGGAAGCCTCACACGCCGCAAGCCCTCCGCCCCGAAGTGATGAAGTAGCTCCGAGTAGCTCGGTATCCGTGACCATGCCTGGTCGAGCTCAAGGAAGAACGAGAAGAAATGATTGATCTTGAGGGCAGCCTTATGCGGCCCAGTGATACGAATCAGCCATTCACCAAATTCCCCAAAGGCCTCACTTAACGCTTTGGTAGTGATACCGGCTTGGCCAATGGTGATGCGTTTACGGCATGTTCGCGTCCAATAGCAGGGCTCACAGGCATCACCTCGACCCGCTGGCATGGGATTACCACACGATGGGCAGGCAATTTCCCCTTGCTCATTACAGGCTTTGCACAACGCATCCCCGTTGGGTGCCACCACCAATAAACGATGTCGACGACATGCAGAACAGGTACCGTGGTCTGCTGTCGAACAGCGTGGACATAAGCGATGATCATGCCCCATACGCGCCACTCGGGTAAGACGTTGAGATGCTTTCCCACACGCCTCGCAGGGCTCTGGTTCTTTGAAATAGGGAGCGCAGGCGATACAGACAGGGCCGTAGGGAGTGACCTTGCCGATGTTGTAGTCTGAACTGGCTTTTCCACATCGTGCACACGGTTTGTCAACGTTGCACTGACGACAGACGGCGTCTGGGTCATTCTTAGGCAGACGGGCTAACTCACCACATCGTGGGCACATCCGCCGCTTAAACACACGAGCATAGCAAGTTGAACAGTAGCCGTGCCCTTTATGGCGTCGCCACAATTTGGAGACTTCTCGGCCACACTCATCGCAGTCGACCGTTTGGTGTTGATTCAAGAGGTTGGCTCCGCTTTCATTCTGCGTTTTAAACGCGCCCATGAGGCTCTAACAGCGCGTTCCGACATGGGGCGCAAGCCGGGGGAACACGGCGGCGATGCGGCCCATGAGGGTGGTGAGATAACCGTGATAGCAGCGGCAACAACACAACGGGGGGCGACCTTCGGGGATCATGAAGCGCGCTCGTTTTGACATTGCACGCGACCAGAACGCTGAACGTTTCTTCAAGGCCCATACTGAGCAAGCGTTCCAACGCTACCAATAAGGCACTACGCTCGCTGACAGCCAGCAGCTCAAACGCCAGGCCAGACACAGGCATTCGGCAATCCGTAACCGAAATGCCCAATGAAAGAAGCGCATCGGCCAGGGGTGACACAGGCCGCCGACTTGCACGCCGTATAACGCCAATAAAAAAGGCCACCATAGAAAACCAATCGGCGGGTGCGATAGAGGCCTGCCTAAACGTCACCTTATCCTGTTCTAACACACGATCAGCCATCACTTGAACACTGAACGCTTCAGGTAAAGGCGACGTGCATACCGCCTTTCTAAAATCGTTATGACACCGGCTGCATTGAGCTAAATGTTGATCTTCCGCTGTCAGGCGATGGGGCTCTATAGGGGCCTTGCATGCTGGGCACTCATCTACCAGCTGCACCCCATGAAAGCGGCACCCAGTGTGCCAAGCGAATCGCCAGTGCCGGCGCAAGTAGGGGGTTGAGTCCTCTGCCAAGCACAACGTGCATACCTGTTGTCCTCCATGGCGGGTTCGATTTCGGCTGCCGAGTGCCAACAACCAGGGCCAAGTCCGGGTTTCCGGTAACGAGTAACCGACCACTTTCTCACAATCGTCCCGCATCCCCGCTTTCTGAAACTTAGCGGAAGATATCCCCGAGGCATTCACTAATGGGCGCATTCTTGCGAGGGGTATTTCCCTATCAATGTCCCTCGTCCATATACGCCATGTTGGCCAAATAGCCCCGGTGAGCGACAAAGGATCACACCCCTGTCGCAACGCCGCCCGAACGAGCCATGATGAAAGGGACTCCTCAGGCAGCAGGGGCACACTCAGCGCCCAGGTCATTACAGCATCACTTCCCTAATGCCACGGGTGGGCCGCACCCATGATTTACTCTGAATAATTTTCTCATCGATGCACTCAGCTCCAGACAAAATAGCGGCATTTGCACACTCAATCAGCAGCCGGTGCAGGTCACCCAAATTACCGCCAGAAATCGCGTGGAGCTGGGTCGCCAATTGGGGCTCATGCAGTTGGGAAGGATGTTTGAGAGGTAATATCTTCTCAAAGCCAGCGAGCAGCTTCTGAAACTCCTGATTGAGCTCCCACTTTGGTAACGCGACCACATCAAAGCGACTCGCATGCTGTGGGTCTGAATGCAGCACACGCACAGCATCTTGCGTCCCCACACCAACGATGGGAATCATTAGCTCATTGCATAAAAGCTTAATGGCATTCATCGTTTCGCGCTGCTTAACAGCACCACCGGTTAACAGAGAGTGAAACTCATCGATGATCAGTAAGCGCGTATGGCAAGCACGCAGTTGATGAATCACCTGGTAGCGCAGCTTGGGAACAGGATCTGTAGGCCGGTAGGGAGCCCAGAAACTCTCTAGCACTGCGATATACAGACTTTTCTCATCGGCACTCGGGGGAGCCTGAGTGACAACAACAGGCTTCACGGGCTCTACGTCTTCATTCACGTAGCCTTCACCGTACTGCTTACGAAACCGTTGAACGATGGTTGTCTTTCCGTTGTTGGAGTCACCCACGAGCAAGAGGTTAGGCATACGAGGACGACTGGGCTTCTCCATCAACCCACGCATGACCTCAATGACACGATTGGCCAATGGATAGCCCAACCAGCGCGGTTGATCCATAAACTCCATTCGCTCTTTAGCGGACAGCCCCAAGACGTGACGAAGATCAGGATGAAGGTGTGTGCTCATGCTATGTCCCAGTTCACATCGATATCACCCGTTAAAAGACCGTCCCCTTGAGCGGGTGTCTCTTTAGGGGCCGCAGTTGAGGGCGCATGTAAAAGGGGATCTGCAGGCGTCACCTTCTTCTCATGCTCTTTACGTCGTTGTGCCTGACGGCGACTTCGCTTAGTACGTGCTTGCGACTCCTCCACATGGGTTCGCAGCTCACTAATAGCGCGTAGAATTTCAGTCTCATTGACCGAGTTTCTTCCTTCCTGCCGAAGGCGCGCTTTAGCTTGGGCATACTCCCAAACACTCATCGAGGGGAGGGCAAGATTGGCAAAGGGCACGCGAAAATAGTGCCCGAGCTCCGGGTCTTTGAACCAAATGACACTAATGTCGCGAGGGTCGCGCCGGAAAACAAAGGTGCGTTTCTTGTCTGGCATGTCTGGATCTTTGGCATTGATCCAAGGTCTTAGCGCTTCATCGTAATAGTTTATGCCATCGATGGTCACACCAAAGGTCTGGATCGTACGCTGAAAGCTGGGCAAAAAATCGAGCAATACAGAGAGCCTGTCAGCAGGCCTCGGCGCTAATCCCACTCCCTGCACATCCGCATTGCCAAACACACCAATTTCCCACTTTTTCATCGGCGACATACCAATCCCAGAATGAAGGCGCTGGTGGTAAACCTTGCAAATCAACGTCACCAGCCACTCTTCAAACTCGCTTTTCGTCATGGCCGCGTGTTTCTCTGGATCGTACCCCTCTTTCTGTTTAATGGAGGAAAAGGTCGTCCCAGGCAGGTTATGAATTTCTTTGAGAAGAGAGCCCAGCACCCGCTCAATGTGGCCACCATAACGAGGCTGCTTAACAGGCCGAAACTCAAGATTAATCCCATAGGCTAGGCATGAGCGCCTAAACGTCTCTGAGCGAAAATCTGGGCCGTTATCCACATGAATCGTGGCGGGTGTGCCCCATACCGGCCACTCAGCCTCCACATTATGCAGTAGCAACCACTCATCTTTAGGAAGCATGGAGTGTGCCACACACATGCCGACAGATGTTTCAGAGGGCGGGTCAAACGACAAGTAATACCCCGTGACTATGCGAGTAAACACGTCCATGGCCAACGTAATCCATGGGCGACCAATCGGCTTGCGATACACGTCATCGACCAAAATAATATCGGCAGGCGTGTGGTCAATCTGCATGACGGCTAACGGATAGTCCGCATTGGGAAATTTTCCGGCAGCCGGCTGAAACTTATTAATCGCTTTCTCTCTAAAGCCATGACCACGCAACCGATCACGCTCTGGAATGTCACGCAGACGAGCACGAACGGTACCAGGGCTCGGCGGGTCGATGCGCCGCTCATGGCAACGCCGCATGACTTCCTGTACCGCCTTTTGTGCAGACGGACGCTGCAGCGTCAAATACACCTCTTTGATGACTTCCTGAATCACTGCCTCGGCATGCGCGGGAATACGCGACTTTCCCTTCTTCCACCCTGGCTTTTGAGGAATCAATGCGAGCACCGAGCCCGTCGCTTTATACCGCTTCAACCAACGGTAGATCGTAGCCGTATCAACCCCCGTTTGTTTCGCACGCTCCTCCGCTGCATCCCGCCCCACCGTATGGCGATCCACCAAGGGCTTAATGATGGAAAAGCGATGCTCGGCCTCCCGCCAATCGGCATCCCCAATCTCGGACATATCCTGCTCAGGGGATACGGACCCGCTATTGAGAGGCGCTAGTTCTTTGATGCGAAGCGGGCAACTACGCCCGGACTCAACGGCAATGCCAATGACTGTCTCAAAATCGAGCACCTGGGAAATTCGGTAAACGGTGCCATCTTTCTGAACCTGCTCACCCACCATAATCTGCAAGTGTTGGCGTGTTTGGGCGACGCCGTTATTGGGTTCAGTTGCGCTGCCACGATGGTTATTCATAATCGGGTACCCATACCTCCGATAGAGGACTGAAGGATTGGGCCATATCGCAATCTAACTGCCGAGTCGCCAGTAGATGCCATAAATGCGCAATCCCCTCTGCCCGGTAAATATCGCCCATAAAGTGCCGAGAAAGCAGGTAATCCAAGGTCGCCACCCCCATTTCCCTCACCGTGTTGAGGACTGCCTGGCTTTCGACAGAGGGAAACACCATCCGCTTGTAGCGCGCTAGGAAGGTAATGTTGTCCAAGGTCTTATCACGAATGCGGCTTTCATCATGAATGCGAAACGCCCAGCCCTCATTGTTGGCATGCCGTATCGCCGCCTTCCATTTAGGCGACCATTCACGCCAATGTGCTTGCCACTTTTCCCGTGGTTTGACCTCCACCAGGAGAGGTTTTGGGTAATCCCTGTAATGACGGTTACCGAGACGGTAATAAACCAAATAGTCAGGTGTGTAGGTGTAGCGCCTACCGGTCACGGGATGATGAAACGGGATCTCGCACGGCTGGGATATCACACCAAGGACGCTCACATCAAAGTCAGCCTTGATGAGGAAATCACGTTCGAGCGTCGACTCGAACGCAATAGACTCCTCCCCGCGAAAGGCATAGTAGCCAGACACACTTCGTCGGGTAGGGCCGATTTTACGAACGGATGTAGGCAGTGGCATGGGCAGTCGCACCAAATGTTGAATAAAACAAGACCTGTCGCATCAATTGCTATTAATTCTGTCGCACTCAATCCTGTACAGACTACCATAATAGCCCGATATTACGCCCTGAGGGTCGCACTAATTGCTGAAAATGACA
>NZ_JASSPG010000013.1:0-27298 GCF_030247125.1 Halomonas sp. LC1 | reverse complement strand
GCTACCTGTACACTATCTATCCAAATTTATCGTCAACTATCTGATAGTCATAACTTACCCACCTGATGTCAGCTTAACGATATCCCCAACTGAGTAAGAGTCTTCTTTTCTATAATCACTTTGTTTTAATTATAAAGGAATAAAATAAGCCTAGGTGTTTGGTCCTGGGGTGTGGTGGTTTATGGTATGAAACCTTGTCCGCGGAGGATCCATGGCTCAGGTACTTCATCAACGCGCCACGACCACGCACGCCATCCGAGAAGACATACAGCGATCGACGGAGTCGGTCGCGACGTTAAGTCGACGCTACGGTATTAACCCTAAAACCGTACGCAAGTGGCGCAGCCGGACCTCTGTCGAAGTTGTGCGTATGGGACCCAAAGCAGCTCGCTCCACATCGCTGACACGGTTAAGTCTGCACCGACTCTACCAGCGCCACGGTACTAGTCAGCGGCCTAGGGCTGGCGAAGCAACGCGCGAGAAAAAGTTCTTCAAACATTACCCTATCGGCTATTTGCATATCGATATTAGCGATATCCAGACAGGCGAAGGCAAGGCCTATCTCTTCGTTTCAATGGATCGAACGTCCAAGTTCGTTCATGCGCAGCTATACTAAAAGATAACAAGGCAGGTGGTCGCTGACTTCCTTGTTCCAGGCGCTGTCTTATCGTGCCAAATCGGGGCCACCGCACCATCATTCTCTAACGACAGGAGAGCCGTGCTCTCTTCATGTATGAGTTCGCCAAAAGCCAAGAGGCCAACATCAGTGATGAGGAAGAGGAGGCTTTCAAACAGGCTGCTCAACACATCCTGTCACTATCGGATGCGCACCTAACAGCGATGATAGAAAAGGGGCTGTTTTCGGAGGTACATGACCATGACTAAGCAATACCGCAGTGAGGCGTTAGCTGCTTTGATTTTAAATATCCGATAGAAGTGATGAGCGAGCTGATGGCCAAGTACCATGAAAGCCCATCAACCATCCAGTGAGTGTTTTGTACTCAGAGTCTGCTTCCACCCTTACCGATAGCAGTTTTTGATAGTAAAAAATAGCTAAAACAAACCGTTACAGTAAGTTAGTGCGGTTTTGGTTTTTTCCCTGATTCAGGTATTTGGTGCGAGTGTTGCTTCAACCAAAATCAACTCCGCCTGCCCATCCAACCGCTCCTTCACCGACCGCCATTCGGGCATAAACCTATCCAGCAGCGCGTAGAAGCGCGGGCTGTGGTTGTGCTCTACTAGGTGGCACAGCTCATGAAGCAGCACGTAGTCGATGGCTCGCGTGTTGGCTTTAATCAGGTGCGGGTTGAGTAGCACGGCACCTTCGGGTGAGCAGCTGCCCCATTGGGTTTGCATGTCGATCATGCGCCAATCGGGTACGGTTTTTGTCCATGGCAACGTCTCGACCATCATCGTTAGGCGGCGTTGAAACACGTCTATCGCTATGTCGCGGTACCACTGGCGCACGGCCTTTTGTGTGCGCTCAGTGGTCAGCTCTTTGCCTTGCACCCGCAGTTGGCCGCCTATGAGCTTGCAGGTGACCTTTCGCTGGCTTGGGTCGTCGATTACCTTGAGTACGTATCTACGCCCCAGGTAGAGCATACACTCGCCGCTGACCCACGTTCTTGGCTGGACGTAGCGGTTTCGTTCTTCAATGTCATCCAGGTGCTTGAGTATCCATCTCGCCCGACGCTGCACCGCTGCTTTGATCTCGGGCAGCGGTGCCGATTCGGGTGCATCCACCTGCACCATGCCGTTGGGGTGAACATGCACCCGTATCGTGGCTTTTTTATGTTCGGGCAGATAGCACAGGTGGTAGCTGAACGTTCGCTCACCGTAACGCGTTTGATACACGCGTGGTGGTTCGTCCTGCGTGGCATCCACAGCGGTCATCACTTTGTTACTCCGTTACGCAGAATCTGCACCACTTCATCCAGAATCGCTTTGGCTTTATCCAAGCCTACCAGTGAGAACAACTTTGGGAGTAAGTGTTTGCGGACATCTTGCTCGATACCGACGGGGTTCAGTGAGTTTTCTGCCACGGCGCGGTTCACCACCGTATCGATCTCAAAGGCCTCGTCGATCAATTGCTCGCCTTTGTCTTTTTCCAACACAGCGAAGTTGTCACCAAGCACGAGTTTAAACGTGCCGTAGTAGGCCTGGGCATGCTTGTTTCCGCTAAACGCCTCTAGCGGTAGGTCAGGCACCTCTCGCTCTTCAACCTTGGCTTCCAGGTCGCTGAACAGCTTGAACTGCGCCTTGTAGTCGAACATGGATTCAGCTTTTTCGATGGCTTCCTTCAGCAGCGCTGAGAACACCTTCTTGGCGTAGGGGTCGTCGCCTAGCTTCTCCTCGATGGTCTTCTTGGTACGCGTCTTGATCTTGTCGGTTTCGTTTTTGGTCTTCTCGTCGCTCCAGTTATCCGGGTTGCTCTCTACGGGGTCGATAAGCACGGGCTCATCGCCGGGGGCAACATGGACACCGGTGACATAACGATCAATCAGATCTCGAATCTGACCTTCATAGGCGGAGTAATCGACGGTTTCCTGGGCATCCATCCGCACGGTCTTACGCAGGTCTGAAAACCACTTCAAGTCGGATTTGTACCGGCGGATATCCGCCTCGGTGAACGCCTTATCATCAAAGAAGCTCTGCGTGGAAAGCGCCGTTTTTAAACACATCCCGAAGTGAGTGACGGCCTCATAGAAATCCTCCCGCAGTGCCTGACGAACATCCACCTCGACACCGTCCTCATCGGCTTCATAGTGAGGCATGAACACCTGACGATAGGGTTCAGGGTCTAGGCGATTATCAATATGCCCGAAGAAGCTCAGAAGCCGGTCGTGCAGCCTTGGCAGCTTCTTGTATTCCGTGTCGACGTTGGCATACAGGCCTTCAATATCCTCAATGGCAAAGCCGCCCTGGGTCTGATCCTCAAAGTTTTGGTAATCCTTAATGGCGGTATCCAGCTCTCTGAGGATGCCTCGGTAATCGATCAGGTAACCAAAGGGCTTCTGGGGATGCAGCCGGTTAACGCGAGCGATGGCCTGGATCAGGTTGTGGCCTTTCAGCTGCTTATCGATATAGAGAACGGTGTTGCGTGGCTCATCAAAGCCTGTCAGGAGCTTATCAACAACGATCAGGATGTCTGGTGGGCCATCGGTGCCGAAATCCTCTATCGTGGCTTTCTCGTAGTCCTGTGGGTCGCCCGTGACGTTCTTCTTCCACCACGCTTGCACTAAAGGCAGGTTGGCTTCATCCACATCGGTATGGCCTTCGCGGGTATCCGGTGGGGAGATCACAATGGCACTGGTCACTTCGCCAATGCTATCGAGCGCCTGTTTATAGCGTATCGCGCTGAGCTTGCTGTCGGTGGCCAGCTGTCCCTTCAGTTCTAATCCCGCTTTTTTGAAGTTCTCGCTGAAATGGACACTGATATCAAACGCGTTGAGTTTGATACGATCCTGCGCGGTATAAATCTGACCTTGCTTGGCGTACTTGCGTTTGAGGTCGGCTTTCTGGTCATCTGACAGAGCGGCGGTCACCTTATCAAACCAGCTATCGACCGCCTTCTGGTTCACATCCAGCAGCGGTTTTCGCTCCTCGTATAGCAACGGCGTAATGGTGCCGTCCTCTACCGCCCGCTTCATGGTGTAGGCGTGAATGATGGCCCCGAACTTCTCGGCAGTTTCGCTTTTCTCGTTTTTCAGCAGCGGCGTGCCGGTAAAGGCAATGAAGGAGGCATTGGGCAGGGCTTGGCGCATCCGCTGGTGGTTTTCACCCCCCTGGCTGCGGTGGCCTTCATCCACAATGACGATGATATTTTCCGAGGGGTTATAGCATTCTGGCTGCTTAGCGGCGGAAGCGAATTTGTTGATGATGGTGAATATAATCCGCTCATTGCCTTGGCCAATGCGCTTGGCCAGCTCCTTGCCGGAACGCGTTTTTGCCAGGGAGTCCCCGCTTTTTTTACCGGCGATGTCACTGCCAAAAGCCCCACCGGTTAGGAAGGTCTTGGATAGCTGTTTCTCCAGATCCACCCGATCCGTGACGACGATGACCCGGCAATTCTTTAGCGCGTCACTGAGCAGGAGAGCACGACAGAGGTACACCATGGTGAACGATTTACCGGAGCCGGTGGTGTGCCACAGCACGCCGCCCCGGCGTTCGCCGCTGGGCTTAAAGCCCGAGATGCGTTCCAACAGAGCCTTGATGCCGAATGCCTGGGGGTAACGGGCCGCGATCTTGCCTACTTTACGGTCAAACAGGATGAATAGCCGGAGAAACTCCAGAAACCGGTGCCTATCCAGCAAGCCGACGAGAAGCCGGTCTTGTTCGGTCGGCGTGACGTGCTTTGACCATAGCTGTTCAAAGTAAGCCCGAACCTTTGGAGGCTTGCCCTGGAACAGCGCGTCCTTAATCGAGGCAGACAAAGGCTGGTTCTTGATGCCCTGAACGTAGTGATCGTCAAACTCTTCATCTTTCCACGTTGACCAGAACTTGGCCGGGGTATGGGTCGTACCGTACCGGCCATCGTTGCTGCTGATGGCGAGCAGCAACTGGGCGAAAGCGTACAGGTAAGGGATTTCATCGTTTTTCTGGTTACGGAGGTTCTGGCTGATGCCTTCCTCCACCATGTTCTTATTGGGGTTGCCAGAGGCAGCACGCTTGGCCTCTATCACCGCCAAAGGAATACCGTTCACGAACGCCACCACATCGGGGCGGCGGGTATGGGTGCCCTGGGTGGAGAGCACCTCCATCTCCTCGGTGATGTGGAATTCGTTGTTATCCAGATGCTCCCAATCGATCAAGTGAACCGTTGGCTGAGCTTTTTTGCCGCCCACGAACTCGGTCACGGTAATGCCCAGCGTCAATAGGTCGTACACGGCCTGGTTGGCGTCCATTAAGCCCTGCGCCATGGAGGGCGTCGTGATTTCGCGGATGACCTGATCAATCGCCTGATCGGACAGCGGGTACGATCTGCCCTTAAACGTGAACCGACGCTGGCGTAATACGCGCTCTAACACCGGCTTCATCACCACATCCCGCTGGCTGCCTCGCAGCGTCTGACACTCGGTGGCGGGTAGAAACGTCCAGCCCAGGTTGATCAGTGTCGCCAGAGCGGGAATGTGGCTGGCATGCTGCTCGTTCCCTTGCGGGGTGGTGTTCATGCGACCTCCGTACCGACCAGCGTCTCAGGCCAGATACGCTCGCAGATCATGCGATACAGTTCCTGCCGCGCTTCAATATCCGCTTTTTTGAAGGTGTCGTGCGGCTGGAACGGCAGATTCAACTCCGTTTTCAGCTTGAGAAAATTCGGATTATTCTCGTAGGCGAGCGGGCAAAGCGACTTCACCAACAGATTCTCTTTGATGTAGTGCGCCTTTTTTTGCTCATAAGGCTGGTCACCATACGATTGGTTCGTGCCTCTGGGCAGCAGAACAAGATCCCCTAGCCGATTGCGGTAGTGGTGGAACTCGTGTTCTTGTTCAAACTCATCTTGATGACGGGAAAACTTATCAGCCCATATATGTTCGACTTCAAAGGGCTTACCGCTGGCAGGCTGGTAGTAGGTCACAAAGCTGCTGCTCATGCCTGCCTGCTGTTCACACCAAGCGGTCATACGGGCCAGCAAGAATTTTACAAACCGCCGGTTCTGGCCGTGCCAGCGAAAATGCTTCATGCCCTCGAACGACTCGTGCATGCCCTCAAGTTTCTGACCTAGCAACCGCTGAAGTTCCGGCAGATCTTTGCCGCGAATCTCTTTGACCAGGCTATACATGGTGTAGCGAATGGAGTTGGCGGAAAAATTTCGGAAATTCACCGACCGGCGCACCACAAAGGTTTCGATATAGGCGGCCACGGTATTGATTTTAAGGGCCACGGTGGCTTGGCTGTCGTGCGAATTAAGCGCCGCCAGCATCAGCGGCAAACTCAGCGTGGGGGCAATTCCCCAGCGGGAGATATAAAACACATGCTCCAACCCCGGCACCAGGGTTTTCTCCGCATCCAAAATACGCAGGTACGCTTTGTAGTAGAAGCGGAATTCATGCTGAACAAACTGTTCAAATGAGTCACCGCTGTCCGCATCCAACCCTACCTTGGAAAGGTTATCGCGTACCCAACTGTGAAAACGGGTACCAATTTTCTCGAAATCCTCGTTCTTGGAACCTGCCTTACCGGGGCGGATGCTTTCGGCATAGCGCGCCCGTAGCCACGACTGGAAGAAGCGTTGATCTTCATCCTTGTCATAGGCTTTCAGCTCCAGCATGGCTTGCTTCCAGAAGTTGTTGGCTTGCTTACGTTTTTCGGTGCTGTCGAAACGCGACAACACAAACCCCTTCAGCATTTCTGAAGGCGTCAGGTTTAGGCCACGGTCGTTCATGGTTTCGAAGATGGTGTAGGCGTTTTCATCGGAGTAGGCGATGATTTCCACCATGATCACGTTGTACCGCAGCCAATCAATAAAGAAGTGAAACGCGTCGTTTTTCAGCTCTTCAGGGAACGCTTTATCAATATCCTGATACCGCTCCGCCATATTGCGGGTAGATTCATCAGCACTGTCATCGGGCACGTACTCGCCCTGGCTGAAAAGGCCTTCCAAGCACGGAATACGCTCCTCAACCGTGATATTGAACGACTTACTGCCGCGCAGCTCCGAGAAAATCATGGGCTCGATTTTCTCCTGAAACGGCAGCTCCTTCTGAAGGTTGTTCAAATAGATCAAAAATAGCGTCAGCGAGGTTAAGCGCTGCTGGCCGTCGATAATACTGCGTTTGCCATCCTTACTGCTGACCACAAAGGGGCCCAGGTAGTAATTATTGTAGTCCTCCCCCTGCTCACGCTTATCGCCAGGGGTGTACTCACTCAGAAAGGCCGAGGTTAAATCCGTCACCAGCGCTTCAATGTGTTTCTCGCCCCAACTGTATTCCCGCTGGAAATAGTCGACGGTGTACTTTTGCTCATTCAACACATCGAACAAGTTCCGGTGCCGAGCTTCAATTTTGTTTTCTAGCTTGCTCATGCGGCCTCCGTGTCCGCGTTTACCCGACGCTTGCCGGTCAGGAGCTGTTGCATTAGGGCCTTCTTTTCCTGTTTTAGGCGATTAACACGATTTTGAAGCTGTTCGGTTTCCTTACTTGCCGTCGTTAAAATATTGGCAATCGCTTGTTGCTCTTTTTTCGACGGTATCAACACACGAATAGCATGAAGATCTTTCGGGTATACATGTGGCTGGGCACCTCCGCTCTGAAGGGCATAAATCCTCTGCTGATTCCAGGTCATCAAGTGGTACAGAAACTCAATATTACTCTCTTCGCTGGCCTCAACTACAGAACAGTCCGATGCCCAAAACTTGTATTCGTGGTAAGCGACGTATCCTGCATACGCACCACTCGCACTTACAGTAATGGCGTGATCATGCGTATAGGTTTTGTGCGTGTATGGACTTGTTTTACCCCCTGCGACAACAGGAAACACTCCATCTTCAAGATCCTTGCTGCTTAGGGCTTTACCTTTTGAAATCGCAGCAATGTCTTTGAGGTGGCCGTCCTCCCACTCCTCCTCAAACCCCGGCAACCGCTTCTTCCCGTTCAGTAACTGCTGCATCAACCCTTTTTTCCGCTGCTGGCTGTTCTCAAGCAGGTGCTCGGTGGCGGTAATGGCCTGATCCCAGGTGGAGAGAATCTGGGCGATCTTTTTTTGTTCGGGGTGTGGCGGGAGATTTATTGGGTATCCTTTAACCAGGCTGGTGTCGAGTCTTCCCGTTCCGTGCCCGGCGGTGCTAACGAGCTGTCGAATCCTGTTTTTTTGAGCGACTAGCAGAAACGAAAGGAACAAGCCGTCTACATGGCTTTTGGGTACAAGGGCCTTAATATCCTGATTGAATGCCATCTCCCTGCTGGCGTAGCCGACCGGAAAATCCTTTAACAGCGTCATTCCTCTGACGAGAATCAGCGACGCTCCCATAGGAGCTTTCTTCGCAATGGCAAAGCCTTCCGCCGTGAGCGTATCAATACTCTCTCTAAGGTAGTGGGATTTCAGGTCTTTACCCGAGATCCATGGTTCAGAGCCGCCCCAGTAACCAGCAGTTTGCTTGCTGGGTGTACCCCCAGATGAAAATGTTGCAACATCCCCAACTTGAGTGGCTTTCCATCCCTCAGGAACCATAACCCAACTCCTTCAAATACCCGTCCATCTGCTCGTTTAGCTTTGCAATCTCGGCTTCGATGTCCTTCCGCTCCGCTTGCACGGCCATCAGGTCGATCTCTTCCTCTTCTTCGAAGGTGTCCACGTAGCGGGGGATGTTGAGGTTGAAGTCGTTTTCCTGGATTTCCTCTTGGCTGGCGACGTAGGAATACTTGTCCCTGGTGTCGCGCTGCTTGTAGGTGTCGATCACCTTGGCAATGTTATCATCGGAGAGCTGGTTCTGGTTTTTGCCGGCCTTGAACTCGCGGCTGGCGTCGATGAACAGTACGTTGTTGTCGGTCTTGTCCTTGCGGAACACCAGTACCGCCGCCGGGATGCCGGTGCCGTAAAACAGTTTCTCGGGCAGGCCGATGACGGCATCCAGCAGGTTGTCTTCGATTAGCTTTTGGCGAATCTTGCCTTCGCTAGAGCCACGGAACAGCACGCCGTGGGGTACGACCACCGCCATGCGCCCAGTCTTTGGCTTTAGGGTCTCGATCATGTGCAGAATGAAGGCATAGTCGCCCTTGGTCTTGGGTGGTACTCCGCGCCGGAAGCGACTATAGGGATCGCTGTCTGCGCCCTCAAAGCCCCACTTCTCCAGTGAGAACGGCGGATTGGCTACCACGATGTCAAAGTGCTTCAGGCCACCGTTTTCATCCAACAGCTTGGGGTTGCGGATGGTATCGCCCCATTCAAGCTTGTGGTTGTCGATGCCGTGTAGAAACATGTTCATCTTCGCCAAGGCCCAGGTGCTGCCGATGGCTTCTTGACCGAACAGCGCGAAGTTCTTGGAGCCATCGGCACCTTTACGGATCTGGTTAGCACATTTCAGCAACAGCGACGCAGAACCACAGGCGGGATCGCAAATCTCATCACCTTCCTTCGGCTCGACGAGCTCAGCCATCAGTTCGGAGACTTCCGGCGGGGTATAGAATTCACCGGCTTTCTTGCCGGAGGTGGCCGCGAAGTTTTTGATCAGGTACTCGTAGGCGTTACCGATCACGTCCAGCTTACCAATTCGACTCGGGCTTAGATTGAGCTCAGGGCGGGCAAAGTCTTCCAGGATGTGGCGCAGAAGCTCGTTCTTTTGCTTCTCATCACCGAGCTTGTTGGAGTTGAAGCTAATGTCTTGGAACACATCGGCCAGCTTAACGATATTGGCTTCTTCAATGGCGTGCAGGGCCTTGTCGATACGCTCGCCGTTGCCTGGCTCATGCCGCTGGTCATACAGGGCGTAAAAACCGGAACCATTAGGCAGTACGAAGCGCTCATTCTTCATCAGCTCTTCAATGAGCTCCGGGGTATCGCCGTATTCGGCCACGTAGTTGTCGTAGTGATCCTGATACACATCGGACAGGTACTTCACGAACAACATCGTCAGCACGTAATCTTTGTAAATGCTGGGGTCGACCGTGCCCCGGAAGGTGTCGCAGGCGTTCCAAACCGCCTTATTGATCTGTTCCTGCTTAAGGGAATCGTTACTCATATCATTTTCCTGTCGTCGTATTAGGACGAAGTAGTTGGTGGCCAGCGGCATCAACCATGCGCTGCCGATTTTCGATTAACTGGTTAAAAAGCTGTTGTTCGCGGGTGGCGGCATCGGCCAGTTTGACCATCAGCGCCTGCTGCTCAATAGGCGGCACCACAATAGGCAGGTTGCCCAGCTGTGACTTGGTAATGCTGGGTGCTGCTGACCCTTGAGAGCACATGGCGAAATAGCGCTGGGCATCCACATGGTTGAGCTGCCAAGCCAAAAACTCAGGCATTACGTTGCACGCATTGGGGGCTAGCCGGATGTGATAGAAATTCGGCGTGCAGACGGTATTACGTGGAAGCTCCCGAACCACCGCTGCATCGTTACGTGTGCCCTTGGCCATAAACAGGATGTCGCCTGAACAGAGATATTCTGGGTGTTTTC
Source organism: Halomonas sp. LC1 (assembly GCF_030247125.1). Taxonomy (NCBI): domain Bacteria; kingdom Pseudomonadati; phylum Pseudomonadota; class Gammaproteobacteria; order Oceanospirillales; family Halomonadaceae; genus Halomonas; species Halomonas sp. LC1. The sequence continues at coordinate 17,190 of NZ_JASSPG010000013.1, read as the reverse complement.
GGCCTGGCAACGTCACCCGATCCAGCGTTTTGCCTTGTGGGTCATAAAGGGCTTCACCCACGATAAGGTGGCGGTACTGCACAACAAAAGCATCGCCTTGGCTATCCAGCTCTAGCTTTCCACGAAAGGGGTAGCCAGGCTGAATGGCGGCAATACTCTGTAGCAAACATCGTCTTTTGGGTTGATGATTCATGCAGCGATGCCAATGTCATGGTTAAGATTAATTAACCTTACCACGCGTGCATCATCGCGCAAGATGCAGTTTAAAAATAATGGCAATGCCAACCAAGGAGGCTGTGATGTCAGGTGAAGAACAAGCACCGGTGGAGACTCCACAAAATAACCCACTGCAAAAGCTCAAAGGCTCCGTACAGCGCTATGAGCAGCCGTTTGAACCCGTTGGTGTCGAGGACTGGGAAGCAGCCCTGCTTGATGGGCTAACGCCTGAGACCGCCCATGCTGATGAGCTTGCGACACCATCCTTAAAAGAACTCGGGGAAGACCCTGACAGGAAGCGATAAATCTCTACTCAGAGCTTGTTGATGCGGCGCCTCTCCGTATACTGTATGAAACAACAGTTATTTTAGAGGCTCGGCGTATGACCACAACCGCTTCGTTCATAGGCACTGCTGCCCTATGCCCCGTACCCCAACCGTTACCCATGTTCGCCAGTGCTGTGCGGGCAGGATTTCCAAGTCCCGCTGATGACCACCTGGATGCGGAGATGGATCTGCATCGCCATGTCGTTAAGCGACCTGCGGCCACTTTCTTTGTGCGTGCTGAAGGCGACTCAATGTTAGGTGATGGCATCCATCATGGTGACCTGCTGGTGGTGGATCGCAGCCTAGAGCCGCTGCCTGGGCGTGTGATTGTTATTGCGGTCGATGGCGAACTCACTGTTAAACGGCTAGAGCGTGTCGGGCAACGTGCCTACCTGAGAGCAAGTAACCCTGCCTATAAGCCAATCCCATTGGAGGGTCGCGAATCGCATGTGTGGGGTGTCGTAACACATGTCCTGCACAGCCTGCCAGGTGCTACACCGCTATGATAGCCTTGGTCGATTGCAATAATTTCTACGTCAGCTGTGAGCGGGTGTTTAATCCCACGCTAGAAGGGCGACCTGTTGGTGTGCTCTCTAACAACGACGGTTGTGTGGTGGCCCGCTCCAATGAGCTAAAAGCGCTGGGTGTCGAGATGGGGACGGCCATGCATTTGCTGCCGCCGTTTATCCGCCGCCAAGCTATTCTCTTGTCGAGTAATTATGCGCTTTACGGGGATATGAGCCGTCGCGTGACAGAGGCACTAACAGAGTTTTCGCCGGACGTAGAGGTGTACTCCATCGACGAAAGCTTTGTGGGGTTTCACGGCTTTGAACCTGCGACCCTAGAAGCCTATGGGCAAAAATTACGCCAGACAGTACGGCAATGGACGGGAATTCCGGTTTCGGTCGGTTTTGCGCCGACACGGGTATTGGCCAAAGTAGCCAACCACGCCGCAAAGAAACACCCAGGCTACCAAGAACAAGGTGTTTGCCTGTTAACGGCGGATAGCCATGCCACTCAAGCGCTACTCAAACAGCTACCGGTGACCGAACTATGGGGCATTGCACGACGTACCGGCGAACGGTTACGCGTGATGGGGATAGACACCGCCTGGCAGCTGCGCGAAGCCGATCCAAAGCACATTCGGCGTCACTTCAGCGTGGTGCAGGAACGCATTGTCTGGGAATTACGCGGACAGCCTGCGATTCAACTCGACGATATGAGCCAACCCAAACAACAGATCATGGTATCCCGCTCGTTTGGGCGCCTCACCTCCAGCCCTCATGACCTGCGTGAAGCCCTTCGCCAACATGCTGCCCGCGCGGGTGAAAAACTACGCAAGCAGCACAGCGTCACCAGCGCCGTGATGGTGTTTGTGCGCACCAATGCGTTTCGACAAGATTTGCCACAGTACCGTAATCGCGTGGTAGTGACACTAGAACGCCCGACGGACGATAGTCGCGAGCTGATTCATGCTGCGATTCAAGGGCTCCGGCAGCTCTGGCGTAAGGGCTACGCCTACCATAAAGCCGGCATCATGCTTCTCGATCTCTCCCCCAAAGCCAACCGCCAACTGACACTGACAGAAACACCGCAAACAGAGGAAGAAGCAAGGCGTAGTGAACGGTTGATGGCTACTGTCGACAAGCTCAATCGAGAACTAGGGCGAGGGACAATACAACTAGGGCTGCCTCGGGCAGGAAATACCTGGACATTACGCGCTGAACACCGCACGCCGCGTTACACCACGCGCTGGGAAGAATTAGTGAACGTTAAGCTTTAAGCGGCAGCGATGCTAATGGAAAAAGCTCAGAATGGTGAGCAAATCTAATAATCTGGTGCTAAGGTGGTTTAGAAAATAGCAGTGCGTATTCTATTGGAGAGCAGGATGCCCCCAGCCAAGCCGTCTACTAACGACCCTTTACAAAGTGTGTTTGCTTTCCGCGCTTTTGATTTACGGGACAGATTCCCCCAACCACTAGAAACGTTTCGCCAAGCACTGGAGTGCTTACAAAGCGGTGATGCTTACCTGCCCGATATGAGCGGTGAGATTGTGGCTTACCTCCGTGATGGTCGCGCACTGCCTATCCCCGAATATTTTTTCATCATTCAAAGCGGCAACACTAGCGCTGTGGTGCCACCGCAAGAAAATGATTATGTCTGCGCAGCTGTTGAAGCTTGGTTACGAGACGCGTTGCTGAAGACATCGACACTGCTAGAGAAAGCATCAGCAGTCAGACCTGCTCGGCTCAACATCCTACTTGATCAATGCGATCCAAATGCCCCGGAACCTGACGACATTCAAGGATGGCAGAATATGCGCGATGTCGGCAGAGAAATCATCAACACCCCCAGCAGAGAAAAGGTCTGGGAAGCAGCCGTTCAGGTAATGGGGGAGGTACAGGCAAGACGCTGGATGAAAACAGCGCATCCGCAGCTGGATGGTAAAAGCCCCAATTTATGCATTGAGGACGATCCTGCGGGGGTTTATGAGCTTGTGTTGCAGATGAGTACAGGGGCGAGTTAATGGCTGATATCAACCCAAAGCGGAAGTCGCACCGCAAAAGTTAATCCGTTCCACGACTGCCCAAATTGTTGGTTGTTACCGTTCAGTACCGGTGGGCGTTTGCAGTCGAGGCATCCAGGTTATTAGTTCGGCCTGGAAATATCTCTCAGGTTTTGAGGGCAAATTCCACTAGCGCTCCCTTACCCTTGAGTGTGACCAAGTTTCATATGAGAAAGGGGCGCGTTGCCTTTCTGGCACATTGCTGAACATGGAGTATGTCATTGATGAGTAAGAAAGACGCTGCGGCTGTGCCCATTAAGCTGGAAGATTGGCTGAATACTCGCACCAGTTGGTTGCGCATGGCAGCGGATGGGGTCATCAAGAACAGGCGCATGCCTACAGAAGATGAGTTCAAAGCCCTCACCACCCACTGTATGGCAGAAGCAGCCAAGACCTTGGATGCAACGCATCCTGCTTTGGCCCCCGGCGTTATTCTCGGAACCACAGGCGCTGGTGCGTTGCGGATCGATTCCTTGACGACCATCCGCGGAGTGAACGCCATCGGCGCGGATGCTTCTTTGGATCTTTCCAAAGGGCACATGGCCGTCGTTTACGGTGCTAATGGATCAGGCAAGTCAGGCTATGCGCGGCTTATGAAGCATATTTGTGGCGCGCGTGCGAAAGGAACAATACACAGCAACGTTTTCGATGATGTAACCGAGATCGCCTCTGCTAAGGTGAGGGTCACCACACTAAGTTCGAACGAAGACAGCCCGATATCGAGTGAACTTCAGTGGGAGGCTGTCGCCGGGCCACACCCCAAACTCAACGCGGTGCCGGTCTTCGACTCTGCCACCGCACTGGAACTCGGGGACACTGAAAGCACCGCCACCCACCTCCCCCGCGCCATGCGCTTTGTCGGCGTATTAATTAGGATTTCTGATAGCGTCAATGATCGCCTGAAGGCTCGTGCTGACAAGCTCATCAGCCAGCTTCCGGTGGTTCCACCAGACTATGCGCAGACATCGGCGGCTACTTATCTTCAAAGACTAAAGCCGAACCTTAGCGATGACGAGATCGGGAAGGCTTGTGTCTTTTCCGACGCATTTCTTCAGGAACGCCTCGCGTTAGAGACAGCACTCGCCCAGCCAAACCCTGCGGTAGCCCATGCCAAGACCGTGGGTGATTTAGATCGATTGGATAAGCTGAGAGAGAGTGTTTCGGGCCTGATGGAAAGTTTGGGCAACGAGCGAGCAGAAGCCCTCATCTTGGCGCGCAATATCTCGATTAGAAAGCGCCAAGCGGCCACCGCATACGCGACGTCCTTCATAAACGGTTTGCCTTTGATGGGTGTCGGAGACTCGGTCTGGCAGACCTTGTGGGAAGCAGCAAAGGCGTATTCAACCGCCTCGGCTTACCCGGATCATGGCCATCCGCATGTGGGAGAGGGGGCGCGCTGCGTGCTATGCCAGCAACCGCTCGAACCCGAAGGAAAAGAACGGTTGACAAGCTTCGAGCAGTATCTCAACGATACTCTGCAGACGGAGGCAAAAGCCGCTGAAGATGCTCTGGTCACATTGACGAAGTCACTCCCTAACAAAATCGCCGAGCCAGCATGGCAATCGCAGTGTAGTGCCGTCGGTCTCGACACTCAGCAAGCCAGCGCGCTTGCCAATGAGATAGACGCCAGGCTCAAGGCAATGAGTAGCGCCACGGATCTGGCTGACGTCCCACCTGTAACTTGGTCGGTTTGGACGGACGCGCTTGGCCATGCTGTGGCAACAACAACGTCCCAACGCGATGCGCTAGCAACCCTGTTGGATCCTGGAGGGCGATCCCAGAAGGAGACCCGTTTGCGCGAGCTTCGAGCCCAGGAATGGCTTGCCGGTCAAATCGAAGCGGTCAAAGCAGAAGTTGTGCGCCTCAAGCGCGTGGCGACGATCGAAGCCGCTATTCAGCTTACCCAGACCAGAGCGCTCACGATAAAAAGCAATGCGATCGGCGAAACGGAGTTGGCGAAGGGCTTTTGCGACCGATTCAACGCAGAGCTTCAAGCACTTGGGGGCAGTGCGCTTCCAGTGCGAATGAACCACCGGGCTGCAGGTAAAGGAGTCTACAGTTTCTACATCGAGCTGAAAGGCGCAATTACACCCGTGAAAAACCGCGAGATCCTGAGTGAAGGCGAGCAACGGATCGTGGCGCTGGCCGCGTTTCTAGCCGATGCTACCGGTTCGGATCGAGGACTGCCAGTCATCTTTGACGACCCGATTTCGTCGCTGGACCAACGCTATGAGGAGGCCGTCGCGAAACGTCTAGTAGACCTAGCCAAAGACCGTCAGGTGATCGTGTTCACCCATCGTCTGTCGTTGATGGTGCTCCTTGGAAACGCTGCTGCGCAAAGGCCAGCAGTCGGGCTCTCGCCCGTGGATGTCCACGTTGAGTCTATCGGGCGTGACGGCGCTAGCACAGGCATGCCTGCAACCATCGACGTGTTCTCACTTAAGCCAAAGGCTGGATTTGGCCAAATGATCAGCAGTATCGGGGCTATCAAAAAGTATGACGCCCCACTAAGAGCGCTCGCATTGAAGGATGCATGCAGCAACTTCCGTATCCTCGTTGAGCGATCAGTCGAGGATCACCTTTGCTCCGGCATCATCAATCGCTACCGTCGTGAGATCCACACCTTTGGTAAGCTGAAAAGCTTGAACGCCATCACCTCTGAAGATTGCGCCATGATCAACGGGATGATGACCAAATACTCCGCGTTCGAGCACTCTCAACCAACGGAGACCCCGACTTGGCTACCCGATCCGGATGAACTATTGGTGGATGTCCAAGCTATGTTGGACTGGATCAAAGCTTTCGATAAACGTGCCAGGGAAGCTGCCGCCAGCTGAACTGTAACCTGGACACTGCCACGCCGGCAGCTTGGAATACAGACTAATCGCTCCTAAAAGTGCTGCTTCTTGGCCTGCTGGGATCGGGCCGCTTCTGGCCGACTGTCGCTGTTAGCGACCCTGAGCGGACATGCTGGTAAATGCAGCGAGCACGTTCATTGGTGATATGCAGCCCAATGGAAGTTAATTATGATATCTGTCATATGCTTAGAACACATCTTTTAGGCTGCATTTGTCGGATAAACGTGCCGGCACGTTTATCCAATCATAGAATGGGCAGTCTAATACCTGTTAGCCCCTATGGATTAAACTCGATGCACACAATCTATTTTCCTACGAGATTTGACCGAGACACGCTTTACGATTTTTTCGAGGAGTTGGACTCTAATCTGGACACTGGAGAGGTGACGCTAGATTGCTCTTCGCTGAGATATTCGTTCCCGACAGCCATGCTAGTTGCGGGTTCGAAGATAAGAACATGGGTAAGGTATCGTCACGACAATAAACTCCTTACCAAAAAAGCAGGGGTACATAGTTCCCAATCGGTCCATTCATACTTATCTCACTTAGGGTTCTTTGATTACATTTTAATGGGAGAAGGCAGTGTGGTTGGTCAAGCCTCTGGCTCAGGCACTTATCTGCCTATAACCCGTATATCAAAGCCTGACTTCAATTCTGATATTGAAAATATCCGTGACTGGTACGAAAAGATCATGTCTGCAGCTCGACGTCTTGCTCGTGTTGTTTCAGGTACAGTGGAAGATACGCAAGAAAACAGGTTGTATAACTATGCTTTGCGAGAAATTATAAGGAATGTTTTCGAGCATTCGGGTGCAACCGAATGCTATGTCTGTGGTCAGCGTTGGTATAACGGGAAAGTGGAAATTGCAGTCGTAGACGAGGGTGTAGGTATAGCCGAATCGTTAAGGAAATCATTTGAATTTGAAAATGATATGGAAGCGTTGAATATGGCTATTAAACCGGGAGTGTCTCGGACGTCGAATCTATCTGAACTTGAAAATATCTATGACAATTCTGGTTTTGGGTTGTATGTCTTGAGTCAACTAGCTACCAACTTTGGGTGGTATGTTCTTGGTAGTGGGACTTCCCGGATTGTTGGTCACAAGCGTGACATTTCGCAAGAGAAGCTTAACTTTAGTGGCACGTATTTCGGTATGCAATTATTTAACCCCCCGAAACAGTTCAGTGGGACATTGAGTGATATTATCACTGTTGGCGAAGAAGAGGCTGAAAAAAGTGGCATACACAAGAAAGCCTCTGGTATGTCGAAGCTTTTATAAAATTGGCTAACAATTCGCGTAAATCGGACGATCCTAATGGGCCGCCGTTTCGCTCTGCGTTGGTCGTCATACAGGGAGCGCGCATGAGCCTTCTTCATGAAATCCAAGCTGCCGTACTCCATGAGGGGGCGGACCTTGGGCCAATACTTCTCAGACTTCGGCTCTTGGCAGCCCGGATAGGAAGTCAGCCCCTTGCAGAATGGGTTCGGCATGAGTCGGAAGGGTACCCGCGCGACGCGGAACTCCCATACTATCGATTTATTCCTGTTAGATACAAAGCCAACTTTTCCGGAGCGTTTGGTTCCGGTATAAAAAACGCACCTATATCACCGTACTTGGTGAAGAAGTTCGCAGGGGAGCATTGGGTAAGCCACGAAATGCGGGAGAGCATCGCAGCAGTGGACGACTTGCTTGCCACCGCCGAAGATGGCGGTCATTTGGGAATAGATGCTGCTGACCTCATCCTTCTTCTTCAAGGCAAGGTATATCCAGACTACGCGTGCAATTCGGTCACTGGAAGCATCGCGCGCTCATCGCTCGCCTCTATTCGGCACGCAGTACGCAGCCGTGTACTCGAACTCACCCTTGAATTTGAGAAGTCTGTGCCAGATGCTGCCGCTGTAGCCATTGGACCTGCTGCTTTGCCATCGGCGCCTAGCGCGGCTGCGGCAACGCAAATTGCCCAACAAATCATCTACGGCAACTTCACATCAATCGCGGCCACCGGCGATGGGGCAACGATCCAAGTCACGGTGACTCCGCATGATTCAAAGAGCTTGGCGCAGTTTCTGATTGGTTCTGGCATGGCGGAAGAGGACGCCCAAGAGCTATCGTATCTTGCTGCTTCAGAAGAGCCTGAGAGCAGCGAGGAGCCCATGGGGCCTCAAGTGCGCAACTGGCTGGTTGAAAATCTCAAGAAGGCTGCGTCTGGAACTTGGAAAATGGGAGTTGCAGTCGCCACGGATGTGGTCAAAGAGGCGCTACTCAAGTACTACGGTCTCAAGTAGTCGAGGCCATAGAAAAAAGACGCCCAACCCATCATTCCACCGGACCTTGCGGATAAAGTCGCGAAAGTCCGGTGAATTCAGCTGTTATATGTTACGGATAAGACATGCAGAATAGTGTGATTGATAGCAAATACCAAGAACTTTTGGATAACCTGGCTGACCTTAATCAGTTGAAGCAGGTCGTTAATCATGCCTTCAAAAGGGAGTTTGAAGTTCTTGAGCGATACAGTGATTCACAGGAATCTGAGGGGATCGTGAGTAGGGAGGCTTTTGGATTCGACAATCCTTTCACTGGGAAGCTTGAAAAATATGCGTTTCGGACAGCAACCATTGAGGAACTAAAGCTCTTAACCTATTGGCATAAAAATAGTCAGTACTGCTGGTTGCTTATGAGTGCCTACGAGAAGTTCGAGAAATTTCTAATTTCGTCGTACTTTGAAGCGACGGGGAAGTGTTCCCGTACTTTGAATCCAATGCTTAGTTATTTCTCAGATGAGTTTTCTGGCATTAAAAAAAGGGAAGCTAAAAATGAGTTCGGTATTAATTTACGTGTTGCGGTGCATTTAGTTGAGAAGATGCGTCACGCAATAGCCCATGAGCAGGGGCTAGTGCCTGACGCAACAGAGTTCACAAGCAAGATAATTCGGCAGTCAGGAATTGGGAACGACAGGGAGCTCCATGAAGCGTTTGTGTCGCAGTTCATTTTTGAAAACAAAGTTTTCATATTGGAAGTACCTACAAATAACCATCCAATCCTTAATACTTTTCACGACCAGTATCGAATACTGGTGAGTTATCTTATTTCATATGCATATTTAGTGAAAGACGCGGCGTCTCAACCCAGTATGTAAAACGTATAACCAATGCAGGCACAGCGACGCCCTTTCCATTGCACCTTCGGCTCCATTCCAAGGCCGCGCATGTTGCAAGCGTTATATCAGTACCGACTTAAAGACCGCTTCTGGCCGATTCTTGCCTTCTAAAGGGAAGTTTTCTGGCTGATCAAGCCATCCCTTTCAGAGCTGAGTAAAGGTCTATTTTCGTGAAGAAAAACTCCCTCTGCTTCACTTGATCGGTAAAGCAGAGGGGAGGGCTGTAACGTGAAGGCTTGTATTGCCAGAGGATAATCTTGCAAATACATATAAAAAATTGCTTATGATCAGAGTTTTTATGCTTATGCGCAATTTTCAGAGACGGGTGATAATGTTGAAGTGCATGCGCATTTTTCTAACGAGCCTTACTAGCAGGAAATGGTATTTACCCCATTTATATCAGTGGATTAGATGATTTTTGGCAAGGTAGGGCTTCCCAGATAAAACTCGCATGCGCATGAAAAAGTTTGTTAAATTAACTGAGAGGTCTTAAGCATGCACGAATGGGATGACGATATCGAGGCGCTTGATATGAACGCTGCCGAAAAAAATGGCCTGCAGGTTTCTCGAAATTATATAAAGGCAGCGCAAGACGGAGAAATAAGTGATGAACAAATGGGGGCTTATAGCTATGCTAATGAGTTTAATAATTGTTTCGTTAGTCATGATCTGGAACCAGTTTCGAGAGGACCTTGATAAACCGCCACTTCATTCCTTGGCGTTTCACTGGCTTTTGAATCGCTTGCCCCCAAAATAAATACTGTCCTAGCAAGCGCTCATTCAACGTTAATTGCATGATCAGTTCCATAGCTACTCAATGGCCGGTGTATCTCATCACAGATGCGATCACATGAGAGGAAAGCGCTTAACAGTGGCTTTACATACCTCATCTGACGACTCAATATCTCACTCAGGATTCAACTCTGGCGAGTAGGTCGAACATATGCAAACGGTGTGCATTCACTCAACGACTTTTTGCCTGAAAGGTGTATCCTGGCGTTATCGAGCACTACAAAGTGAGAATACAGTTTTTTGCGCACTTAAAACTCGTCAAACGCTTTGATCACCGTCTTAGCTGTCACTGACCTCGTTGTGGTATGGCAGATCATTTTCGGCTCTTCGACGTTGGGTGTGGAATTCGCCCCCTGAGCTGGGCCAGAATATGACCTCCACAGCGGCAGGAGGTATGACATGGACGGCACCCAGATTCTAACACTCGGCCTGGGCTTGGAAGCGCCCTGGATCCTCAAGAACCAGTACCTGGATACCGCCGTGTCGCCCCACCGCCTGGACCTCTATGTCGAGGCGGAGCGAGGCAGTCTCTATCCCTGCCCAGAATGTGGTAAGGCCTGCCAAGCTCATGACTTTGCCGACAAAACCTGGCGGCATCTGAACTTCTTTCAGCATCACTGTTACCTGCATGCTCGCGTGCCGCGCACGAAGTGTCCTGACCATGGCGTCAAGCGCATAATAGAGGTGCCCTGGGCCCGGCCGGGCAGCGACTTTACCCTGCTGTTCGAGCAAGCGGCCATGTCACTGGTCAAGGAGATGCCGGTACTGGCCGTCTCCCGCCAGTTGGAGATTTCCGACAAACGACTATGGCGCATCGTGCACCACTACGTTGGCCGCATGTTGGGGGAACTGGATCTGTCCAAGGTGGTGACGGTCGGCGTGGACGAAACCGCCTCCCGGCGCGGTCATCGCTATGTCACGGTGTTCCTCGACATGCAGCGCAAGCGGGAACCGGTTATCTTTGCCGTCCCAGGCTGCGGCAAGGATGCCATCCAGGCTTTCAGCGCCTTCCTGGCGGCCCATGGCGGCGACCCGAATAATGTGGTCGAGGTCGTCTGTGATATGTCGCCAGCCTTCCTTAGCGGCGTGACCGAGCACCTTCCCAAGGCCGAGGTAACGGTCGACTGGTTCCATATCGTACAGACCTTCACCAAGCGGCTGGACGAGGTACGCAAGAAAGAGCGCCGGGAGCAGGGGCACCCCAAGTCGCTGCGCTGGGCCCTGCTGAAGAACCTGGATAACAAGAACCTGACACCCAAACAGCTTTCGGCGCTCCAGGAGTTGGTGGCCGATCAGAGCGCCACGGCCGATGCCTGTGGGTGATCAAGGAGAAGCTACGCTGGATCCAGAAGGCTCCAACGCCCAGAGCGGCTCGGTGGCGCATCACGGATCACGAACTACCTCAAGGTCATGCAGGCGGCGGTGTCTGAAAAGCCACTGCTGAAGCCGATGGGGAAAGCCCTGGCGACGCTTGAGCGGCACGCCGACGCGGTGGTCAGACGCTGGCTCTCGGGACTGACGAACGCAAGACTGGAAGGAATGAATGGTCTGTTCCAAGCGGCTCGGTCACGGGCACGTGGCTACCGTAACGAGGCCAACTTTATCGCCATGATCTACCTGATTGGCAGCCCGGTGGGCCGCCTATTCGATCAGGCCAAATCCACGTGAAGTGACGAAGAACCTTACTTAATAGCAATCATCCTAAGTCGTAAAGCATTGCCAATCACGCTCACTGAAGAGAGTGACATCGCCGCCGCCGCGATAATCGGTGATAACAGCATACCTGTGAAGGGGTACAAAATCCCTGCGGCAATGGGGATGCCTGCCGCGTTGTAAGCAAAGGCAAAAAAGAGATTTTGGCGAATATTACGCATGGTGGCTTTTGAGAGCTTATGCGCCGTGGCAATACCGGTAAGATCTCCTCGCAGTAGAGTAACCCCAGCGCTTTCTATCGCCACATCGGTGCCGGTTCCCATGGCAATGCCGACATCCGCTGTAGCCAGCGCAGGTGCATCGTTCACGCCGTCGCCGGCCATGACAACAATGCGCCCTTCATCACGGAGACGCTGAATCACTCGGCCTTTATCCTCTGGAAGCACTTCAGCTTCGACCTCATCAATGCCTAGCCGACGTGCCACAGCGTTGGCGGAGGTGCGATTATCGCCTGTCAGCATCACCACTCGAATGCCGTCAGCCTGGAGTGAACGAATGGCTTCTTCGGTGGTTTCCTTGACCGGATCGGCAATGGCGAGCAGCCCAGCTAAATTCCCGTCGATGCTCGCAAAGATGACAGTAGCACCGTCGCTGCGCAATTGATCGGCATGTGTGTCTTGAGACTGGGTGTTAACGCCCTCGCTTTCCATCAATAGCCGGTTGCCCAGGGCAATACGCTTGCCATCTATCTGGCCTATAACGCCCATGCCATTGGGAGCCTCGAAGTCCAACGCTTCTGTTAATTTTACCTCTGCCTCTTTAGCCTTTTCGACTATTGCATGGGCCAAGGGGTGCTCGCTGCCTCGCTCAAGACTAGCTGCCAAGCGCAAAAGCTCCGATTCAGCAATGCCTTCAGTGAGAATCAACTCGGTCACTCGTGGTTTGCCTTCGGTAAGCGTGCCGGTTTTGTCGACGACGACGGTGTCGACCTTCTCTAGACGTTCAAGAGCTTCGGCATCGCGAATCAACACGCCTAACTGGGCACCGCGCCCTACACCGACCATAATTGACATGGGGGTAGCAAGACCTAGCGCGCACGGGCAGGCAATGATCAGAACACTAACCGCCGCAATAAGGCCAAACGCCATCGGCGGGGTAGGGCCCCACAATGACCAGGCGATGAAAGCCACAACAGCAATGAGAATAACGACGGGTACAAAGATGCTGGCGACTTTGTCGGCAAGCCCTTGAATGGGTGCGCGGCTGCGCTGGGCGCTGGCGACCATTTGCACAATCTGCGACAGCATCGTGTCCTGGCCCACCTTGTCAGCGCGCATGACAAAGGATCCTTGACCATTGATGCTGCCGCCAATGACGCCATCGCCGACTTCCTTTTTCACCGCTAGTGGTTCACCGGTAACCATGGATTCGTCAACGTTGGAGCGACCTTCCATCACTTCGCCATCTAATGGCACCTTATCGCCGGGGCGCACCCGGAGACGATCCCCTACCTGAACCTGGTCAAGAGAGATATCTTCCTCATTGCCCTGATCATCAAGGCGTCGAGCGGTAGCAGGCGCCAAGTCGAGCAGAGCACGAATAGCGCCAGAGGTTTTTTCACGAGCGCGTAGCTCTAATACTTGTCCCAGTAAAACTAAAACGACAATCACTGCCGCTGCTTCGAAATAAACGGCCACCGAACCATCGGCTTGACGGAAGGCGTCGGGAAAGATGCCCGGTGTGAGGGTGGCCAGCAAACTGTAGAGCAACGCGGTGCCGGTACCGATCGCGATTAGCGTGAACATATTAAGGCTGCGATGCACTAGCGAACGCCATCCGCGTACAAAGAATGGCCAACCTGCCCAGACGACTACCGGCGTTGCCAGCAGCAGTTGAATCCAGTTAGAGGTTTGCTGGGAAATAAAATGCATAAGGCCAAACACGTGGCCACCCATTTCTAGGGCAAACACGGGGAGGGTCAGTACTAGGCCGATCCAGAAACGCCTGGTCATGTCCTTGAGTTCGTCCGAAGGGCCGGTGTCAGCAGAGACGGTCTCAGGTTCCAGCGCCATGCCACAGATTGGACAGTCGCCTGGGCCTTCTCGTCGAACTTCTGGGTGCATCGGGCAAGTATAAATAGACCCCGAGGGTACTGACGCTTGTGACTGTTTGCTTGGCTCAAGATACGCATCAGGCTTGGCAATAAACTTTTCCTGACACTTTTCTGAGCAGAAGTACCAAGTCTTACCCGCGTGATCGGCACGGTGGCGGGAGGTATGGGGATCAACGTCCATGCCACAAACAGGGTCTTTCACCTTTGTCTCGTTATGGTCTTCAGACATCGTTCATTCTCCCCGTTTGGCGAACAAGGCGCATGGCTTCGTGCTCTTCAAGTGCTAAAAGGGAATCTAAGAGCTCTTTAGCCTCAGGAATTTCCGCTTTGCCAACGAGGGTTCGATAAAGGTTTATCGTTTGTTCATGGAAATCAAAAACCTCTCGGCAAATGTCGTCAACACTTAGCGTGGAATAGGGCGCATCGCAGGTACGATGCGTACGGATAGGTTTATGCTCCAAATAGTCATAAACGTAGGTTTTTAATGCTTTCGCGTCAGCAGTCTGCTCAAAGCGCGCCACAACGCGCTGCATTTCCGCTTCCTGTGCAGCTAAGTAATTGAGCAACATGCGAGCGCGCTCTTCTTCGTGTATATCGGCGCAATGAGCAAGGCAAGCTGCAAGATGCTCGTGTAACTGACGGGTCCAATCGATCAATTCACCAAAGGTTCTAACGTCCATTTGGTACCTCCTATAACGCTATTAACGTTAATGAGTGTGAGAGTGCTCGCTATCGTTTGAAGCGTCGCGTTTGGATAGGAAAATCCATTCGCCGAGTAAAAGAGTAGCCATTACTACGCCAGCAACGATGAGCACCATGGGGTCCGAGATGGCTTTTACCCATAAAAAGCCGATTAACACGACAGCATCTAGTAGTATGGCAATGCTAGGAATAACAGGATTAGCCCCCACTCTGTCCTTGAGATGACGAAGCACACCCCAGTGGATGGCCATATCCATGATCAGGTAGAAAATGATGCCTAATGCTGCGATGCGGCTCAGGTCAAAAAAAGCGGTGAGCACTAAGCCAAATACGATGGTGTACACCAGTGTATGCTTTTGTACACTGCCGGGCATGTGGAAATGGCGGTGAGGAACCAGCTTCATTTCTGTCAGCATGGCGAGCATGCGTGAAACGGCAAAGACGCTGGCGATGATACCGCCCGCCGTTGCCAACATGGCGAGAATGACGGTAAACGCAACTGCCGCTTCACCCAGTGCGGGACGGGCAGCGGCGGCCAGGGAGTAGTCTTGGGTTTCGATAATTTCAGGCAAAGATAGGTTGCTGGCAACGGCAAAACCGACAAGGGCATAGATCACCACGCATAGCGCAATCGAGATCGTGATAGCTTTGCCAAGATTCCGCTTAGGATCTTTAAGCTCCGAACCACTATTGGTAATCGTCGTGAAGCCTTTAAATGCCAGTATGCCGAGCGCCGTAGCGCCTAAAAAGCCCGTTATCGTAGGCGTAGGTGCATCGTTGCCAGCACCCATTTCGATGGAGTCGGCAATAAACACGCCGACAATACCAAACACTATAATGCCACCTATTTTGATAAATCCGAGCACCGAGGCGACGGTCTCGATCAAGCGGTTGGCGGATAAATTGATCAAAAAGGCTATTAGCAGTAAACCAACCCCGAGTAGGGGCACAAATAGTGAACGATCCCCCAGGTCAAACAACTCAAGCGTGTAGGAACCAAACGTTCTCGCCAAAAAACTCTGTGCGATCACCATGGAAAAATACATCAGGAGGGCATGAAAGGCGGTGGGAAGCGTCGGGCCATACGCTTTCTGTAAATACATGCCAATCCCACCTGCTGATGGGAAGGTATTGGACATTTTAACGTAAGAATAAGCGCTGAAAGAGACAATGACGGCAGCGGCCAGAAAGGCTAGAGGAAATAGCCGACCAGTCATTTCGGCCATTTGGCCGGTTAGCGCAAAAATACCGGCCCCAATCATCACGCCGGTGCCTAATGCAACGGCACCGACCAACGAAAGACTGTTTTCTTTATATTGTGGCGTTCTATCCTGCCCAACCATGAAAGCGACTCCTTGTATTAACGGCAACCACAGCAGCAATAACTGCCGAGGACTCCTGTGCGGTGTTTTTTGATGCTATATAAATTAAATATAGAACCTATGTGCAGCCACATGGCAAATGACTAACGGAAGGTCTGATTTTGCGAGGCCACAGGCAAGCAGCTCTTACCCTAAACTAGCTAGTCTTGCTCCTGGTTGTGTCATGTAGCCGTTATGACTATTAATGACAGCTCCAAGGTTCCTGTTTAGCGTTGTCTTTAACGTTCTGATCGACGAAACGGTAATACTCCTTCTTAAAGCGGTTCCACCGATCAGCGCTGACCTGTATGTCATGGAGCTTGAGAATTTTTTCAACGTCATCGATGCAGAGCCTCAGCGCATCGTAAGCAAGGCTGATATTTCGGTTTTTCTCGTTGTAGACCACCTTATCCATTCCATAGAGTCGGTCGATATCTGACAGCGCTTCTTCAATGCGTTTGGATTTACTAGGCTTGATTTTTAAATTCCGAGTCACCAGTGTGTTTTTGGAAACACCCAAGCGGTGCTCTTTTTGTGTCGTTTTCATGGTCTTTCTCCCAGGCGCGTACATGTATATATAGAGTGGTTCAGTCCTTGTCTATTTTGTTCTTATGACCGCCGTGGTGTTTATGCATGAAAATATGCATCAGTGGGCATGCTGCCAAAAAGAGGAAAGGTAAGAACTGAAATAGGTGGAGACGGTGCTCGGTTCCAATCAGGTATCCCGCCCAAATGACAAACCCAGCAAGTGGCACCCACAACATCAGCAAACGACTACTTGTACTGTTACTCATAATCACCTCAGTAACTCGCCCAAAGAGCCAACAGCAGTCAAGGCCGTTGGTTTGGGAAAAATCAAATAAATAACCCCAATAACAGCATGGATGATTTGTCTGAACGCAACCTGAACAGCATCGGAGGGAAATATGATCCTGATCAAGCGCCTCGCAAAAAGTAGGCGATAATTACCCAAGCGGTATCCATAGCCTCATTCCCATCATCATTAGGTTTTCGGTGAGCGATACAAAGCTTAATGGGTATTACTGTTGCCGACACAGGCGCACTTGAGCTCACGTTTATCGAGGTATATCGCTTTAAAGACAGAACCTGTCACACGGTGCCAACGAATAGCGCCAGTGGCGCAGCCAGCCAGATAAGCGTATCGGCCAGCAATTAGTAGCTTCGGAAGTATCTAGGCGTGAAGGTAAACGTAACTGAAGGGGACTTGGCGCTGGGCGTGCAGGTCATAGTTGAGAAACATGGCGCTAAAGCTCGCTACGCCCTGCAGCTTTTGCAGACCCGGGGGTATGATCGCTGTGGCTACGGCATACTCTAGCACGCGTGCAGTGAATATTATGCACTGAACCTCCCAACTGGCAGAAAAATCGATGAGTAACGCAGTGGCAAAAATTGCCAGCACAGGGCGATAGGTGGTCGCATTAGG
>NZ_JASSPG010000012.1:0-32210 GCF_030247125.1 Halomonas sp. LC1 | reverse complement strand
TGCCCGTCGATCCCGTCGTTTTATGTCAGCATTTTTATGTCAGAATGTGCACTCCAAGGAGGAGCGCTATGACACAAATGCAATGGGATCAGTTACTTTCCCCACGACGCCTTCACGATAAACGAACGGACAGCACCCGGGAAATTGGGCGTAGTCCCTTTCATAAAGATCATGATCGCATTGTCTTTTCCGGCTCTTTCCGACGCTTGGGGCGTAAAACCCAAGTGCACCCTCTGACGGAAAACGACCACATTCACACCCGCTTGACCCACTCTCTCGAAGTTGGCTGCGTCGGCCGTTCGCTTGGGATGATTGTGGGCGAGCTGCTGCGTGACCGCCTCCCTGACTGGATTACCCCCGCTGATTTGGGCGTTATTGTGCAAACGGCGTGTCTGGGCCATGACATCGGTAACCCGCCCTTTGGTCACGCCGGTGAGTACGCGATACGCGACTGGTTTCGTCGTGCCCAGGGAAGTGGCCTGCTGGATGGCTTGTCCGATGCCGAGCGAGACGACCTGTTGACCTATGAAGGCAACGCGCAGGGCTTCCGCGTCATCACCCAGATCGAGTACAACCAGTTCAACGGTGGCATGCGCTTATCGGCGGCTACGCTCGGCACGCTGCTGAAATACCCATGGACGGTACGCTATAGCGGTCGTGCGGGTAAGTTTGGCTGCTACCAGTCAGAGCAGGCGCTGTTAAAAGAGGTAGCAGATGCGGTTGGGCTACTTCCCCAAGGGGAGCAGCGCTGGTGTCGCCACCCGTTGGCTTGGCTTGTCGAAGCGGCAGATGATATTTGCTACGCCTTGCTAGACCTTGAAGATGGTCTGGAGATGGGCATTCTGCGCTACGAGGAAGTGGTCGAGATTCTGCGTCAAATCGCCGGTGAGTTTCCTCCCGAGTATGCCGAGATGCAGCGTAGAAATGTCTCGCAACGCCGCCGTATCGCTCTACTCAGAGGCGCCGCCATGGAGCGTGCTGTCAACGATGTGGGGGCTGTCTTTGTACAGCATGAGCAGGCGCTGCTCAGCGGTACTCTCAGCGAGGATTTGTTGGAGCTGTGTCACCCGGATTTAGGCTGGGGAGTGCAGTCCGCCAAGCAGCTGGCTCGTGAGCGCATTTTTCAGAATGAGCGCAAGGCGAAGCTGGAGATTGGTGCCTACACCACGCTGGGTATCCTGTTAGAAGCCTTCATCGGTGCCGCTCATGAGCTGCACCACACCGGGCAAAGCTCGTTCAAGCATCAGCGGGTTTTGGCGTTGATAGGCGAGAACACGCCACTCCCCTCATGGACACTTTATGACAGCTACCGGCGCATGCTGGACTTCATTGGCGGGATGACCGACCACTACGCGGTCGATCTTGCCCAAGAGATGGGCGGGCGGTTACGCGGCGACTAAATGAGGCATTAGACAGATGGTTGACGGAGGTGCTTGAGCTCCATCAACCGTGCCCGCTCTAGCAAAACATGAATGACCTTGTCATGAATGGCATCGCTTAGCTGTCCTGGCGTGATGTCGGTCAGCTGCTTGGCCAGCTGTTCGCCGCTGACCACGAGAATATCCGGCGAGGCTTCGCTGGTGTCGATTTCCCAGCCGGGCAAAACCAGGACCCCTTTCACCGGTACCGGTACACCGCAGCGGCGCTCTAACCACTGGCTCAGCCAGCTGACACCCTGGCGCGTTTTGTGCAGCGGCCGCCGCTCCTGCCAGTGCGGGAAGCGCAGCCGCTCACGCTCTACCGCTACGCAGTTCAACTCTTTGCCATTGCTACCAATGGCCAGTGCCCTGGCGCGGGTTTCCACGACGAATACGCCGTGAGGGGTGACCACCACATGGTCAATGGTGAAGCTATCCGTAGGGACGTCATGAAACACGTAATAGGGGTGCGCTTCAGGGCGAACCAGACGTTCCAGCTCTTGGCCTACGGCAAGTTCGCAGGCAAGCCCCAGCTTCAAGCGGCGGATGCGCTGATAGTCACGCACCAACAGCAGCGAAAACGCCAGCACCAAGAGCGTGCTCAGCAGGCCATACAGCGCCCACTCGACCCAGTCCTGTTTATCGACGAAGAGCATTCGTCCCATGCCGTAGACCAGCGGCGCAAGGCTGACCAGAGGCCCTAAAGTGCCGTTAAGAAACAGGCTTGAAAACGCTTGATCGAGTCGATGGCGAAGCGCCTGCCCCGGCTCGCGGAGCGGCGCATCGAAGGGTGAGTGAACGCGGGCATCGTGAAGACTACGCAAGGCTAATACGATGCCGCCCATCGCTGCCATGGGAAACAAGAAGATGAGCGGTAGCAGGTATTCCAACCAAACCATTATCGTGCCTTGCCCTTTCGCCATGAGCCGGGGATGTGCGTTGTCCGCTTCAACCGCCCGCCAATTTCACCTGATAACCCATTGAGGTTAAGGCATCGCGCAGTGTTTCGCGATGGTCGCCCTGGATTTCTATCACACCCTCTTTAACGGCGCCGCCGGTGCCGCAGCGCTGTTTGAGTGTTTTGGCCAGTGCCTTGAGCTCCCCTTGGGGGAGCGGCACGCCGCTGATGGTCGTGACTCCCTTGCCTTTACGACCGCTGGTCTCACGGCGGATACGGACGATCCCATCCAATTCGGCAAGCCGCGCTTGCTCGCTGGTGTCCTCACAGCGGCAGTCGTCGATGGGGGCTCTGCAGTCAGGGCACGTTTTGCCATGCTCGGTGGAGTAAACGAGGCCACTTAGCTGATCACGTAATGAAGCCATACTATTTCTCTGTTGAGTGATGAGGCATTGCGGCCTGCCATCGCTCGTGGGTCAGTTGCTCGACAACGGCAGGCAGCTGATACATGTTACTCATCATGATAGCGCCTTCCGGCGTTGCTTCGGCATCGGGAAAGCGATTCAGATGGATCACGGTCATGCCTGCTTGCAGCGCCGCGTGAACACCGACCAGCGCATCGTCGATGGCAATGCAGTCCTTCGCCGCAAACCCCATGATACTGGCTGCGTGCAGATGTAAACAGGGCTCCGGCTTCCAACAGTTAGCGGTATAGCCACTAAACAGCCGATGACCGAAATAGTCGCTGAGACCGGTCGCCTTTAGAGCGGTACGAATCTTGGTTTCAGGCCCATTGGAGACCACGGCGCTAGGGTAGTGGGCCAGTGCATCGAGCGACTCACGCGCGCCGGGAATGGTGGTGAGCTCATTGGCGAGGCGCTCCGCCAGTTTGGCGCGCATGGCCTGTTCCATGCGGTTCAAGCGCTCGGCATCAACCTCGCCATAGCGGGTTTGCAGTTCTGCCACGATACGTCGGAAGCGGGCCCCCCGAAACTCGCCAAGATAATCGGAAGAAGCAAAGGGGAGACCGACCGTATTTAGGCCGCGAGCCATCTCTTCGGCCAGTAGGGGTTCGCTATCGACGAGGGTGCCATCACAATCAAACAGCAGAAGTGGGAGCGGCATGGGAGTTCCTTGCAGCGTGACAAGCGCTACTCGCGTTAATTTAAGCCGACTAGACGACTATTGAACGAGATTTTTCTGGCTTTGTGAACACTGTTTTATAATTTTTTACAGTGAAGCTGCGCGACCATGCCGCTGAGCGCTCGCTACCCTCGGTTAACTGCCCGGTTTTCAAGGCAATCTATGTGAATCATCGAGAGACCGGCTATAGTAGGTAGGCGACGCCGCGATAACCATAAAATGGAGATGTATATGCGATTCACCCCTTGGTTCCTCTCATTGGTCGTGGGCACCGCGCTGATGGCTTCTGCAGGTAGCGTGTTGGCAGAGCCTGAAGCCGATGCCGATAGCGAGCAGCACCAAGCGCTGGATGATGCGGCGCTGGAGGAGAAGTACGGCATCAAGGCCGGGGCCGTTCAGCGTGACGAGTCGACCGCCGATATGGCCACGGCTGACGAGACGGAAGAAAACACCGACAACGGTGGTGACGATAGCGACAACACCGAAGGCGGCACCGGTGGTACCGGTAGCGCCGAAGATGCCATTGAAAACGGCGAGGACGAGCAGAGTAACGACGATAACGAGTGAGTGTGCCGTTAGCGGGAGAGGCGTCGTGAGTTGGCGCTACTACGTTGATGATAAGGTTTCATCGCTTTCTGGCTGGTAATCCACCAGGGGGCGTATTGACCGCTCATCGCGCTGAAAAATGCTTTTTGCATCACGAGGCCAGCTTCCATGCTGGCCTCGATCTTTTCGGTCACCATGCGCTGGTTTTCACGCATCATGGCGGGGCTAAAAAAGGGCTGGGTTTGCCATAGCTGTTGGCGCATGGCGATCGTGGATAGCGACGAACTCCATAGTTCCATCCCCATCATGCCGACCTTCCACACATCGAACATGGCGGTGGGCGGAGTAAACAGGGGCATTGAGGAGTGCTTCATAGTGAGGGCTGCCTGGTGAAGAAATGTGGGGTGGTGCTCTCTAGTAATAGCCTATTTGTGCTGCATTGCAACAAAAAAGGCGGCCCGAAGGCCGCCTTAGCGTCGCTAATTGCTTAGCTGCTTACTTAATTTTAGGAGCCAGCTCGCCGCGCTCGTAGCGCTGGAACATCGCTTCCAGGCTGATCGGCTTGATTTTGCTCGCGTTGCCAGCAGTACCAAAGGCTTCGTAGCGGGCAATACACAGATCGCGCATGGCGGTGACCGTTTCTTTTAAGAATTTGCGCGGATCAAATTCAGACGGGTTCTCTGCCATAAAACGACGCACGGCACCGGTGGACGCTAGGCGCAGGTCGGTGTCGATGTTCACCTTGCGCACGCCGTGTTTGATGCCTTCGACGATTTCCTCGACCGGTACGCCGTAGGTTTCCGGAATTTGACCGCCGTAGCGGTTGATGACTTCAAGCCACTCCTGCGGCACGGAAGAGGAGCCGTGCATGACCAAGTGGGTGTCCGGGATGCGCGCGTGGATCTCTTTGATACGCTGAATAGAGAGCGTGTCGCCGGTCGGCGGCTTGGTGAACTTGTATGCGCCGTGGCTGGTGCCGATGGCAATCGCCAGCGCGTCGACCTGAGTCGCTTTGACGAACGCGGCGGCTTCTTCGGGATCGGTCAACAGCTGTTCCATGTCCAGCTTGCCTTCGGCACCAATGCCGTCCTCTTCACCGGCCATGCCGGTTTCCAGGCTACCTAGGCAGCCCAGCTCGCCTTCAACCGATACACCACAGGCGTGGGCCATTTCTACTGCGCGACGAGTGACGTCAACGTTGTAGTCGTAATCCATCGGCGTTTTGCCATCTTCACCCAGCGAGCCGTCCATCATGACGGAGGAGAAACCGAGCTGGATAGAGCGCTGGCACACGGCGGGGCTGGTGCCGTGATCCTGGTGCATCACTACCGGAATATGCGGAAACTCTTCTACCGCCGCCAAAATCAAGTGGCGCAGGAAAGGGGCGCCTGCGTATTTGCGCGCGCCAGCGGAGGCCTGCACGATCACCGGAGAGTCGGTGGCATCGGCGGCTTCCATGATGGCCCGCATCTGCTCGAGGTTGTTGACGTTGAACGCGGGGATGCCGTAGCCGTATTCGGCGGCGTGGTCGAGCATCTGGCGCATGCTAATTAAAGCCATGGGGTCACCTTGTAGGTTGTCAGTGTGAACGGGTGCAGTGAGCGTGCAGTGTCAGCGTGATGGTTCAGCCGCGCTTTGCTGCGGCTTCTAATGCGGCTACCGCCGGTAGCTGTTTGCCCTCGACGTACTCTAGGAACGCGCCGCCGCCGGTAGAGATATAGGAAACACGGTCGGCAATGGCGTACTTGTCGATAGCGGCCAGGGTGTCGCCACCGCCAGCAATCGAAAACGCGCTACTTTCGGCAATGGCAAGAGAGAGTACTTCGGTGCCTTTGCCAAATTGATCGATCTCGAAAACGCCCACGGGGCCGTTCCACAAGATAGTGCCGGCATCTTTGAGCAGGCTGGCCAAGTGGGCCGCGGTGTCCGGGCCAATATCCAAAATCATCTCGTTATCAGCGACCTGGTCCACCGGTTTGACTACCGCTTCTGCGGATTCAGAGAACTCCGTGGCCACAACGACGTCAGTGGGCAGCGGAATAGAGACTTTCTCCATTAGCGCTTTGGCTTGACCGATCAGGTCGGCTTCGTAGAGCGATTTGCCCACATTATAGCCTGCCGCCGCGATAAAGGTGTTGGCGATCCCGCCGCCGACGATAAGCTGGTCGCACTTGTCGGAGAGGGCGGTCAATACGTCGAGCTTCGTAGAGACCTTGGAGCCGCCCACAATCGCCGCCATGGGTCGCGCCGGGGTCGCTAAGGCTTTCTCCAGTGCGTCCAGCTCCTGGGCCAGCAGCGGGCCTGCACAGGCGGTGGGCGCAAAGCGGGCCACGCCGTGGGTGGACGCTTGAGCGCGGTGGGCGGTGCCGAAGGCGTCCATCACGAAGATATCGCACAGCGCGGCGTACTGCTTGGCCAGCGGTTCGTCGTCTTTCTTCTCGCCGTTATTGAAGCGCACGTTCTCAAGCAGCACCACGTCGCCATTGCTGAGCGTGGGCGCGGTGTCGAGGTAATCGTCGACCAGTTTGACGGGGCTACCCAGCAGCTCGCTAAGGTGCTCGGCCACGGGAGCTAAGGAGAACTCCTCAGCAGGCTCGCCTTCCGTGGGGCGGCCCAGATGGCTCATGAGCATCACTTTGGCTCCCGCCTTGGCTGCCACTTGAATAGTCGGCAGTGCGGCGCGAAGGCGGGCATCGCTGGAAACACGGCCGTTTTTGATCGGCACGTTCAGGTCTTCACGAATCAGCACGCGCTGCCCTTCCAGGGGCAGGTCGGTCATTTTTTGCACGTTCATGTGAGCGGTTTCCTCGTGTTCAAGCGAATGTAAGAGCGCTAGGTGATGCTACCCATCAATTAGCGAAACGTTGCCAAGCGCTGGCTGATATCCAGCATGCGGTTGGCAAAGCCCCACTCGTTATCAAACCAGCACAGCAGCTTGATCAAGCGTGTGCCAGCCACCCGGGTTTGGGTGGCGTCTAGAATGCCAGAGCGGGGGTCATGATTAAAATCGATCGATGCCATGGGGGCTTCGGTATAGCCTAGCACCCCTTGCAAGCGCTGCTGGCTGGCGCTGTGTAGCAGCGCGTTCACTTGGGCGGCGCTGGTATCGCGGCGTACGGTCAGCGCGGCATCCATAGCAGAGACGTTAATGGTGGGTACCCGCACGTGCAGGCACTCAAAACGCCCGGCCAGGCTCGGCATCAGGCGGCTGATACCCACTGCCAAGCCGGTATCCACCGGCACGATCGACTGCATGGCGGAGCGGGTCAGGCGCAGGTCGGTTTGATGATACGCATCGATCACCGGCTGATCGTTCATCGCTGAGTGAATCGTGGTGGTGACGCCATGCTCCAGACCCAATGCTTCATCCAGCACGGTAAGCAGCGGTACTAAACAGTTGGTGGTGCAGGACGCTGCAGAGAGAATGCGCTGGGTGGGGGCAAGCTCATGCTCGTTGATGCCCCACACGATGGTAGCATCCACATCGTTTTCAGCGGGCTGGGAGAACAGCAGCCGCTTGGCCCCAGCCGTTAAGTGCTGCTCGGCGGTGGCGCGATCCTTAAAGCTACCCGAGCACTCCAGCACCAGGTCGATATCCAGCTCACCCCAGGGCAGCGCTTGCGGGTCGCGTTCGCACAGCACGTGGATGCGCTGGCCGTTGACGAGCAGAGCGCTGCCATCGTTATCCACCTCACCAGGGAAGCGTCCGTGGGTGGTGTCGTAACGGGTGAGATACGTGATGGTGGCGAGATCAGACAGCTCATTAATCGCCACCACCTCAAGCTCTGGGTGTTGGCGTTCCACCAGTGCTCTCAGCACGCACTGGCCAATGCGCCCATAACCATTGATAGCAATGCGATATTTAGTGGAAGCGTTCGCCATGTTGCGATGCGGCTCTTAGAAAAAGTGGGCCGATGATAGCGTATTTCACCGGGGGTTGCTTACCCAGCCCCGATGCCCACTAGCCGCCACGCCAGCGGCAACAGCAGCGCGGTAAAAATACCGGTTAGGCTCATTCCGAGCGAGGCAAACGCCCCGGCGGTAGGGCTAATATCAAACGCCCGCACGGTACCAATGGCGTGCCCATTGAGCCCCAGCGCAAAACCGATGATGCGCTCATCGTTGATACGTAGCAGCCGGGCCGCCAAGCTAACAAAGGGGATGGTCAGCACGCCGGTCACTAGCAGCGAGCCCATTAACAGCGCCACGTTGCCGCCGAGCTGTTCGGTGATGCCGATGGCAATAGGCGCGGTCACCGACTTTGCCGCAATGGAGGCCAAAATGTCTGGGCTCGCTCCCAACAGCCACGCAATGCCCAAGGCATAGCAAGCCGCCAAAGCAGCAGCAATAGGCAGGCAGGCGGCTAGCGGTCGCCAGAGTTCACGAATGCGCGGCAGTTGCTGGTAAAGCGGCATACCCAGCGCCACTGTAGCGGGGCCTAACAGCACGGTTAGCCACGTTGCACCCTGCTGGTAGGTGGCGTAAGGCAGCCCCAGCAGCGCCAGTATTGCGGCCAAAAGGAGTGCCGCGATCAAAATAGCGGGCAGCCAGGAGGGCTTACCCAGCCGTATAAAAACTGCGCTGCCCACCAAATAAGCGGCCAGCGTTAGTCCAACGGCCAG
The DNA here is from genome assembly GCF_030247125.1 of Halomonas sp. LC1. Lineage (NCBI taxonomy): Bacteria > Pseudomonadati > Pseudomonadota > Gammaproteobacteria > Oceanospirillales > Halomonadaceae > Halomonas > Halomonas sp. LC1. The sequence goes on along the minus strand of NZ_JASSPG010000012.1, from coordinate 23,583 downwards.
TAAAGGCGTTGCGGTTAAGGTGGGCAGCAGGTTAGTCAGCATGGCTGCGTCCCATCAAACGCGTTAGTAACCATAGCGTGGTGAACACGCTGAGCAGCGTGCCGAGTAGCAGGGCGGCCACAATGGCCAGCCATTGGCCTGCCAGCTCATCCAGAATAAAGAATACACCCACCACGCCCGGCATAATCAGCATAGCCAGGAGTGCAATCAGCGGTTGGGCAGCGGCAGCAAGGCTGGAGGGCACCCTGCTGATCATAGCGAGGGTGGCGCACAGCAGCAGCATGCCCACCACCCCAGAAGAGATGGGTAAACCGGAGAAGTGAATGACCACTTCTCCGATCAACCAGTAGCTAATTAGCCATAGCAGACCGTTTAGTGCGGGCATCGCGATGCCCGCACTGCGTGACCCGTGAGCGGGGGATTAACCCAGCAGCTCATTGGCTTGTTTAACAATGTTCTCGACGGTAAAGCCGAAGTGCTTGAACAGCTCGCCAGCCGGGGCCGACTCACCAAAGGTAGTCATGCCAATCACGCGGCCATCGAGACCAACGTATTTGTACCAGTAGTCGGCATGGCCAGCTTCGATGGCAATACGCTTGGTGACGGCTTTGGGTAGCACGCTTTCACGGTAGTCAGCGTCTTGGCCATTAAAACGGTAAGCGGACGGCATGGAGACCACGCGCACGGCTTTACCCTGCTGCTCCAGCTCGGCCGCGGCGTCCATCGCCAGGGAGACTTCGGAGCCCGTGGCAATCAGGATCAGCTCTGGGGTGCCTTCGCTATCTTTCAGCACATAGCCACCGCGCTGGATAGACGCGAGCTGGGCCTTGGTACGCTGCTGGTGCGGCAGGTTCTGGCGCGAGAGTACCAGCGCCGTCGGGCCGGAGTGGCGCTTAATCGCGGCATCCCAGGAAGCGGCGGTCTCCACGGCGTCACAGGGGCGCCACGTGTTCAGGTTCGGCGTGGTGCGCAGGCTGGTGAGCTGCTCGATCGGCTGGTGCGTCGGGCCATCTTCACCCAGGCCAATAGAGTCGTGGGTAAACACGTAAATAGCCTGCTGACCCATCAGCGCCGCCATACGCACGGCGTTGCGCATGTACTCCATAAAGATCAGGAAGGTGGCGCCGTACGGCACAAAACCGCCGTGCAGAGCGATACCGTTCATCACCGCGCCCATGCCGAATTCACGCACACCGTAGTGCAGGTAGTTGCCGCTGGCGTCGTCGGGGGTGATCGCTTTCGCGCCCTTCCAGAAGGTCAGGTTAGACGGCGCTAGGTCAGCGCTGCCGCCGAGCAGTTCCGGCATTTGCGGGCCAATCACGTTCAGCGCTTCAAACGACGCTTTACGCGAGGCAATGCTGTCGCCTTTCTCTTGGGCCTGCTGGATCAGCGCTTCGGTCGCCAATTCCGTGGGCAGCTGCGCTTTCATGCGGCGCTTGAATTCACGCGCTTCTTCCGGGAAGGCTTCAGTGTAGCGAGCGAAGCGGCCTTCCCACTCTTGCTGGCGCGTTTTACCGGCGTCGCGGGCATCCCAGGCGGAGTAAATCGGCTCGGGGATATGGAAAGGCGCGTGCTCCCAGCCCAACTGTTTACGTGCCAGGGCCACTTCGTCGTCACCCAGCGGTGCGCCGTGAGCTTCTTCTTTGCCCTGCTTGTTGGGGGCACCAAAACCGATAATGGTTTTGCAGATGATCAGGCTTGGCTTGTCGTCATGGCTCTTCGCCAGCTCAATGGCCGCCTTGATCTCGTCAGGCTTGTGGCCGTCGACGTTCGGTACCACGTGCCAGCCGTAGGACTCAAAGCGCTTGGCCGTATCGTCGGTGAACCAGCCTTCGACTTCGCCATCGATAGAGATGCCGTTGTCGTCGTAAAGGGCTATCAGTTTGCCCAACTGCTGAGTGCCCGCCAGGGACGCCGCTTCGTGGGAGATACCCTCCATCAAGCAGCCATCGCCCAAGAAACACCAGGTGTGGTGGTCAACGATGGTATGGCCGGGGCGGTTGAACTGCGCGGCCAGGGTTTTCTCGGCAATCGCGAAACCCACTGCGTTGGCAAAGCCTTGGCCTAGCGGGCCGGTAGTGGTTTCGATGCCGGGGGCGTAGCCAAACTCTGGGTGGCCAGCGGTGGGCGAGTGCAGCTGGCGGAAGTTTTGCAGCTGTTCCAGGCTCAGCTCATAGCCGCTTAGGTGTAAAAGCGAGTAGAGCAGCATGGAGCCGTGACCATTCGACAGCACGAACCGATCACGATCGGCCCACTTGGGGTCTTCGGGGTTGTGCTTGAGGTAGTCATTCCACAGCACCTCGGCAATATCAGCCATACCCATGGGGGCGCCAGGGTGGCCGGATTTGGCCTTCTGAACAGCATCCATGGAAAGGGCGCGAATGGCATTGGCCAGCTCAAAACGGGACGGCATGGGGGTGCTCCTCGCCTGAAAACGGAAAGAATAAAGGCGCTATTGTCGCTGACTTCCCCGGCGGCGGCAAATTCTCAGGGGCACGTTGTGGGAAGAACTTGCAACAGCGTGTAGACTCTGGCTCCCGAAGTGGTGGTGAAAGTGATGGTGCCGCTTCTTTATACGGGCAGGGGACTTCCTGCCATGATTTCCTGCTGATGCTGCGGTCATAACAGAGCAGCCGTCATACAGAGGGTCGAGTGCGCGATGAGCGAATATTCCCTGTTTACCTCCGAGTCCGTTTCCGAAGGCCATCCCGATAAGATTGCCGACCAGATTTCAGACGCGGTGTTAGATGCCATTATCGCCCGGGATAAACAGGCCCGCGTTGCCTGTGAAACGATGGTGAAGACGGGCGTTGCCATTATTGCCGGTGAGATCACCACCTCCGCGTGGGTGGATCTAGAGACGCTGGTGCGTGATGTGATTACCGATATCGGCTACACCTCTTCTCAGGTGGGCTTCGACGGTGCCACGTGCGGCGTCATCAACCTGATTGGCAAGCAGAGTGTCGATATTGCTCAGGGCGTTGATCGTACCAAGCCGGAAGACCAAGGCGCGGGCGACCAGGGCCTGATGTTTGGCTACGCCACGAACGAAACCGATTCGTTCATGCCAGCGCCGATCCACTACTCGCACCGTTTGGTCGAGCGTCAGGCGGAGTTGCGTAAAAACGGCCTGTTGCCGTGGCTGCGTCCGGATGCCAAGAGCCAGGTCACTTTCCGCTATAACGCTGAAGGCCAACCGTGTGGCGTGGATGCGATTGTCCTGTCGACTCAGCACGACCCGGAAATCGATCAAGAAGACCTGCGCAAAATGATTAAGCGTGAAGTCATTGAGCAGGTGATTCCCGCTGAGTGGTTGGATGCCAATACCCAGTACCACATCAACCCGACCGGCAAGTTCGTGATTGGCGGCCCGGTGGGCGACTGTGGCCTGACCGGTCGTAAGATCATCGTCGATACCTACGGCGGCATGGCGCGCCACGGTGGCGGCGCGTTCTCGGGCAAAGATCCGTCGAAAGTAGACCGCAGCGCCGCGTACGCTGGCCGCTATGTGGCGAAAAACGTCGTAGCAGCGGGCTTGGCGGACAAGTGCGAGATTCAGGTCTCCTACGCCATTGGCGTGGCCGAGCCGACCTCCGTGTCTATCGACACTTTCGGTACTGGCAAAATCGACGATGCGAAAATCGTTGAGCTGGTGCGCGAGCACTTCGATTTGCGCCCCTACGCAATCACCAAGATGCTCGACCTGCTGCATCCGATGTATCGCCTCACGTCTGCGTATGGCCACTTTGGCCGCGAGCCGTTTGAGCACAGCTACAGCTGGGTAGACGACAAAGGCGAAACGCATACCGAGACGTTTACAGCCTTCCCGTGGGAAAAAACTGACAAAGCAGACGCGCTGCGTCAGGCCGCTGGCCTATAAGCTTCCCGCAAGCGCAATGAGCGTCATGGGTTAGCGAAAAGCGCCCCTTGGTTCACGCCAGGGGGCGCTTTTTTTATGGGTCGAACACGGTTCCGAGAGCGGCTTGCTGCGCATTGCATCTCTGTCAGTTTCCTATAAGTTAACTTTAATAAGGACTGAAAAATTTCCCGTTCACCACGTGAGGATGCGTATGTCGGGTTGGCGAATGACAGGAATAGCGAGCCTAGCGGCAGCCTGGTTAATGAGTGTCACTTTTTCCGCACAGGCAGACATGTGCCCCGACTGGCCTGCCGAGCGGCTAGCGCTGGAAACCCAGGCGCTAGCCGAACATATCGAAGTGTGGGATCGAGCTTATCATGATAACGGCGAATCGCTGATTGCCGATGAGCTGTACGACCAAGCGCTGGCACGGTTGGAAAACTGGCAAGCTTGCTTGGATTCCCCGACTCCCCATCGGCCACTGACCCGCATCACGAGCAGCAGCGGTACCCGCACGCATCCGGCCGCTCAAACGGGGCTCACTAAAGCCGATGAGGACGGTATTCGACGCTTTACCAGCCGCCGCGAAGACCTATGGATTCAGCCCAAGGTGGATGGCGTCGCGGTGACGCTGCGTTACCTGGGCGGGGAGCTTGTCGAGGCGGTTAGCCGTGGAGACGGCGAGCGGGGGCAGGATTGGACGGCGCGGGTTCAACAGCTGCCCGGTGTGCCCGTTATGCTTCCTGAGCCCGTCTCTGCGGTGCTGCAGGGCGAGCTTTACTGGCGGCTGGAGAACCACGTGCAGGCACGCCAGCCAGATTCGGGTGCCCGAGGTGCCGTGGCCGGTGCCATGGCGCAGCGCGACCCGAGCCAAGAGACGCTGAATCGCATCGGCTTATTCGTATGGGACTGGCCGGATGGCCCGACGCAGATGGCTGAACGGCTAGCGCAACTGACGGCGCTAGGGTTCGATACGGCCGATTACACCCACTCGATCAGCGGCCAGGAGGCGGCCGCTGAGTGGCGCGAGCGGTGGTTCAACGGCCCGCTGCCGTTTGCCACCGACGGCGTGGTATTAAAACAGGCTGAGCGCCCTGGCGTGCGCCGCTGGTCGTCATCGCCCCCTGAGTGGGCGGTGGCCTGGAAGTATCCGTCTCAGCAGGCGCTAGCCCAGGTACGCGGGGTCGAGTTTCGGGTGGGGCGCACCGGGCGCGTAACGCCGCTGCTATGGCTCTACCCGGTGACTCTGGAAGGGCGGCGCATCAGCCGCGTGTCGCTGGGTTCATTGGAGCGCTGGCAGGCGTGGGACGTGCGCCCTGGGGACCAAGTGGCGGTGACGCTGGCGGGCTTGACGATTCCTCAGGTAGACAGCGTGGTGTGGCAAACCCGCGAAAGGGCTGCCCTAAGCGCCCCACCGCCCGAGCGCTACCATCTGTTGAGCTGCTTTACGCTAAGTTCAGACCTAACATCAGGATGCAACGCCCAACTGCTGGCCCGCTTAACCTATCTCAGCGAGCAGCTGGGCATGCGGGGGATTGGCGAAGGCACGTGGCAGGCGCTGATGGAGGCCGGTGTGGTGACGGAGCTGCTTGGCTGGTTGGAGCTGACGCCGGAGCAGCTACAGCAAGCCCACGGTATTGGCGCGACCACCGCCACAGCGCTGATGGCGCAATTCAATGCGGCGCGCCAAGCGCCCTATGCAACATGGCTGAAGGCGCTGGGGATGCCGCCAGGAGGCGATGCCCAGCTAGGCGATTGGTACACCCTCGCGGGTTACTCTCAAACCGACTGGCAAGCCGTGCCCGGCGTTGGCCCGGTGCGAAGCGAGGCGCTCGTTGCCTTCTTCAGCCACCCAGACGTGCAGCGCATGGCCCGCCAGCTGCAGCAGGCGGGCGTCGATGGGTTTTAACCGAGCCCGGTGAGCCGCAGCATCAGCCCCAGGTAGAGCGGGATCAACAGCGGTGCCAGCAGCGTAGTGGTGAGTACCGCTAAAGCACCTTTCTGCGGCTGAATGCCCAACTCCATGGCCACGACGACGACGTTAGAGGCCATGGGCACCACGCCCAATAGCAGCAGCGCCATCGCCAGCTCTGGTGCCAGCGGCGTGAACTGCTGGAGCACCAGCACCGCCCCCAGCATCACCAGCGGCCAGAGCAAATAGCGCAGGCCCACGCAGGTCGCCACAAAGCGCGTATCCCACGCGGCGAGGGTGACCTGGCTTAACGTCATGCCAATGATCATCATGCCCAGCAGGGTATAGGTGGCGGGAAAGACCGCTAATGAACTCATCAGTGACTCAGGCAGCGTGGCGTTGAGCGCGTTTAGCAGCAGCGCTAAGAGAAACGCATAGACCAGCGGCAGACGAACAATTTTGGCCACGCTCTGGCGTACCGAGAAGTGGCCCCGGGCGCTCAAATAAAACCCCACCGTGAACTCGTATAAATTGATGCCCAGCATGCAGAAGAGATACAGCGTCACCCCTTCCGGCGGTAGCAGAATTAGTGCGACGGGCAGTCCAAAGTAGCCGGTATTACCGGTGCCAGAAGAGAACGCCAGCAGCGCGCCTTCCTGCGGGCCAAAGCGGTGTTGGGTAGCCCAGCGCACGGCCAGTGCTATGGCGCTGACCAATAGAAACATCGCCAGGGTGAGCACCAAATACTCTGAGGTAGGACCGCCATTCATCAGCGCGCGAAAAATTGTCAGCGGCGCGATCAGGTACACCAACAAGGTAGCAATCGGGCGCGGGTCTATTTTCAACCGTTGGGCGGCAATAAAGCCCAGCCCCACATACCCTAACAGCATGAGCAGCGGGCCCATTAAAGCGCTGGGTGCTAAGTCCATATCTCCTCCTTGATAGACGCGGTAGTGCCAACATGAGCCGAATTGAAGGTCGACCGTGGAATCTTTCATTAGCCGCTGCGCGGCGAAGCAGCGAGAATACCCTAAATAATGATCACGTTACCGCACTGCGAGGACAAACCATGAGCAGCCAAGAGCATCCGTTAGGTATTAGCTTTGAATTCTTTCCGCCCAACACCGATGCCGGTCGGGAGAAGCTAATTCACGTGCGTGATGAGCTGGCCGCTCGTAACCCGCGTTTTTTCTCGGTCACCTACGGCGCGGGTGGCTCCACCCAGGCGCGCACTCGGGATATCGTGCGCACCGTTAGCCAAAGTGGCATCACCACGGCGCCGCACCTCTCCTGCATCGGCAGCGAAAAGGCCCAACTGCGTGACTTACTGGCGCAGTACCGGGAAGAGGGCGTCGATAGCCTAGTGGCCCTGCGCGGTGATATGCCCTCCGGAATGGCCAGTATCGGTGAACTGCGCTACGCCAATGAATTGGTAGAGTTCATTCGTGACGAGACGGGCGACCACTTTGACATCGCGGTCGCGGCGTATCCGGAATCTCATCCACAGGCCCCCAGCCTCGATAAGGATGTGGAAAACTTTGCCCGTAAGATGAATGCGGGTGCCAACATGGCGATTACCCAGTACTTCTTTACCGCCGATGCCTACTTCCACTTCGTTGATAAAGCGCGTGCGCTGGGTGTCGAGCAGCCGATCATTCCCGGCATCATGCCGATCACCAACTACACCAAGCTGGCGCGGTTTTCCGATGCCTGCGGCGCGGAAATTCCCCGCTGGATTCGCAAGCAGTTAGAAGCCTACGGCGATGATAGCGATGCCATTGCCGCCTTTGGTACCGATGTAGTGACTCGTCTGTGCGAGCGGCTACTGGACGGCGGCGCGCCAGGCCTGCACTTCTACACGCTGAATCAGGCAGCCCCGGTCTTGAAGGTGGTGGATAACCTGAGCTAACGTTTTTGCCTGCTGATCATACCGGCCTGCATCTTCGATGCAGGCCGGTTTTTTTATGGGTCTCTATCAGGTTTTTAGCGCTTTGTGGCGATCAGCAAGCACCGTATGATGCCTGCTCTTTTTGCGCTTTGAGAAGGAGCACCACACGATGTGGTTGATCACTGCCATGTTCGCATTCACCTACCTGGGCATGGCAGTGGGCCGCTTGCCTGGCCTGCAGGTCGACCGCTCTTGGATGGCCCTCGCGGCGGCGTGTGTCTTGCTGGTGACCGGCACCGTTCAGCTGGAGGAGATTGCCAGCCATATCGACATCGGCGCGCTGGTGCTGCTGATGGCGCTCATGCTGGTCTCGGCCCAGTTTGGCTTTTCAGGGGTGTATCACCAGCTTTCAGAGTGGATGGCCCGGCATGCGGAACAGCCTAGCAAACTGCTGCTCGGCGTAGTGCTGTTGGGCGGCGTGCTATCGGCGCTGTTGGTCAATGACATTGTCGCCTTTGCGCTGACGCCGCTGCTGTGCCAGACGCTGCTGGCGCGAGGGTTAGACCCTCGGCCGTTCTTGTTGGCCCTGGCGATGTCCTGCAACGCAGGCTCGGCGGCGAGCCTAATCGGCAACCCGCAAAATATTCTGATTGGTCAGGCGGGCGACTTAGCGTTTTGGGATTACAGCCTGCAAGCCGCCGTCCCTGCACTGGTCTCGCTAATGACAACCTACAGCGTCATCTGGCTCGTCTGGCGACGGCGCTGGTGGCTCAGTGCCCCCGCTTCGGTCCCATTGGCAACGGCGCCTGTGACAGAAAGCCTTCGCTATAAGCCGCTGTTGGCTGCTGTTGCCTTACTGGTGCTGTTCTCGACACCGCTCCCCCGCGAGTGGTCGGCGCTGGCCGTGGCGCTGGTGCTGATGATGTCGCGCCGGGTAGCCAGCCACCGCTACACACACGCCGTCGATTGGAATCTGCTTCTGCTGTTTATGGGCTTGTTTATCGTCACGGGGAGTTTGGCATCGCTGCCAGAGGCTAGCGTGGTCGTGAACCGTCTGGTCGGCGAAGGCGGGCTGCCCGGCGATGCGTGGAGTATCGCGGGTATGTCGCTGGTGGCCAGTAACGTGATTGGCAATGTCCCTTTTGTGGTGCTGCTGTTGGGGTTATTCCCTGCACTGTCAGAGTCCACCCTCGTCATGTTGGCGGTCATGTCGACTCTGGCCGGCAACCTGCTGCTTATCGGCAGCGTGGTGAACCTGATCGTGGCAGAAGGCGCGAAGCGTCAAGGGGTCCACCTTGGGTTTATAGAGTTCGCTAAAGTGGGTGTACCGATCACCCTGCTATCGATGCTGGCCGCAGCGCTCTGGTTCACGCTGGGCTGAGCGTCATACGCCGTGTGCTAGGCGCATAAAAAAGCCGGAACCTCTCGGTTCCGGCTGTTGCGTGGGTGGTACGCGGTTTTGCGTAGCGTGGCTCTGGTAAACGTAACGGTTTAGGTAGCGTTTGCCGTTGCCTTGCCTTTGCCGCCGTACTGCTTGCGCTGCATGAGGAAGAGCGCGGCACCAATCGCCAAGCCTGCCACGTCGGTATAGATACCGCCGTAAATCAGGAATAGTGCGCCCACTAACATCACCAAGCGTTGCACCACATTCACCGGCCCGAAGAACCACTTCTGCACCATACCAGAGAGCAGCACGATGCCCAGCGTGGCGGTAAGGCCAACGCGTAGGATCTGCATCGCCGAGCCTTCCATCAGCATGGCCGGGCTGTAGAAGAACATGAACGGCACGATAAACGCCGCCAAGCCGATCTTGAACGACGCCACCGAGGTGCCCATGGGGTTGTCCCCAGAGATACCGGCGGCCGCGTAAGAGGCCAGCGCCACCGGCGGCGTAATGGCCGAGACCACGGCGAAGTAGAACACGAAGAAGTGGGCAATCAGCGGCTCGATGCCGATGTTGATCAACCCTGGTGCGACCACCGATGCGGCCACTGCGTAGGCCGCCGTGGTCGGCATCCCCATGCCCAGCAGAATGCTGATCAGCATGGCGAAGAACAGCGCCAGCAGTTGGCTAACGCCCGCCAAGCCCAGCAGCAGCGAAGAGAAGCGCGCGCCAACGCCGGTCAGCGAGATCACGCCCACGATCAACCCCGCGCAGGCACACACGGCAATGATCTGGATGGACATGGTGCCCGCCAGCTGCAGCGCTCTTAGAATGGCGCGCAGGCCCATCTTGTTGGGTGAAATCCAGCTGACGACGGCCGCAGAGGCAGTGGCCAGCGTACCCGCACGAATCACCGAGTAGCCCATGAACAGCGCCACGATCAAAATGATGATCGGTGCGAACAGGTAGACCTGCTTCACTAGCTTGGAGAACAGCGGAATCTCGTCTTTGCGCATGCCGCGCATGCCTTTACGGGCGGCTTCGAAATCTACCATGAAGTAGATCGATGCAAAGTAGAGAATGGCCGGAATGACGGCGGCAATGGCGATTTCGGTATAGGGGATACCGGTCACTTCCGCCATGATGAACGCACCCGCCCCCATGATGGGCGGCATGATCTGACCACCGGTCGAGGCGGCCGCTTCGATCGCCCCTGCACTACGAGCGGGGTAACCGACTTTCTTCATCAGCGGGATGGTCAGGGAGCCGGTGGAGACCACGTTACCAGCCGACGTACCGTTGATCATCCCCATCAAGCCAGAGGCAAAGATGGCGACTTTCGCCGGGCCACCCCGGGCGCGGCCTGCCGCGGCAAAGGCGAAGTTGACGAAGTAGTCGCCCACTTTGGAGGCCTGCAGGAACGCGGCAAAAATGATGAACAGAATGATATAGGTGGACGAGACCGCCGTGGTCGGGCCGAGAATGCCCGCATCGGTATAGACCTGACTAAAGAAGCGCTGGACCGACAGGCCAGGATAGCCCAGGAAGCCGGGTAAATAGGGGCCTGCGAAGACATAGGTCAGGAACACGGCCGAAATAACGACCAGCGCCAACCCTGCCACCCGGCGAGTCAGTTCGAGAATCAGCAGCGAGCCTGCGATGGCTGCCCAAGAGATGCCGGGCGGCGCAAACGAGGTGCCGGTGGACATCCGCATGGTGGTGTTGAAGGCCATCAGTAGGTAGCCCGCGCTGGCCAGTGCGCACACCATGAGCACGAGATCAGCGGCGTTGAAACGGTGGCGCGCCTGGCGGTAGAACCAGGAGAGCACGATGGCGACCGCCGTGGTGGCCATCAGTGGGTAGCCAAAGTGCAGCGTTTCTACGGCCGGGTCGATACGCATCGCCCCGCCGTTGATGGTCTGCTGCATCAAAACCACTTGGACCAGCGAGTACACCGCAGGGATCAACAGCGCATAGCTCACCCATTTCAGCCAAGCAGGGGAGGCTTGCTGGTCATCTTCAGCAAAGCGGGCACCGGCAAACAGCCCGTAACCCAAAATCAACGCACCGGCGATGTGAACGATACGGAACGACCAGGTTTCCATGGGGTACACGTTGAGTGAAAACAGGTGGAAACCTGAGTAGGCAATCGCCAGTGCTGCAAATAGCAGGAACTGCCAGCCAACGAATAGGCGGCGGTTGGGCTCAACAACTTCTTCATCGACGCCATCGGCAATCGAGTCGGGCGTTGATGAAGCCGCTAGGGCGTCATCCTTGAGGCCGTTGGGGTCTTGGTCGGTATTGTGACTCATCAGAGGTCACCCTCACAGCAAAAGCAGAGAAAGGGGCAGTAGCGAACGCTGCCCCGCCCGACAGGATCGGCAGCGGGGCAGCGCGATGGTGCGTCGTACTTACTTGATCATGTCGTCAGAGATGTCGTAACCGTTCTCTTCGTACCAGCGTGCTGCACCCGGGTGGAAGGGCAGGACGGTGTTATGAACGATGTTCTCCGGAATGCTGGTTTCAGCACTGCGGTGTACGTCGCGCATCCGATCGTTGTTTTCCATGGTCGCTTTGGTGACTTCGTAGATGAAGTCTTCCGGCAGGTCGCAACCGGCAATGGCGAAGTTCCACATGGAAACGGCACGAGCGTCTTCTTCCAGCGTGGTGTAGGTGCTGGCGGGGATGGTGAACTCAGCAACCGGATAGTTGTCCAGCACGGTGGCCAGCTCTTCTTCGGTAAATTCGATGATGTTCACGTCGGTTTGTACTTCTAGCTGGCTAACCGCCGGAATCGGGATGCCCGCTGCAAAGGCGACAACGTCGAGCAGACCGTCCTGAAGCTGGCCGCCCAGATCCGACCAGCCGCCGTTACGACGCTCGAAGTTCACGCCCAGGGTCTCCAGCATGGCCGGGAAGTAGGTGTCAGACGTCGAGGCGGCCGGGCCGAAACCGATGCGCGCACCATCAGGAATGTCTGAGATGGAGGTAATGCCGGAGCTAGAGAGCGCCGCGATGGAGAACGGTGTCTCGTACATCGGGAACAGCGCGCACACGTTGTCCATCACCAGGCCGGGGGCCAGCGGGCTTTCGCCTTTCATGGCATCGGATGCCGGGCCCATGGTGGTCAGGCCGAAGGCCATATCGCCACTGTGCACCAGCGCCAGGTTTTGGGTCGGGCCGCCGGTGACTTCGCCGCCGCCAGAAACGTCTAGCTCTTCGGCAATGAAGTTTGCCCAGCCAGAACCGTAAACGAAGTAGGTGCCGCCCTGGCTGGCAGTCCCTACGGTGAAGTTGGTCGGCCACTCGGAGCGGTCCGCTTGGGCAGTGCCAGCGGCGAGAAGTGCGCTACCTGCGAGCAGGGCAATCGTTTTGGGCATCGTATTGCGCATGGCGAGATTTCCTAAGCTGTTATTGGGATTATCGTCTGGCGTATGCGGGACACCGCCAGTGCTTCATCATTAAGCAGCTTATACAGAGCGATACTCGTGCCATGTATGCATTTTTATTTTTAAATCAATGAATTGAAAAATCGGTCTTCAACTTTGGTTGAAACACAAAAGGCGCGGAGTGTCTGGCTTTTCGCACGGATCAGGTAGGCAGGTGTGCGGAATTCCGCACACTTGGCAGGCGGAGTGTTCGCCGCACCCTGCGACGGGGCGGCGAGGGGCGTTACTTCTTTTTGCCAGGATCTAGAATACGCACGGGCTGGATGTCCTGAACTTTCTGCTCGTCGCGAACCTGGTTCACTCGGGTGGTGAGCTCCGGGGCCGCTTCGTCTTCGATGGGCAGCTGCTCGAAAAAATCGCAGCTGACGCACTCCCGGTAGCGAATACCGTTCTGCTCCCAGGCGCGAATACGGTCCATGGCGGCGCAGCGTGGGCAGGTCACGCCCGCGATAAATCGTTTAACACTCGACATACCTTTACTCCCAAGGTGTGACGGCCATGCCGCCACACCGTATCGAAACGGTCGGGGCGGCTTAGGCCGCGCGAATACCGCTATGGCGCAGCAGCGGCTCGACGCTGGGTTCACGGCCTCGGAAGGCGCGGAATAGCTCGGCGGCATCCCGCGCGCCGCCTTGCTCCAGAATCTCTTCACGGAAGCGCTGACCAGTGGTGGGATCAAAGATACCCGCCTCCTCAAAAGCGCTCCAGGCGTCGGCGGAGAGCACTTCTGCCCACTTGTAGCTGTAGTAGCCGGCAGCGTAACCGCCCGCAAAAATGTGGCTGAAGCTATTTTGGAAGCGGTTGAAGTCGACCACGGGCAAGACGGAGGTTTGGCGACGCACGTCGTCGAGCAGCGCTTGAACATCGCTGGCCGAAGGCGCTTCCAGCTCGTGGTGAAGGCGCAGGTCGAACAGTGAAAACTCGATCTGACGCACCATGCCCATGGCGGACTGGAAGTTTTTCGCCGCTTGCAGCCGCTCGAACAAAACATCCGGCAGCGGTTCGCCGGTGTCCACATGTTTGGCCAGCAGGTCGAGGCCTTCCCGCTCCCAGCAGTAGTTTTCCATGAACTGGCTGGGCAGCTCGACGGCATCCCAGGCGACGCCGTTGATGCCCGAGACATCGGCCACCTCTTGCTTGGTCAGCATATGGTGCAGGCCGTGGCCAAATTCGTGGAACAGCGTGGTCACTTCGTCATGGGTGAGGAGTGCAGGCTTGCCGCCCACCGGCGCGGTGAAGTTGCAGGTCAAGAAGGCCACGGGGAGCTGCACGCCGTTTTCGGTTTTGCGGCGTACCCGGCAGTCGGCCATCCACGCACCGCCTCGTTTACCTTCGCGGGCGTAGAGATCCAGGTAGAACCCGGCAATCGGCGTGCCCTGTTCGGTAATACGGAAGAAGCGCACATCGTCATGGTAGCTCGGAGCGCTGCTGTCTTCTGTTACTTGAACGCCATAAAGGCGCTCGACGACTTGGAACAAACCATCGACGACCCGCGGCGCGGGGAAGTAGGGGCGCAGCTGCTCTTGGGAAATAGCGTAGCGTGCTTCGCGCAGTTTCTCGCTGGCGTAGGCGACATCCCAGGGTTTGAGCGTCTCGATACCTAGCTTGTCACGGGCGTAGGCGCTGAGTTCGGCGAACTCCTCCTGCGCTTGCGGTTTGGCGCGGCGGGCGAGGTCTTCCAGGAAGTCCAGCACCTGCGCGGGGGAGTCTGCCATTTTGGTGGTCAGCGAGTAGTCGGCGTAGGTATCGAAGCCCAGCAGCCGCGCCAGTTCCTGACGCAGGGTCAGTATTTCTTCCAAAATGGGGGCGTTGTCGAATTTGCCTGCGTTGGGACCCTGGTCGGAGGCGCGGGTCACGAAAGCGGTATACACCTCCTCGCGCAGCTCGCGGCTGTCGGCATAACTGACGATGGGGAAGAAGCTGGGGAAATCCAGCGTAATGCGATAACCCTCCACGCCTTTGGCGTCTGCCAGCGCTTTAAGGGTCTCCAGGGCGCTCTCCGGAACGCCCGCCAGCGCCTCGCGATCCTGAATGTCTTTGTGCCACGCCTGAGTGGCGTCCAGCACGTTGTTAGAGAACTGGTTAGAAAGCGTGGAGAGGCGGGACTGAATCTCGCCGTAACGAGCCTTCTTATCCGCCGGTAGGTCGACCCCGGCCAAACGGAAATCGCGCAGGGCGTTATCCACCGTGCGCTGTTGAGCAGCCGTGAGCGTTGGCCAACTCTCGCTCTCCTTTAGCGCCTGCCAGCCTTTGAACAGCCCTTCGTGCTGACCGACCCATGTGCCAAACGCAGAGAGTTTTTCCAAGCAAGCTTGGTAAGCATCGCGCAGCTCGGGGGTGTTCATGGTGCCGTTGAGGTGCGATACCGGCGACCAAGCTTGGGAAAGACGGTCATTCACTGCTTCCAGCGGGGCGGCAAAGTTCTCCCACGTTGGGGGTGTGGTAGCGGACTGCTGGGCTAGGCGATCAATCGCCTCGCGGCTCTCATCGAGCAGCGTGTCCACGGCAGGCACCACGTGGTCGGCACGAATGTCGGCGAAAGGGGGAAGCTCGTGGCTCTCTAGCAACGGGTTGCGGGACATAAGCACCTCGGTAGCAATCAAGTTAGGGGCGCACAAAAACGTGCGCTGATGATGACACAGTGCGGGCAGTGAGGCGTTGTTTCAATGCTTGACCCGCTGCAAGCGTTTGGCCTGGGGGCAGGCGCCTGCTAGTCTTGCCGCCTTTCCATATCCGTAATCTGCAAGTGTCACCAACAATGCCACCCATGGCAGGAGCAAGTAATGAGTGAAACGCTAGAGCGCTGGGGGTCGAAACGGGCCTTTATCTTGGCGGTAACAGGTGCTGCGGTTGGGCTGGGTAATATTTGGCGCTTTCCCTATGTGGCGGGAGAGAACGGCGGTGCTGCTTTCCTGTTGATTTACGTAGCGTTCGTGCTGCTGTTAGGCATTCCCGTGATGATGGCGGAAATCCTGATTGGGCGTGCCGGGCGGCGCGGGCCGATGCAGGCGCTCGGCGTGCTGGCGTCAGAAGCCGGGGCTTCCCGGCACTGGCGCTGGTTGGGGCTGTTTGGCGCGTTCACCGTGTTCTGTATTTTGTCGTTTTACTCGGTGGTCTCCGGCTGGTCGATTGAGTTTTTAGTGGCCTCGGTGAACGGCAATTTTGACGGCGCCAGCGCTGCCGAGATCGGCGCGGGGTTCGACGCGTTTCTGGCGAACCCTGGGCTGCTGATCTTCAATCACTCGCTGTTCCTCTTCATGACCATGACGGTGGTGGCAGCCGGGGTGGCCAAAGGGCTCGAGCGGCTCAACAACCTGCTGATGCCGCTGCTTTACGGGTTGCTGCTGCTATTAGCTATTTATGCCACTACTACGTCGGGCTTTGGTACCGCGCTGTCGTGGCTCTTTCTGCCCTCCTTCGAGGACGTGACGCCCGCTGTCGTGTTACATGCCATGGGCCATGCCTTCTTTACGCTGGCAGTCGGTGCCTGTGCGCTGATGGCGTACGGGGCTTACATGCCCGATGAGCAGAGCCTGCCGAAGGCGGCCTTTGCCGTGGCGGTGCTGGACATTAGCGTGGCGCTGCTGGCAGGCATTGCGATTTTCTCGGTGGTGTTTGCCCAGGGCATGGACCCCGCCGATGGACCAGGACTCATGTTCGTGACGCTGCCCATCGCGTTTTCCGAGCTGCCCTGGGGCTCACTCTGGCTCAGCGTATTTTTCCTGCTGCTGCTGCTGGCCACCTGGACCTCGGCGATTAACCTTGCCGAGCCGATGGTGGCTACGCTGCAGGGGCTGGGCTGGCGGCGCAGTCTTTCGACCGCCGTGGTGGCGATCAGCGTCTGGCTTCTGGGCCTGCTATCGGCGTTCTCGTTCTCGACGCTGGCCGAGTTTAGGCCGCTGTTTGGGCGTAACGTGTTCGAACTGGTGAGCAGTATTCCGCCCGATATTTTCCTGCCCTTAGGTGGTTTGCTGATTGCTACCTTTGCCGCTTGGGTGATGCCGCAAGCGCTGGTCGTGAAAGCGCTGGGCGTGGGCGATGGTGGCTATGTCATGTGGCGCAATATCGTTCGCTGGGTCTCGATTCCACTGACGTTTATTGTTCTACTCGGCGGGTTGCTATAGTGCTGTCATACCGCGTCGACACGAAACGCGAAATGCTTTAGAGGAGTGTGCCATGAGCAGTGCCCTACGAACGTATCAAGGCGTCTCGCCGCAGTTGGGTGAGCGTGTCTACATCGATCCCGCCAGCGTGGTGATTGGCAATGTCACGCTCGGCGATGACTGCTCAGTCTGGCCCATGACGGTGATTCGTGGCGATATGCACCGCATCACCATTGGCGCGCGCACCAGCGTTCAAGATGGCAGCGTGCTGCACATCACTCACGCGAGTGACTTCAACCCCAACGGCTTTCCGCTCACCATTGGCGAGGATGTCACCATTGGCCATAAGGCCATCCTGCATGGCTGCACGCTGGGTAGCCGTATCTTGGTGGGCATGGGAGCGATCGTCATGGACGGTGCCGTGGTGGAAGACGAGGTGATCATTGCCGCTGGCGCCGTGGTGACGCCCGGGAAGCGGCTGGAGAGCGGCTATGTTTACGCAGGCAACCCGGCAAAGGCGCTGCGCCCGCTCAAGGAGAAAGAGCGCGCGTTCTTTCCCTATACCGCTGGCAATTACGTGAAGTTAAAAGATCAGTTTCTCGGCGATGCCGAAAGCGGTCGCTAAGCGCTTGCCCTACCACTCTTTTTTCTAACATAGCCATGTTGCACGCTCAAAAAATCTGGTAATTTATCCAGTTTTCCAGGGTGCCGCAACATGGCTAATTTTCGCACGCATATAACGGTAGCAGCAGCGGGCGGCACGCTAATGGCCTACGTTGGCTGGCAGGCCCAGTGGTGGGGAGCGCCACAAGCGCTGCTGGTCATTGCTCTGGTGGCCTTTGGCGGCATTCTGCCCGATATCGACGCCGATCGGTCCCGCTCTATCCGCCTGATTTTCAATCTATTATCCGTTCCGTCACTGGTGCTGGGCGTGTTGCTGCTCCAACCCTGGCTGACGCCTGGGTTGCTGCTGGTGGCCTGCGGGGGCATCTACTTTTCGGTGCGCTATTTGGCAGCGGTGCTGTTTTCGCGCCTGACCGTGCACCGTGGCATCTGGCATTCGCTGATGGCCGCCGGGCTTTGCGCGCTGGCCACCGCTGCCATTAGCTACCATTTATTGGTGCAGCCGGCTTGGCTGGCGTGGTCCCACGGGGCGGCGGTGCTGCTCGGCTTCATCATCCATCTGAGCCTGGACGAGCTGTTTAGCGTCGACTTGGAGGGCGCGCGGTTGAAGCGCTCGTTCGGTACGGCGCTGAAACTGGGCGATAGTCGCCGCCCGCTCTCTAACCTACTGATGCTGATTGCCCTGCTGGTGCTGGTGCCCTGGGTGCCCCCGTGGGGGGTGCTGCTGGAGCTCTTTCATCAAGGCTCACTGCTGTGGCGATAGTCGTCGGCGCTGAGGCCATGCTTCTTTAGCTTGTCGTAAAAGGTTTTGCGGGGAATCCCCAGATGGCGACAAACATCGGTCACGCGGCCATGGTGGCGGGCCAGGGACTGGCTGATCAGACTCTTCTCGAATAGCTCTACCTGACGCGGCAGCGTGGGTTCTTGCGTATCTGCGGCAACCCCCTCCAGAAGGACATCCAGGCGGTAGTCGAACGCCGCGCCTAACAGTACATAGCGTTCTGCTAAATTACGCAGCTCGCGAACGTTGCCGGGCCAGTCGTGGGCCAGCAGCGCGGCCACGGCATGGCTATCCAGGGTCGGTGCTTCCAGGCCGCTGCGGTTGGCGGCGACCACGGCAAAGTGTTGGAACAGCAGCGGGATATCTTCCCGCCTTTCCCGTAGGGCTGGCAGCGGGAGCGTCACCACATTGAGCCGGTAATAAAGATCTTCGCGAAAGCGCCCCTCGTCAGCGGCGACTTTCAGGTCCACTTTGGTAGCGGCGATAACGCGAATATTGAGCGGCACCGCTTCGTTGGCCCCTAGGCGCTCCACGCTGCGCTCTTGAAGCACGCGCAGCAGCTTCACCTGTAGAGCCAACGGCATCGACTCGATCTCGTCTAAAAAGACCGTGCCGCCGTTGGCGTGCTCGAATTTGCCAATGCGCCGTTCGACTGCGCCGGTAAAGGCGCCTTTTTCATGGCCAAACAGCTCGGACTCGATGGTGTTTTCCGGCACCGCGCCGCAGTTGATGGCCATGAAGGGGCTGTTACGCCGGGCACTGCGCTCGTGAATGGCCCGGGCGACGAGGTCTTTGCCGGTGCCCGTTTCGCCAAACAGCAGCACGTCGGCTTCCACCTGGCTGATACGCTGGATCATGGCGGCAAGCCGTGAGATCACTGGCGTTCGCCCAACCAGGCGCGGGCCCAGCGCGGCTTGCTGCACCTCTAGCTCGGCTTTCAAGCGCAGGTTTTCGAGGCTTAGCTGGCGCTTTTCGATGCCACGCCTCACCACATCCAGCAGCTGGTCGCCCGCGAAGGGTTTTTCCAGAAAGTCCCAGGCACCTGCCCGCATCGCCTCTACCGCAGTGGAGATATCGCCATGGCCGGTAATCAGAATGATCGGCAGCGTGGCATCGCGGCTATGCAGTTCATGCAGCAGCGCCATGCCGTCCATGCCGGGCATGCGTATATCGCTGACGATGACGCCGGGAAAGTCGGGTGGCAAAGCGGCCAGCGCCTGTTCGGCGGACTCGAAGCAGTGGGGCGTATAGCCCGCGAGTTCTAAGGTTTGGCTGGCGGTGATGCGAAGATGCGGCTCGTCGTCGATCACCATGACCGGCAGTGTCGACGGCTCATGCATGGGATGGGTTCTCCTGTTCATGGCGGGAGGGGGAAGGCGCTGGCGAGCGTGGCAGGGTTACCGTAAAACAGGCACCGCCATTGGCCAGATTGTTGGCCTGTAGCTTGCCTCCCAGGTCTTCCATAATACGCGAGGAGATCGAGAGTCCTAGCCCTAATCCGCTGCCCGGTGCTTTGGTGGTAAAAAAGGGCTCAAAAATGTGTCCTAGATGATCCGTTGCAATGCCTGGGCCATTGTCTGCCACGCTGATGACCACGTAGTGATCGTCTACGTGGGTGCTAAGCGTGAGCACAGGCGCTTCGATCTCCTTCATGGCCTGAACCGCGTTACCGATCAGATTCACCAGCACCTGCTCCAGGCGCACCAGGTCGCCCTCTACCCAGAGGATCTCTTCCGGCCACTGCTGGACGACGTGGATGCCGTCATCGCGAAGGCGGCTATGGAACAGCCGCAGTGCGTACTCGATGCACGCCTGTACCGAAATCGTTTCCTGGCGCTCGCTGCTCTTGCGGGAGAACTGGCGCAACTGGGCGCTAATGTCGGCCATGCGCTCGGTGAGCTCGACAATGTGCGCCAAGTTGGCGTCGGCGCGTTCGATCCGTGCCAGTTCGATGAAACGGCGAGCGTTCTCCGCATAGGCGCGAATGGCGGCCAGGGGCTGGTTGAGTTCGTGATTGATGCCCGCTGCCAGTTGCCCCAGCACGGCGAGCTTGGCAGCTTGAATCAGTTCGTCCTGGGTTTGGCGTAGGTTGGCCTCTGCCCGTCGCCGCTCTTCGATCTCATCGGAGAGGCGCTGGTTGCTGGCGACCAGGTCGCGGGTTCGCCGCTCGACGCTGACTTCGAGCTCATCGCGTACGCGGGCGAGCGTTTGGCGCTCCCGCTCGGCAAAGGCTTCGCGCTCTCGGCGCAGTCGGAGACGTTGCCAGCCAATGCCGCCCGCCAGGGCGATGACGCCGTAAAGCCCGCCCGCCATCAGGGCGGCAATCCACTGGGCGTTCATGACCGGCGTCAGCGGCTTGAGAATATGCATTTGCCAGCCAAACTCGGGGATGGGGCGGGTCAGGCTCAAATAGCGCCCGCCGCTTAGCGGGCCATGGGCAAAGCTCACAAGGTAACTGCCGGGCCCGTAGGGGGTATCCAGTTGAATGCCGGATGGCGTGAGCGGCTCCATGGCATATCGGCGGGTGTCACGGAGCGCATCACGCTGTTCGTCGCTCAGCGGATAGAGAGCGTTCATACGCAGTTCGGGGTGGCTGGCCATGAAGATGATGTTGTCGCTGTCGGTGACGAACAGCTCGGCGTCCTGTTCGGCCCAGCTCTCTTCGACATCATCGAGCAGCACTTTGACGACGAGCACGCCATCGGGCTTGGCATCGGGAGAGGTATCGTCCAACCATACCGGTGAGGAGAAGTAGTAGCCGCGCTCCAGGGACTTGATACCTAGCCCAAAAAACCGTCCCTGGCCGCCTGCGATGGCATCCGAGTAGTAGCTACGGAAGGCATAGTTCTGGCCAATGAAGGTGTTCGGACGATGCCAGTTGCTGGCGGCAATGGTGTTGGCATCGCGATCCAGCAGGTACACGTCCGAGACGCCTGAGGTGAAGCGAAAGCGATCCAGCAGCAGGTTGAGCGGCATAGGGTCTTGGCTATCAGGAGAGCCCAAAAAGCGCTGAACGCCTTCCCGAGTGGCGAGCATTTGTGGCAGGTAGTCGTAGCGCAGCAGATAGCCGTTCAAGTTGGCGGCTGAGAGACGTAGCTCGTTCTCGGCGTCATCCTGCAGATTCGACAGCGCCTGTTCACGGGCGAGCTGGGCCGCCTGCCACATGCACAGCAATAGCCCCACAGGAATGGCGATCAGCCATAGCCGACGCCAGCGCCGTGCGGTAGGACTGAGGTGATTACTCATGCCGGACTGCTGGTGCCCTGGGCGCGGCGTAAGGCCCGCTGGGCGCGGGTTTCGGCTCTAGCCATTTCAAGTAGCCCCTCTTCCACATACACCAAGTGCTCGTGGGCGCGTGCTCGGGCGTCTTCCGCACGGCCTTCTAGGATGGCATCCAGCAAGGCGCGGTGCTGCTTCATGAGTTGGGTGCGAGAGTCGGGCTTGGCGAACAGATGGGCCAAGTTATCCACGATGCTCTGTTCGAGCAGGTGGAAAATGCCGCGGATGGTGTGCAGCAGCAGCACGTTGTGCGCGGCTTCCGCGATGGCGAGATGAAAGGCTGCGTCTAGTTTTGCTTCCTGAGCCGGGTCGGCACCGACGAAGCCACCATCGAGCTCCTCGAAGCGCTGAATGAGAACGGCTTTGTCGGCAGGCGTGGAGCGAAGGGCCGCGTAGTAGGCGGAAATGCCCTCCATGGCGTCACGGAATTCCAACAGATCCAAATGGAATTCGTTATGGCGCGAAAGCATTTCCAGCAGCGGATCGGTGTAACCGCTGTTCAGCGTTTCGTTCACGAACGTGCCGCCGCCCTGGCGGCTGGTGAGCAGGCCTCGGGCTGCCAGCTTTTGAATGGCCTCTCGCAGCGATGGGCGCGATACGCCGAAACGCTCGGCCAGCTCCCTTTCTGGGGGTAAACGCTGGCCGGGCTTGAGGCTGCCTTCCAAAATCATGGCTTCCAGGCGTTCCGTTATCACGTCGGCAAGGCGCTGTTGACGGAGCGGAGGGTAGGTCATCGATAAGTGCTCCCTTAATTGGTAAGACCAATAATAGGGCGTTTTAGAGGGCGACTCAAGCAGCGAATACCGTGTTCGCCAGAGATCGTGGCTAAACTAAGGTCTATAGCTCGGCTACCCGTCAGGTGGGATCTTCGTTTGACATGCCATCAGCTTGTCATTAACGTTACTGAACGTTGGTTGTCAATTGGTATGACCAATGCAAGCTGAATGGCAGGCGTATCGCTGTGTACGGTCAGTCGTAGTGTAAAGCCATCGCCAGCGATTTCGCGCCTACTCTTAGTGGCTACTTACAATAACGTCTTCCGTGCATAGGGCCCGTCATGATCATCTCTGCTTCAACGGATTACCGCCAGGCTGCCAAGCGCCGCCTTCCTCCCTTTCTCTTCCATTATGCCGATGGCGGGTCGTATGCCGAGCATACGCTGCGTCGCAATGTCGATGATTTGCGCGATGTCGCGCTGCGTCAGCGTGTGCTCAAGGATATGTCGTCGCTTTCACTGGAAACCGAGCTATTGGGTGAAAAGCTCGCCATGCCGCTCGCACTAGCCCCTGTTGGGCTTGCGGGTATGTATGCCAGGCGTGGCGAAGTGCAGGCGGCGCGCGCAGCCACCAAGAAGGGGGTGCCGTTCACGCTCTCTACCGTGTCGGTATGCCCCATCGCGGAAGTCGCCGCCGCCGTGGAGCGTCCCATCTGGTTTCAGCTCTACGTGCTGAAAGATCGTGGCTTCATGAAGCACGTGCTGGAGCGCGCGAAAGCTGCAGGTGTGAAAACGCTGATTTTCACCGTCGATATGCCGGTGCCTGGCGCTCGCTATCGTGATGCCCACTCCGGTATGAGTGGTAAGCATGGCCCCATGAGGCGCATGCTTCAGGCAGCGCTGCATCCTCTATGGGCATGGGACGTCGGCATTCATGGCCGCCCCCACGATCTGGGGAATGTGTCCGACTACCGAGGCAAGCCCACCGAGCTGGAAGACTACATTGCCTGGCTGGGTGATAACTTCGACCCGGCAATCTCCTGGAAAGATTTGGAGTGGATCCGTGAGTTCTGGGATGGCCCGATGATCATCAAAGGGATTTTAGACCCAGAAGATGCGAGAGATGCCGTGCGTTTTGGTGCCGATGGAATCGTGGTGTCGAATCATGGCGGCCGGCAGTTGGATGGCGTGCCCTCTACCGCGCGTGCGCTCCCTGCCATTGCAGATGCTGTCAAAGGTGACTTGGCCATTTTGGCTGACTCTGGCGTACGCAGCGGACTAGATGTAGTGCGAATGATTGCCATGGGGGCGGACACTGCGCTCATTGGTCGTGCTTTCATCTATGCACTGGCAACGGCGGGTGAAGCGGGGGTGGCCCACCTGCTCGACCTGTTCGAAAAAGAGATGAAGGTTGCCATGACCCTGACAGGCGCTCGTACGATTGCAGACTTAAACTCTGAATCGCTGGTATCTGAAGCGATGAGTATGCTGAATCATTCAGCTTAGTAGAGTGGAGAGACACACAACGTTTCAGCTTAGCAGGGTCATGTTGGAGTTTTTTTACAAAACCCTCTTGCCAACCCGGCTTT
>NZ_JASSPG010000011.1:0-59281 GCF_030247125.1 Halomonas sp. LC1 | reverse complement strand
TAGCTTGGCGTAGCGCGGCTCGTTGAGGCGCAGGTCAGTGGTGACGATGGCCGGGAGTGTCAGCGCGACGGTTTGCAGGCCGCCGTCGATTTCACGCGTCACGTTGACCTTGTCACCATCTACCGCCACTTCTGAGGCGAAGGTGCCTTGCGGCAGATTGGTCAGCGCGGCGAGCATCTGGCCGGTCTGGTTGTTGTCGGTGTCGATGGCCTGCTTGCCGAGGATCACCAAACCGGGCTGCTCTTCGTCCACCACTTTGGCCAGCAGTTTGGCCACCGCCAGCGATTCGGCGCGCTCATCGGTTTCAATGTGGATAGCGCGGTCAGCACCCAGCGCCAGCGCGGTGCGCAACTGCTCTTGGGCGGCCTTGGGGCCCACGGTCACGGCCACGACTTCGGTGGCTACGCCCTTCTCTTTCAGGCGCACCGCTTCTTCCACGGCAATTTCGCAGAAGGGGTTCATGGCCATTTTGACGTTGGTAAGGTCCACATCAGAATGATCCGCTTTGACGCGGATTTTGACGTTGTAGTCGATGACGCGTTTCACCGCGACGAGGATTTTCATAAGGCATGCTCCAGCGATTGAACCATCGGCTTTTATTCCGCATAGCAAAATAATATTTCACTTTATAAAAAGAACAATAAAAAAACGCCTGCCAAAGGTCAAGCGTTTCCTTGAACAGCCCACCTTAGAAAGGCGACCAACCAAACCATAACGCCAGCAGCGGTATCGCCGCGATCAGAAAGCGCCCGTTCCAGCGGTAACCGATGCGGGTGGCGGGTACGCCAGTAAAGCGCGAGAGAATCAGCATGGAAGCGGTCATTGGTGATGACATCAGCGCCAGCGCCCAGCCTACCATTAACGATGCCCCAATCAGCTCAGGCGTTAACCCCTCAATGCCCAGCGTGGGGAGCAAGCCCACCAACAGCGTCACCGTAACAATCGGGTTGACGCCTATTTGCGCGAGCCCCACCACCATCAGCATGGCCAACACCGCATTCAAAGTGCCCAGCGGGTCTAGCACCGCCAATAGCGGTGCTAGCTGCTGAGTATCCACCAAGCCCACGCATACATGCCCCAAATAGCCTGCCGCCCCCAGCACCACGATTTCATTAGCGCTGGGCGTCAACAGCCAAGGTAGTTGGCGATGTACCGCCGTGACTGCCGCAGGCAGCCCGCCAAAGCCCAGCCTGCGACGCTGCCAAGCCAGCCATAAAAGCGCCCCGGTAGGCGCGCCCAGCAGCGCGGCAATGGGCAGTCGTAACTCCAGCAGCCACGCAATGGAAAACACCAGCGCCACAATGCCGATTAGCAAAACGCTAAACTGCGCCAACGGGCGCAGCGACGGGGTGACATAGGTTTTATTGGCGGGTGGGTGCGGGCCGGTGAAGTAGTCCACCGCCCAGCCCGCCATAAAAATCAGCGCGGCGGCCCCTAGAATATAGGGTGCCAGCTGTGGCCAGGTGACCTGGGGAAGGCTTGAAAGCACCACGGCCACCCCGATACCCATGGGCGAAATCAGCGGTGCCAGCGAAAATCCGCGCAGCAGCGCCAGCATCATGCGCCGCTGGCGGGCCTCACGCACCCAGGCGCGCCCTTGGGCGGCACTGAGGGTATTGCTCTTTTCGATCATCGCGGCGAACAGATTCAGCACGCCAATGTTCAGAATGATGCCAAACAGCGCCGAGCCCAGGGATAAGATCGGGTAGCGGCGGCTAGGGGGTTGAAGCAGCATGCTTTGCCCGCAGCGGCGCACTAAACGGGAGCGATAGGCAGGTAAGCGCAGCATACTCAGCGCCACTATAAAGGTGGCAAAAAACGCGAAACGCCCACTCGCCTCAAACAGCAGCTGCCCAGGCGTGGGCGAGCGCCACAGCGCGAGCAGTGTGAGTACGCCAGCGGCACACAGCAGCCCCTTGGCCATGCGGGTGAGTTGACCTTTTAGGGTCATCAAATAAAGCAGCAGCGCAACGATGCCTGCGGCTTGCCAAGCCACGCTGCCACCGACCAAATGAATCAGCGTGGCAAGCGTCACCAGTAGCAAACAGGAAACCCGCAGGCGGGCTGGGCTCACTCGCTAGGCTCCCTCAACTGCGGGTCGGGAACGCCTTGTGATGATTCGCTGCCGCTACGGCGGCGAAAAGAGCCTTCGCCCATAGCGACGAGATTGCCCCGCTCATCCAGGATCTCACCGCTGGTCATGAAGGTTTTTTGCCCGCCGCCACGCAGCGTGCCCGTGGCCCGCAGCACGCCTTGCCGAGCAGGCCCCACAAAGGTGGTAGTGAGTGACAGCGTCATCCCACGACGAATATTCCCCGGCACATCGCAGTGCAGGCCCGCTAGGCTTAAGGCACTGTCCAGCATGGAAGCCAGTACACCGCCATGCACATTGCCGCTGCGGTTAAGGTGCTTGGGTTCAATGGTGAGCTCCACCACCGCGCGCCCCTCTTCCCACTCCACCACGTGCATGCCCAGCAATTCGTGATAGCCCATTAGCGCCTGGGGCGTGGTGGAAGCGATTGCGCTGTCTGTGTCGCTCATAAAGCGCTCTCCTTCTGGGCCAAGTCGCGTAGCCGCCCTTTTAAAATCTTACCGCTGGCGGTGGAAGGCAACGCATCCATCAGCACAATTTGGGTCGGACGCTTATAAGGCGCAAGCCGTTCGGCAATAAAGGCTTTGAGTTCTGCCATATCAACCTCAACGCCCGGCTCGCACTGCACAAATGCCACGACCTCTTCATTGCCTGCCACCTGCCGCCCAACCACTGCGGTTAAGGTCACCGCAGGATGCTCATTAATCACTGCTTCTACATCCGGCGGGTAGATGTTGAAGCCCGAGCGAATAATCAGCTCTTTACTGCGGCCCACGATATAGAGCTGATCGTCGTGATCCAGCTTGGCGATATCACCGGTATTGAGCCAGCCATCCTCGGTTAAAGTGGCACGGGTGGCGTCCGGCTGGCGGAAGTAGCCCTTCATAATATTAGGGCCACGCACCCACAGCTCGCCGATCTCATCGCCTGCCTTTTCTGACGTGCCGCTGCTGCCTAGGGGCTCCAACCGATACTCCAACAGCGGCAGCACGCGGCCCACGGTGCTGCTCTGGTGGCGGTCCTCAATGCGGGTTTGACTAATCGTTGGGCTGGCTTCGGTGAGGCCGTAGCCATTGTGCAGCGTTAGGCCAAACGCAGCTTCCACGCGTTTTTTGGTATCGCTATCCAGCGGCGAGCCGCCTGCGGAGATATAGATAAGCGCAGGCGCTTCTAACGCGCGCTGCTCACGCTTCAAGTACTCCAGGGCGCGAGCGTACATGGCAGGCACGCCCTGAAGCACGGTAATGCGCTCCTCTTTGAGCGTTGTCAGCAGCTGTACCGCGTCAAAGCGGGGCACGGTGTAAAGGCACGCGCCGTTATACAGCGAACCCATACACACCGATGAGAGGCCAAACACATGAGACATGGGCAGCACGCCATACACCCGCTGCCCTTCGCTCAGATGGCGCATGCCGCCGGAAATAGAGGCGATATACAGAATACCGCGATGGGTCAGCATGACGCCTTTCGGCGTACCGGTGGTGCCTGAGGTGTAGATCATCGCGGCTACCTGATCGGCACCGCTGGCGTGAACAGGCTCTGGCTCGCTATCAAATAGCGGTGAAATCGCTAGGCCGCCGAGCTGCGGATGCTGATAGCGGTCAGCCGCGTGGCGCTCGGCGTGCTGGCTCGCCTCTGGGGAGGCTTCGCAGGTGTAAAAGACTCGGCGAGGCAGGCAGTTGCCCTGAATTAAATCCACTTCCTGAGCGGAGAGGCGCGAATTGACAATCGCGACCCAAACATCCATTTCACTGGCGGCCAACAGCAGTACCACCAGGGCACGGCAGTTTTCACTGACCGTCATAATACGGTCGCCGGGCCGTATGCCTAAATTAGCTAACCACTCGTAGGCGGCATGAATCTCTTGCCCCAGCTCGGCGTAGCTCCAGCGAACGTTGCCATCCACAAGCGCGGGGTGATCCGCTAGGCGTTTCGCATTTTCCAGCACGCGGGTACTCAAGCGCTCGGGGAGTTCTGCTAAAAGCTCGCTTGCCAGACGGCCAAAGATCTTCTCATCTGGCGCTTGGTAAGGGACCGACAGAGCCATTAGGACGCCTCCCGCACCATGTTCCGGGCAATCACCAGCTGCTGAATTTGCGTCGTCCCTTCGTAAATGCGGAACAAACGCACATCGCGGTAGAAACGCTCAACGGCGTATTCCGACATATAGCCCGCACCGCCGTGCACCTGCACGGCGCGATCCGCGACGCGACCCACCATCTCGGCACAGAACAGCTTGCAGCAGGAGGCTAGGGTTGAGACGTTTTCGCCATCATCTTTGCGGCGTGCGGCGTCCATTACCATGGTTTTGCCTGCGTAGGCTTCGGTTTTGCTATCTGCCAGCATAGCCTGCACCAGTTGATGCTCCGCCAGCGGCGCACCAAACTGCTTACGCTCCATAGTGTAGCGCAGCGACTCTTCGACCAAACGCTCGGCCACGCCCACACACACCGCAGAAATATGCAGTCGCCCACGGTCAAGCACTTTCATGGCGGTTTTAAAGCCTTGCCCCTCTTTGCCGCCAATGATGTTTTCAGCCGGTACACGGCAGTTATCAAAAATGATATCGCAGGTATGCGCGCCCTTCTGGCCCATCTTGTTATCTGCCGGGCCGCGAATCAGACCAGGCGTATTGCCTTCAACAATAAAGGCAGAGATACCGCCAGCGCCTTTGTTGTCTGGGTCGGTACGCGCCATCACGGTGAACAGGTCCGCTTCCGGGCCGTTGGTGATATAGCGCTTGGTACCGTTTAACACATAGTGGTCGCCATCGCGCACGGCGGTGGTGCGCAGGCTGGCGGCATCGGAGCCGGAGTCCGGTTCGGTTAAGCAGAACGAGCTGAGAATTTCCCCGGTGGCCAAGCGCGGCACGTATTTGGCTTTCTGCTCTTCAGTGCCGTCAATCAGAATGCCCTGGGCACCGATGCCGTTATTCGTACCAAATACCGAGCGGAACGCGGGAGACGTTTTGCCGATTTCCATGGCTACCAGAGCTTCTTCTTCCATCGTGAGCCCTAAGCCGCCGTACTCTTCAGGAATGGATAGCCCGAACAGCCCCATCTCCTTCATTTCCGCCAGGATCTCGGCGGGCACTGCATCCTCTTCGGCAAGCCGTGCCTCATTGGGAATCAAACGCACCCGGACAAAGCGGGCAATGGTATCAACCAACTGATTCAGCAGTTCGGGATCACGGATCATAACGGCTCCTGGTAGCAACGATATTTTTATGGTTGGCGTTCGCGCGGGCAGTGAGGCCTGCAATAATTCTGCATGGCGAAACTAGCGTTCACTCTCTTGTCAGGCACTTTTGCATAGCCTAGGATGGCAGTCAATAAACGAAATGCTATTTTGCAATGCAGAACAACAAACACTTGCAGCGAGGATTTTGACCTATGTCCAACGACGCAGTCGCCCATTCGTTCAACACTCTTGGCATTGTCGGCACCGGGGCCATGGGTAGAGGGATTGCTCAGCTCGCCGCGCAGGCAGGCCTGAACGTCATGCTATTTGATGTAAAAGAAGGCGCGGTGGCGGAAGCGACTGCCTTTATTAATGGGTTATGGCGGCGCAGCGCCGACAAGCAGCGGATTACCCAAGCCCAAGCCGAGCAGTACGGCGAACGCTTGATTGAGGCCCGCGACCTCGCCGCCCTCGCCCCCTGCGATATCGTCGTTGAAGCCATCATCGAGAAGCTGGAAGCCAAACAGGGGCTGTTTAGCGATTTAGAGGGCATTGTTCGCCAGGATGCCGTGCTCGCCACCAACACCTCTTCGCTGTCTGTTACCGCGATTGCTGCCGCCTGCCAGCACCCAGAGCGCGTGATTGGCTTTCACTTTTTCAATCCAGTCCCGCTGATGAAAATTGTGGAAGTGATTCCGGGGTTACGTACCGCTAACGATGTCACTCATAGGGTCAATGCCTTGGGCACCGCCATGGGCCACTTTACCGCCCTGGCCACCGACACCCCTGGCTTTCTGGTCAATCACGCCGGGCGCGCCTTTGGCACCGAAGCACTGCGCGTTCTGAGTGAGAGCGTGACCGACCCTGCCACCATTGACCGCATCATGGTGGATCAAGGCGGTTTTCGGATGGGGCCGTTTACCCTTCTAGACCTGACGGGCCTGGATGTTTCCCATGCGGTGATGGAGTCGGTGTACCACCAGTATTATGAAGAGCCGCGCTTTCGCCCTTCACCAATCACCCGCCAGAGGCTCTCAGCAGGTTTGTTGGGGCGTAAAACCGGTGAAGGTTTTTATCGCTACGTGGATGGCCAGCAGCAGATGCCGGAAGAGCCCGCCATTGCGACAGCCTCGCCTTGCCCTGTGTGGATCAGCCAAGACGACCCTGGCAGCGCCGCCCAGCTTGCCGAACTGGTCACCACGGCGGGCTGGCCACTAGAAAGTGCGGATCAGCCCTCCTCAGCAGCGCTGTGCCTGCTGACACCGCTGGGCGAAGACAGCACGCAGTGCGCCCTGCGCCAAGGCTTGAATGCCGAGCAGTGCGTCGCGGTGGATATGCTGGCGGGGCTGGATAAGCGCCGCAGCCTGATGGCCTCCCCCATTACCCGCCCCGACCTGATCAATGCCGCTGCCAGCTTGTTGAATGCTGACGGCACGCCGGTCAGCACCCTACAAGACAGCACCGGCTTTGTGCTGCAGCGCGTGGTGGCCTGCATCGTCAACGTTGGGGCAGATATCGCACAGCAAGGCGTTGCTGCACCCGCCACTATTGATCGTGCGGTGGAACTTGGCCTGGGCTACCCATTTGGCCCGCTGCGCATGGGCGACCATTACGGCGCTTCGCGCATCCTGACCATTTTGAACAACCTATTAGCCGCCACCGGTGACCCCCGCTATCGCCCTAGCCCTTGGCTGCGCCGCCGCGCGGCGCTGGGCATGCCCCTCACTGACGGGCCAACGGGCTGACAGACCTCAGTTTCAACTACGGATCAAATACGGCTTACATAAACAAGGAAAATAACCATGCAAGACGCCTACATTTACGACGGATTACGCACCCCTTTTGGTCGCCATGGGGGCAGCCTAGCGGCCATTCGCCCAGATGAGCTGCTGGGCCTAACGCTCAAAGCACTGGTGGCGCGTAATCCGTTTGCCCCAGAAAGCTACGAAGAAGTGTTGGCGGGCTGTACTAACCAAGCGGGGGAAGATTCCCGCAACGTGGCCCGTCACGGTGCGCTGCTGGCGGGCCTGCCGATTGAGGTGGCAGGCCAAACCGTCAATCGCCTGTGCGGCAGTGGCTTAGCCGCGATGATGGATGCTGCCCGTGCCGCTCGCTTAGGCGAAGGTGAGCTATTTTTAGCTGGCGGCGTGGAGTCCATGTCCCGCGCGCCTTACGTGCTGGGCAAGGCCGACTCCCCCTACGCTCGCAATCAGCCGATGTTTGATACCGTGATTGGCTCACGCTTCCCCAACCCGTGGATTGCCAAAGAGTACGGCAGCCACAGCATGCCGGAAACTGCCGATAACATTGCCCACGACCTGAACATTGGCCGCGAGGCCAGCGACGCCTTTGCCGCCCGCTCGCAAGCGCGCTATGCCAAGGCGCTGGCAAACGGCTTTTACGAAGGCGAAATGTTTGGGGTAGAAGTGCCTCAAGGGCGCAAACAGCCGCCGCTGTTGGTAGATAAAGACGAGCATCCCCGGGCTGAAAGCACCGAGGAGAAACTGGCCAAACTCGGCGCGCTGTTTGAAGGCGGTGTCGTGACCGCAGGCAACGCTTCTGGATTAAACGACGGGGCTGCCGCGCTGATTGTCGGCACGCGTGCAGCAGGCGAGCGAGCTGGGCTTGCTCCGCGAGCACGTTTCGTTGCCAGCGCCGTGGCGGGCGTTGCTCCCCGCGTCATGGGCCTGGGGCCGGTACCCGCCTCGCAAAAAGCGCTGGCCCGGGCTGGCCTCTCGCTTGAGCAGATGGACGTGATTGAAATCAACGAAGCTTTTGCGGTGCAGGTGTTGGGCTGCGTTCAGCAGTTGGGGCTTTCTGCCGACGACCCGCGCCTTAACGCCAACGGTGGCGCCATTGCCATTGGCCACCCGCTGGGTGCCTCGGGCGCACGTTTGGCGCTCACTGCGCTGCGCCAGCTAGAAGCCACCGGCGGGCGCTATGCACTGGTCACCATGTGTATTGGCGTTGGCCAGGGCATTGCAACCATCATTGAACGCCTGGACAGCTAACCGCCCTACTGCGGCGCTAGCAAAGTCTCTAAGGCAGGCGCCGCAGGCCAAGCGTTGACTAAGCTCTCTTATCGCGCTTTGCAACGCCCCAGCGCAGGTATGCGATACTTGCCATTCAATGATTGATTAGCCGAGACGCTTGATGGAACCAACCGACGCCGCTGCTGATGAGCCGCAATCACCCGAAAAAGATCGCAACTTTGTCACCGCGCTTGCGCGGGGGTTAGAACTGCTCCGCGCTTTTGGAACTGGAGAAGAGTACCTGGGCAATGCAGAGCTCTCGAATCGCACCCATATCCCGCGCCCCACGGTGTCCCGGTTAACTTATACGCTGACCCAGTTAGGCTACCTGCAACACAACCGCCACCTTGAGAAGTACCGCCTCGGGCCGGGTGTGCTGGCGCTGGGTTATCGCTTTCTGGCTAATATGGGCATTCGCGAAATTGCCCGCCCCCATTTACAGCATTTTGCCGACGCCACCGACTGCAACGTGAGCCTGGGCGGTGCCGACCGCAGCGATATGGTGTATCTGGAAACCTGCCACGGCCACGGCCCGCTGATTATTCGCTTAGATGTTGGCTCTCGTCTACCCATCGCCACCTCGGCGATTGGTCGTGCCTGGCTGTGCGGATTATCTGACGAGCGCCGCCAACAGGTGATGCAAGAGCTAGCCGCGTTTCACGGCAGCGATTGGCCGCGCCTTCATGCCGGTATTGAGCAGAGCCTGCGCGACTATGCTGAGTACGGCTTTTGCCTCTCCGAGCAGGATTGGCAGCGGGATATCAGCGCCGTGGCCATGCCGCTCATTTTGGAAGATGGTGCCGAAGTGATGGCGATTAACTGCGGTGGCTCTAGCCTGCGTTTAGATCATGATCGATTGGTCAACAACCTTGGCCCCAGACTCAAGGAAGTAGCAGCGAAAATTAAGCAGGAGCTATCTCCACGATATCGCCCACCCCGGTGAGGGAGACGCCCTTCCCTTGCGCTACGCGGTCGGCAGAGAGCACTTTCTGAGGTACTCCTTTGGATCTTTGGGATAAAAGTGTTCTGGCTGTCGCTCTAGGTGGGTAAAAAAGCGCGTGTCTTTGTAAGGCATTTTCATGAATCCTGACACGCCAAGCCCCTCGATTTGACTGACGGCAGTGAGCATGCGGCTGAGTAAATCACGAAACTCCTGCTCGCGCCGTGGGTCTAGCAGCCGGTAGTAGCTATGGATCTTCAGATGCCTGGGCAGCGCTTCAAAAATGATCATACCGGTATGGTGTATCTCGTTGAGCCGCTGAAGCATGTGCATGATGCTCTCTGGTAGTACCAGTAGCTCTTCGGGGTCAGGGCCATCCTCAAAATAGCTGTGCTGCCGGGTGCGATCCTCCATTTCCGGCACCGCGCTCACTTCGTAATTAATCGCCATCTCTGGCTGACAGCAAAACGCCTCCTCAGGGCTAGCACGCTCTAAGTGCAGCGTTTGGCGGGCATTGAACAAGCAGCTTTTGAACACGCCTTGGCGATGAATGGCGCGTGCCAAGTGCACCATGTTGTTCACCGCTTCGATAAATGCGGGTTTCAACTCAGGGTCATGCAGGTTCAGCGATGAATCGATGTAAACGCCTTCTCGCTCCCAGCGTACTGCCAAGCCGCCCACCACCGGATATTTGCCTAGCCGACTCACCGAGGCGAGAAAAGCCTTCTCAGTCTCCCCCATGCCCTGCATGAACTGCTTGTAGTAGCGGTCAAGTTGGATGTCGTTCACATCGTTGAGCGTTTCTTCGACACTCGCTTCCCGCAAGAACGCTTTTCGAGAGCTATAAACCACCGTGTCGATCTCTTGGATATCTGCTCGATGCCGGCCTTTGCCCCACACCGGCACAAGCGGTGTTTGAGCGGGAGTGGGCAAGTCAATCATGACCAGCTTGGCCATGCGCGGCATTTCACGGATGAAGTGATCCCCCGCCCGCCGACGTACGTGCGAGTCGGGATCGAGCATCCCATCCAGCGTACGCGCGAACTCGATCGGCAACCCCAATGCGCTTGCTGGAATCGCTCGATGACCAAAACGACAGGACTGCGCAGACGCTAGCGCATAGAGCGTACCTGCCGTCCCCTGCTCGTCGAACCGTGGCGACGAGAGCGCTCCGTTCAACTGCTCTTCACCGATAAAATAGACATCACCCAGCCGTGCATTGGTTTGCTGCAGATTGTCCGACATCAACTCCATGACGTTGGCACCCACGAACTGAAGCGATTCATCCAACTGTGCGAACACCGATGAGCCCCAGTCGATTAGCGCGATGGATTCACTGACCGCATCGAAAACGAGATTGGAAGGCTTGATATCGCCATGTACCACCGGCCGTGCATGTGGGCCCGTTTCACGACGCAGCGCTTTGAGAATATCCGCTAGCTGCGCGGCAATGCGCACGATCAATCGTGGTGGGAGCTTTCCCTGCTTGAGCGACACTTGCTCCAGGTTCCAGCCAGGCGCACGCTCCATGACCAAAATCGACTGGCCGCGGGCGCGCTGGTAGGTAATGAGCTTGGGAATTCGGGGGTGCGATACCTGATCGAGCATGAACGCCTCCTCTTCGAGGCGTTCTTGTAAATGGGTGGGCAGCGTAATGCGTGAAAACTTGAACACGTAGTGCGTTTTGACCCCTTGTTGCCAAGCGCTACCCGCAAACACAAACCCGTAAGCTCCCTTACCAATCAGCTCGATATTCGAATAGCCCAACTGGGCAAGCTGTGCCTGACACAGCGCTACCCAGTCTTTTAGCTTTCGCGCATCGTGATGGCTTAGCAGGTAGATCGACTGCTCTTCGGGTATGTAAAACTGCTGCAGCGGTGCCTGGCTCATCACAAGTGCCTACACGGTTACGCCAAGTGCAGAAGCATGCTTTCCGGCGCTTCCAGAAAGCCTTTCCAGGCGTTGCAGAACCGGGCGATAGTGCCACCATCAATGAAGCGATGATCGCCTGCCCAGGTGACCGTCAATATCGCCCGGCGCTGCACCTCCCCGTGCTCATCAAAGCGCGGCAGCCACTGGGTTTTGCCAATGGCCACTATGGCCGCTTCCGGCGCATTAATAATCGGCGCGGCGTAGGTTCCCCCGAGGGCACCAATGTTGGAGATGCTGATGGTGCCGCCCTTTAGATCCGCCTGCTCCACGCGCCCTTCCCGCGCGGCATGGGTTAACCTGCCGACTTCTTTGGCAATCTCGAATAGGGACAACCGCTCGACACCTTTTACGTTCGGGACGAGCAGTCCTGCTTTGCTATCCACCGCCATGCCGATATTGCACTGGTCGTAGTAGCTCAGCTCGTTGGCTTCGCTGTTTAACTGCGCATTGATGATCGGCGTCTCCGCCACGGCCAGCGCCATCGCTTTCATAAAGAACGGCATCAGCGTGAGCCGTTCGCCCTTCGCCTCTACCTGCGGCTTGAGCCGCTCGCGCAGCGCCAACAGCTCAGTGACATCAATCTCTTCACCGTAGTGAAAATGAGGAATGGAGCTAGCGGCCTCTACCATGCGCTTGGCCATCACCGCCCGTACGCCGCGCAGCGGCTCTACTTTTGAGGGGGCTAAGCCGGTGCTTGATGGCATCGAAACACTGGCCGTTTGGTGAGATACCGCTGGCGCGTTGAGGTGCGCTAGCACGTCTTCTTTCAGTACTCGGCCATCTTTGCCACTGCCTGAGATATCCGACAGGGCTAGGCTATGCTCGCGTACTAAGCGGCGCACCGCAGGGCTAGCGGGCACTTTGCTTGAGGGCGCCGGGACAACGGCTTGGTTGTTAGGCGGCTGGCTAACATTATCTTCATCCGCGGCCATCGCGTCGCTGCTGGGCGGCACTGAAGGTGCCTGTTCGATAGCAGCAGTATCGTTGTTCGTCTGACCGGTGGTTTGGTAGGCATAAAGGGGCGCGTGAACCTTGGCAATCTTCCCCTGGGCCACATACAGCTTGGTGACCGTTCCGGCCTCTGGCGCGGTAATTTCCACCAGCGCCTTGTCGGTCATCACTTCGACAATCGGCTGATCCTCTTCAATGGTGTCGCCCTCGGCCACACGCCACTCCACCACTTCACACTCAACGATGCCTTCACCGATATCTGGCAGTAAAAAATCACTCATGGCTGTTCTCCCTGGCGCTAAAAGTTCACGCTTTCGCGGATCGCTTCAAAAATTTTCAGGTGGTCGGGCAAGTACTCTTTCTCCAGCACGAGCGGGAAAGGCGTATCTAGCCCGGTAACCCGAGTAATCGGCGATTCCAAATAGAGAAAACAGCGCTCCTGTATCGTTGCGACAATTTCACCGGCAAAACCGCCGGTGAGCGGCGCTTCATGACTAACAATCATACGGCCGGTTTTGAATACCGACTCTGCCACGGTATCCACATCCCAGGGCAGCAGCGAGCGCAGGTCGATGACCTCGCAGGCAATGCCTTGCTCATCAGCAAGCTCAGCGGCTTTACTGATCACTTCCATCTGCGCGCCCCAACCCACCAAGGTAATATCATTACCCTCTTTCACCACTTCGGCTTCACCGATAGGCAGTTGATAATCGTCATCGGGTACGTCACCCACTGCAGCGCGGTAAAGTCGTTTCGGCTCCAGGAACAGCACAGGGTCAGGATCACGAATGGCCGCTAACAGCAGGCCTTTGGCCTGATAGGGGTTTCGAGGCACCACCACTTTCAAACCGGGCGTATGGGTAAAGTAGGCTTCCGGCGATTGAGAGTGGTATAAGCCGCCGGAAATGCCGCCGCCGTAAGGCGTACGGATGGTGAGCCCACCGACGTTGAAGAGATCCCCCGAGCGATAGCGAAACTTGGCGGTCTCGTTCACGATTTGGTCAAAGGCAGGGAAAATGTAGTCCGCAAATTGAATCTCGGCGACAGGCACCGCCCCCTGTGCCGCCAGCCCGTTGGCAAAGCCAATGATGCCTTGCTCCACTAGTGGCGTGTTGAAGCAGCGCGCTTTTCCGTACTTCTCCTGCAGATGGCTGGTGGCACGAAAAACACCACCGAAGACACCCACGTCCTCGCCAAAGCAGATCACTTTTTCGTTTTCTGCCATGGCGATATCTAGCGCATTGTTGATCGCCTGAAGCATGTTCATGGTCGTCATCTTACGCCTCCCCCTGACGATCGTCGGCTGACGAAAGGGTCAGATCTAGGGATTGTGCACCGCGCGGATAAGCATCGGGATAGCGACGAATGTGGCGCTTGAGCTGATCCAACTGCCGCTGCAGCGCTGGCGTCACATCGGCATACACGTCGCTGATCAGCGACTCCAGTGGCGGCGGCGGGCGCTTTTCGGCACGCTTCATGGTTTCCAGCACCTCACGACGCAAGGTCTCTTGTTGGCTGGCTTCTTCCTCATCGCTCCACCACCCTTTCTTCGCCATCCAGCGCTGCATCCGAAGCAGAGGGTCTTTGACGCGCCACGCTTCCTCCTCGCTTTTAGCACGATAGCCCGAGGGATCATCCGAGGAGGAGTGAGCGGCCAAGCGATAGGACATCGCCTCGATCAGCACCGGTTGGTTCTGCTCGACCGCAATTTGCCGGGCTTGCCGTGTCGCTTCGAAGACGGCCAACGCGTCGTTTCCATCCACGCGTATCACGTGCATATGGTAACCAAACGCACGGGGAGCAATACCATCGGCAGCAAACTGTTCGGTGGCAGGCGTCGAGATGGCATAGCCGTTATTGCGACAGAAAAAAATCACCGGCACCTGGTGCACCGAGGCCATATTAAGCGCGGCATGGAAATCCCCTTCTGAGGCTGCGCCTTCGCCAAAAAAGGTCAACGTGCAGTGGCCTTCACCGGCCAGCTTTTGGCCATAGGCGTACCCGGTGGCCTGGGGAATCTGGGTCGCTAGCGGGGAAGAGATGGTCATGTAGTGCAGCTTACGGGAGCCGTAGTGAATCGGCATTTGGCGACCTTTACCGTAGTCGAGCTCGTTGCCAAACAGCTGATTCATAAACTCGTCGATCGAGAAGCCGCGATACATTAGAGCGCCTTGCTCACGGTACTGGGCCATGATCATATCGGCATCATCCAGCGCAGCGGTCGCGCCGACCACGGCGGCCTCCTCGCCGGTACACTGCATGTAAAAGCTGAGGCGCCCCTGGCGCTGAGCGGCCATCATGCGTTCATCGAGAATACGGGTGGCCAACATGGCCTGATAGAGCTTACGCGCGTGTTCCCGCGTTAGCGGGGGCTCTTTTGCGCCTTCGTAGAGTTCTCCATCCGGGTTCAGCAGACAAAAGGTCTCGATGGAGAATTCATCGCCGGTCATGAAAGACGGCTGGTGTACGTACTGAGTCATCATTATTGTCCTTGTTTTTACCCCTTTTGAGGGCAGTGTTGTCGGTGATGACCGTTTGTGCCAGTGGATTTATCTGACACGGGTCAACGCAACACTTGGACAGTAACTCAGTGCAAGCGGTTTAGGGATTCAACTTAAGACGCAGAGAGACGCTGACGTAAGTGCTGCTGATACACGTTAAAAGCGCTGTCGACACACAGCGCCAGCAGCGCAATCAGCAGCGCTCCTTGCAGTACGTAGGCCACGTTGCCGTTGACGATCCCGGCAATGATCGGATCGCCTAGGTTACTCGCGCCTACGGTAGCGCCCAAAGCAGCCGTGGCAATGTTGATCGTGACCGACGTCCGAACGCCTGCGAGGATGACGGGGGCCGCCAACGGAAGTTCGACTTGGCGCAGGACTTGCCAAGGCGTCATGCCCATGGCTTGCGCCGCTTGTTTGATAGTCGGGTCGACATCATTGATACCGGCCAGCGTATTACGCACGATCGGCAGCAGCCCGTAGAGCATGAGGGCAACGATGATAGGGAGCGTACCAAAGCCGAGCACCGGAACGGCTAAGGCCAACACGGCCACCGGTGGAAACGTTTGTCCCAACGATGCCAACTGCCCTACCAGCGGCAAAAAATCACGCCCTCGCTCGCGAGTGACGGCAATGCCCGCCGCTACC
Organism: Halomonas sp. LC1; assembly: GCF_030247125.1. NCBI lineage: Bacteria > Pseudomonadati > Pseudomonadota > Gammaproteobacteria > Oceanospirillales > Halomonadaceae > Halomonas > Halomonas sp. LC1. The sequence continues at coordinate 44,005 of NZ_JASSPG010000011.1, read as the reverse complement.
CCCACCACGATGGTCACTGCCGCCGCCACCCCGACCACCAAGACATGGCGTCCCAACAGTTCATACAGCGCTGCGCGGTCGTAGATGACCTGCCTGGCATCCGTCTCCACCCAGCGAAACATACTCTCGAGGCCCGGCATGCCAACGATGCACACGGCCAGCAACACGGCCCAGATGAGCGGAAGAAACCACTGCACGCTGACCGCGTTGAGCTTGACGGAAGCTGACTTACGCGTCACGTTGGCTCACCTTATCCAGCTGCGCTTCTTTGACGATTCGGCGCAGAGAGAGCTCGCCGATCGGCACGTCGTTTTGGTCTACGACCGTCAAGCGGTCACAGTGATCACGTAGCATCATGGAAAGCGCTTGTCGCAGCGTGAAATCGGCAGGAATCCGCGATTGCGCGGGCAGCGTCGGACCAAGCGAGGTCATGTGATCTTTCACTCTGGTCAACGCTGCCTGCTTCAAGCCCCGCTCAAGGCCACCCAGCAGCGACTCGACAAAGGGATCAGCAGGATGCTGCAACAGTGCCAGCGGCGTGCCTTGCTGAACGATGCGACCATCGCGCATGACGACCAGCTGGTCGGCTAACCGCAGCGCTTCGTCCATATCATGAGTCACGAAGACGATGGTTTTGTGCAGCCGAGCCTGCAACTTGGCCAGCTCATCCTGAAGTTTTTCCCGGGTGATGGGGTCCAGAGCGCCAAAGGGTTCATCCATAAGCAGAATGTCGGGATCAGCGGCAAGCGCACGGGCGACACCCACTCGCTGAGCTTGTCCTCCCGAGAGTTGATGCGGATATTTATGAGCGAACTCGTCTACCGGCAGCCCCAAAAGCCCCATCAGCTCTTCAACTCGGGCGGAAATCTCGGCGGCGGGCCACTTCAGCAGCCGAGGCACCAATCCAATATTGCGTGCAACGCTCCAATGAGGGAACAGCCCAGTACTCTGGATCACATAGCCAATTCGACGACGCAGTTTCACCGAATCGTACTGCTCGATCGCTTGGCCATCCAAAATGATGTCGCCGCTGCTGTGATCGATCAGCCGGTTGATCATACGCAGCGTGGTGGATTTACCGCAGCCAGAGGTCCCCACCAGCGCACAGAGCTTTCCTTTTGCGACCCGTAGCGTGATGTCATCCACGGCGATGTCGTCGCCAAACTGTTTTGAAACGTGGGAAAGCTCGATCATTCCTGTCCTCCGGGACGCAGCGCGTCTGCCAACGCGCCTAACCCTGCATCCACCATTAGTGCCAAGATTAGAATGGGCAGCGCGCCCAGTAGCACCATATCCATGGCGGCTTGACCCAGCCCTTGAAAAATGAACGTACCCAAACCACCGGCCCCGATCAGCGCGGCCACAGCGGTTAACCCGACGGCCTGAACGGAGGTAATACGCACGCCTTCTAACAGCACGGGAAGCGCCAGCGGAAAACGCACTTGCCAAAAACGCTGGCTCGTACGCATGCCCATGGCTTTAGCGGCTTGCAATGTGTCCTCGCTCACCTCTTCGAGGGCGATGTAGGTATTACGTACCATCGGCAGCAGGCTGTAGGCTATGAGCGCGATCAACGCGGGCGCGTTACCAATACCGCTCACCCCTAATGCCGCCAGTGTCGGTACGTTCGCTGCCAACCAAGCCAGGGGCGCTAGCAACAGTCCAAAGAGCGCTAAGCTGGGGATGGTTTGTAAAAAGTTCAGCAGCGTAAAGGCGACTTTTTGCAGGCGCTGATAGCGACGCATCAGCATCGCTAACGACATCCCCAGCACCACGCTGACGCCTACGGCGGTGCTCACCAGCGCAATGTGTTGTCTCAACGCCTGATAAAACTGCTGCTCGCGCGCCTGAAACTCCTGCACGAGCGCAAGGTGATCCAGCCAGAGTGCCGCACACCCCCACCAAGCCACACCTACCCCTCCTAGCAGTAGAGTGGGCCACCAGCGCGACAATCCCAAGCGCAGTCGCAGTTCTACCAAACAGAGCAGTAAGACGAACAGCACGGACCAATAGGCCGGACCTATGCCAAGCCGGGCCTGGGGCAGTGAAGGGTCGACCAGCCAATGCCCAGCTACCATTAAGCCAAATGGCATGAGTAGCAAGGTGAGTGTGATAAGACCCAGTATCGCCCGGTAGTGTCGGGGGCTGGGGACGCAGGCCAGAGCCGTCATGGCAACAAAGAGCAGCGACACGAGTATCGCCCCTGGCCAACGAATAGCGTCGACGATGCCAAAGGTGGTACCGGAAACGATGCGATTAGGGGCAACACTCACGAAGCTCAACAGCCAAGCGGCAGCCAGCATGGCAACGCTTAGGCACAACAGCACAACATTCGGGTACCAAGGGCGTCGTTTAAACGATGGCGATGGCAAAGCGTCGATTAACGACATTCATTAGTCATCCAGGCCGTCAAGGTAGTCACTGGCGACCTGATCCGGCGAGAAGCCATTCACCGCGACATCTGCGTTGAGATCTTGAAGCGTGACGAGGTCGAGCGTGGCGAATACTTCATTCAGCACCGCTTCCATTTCAGGGTAAGCGTTCAGTACTTCCTCACGCACCACGGGGGCGGGTTGATACACCGGCTGGACGCCTTTGGAGTCTTCGAGGACGACAAGCCCTAACGCGCTCAAACCACCGTCGGTCCCGTAGGTCATGGCACCGTTGACACCGCTGGTTTGCTGAGCCGCTGCACGCATCGTCGCCGCGGTATTGCCACCAGAAAGCACCAGCAGTTGGTCATCGCTCAACTCGAAGCCGTAGGCGTCTTGGAAAGCAGGTAGCGCCTGGGCAGATTCGACAAATTCGGCGCTGGCAGCAAATTTGAACTCCCCGCCGTCGGCAAGATACGCGGCCAGATCATCCAGCGTCACCAAATCATTGGCCTCGGCCACGTCCTGACGAATGCTCATGGCCCACGTATTGTTGGCACTGGCAGGCTGGAGCCAGATCAAGCCCTGTTCAGCATCACGTTCGCTAACGGTTTGATACGCCTCTTCTGCGCTGTTCCACACCGGGCTATCGGTCATGTCGAAGAAAAACGCGCCATTCCCCGTGTACTCGGGGTAAAGGTCGATCTCGCCTGCTTGCAGGGCGCTGCGTACCACGCTGGTGCCCCCCAGTTGCAGGCGATCTTCGGTGGGAATCCCGTTACGCTCCAGCGTCTGGATGATCAACTCGCCCAGGACGGACCCTTCGGTATCGATCTTGGAAGAGACCACCACAGGGTCGTTAGCACTGGCGGTGGAGAGTGTGGCGACAGAAAAGGCTACCGTCGATAGACAGGCAGCCAACGAAGGTGTGTACAGTGAGCGCATGGGGTCATCCTTTTCAATGAGCGTCTAGGGCGTATCGTTTCAGTATAAGAGCCTGCTGCGTTGAAGTCAGACGCCGCGTTAACGACGTCTGACCCAGGCGCGCGATTAAGGCGCTTCGATCACCCAGGTGGTTCCTTCCCGGGAGTCCTTAAGAATGATGCCAAGCGCTGCCAACTCGTCACGAATAGCATCAGCGCGGGCAAAATCCTTGCTGGCTTTCGCTGCATACCGCTCGGCGATTTTCGCTTCGATCTCCTCCTCACTTAGCGCTACCTGCTGCTGGGCACCTTTCAGGAACGTTTGTGGCGTTTGCTGCAGTAGTCCCAGCACCCCGGCCAAGCGCTTTAACTCACCAGCCAAACGCGGTGCCTCTGCCGGCTGATCGCTTTTCGCTCGGTTGAGATCGCGGGCCAAGTCGAATAGCGCGGCCAAGGCGACAGGCGTGTTGAAGTCGTCGTCCATTGCCGCGGTAAAGCGCTCCGCGGCATCGCTGGCGGCTGCCTGCTCGTCAGCGTTCACGCCATCTAATGCCGTATAAAGCCGCGTCAGCGACTTACGCGCTTCGACCAGGGAGTCCACCGAGTAATTGATGGCGCTGCGATAGTGGCTTGCCACCAACAGGTAGCGCACCACTTCTGGATCATGCTCGTCAAGCACGTCGCGGATGGTGAAGAAGTTACCCAATGATTTGGACATCTTCTCTTGGTTGACGCGAACGGCTCCGGCATGCATCCAGGTATTGACGTAGGTTTTCCCTGTCGCCGCTTCCGATTGGGCAATCTCGTTTTCATGATGGGGGAAGGTCAAATCCGGCCCGCCACCATGGATATCGAAGGTATCGCCCAAACAGCAGGTCGACATCGCGGAACACTCGATGTGCCAACCCGGTCGCCCGTCTCCCCAGGGAGAGTGCCAGTGGGCTTCACCCGGCTTGGCCGCTTTCCAAAGCACGAAATCCAGCGGGTCTTCTTTGTGCACATCCACATCGACCCGTGCACCAGAGCGCATGTCATCCAACTGACGGTTATTCAATTTGCCGTAGTCGGCGAATTTACGCACTCGGTAATAAACGTCACCATTGGCTGCTGCGTAGGCAAACCCTTTTTCGATGAGCGTTTCGATCATGGCAACGATATCGCCAATATGCCCAGTTGCACGGGGCTCCTGGCTAGGCGGCAGCACGTTCAGGCGTCCCTCATCCTCATGCATCGCAGCAATCATGCGCTCAGTGAGCGCGCTAATAGTTTCGCCGTTCTCCTCGGCCCGCTTGAGGATCTTATCGTCGATATCCGTGATATTGCGCACGTAGGTCACGTCATAGCCACGGTGGCGCAAATAGCGGGTAATCACGTCAAAGGCCACCATCACCCTGGCGTGGCCAAGGTGACAGTAGTCATACACCGTCATGCCGCAAACGTACATGCTGACCTTGCCAGCAACCAGTGGGCTAAAAGGCTCTTTGCGGCGTGTCAGCGTATTGTAAATGTGCATATGACGTTTCCTTAACCCTTCTGTTTGATTTTCGCCCAGCTATCTTTCAGACCGACGGTACGGTTAAACACGAGGTGCTCAGCCGTCGATGCGTGACGATCGGCGCAGAAGTAACCTACTCGCTCGAATTGGAAGCGATCTTCTGGAGCTGCACTGGCTAAACTTGGTTCGCCGATGGCTTCACATACCACCAGCGACTCGGGGTTCAGGTGCTCCAGGAAGTCGACATCCTTATCACGGTCCGGCTGCTCGACCATAAACAGGTTGTCGTACAGGCGGACTTCCATCGGTACACCATGGGCAGCGCTGACCCAGTGAATCACGCCTTTCACCTTGCGGCCTTCCGGGTTTTTACCCAGGGTGTCGAAGTCCACGGAGCAGCGCAGCTCAACAATCTCACCTGCATCGTCTTTGATCACTTCATCACAGCGAATTACGTAGCTGTTGCGCAGACGCACTTCTTTGCCCGGTGCTAGGCGGAAGAATTTCTTCGGTGCGTCTTCCATGAAATCGTCTTGGTCGATGTAGAGTTCACGCCCAAACGGCACCTTCCGCATGGGCATGTCGTCACGCGCCGGGTGGCCTGGCACCTCGTAGACCTCTTCGTGGTCTTCCGCCACGTTGGTCAGTACCACTTTCAACGGCTTGAGCACGCACATGGCGCGGGGTGCGTTATCTTCCAAATCTGAGCGGATGGCGTGGGTCAGCATGGCGATATCCACCAAACCACCGTCGGAGCGGGTCACGCCGATCATTTCACAGAATTTACGAATCGAAGCGGGCGTATAGCCACGGCGACGCATACCGGAAATGGTCGGCATCCGTGGGTCATCCCAACCATCGACGATCTGCTCATCCACCAACAGCTTCAGCTTACGCTTGGAGGTCAGCGTGTAGTCGAGATTGAGACGGGCAAATTCGATCTGACGCGGTTTTGCAGGCACCGGCAGGTTATTCAAGAACCACTCATACAGCGGGCGATGGTCTTCAAATTCCAGCGTACAGATGGAGTGGGTAATGCCCTCGATGGCATCCGACTGGCCGTGGGTAAAATCGTACGAGGGGTAGATTTTCCACTTATCACCGGTTTGGTGGTGATGAGCATGACGAATCCGGTACAAAATCGGATCGCGCAAATTGATGTTGGGCGACGCCATATCGATTTTGGCGCGCAGTACTTTTTCGCCTTCACCAAACTCACCGTTGCGCATCCGCTCAAGAAGGTCCAGGTTCTCGTCGGCGCTGCGCTCACGGTAAGGGCTCGGCTTGCCGGGCTCGGTCAGCGTGCCTCGATATTCACGAATCTCATCCGGGGAGAGATCATCCACATAGGCTTTCCCTTCGCGAATCAGGTGTTGGGCCCAGGCGTAGAGCTGATCGAAGTAGTCGGAAGCGAAGCGCACCGGACCGGCCCATTCAAAGCCCAACCAGCTAACGTCTTCTTTGATGGCATCGATGTACGCCTGCTCTTCTTTCGCCGGGTTGGTGTCGTCAAAGCGCAGATGACACTCACCACCCAACTGCTCTGCCAACCCGAAATTCAAACAGATCGACTTGGCGTGGCCGATATGCAAAAAGCCGTTGGGCTCCGGGGGAAAGCGCGTCACGATTTTGGTGACCTGGCCGCCCGCTATCTCGTCGCGTACTTGGTTGCGAATGAAGTTCGGCGCTGGGGTGGTCTCGTTGGTCATGGTGGTGTTGATAACCTCATGGTGGATGGCGTGCTGGGCACACGATACGAAGGCAATCGGGGTTTGCGCTTCGCGGTGCCGAGCAAAACCGCTATTATAACGTGACGCCGATGCACAGCGCCAAGGCGAACGCCTTTATTGAACAGGAATTTATCCATGATCGTATTACAGACGAACCACGGTGACATCACCATTGCGCTTAATCATGAAAAAGCCCCGGCCACTGCGGCGAATTTCGAACAGTACGTGCGCGACGGTTTTTACGACGGCACGCTGTTTCACCGGGTCATCGATGGCTTCATGATTCAAGGCGGCGGTTTCGACCAAGAGTTCAACCAAAAGCCGACACGCGATCCGATCGAAAACGAGGCTGACAACGGTTTGCAAAACACTATCGGCACGCTGGCCATGGCCCGTACGCAAGACCCCCACTCCGCCACGGCGCAGTTCTTTATCAATGTCGGTAATAACAGCTTCCTCAACCATAGCGGCAAAAGCCTGCAAGGTTGGGGCTATGCGGTCTTTGGAGAGGTCGTCGATGGTATGGACGTGGTCAACGCCATTAAAGGTGTGAGCACCACACGTCGCGGCATGCATGCTGACGTTCCCGCAGAAGACGTCATCATCGAACGCGCCTACGTGAAGGAAGCGGAATAACCGTTGGGAGCTTTATGCGTACTCTGCTCATCGCTGATATGCATCTAAGTCACGATACCCCTGAGATCAATCAGGGGTTTTACCGTTACTTGGAACAAACCGCTCAAGGTGCAGACGCGCTCTACATTCTGGGCGATCTTTTCGATGCCTGGATTGGCGACGACCTGCTGGACACGCCGCATCCGTTGAGCGCCGTGGCCCATAACGTCATTCAACGGCTACGTGTACTCAGCGACGCGGGCACTAGCATCTATTTCATTCATGGCAACCGCGATTTTTTGCTGGGTGAACGCTTCATCAACGGCTGTGGTGCCACTCTGCTGCCAGACAGTGAAGAAGTCGAACTGCAAGGTGTCCCCGCCGTTATTCTTCACGGCGACAGCCTGTGTACCAAAGACGAAGCTTACATGGCGTTTCGCGCTCAGTCGCGAAGCGAGCAGTGGCAGCATCAGATTCTCTCGCTGCCATTGGAGCAGCGATTGGAGCTTGCCAAAAGCTTGCGCATGCAGTCAGGTGATGCCAATGCGGGCAAAGCCGACGACATCATGGACGTCACCCAAGACGAAGTCGTGGCACTTATGGAACGTTGCGGCGTATCGACCATGATTCATGGTCATACTCACCGGCCCAACGTACACGACCTCACAGTGGAAGACGTGCCTGCCAAACGCTTCGTACTAGGGGACTGGGACAGCGAACACGGCTGGGATGTGCTAGTGGAGCGCTCTGACGAGCGTCACGCCGAACCCGTATTGCGGCAGTTTCCACTCAACGCTCCGCCCTAACCTGCGCTCATTGCGACATAAAAAAGCCGATCAAATCGATCGGCTTTTTTCTATGGCGTTCCTCCAACGCGGGGCTATGCCCTAGCGCTCGATCTCCGCCTCGCTACGCAAGTCGTCAATCAAGCCCTGGATGACCGATTGAGCACGAAGCTGCTCGGCCATTTGGGCCACGAACGCCGTCATTTGCTCATCCACCTCGCCAGCGGAAACGTCGTCAAGCGCAACGACAGCCACCCCTTGCGGCATGTTGACGGCACGGTAAACGCTTTCGCCCTCGTCTGGACGAGGCATACGGAAGACTTCACCCACCAGCGATTGAGGCAGCGTGGTGTCCGACTGACGCGACACGTCATTGGCTTCCAGCCACTCCAGCTCGACACTCTCACCTTCCCGCAGGGAAGCAATTAGCTCTGCTGCCTGGGCCTGAAGTGCTTCTTGGCGCTGCTGAGCCGCAACAGCCTGCTCGACTTCCTCGCGAACGGCTTCCAAGGGCAGAACCGTCGCGTCCCGATGCTCGGCCACCCGCAGCACGAGACGTCGATCATTATCGAGTTCGATTACTTCGCTGTTGTAGCCCTCTTCCAGCACGTCTGCACTGAAAGCTTCATCCAGAACGCCGGGCTCAGACAGTACACCTTCTCCTTCACCACGGGCGATCCATTCCGTTCGCTCGAGCGTCAGGCCGAGATCATCAGCGACACTTTGCAGGTCGTCGGCAGCAAAGCTCTCGTCGATCAGGCGCTGCACTTGCTCGTTGAATTCGTCGTTGACACTGCTGAGTGCTACGTCCTGTGCCAGCGCATCGCGCTGCTCTTCAAACGATGGGCCTGCCAGTTCGGTTACCCGAAGAATGTGGAAAGCACCGTCCATTTCTACTAACTGAGAGGTCTCGCCTACGCCCAGAGAAAACGCCGCTTCATCGAAGGCATCACCAAAAAAACCACGGCTAATGACGCCAAGATCGCCACCGTCCTCGGCACTGGCCGTATCGTCCGAGTAGCGCGCCGCGGTATCCGCAAAACTTTCGCCCTCTTCCAATGACGCAAGCGCTTCGCTCGCCAGCGCTTCAGCTTCTTCGCGACTCCGCTCATCGCCGAAGGTCACCATGATGTGTGATACACGACGGTCAGCGCTTTGGTTCTGCTCGCGCCACGCTTCCCGAAGCGCCTGCTCGTCCACCTCGACGTCGTCCGCCATAGCTTGGCGATCGATCAACACGTACTCGACGCGCACCTGTTCAGGACGCTCGAAACGTGACTGGTTGGCATCGTAGTACGCCTGCATCTGTTCGTCGGTGACGTTGACGTCGATCTCGACATCTTCTGCATTCAGCATAACGTAGCGAAAATCGCGCTGCTGACGCTGCAGATCGGCCAAGCGCTGCTCTTCACTGGGTAGACTGAAATCGCTAAACGCAAGCCCCTGCTGTAAATGCTGACGTTTGATATCGACTCTCAGTTCTTCTCGAAATGAGAGTGGCGTGTAACCGGCGCCAGCGAGACGGTTACGGAACAGCTCGGCCGAAAAACGCCCGTCTTGGTCATGAAACTCCGGCAGGCTGACGATCATTTGATCCAACTGTGCATCGGAGACGTGAAAACCGCCGTCTTCGGCGTATTGGGTCAGCAAGGTTTGGGTAATGAGCTGGTCGAGCATGTCATTGCGCAGCGCTCGCTCTTGCTCGGGCGGCACCTGGCCAGAACGCAGTGCACGCTGAACGCCCAGCTCGACGTCTTGGCGCATAATGGGTTCACCATTCACGCTGGCGACTTCGTTGGGGTCGCTACCAAACACGCTAAACAGCGATTCCACGCCAAACAGTGCCATGGCCGCCACCATGAGACCGATAATTATCTTGGCACCCCAGCTTCTGGAGCCATCTCGTATACTTTGCAGCATGCTAGCCTCAGATCATCAAAGCCATCTATTGCCCAAATCATCGGGCCAGAAAAGAACATGGGCGCATCGCGGATGCGATGCGCCCATTAGGTTACAGCAAACGCGTGCCAATTAGTTGACGGCGTCTTTCAGCGCTTTACCGGCTTTAAAGCTGGGTACTTTGGCGGCGCTGATTTCGATGGGCTGGCCCGTTTGCGGGTTACGGCCGGTACGTGCAGCACGCTCTTTGATTGCGAAAGTACCAAAACCGACCAGAGAAACACTCTCGCCTTTTTTGAGGCTATCGGTGACAGACTCCACCATGGCATCCAATGCGCGGGTTGCCGCTGCTTTCGGAATATCTGCAGACGCGGCAATAGCTTCAATCAGCTCGGACTTATTCACACTTCACCCCTTAACTGTTTCAAAAAATGGCTCTGAACGGCACGGTCACCGAGTGCATCAACCTCAAAGCATAGCTGCGTTTTATAGCAATGCCTTGAAACACCTGTCAAGCGACCGGGCCGTGAAATGCCCGCTGCTCAAGGCATTGGGCAAATTTATTAAGTAAAATTAAAGCGGAAGGTGCTTTAATGCTTAATGGGTGCTTGCAACAGCATTTGTACTGAACGACTTATCGGCGCCTTTTAGCGTGGCCCCTTCGGTCACGTTCTCCGCCAGCGCAACCGCCAGCACGTCATCTATCCACCGTACGGGACGAATATCAAGTGCTCCTTTGATATTCTCCGGTACTTCCTTGAGATCTCGACGATTTTCCTCAGGGATTAGGACGGTCTTTATACCACCCCGCCGGGCCGCCAGCAATTTCTCCTTTAGACCACCAATCGGCAGCACTTCGCCCCGGAGGTTGACCTCACCTGTCATGGCCACATCGCAGCGTACCGGGCGTTGCGTGTAGGCCGAGACAATGGCTGTCACCATGGCGATACCCGCGCTAGGCCCATCTTTGGGCGTTGCACCTTCAGGCACGTGGATATGCAGGTCCTCGTTCTCGAAACGCTGAGGGTCGATACCATAGGCATCGGCTCGCGCCTTGACCACCGTCTGAGCAGCACTCACCGACTCTTTCATGACATCGCCCAAAGAGCCGGTTTTATTGATGCGACCTTTTCCTGGCGTGACGACCGATTCGATATTGAGCAGCTCGCCGCCCACGGACGTCCATGCCAAGCCGGTGACTCGGCCTACCTGATCCTCTTGCTCTGCCAAACCGTAGCTGTAGCGACGGACACCCGCATAGGTTTCGATCTGATCGGCAGACAAGAGTTGCGGAGCCTGCAGCTTGCTACCGGCTTTGTCTTTCGAGGTGCGCTCGGCTTCAAGGCGCTCGCGCAGTACCTTGCGACACACTTTGGCGATTTGACGTTCAAGCTCCCGCACACCCGCTTCACGGGTGTAGTAGCGTACGAGCTCCAGTAGCGCATCGTCACCGAGTGCCAACTCTTGCTCTTCCAAACCGTTGGCTTCCAGCTGTTTTGGCAGCAGGTAGCGCTTGGCGATGGCCAGCTTCTCATCTTCGGTGTAGCCGGGCAGGCGGATGATCTCCATACGATCCAGCAGCGGGCCTGGAATGTTCATCGAGTTCGCCGTGCAGATAAACAGCGTCTCGGAGAGATCGTAGTCCAGCTCGAGGTAATGGTCGCTAAAGCTGCTGTTCTGCTCGGGATCCAACACCTCCAGCAGCGCGGAGGCGGGATCTCCCCGATGGTCCATTCCCAGCTTGTCCACTTCATCCAACAGGAACAGCGGATTTTTCACACCGGCACGACTCATGCGCTGCATCAGCTTACCGGGGAGCGAACCAATGTAGGTACGACGATGGCCACGAATCTCCGACTCATCGCGCACGCCACCCAGCGCCAGGCGAACGTACTTACGATTGGTCGCACGGGCAATGGACTGCCCCAATGAGGTTTTCCCCACACCAGGCGGCCCCACCAAACAAAGCACCGGCCCCTTCAGTTTTCGCACGCGCTTTTGGACTGCCAGGTACTCAAGAATGCGCGCCTTGACCTCTTCCAAACCGTAATGATCCGCGTCGAGCACTTCTTGTGCTTTGACCAAGTCATGCTTGACCCGCGTGCGTTTTTTCCACGGCACGGCGATGAGCCAGTCCAGATACGAACGCACTACGGTCGCCTCAGCAGAGTTCGACGCCATCATCTTGAGCTTGTTGAGCTCTTGCGTCGCTTTTTCAGATGCCTCTTTGGGCATGCCGGACTCTTTGATCGCCTGTTCGTACTTTTCTGCCTCATTGGGCACGTTATCCAGCTCACCCATCTCTTTCTGGATGGCCTTCATTTGCTCGTTAAGGTAATACTCGCGCTGCGTTTTCTCCATCTGCTCTTTGACACGCGAGCGGATGCGCTTTTCTACCTGGAGCAGATCGATTTCAGACTCGATCAGCGCCATCAAGTGCTCGATACGGTCACGTACGCGATCCATCTCGAGCAGCTCCTGCTTGTCACCAATTTTCAGCGACAGGTGGGCGCAGATGGTATCCACCAGCCGACTCGGATCTTCGATGCCGGAGAGCGAGTTCAGCACTTCGTTGGGGACTTTCTTGGAGAGTTTGACGTACTGCTCGAACTGATTCAGCAGCACTCTCACCAGCGCCTCCTGCTCACGGCTGGTGAGCGGCTCGCTTTCACGCGGCGTTAAATGCGCTTGGGTGTAGCCCACCTCGTTTTCTTCGATATCGATGACATCAGCGCGGAAGCTGCCCTCGATCAAAACCTTGACGGTACCATCTGGCAGTTTCAGCAGCTGCATGATGTCAGCAACGGTCCCCATCGCGTAGAGGTCCGCATTGTCAGGATCATCCTGTGAGGCTTCTCGCTGAGCCACCAGCAGTACACGCTTGTCGGCTTCCATTGCGGCTTCCAGGGCCTGAATGGACTTTTCGCGACCAACAAAAAGCGGAATAACCATTTGCGGGTACACTACGACATCCCGCAATGGCAACAGGGGTAGACATTGTGTCTGATCGGCGTTCTGCTGCATCGCAGACGTTCCTCAAATTCGGATGAGTACTTGAACGGTACTTAGCCAAGTACCTCACAGTGTGAAAGGGCATGGCAGGACACGCTCACTGCGTGCTGATCAGCCATTTCAAGTCGTGTGTTAACAACAAGGGGCCGCCTAGGCGACCCCTTGGTTTGGCACCAGCGGTGGAGAGCTAGGCCGTGGCACGCACGTCGGGGTTAGCCGTCGGTGCCGTCGACCCGGGCTTCTTCCTGCTGCGAGTAGATCAACAGTGGCTCGCTTTCGCCAGCGATAACCGAGCCATCGATGACGACTTTGCTCACCCCTTCCAAGGATGGAATTTCATACATCGTGTCGAGCAGAACCGACTCTAGTATGGAGCGAAGGCCACGCGCGCCGGTTTTACGCTCCATGGCTTTCGCCGCCACGGCTTTCAGCGCATCGTCTCTAAACTCCAGCGTGACGTCTTCCATCTCGAAGAGCTTGGCGTATTGCTTGATCAGCGAGTTTTTGGGCTCGGTCAAGATTTGCACCAGTGCATCTTCGGTGAGTTCGGTCAACGTGGCGATAACGGGCAGACGACCGACGAACTCTGGGATCAAACCGAACTTGACCAGATCTTCAGGTTCGACATCTGCCAACAGCTCTCCCACACCGCGAGAGGACTCTTTGCTCTTGACGCTGGCGTTGAAGCCAATCCCGCCTTTCTCGGCACGATCACGAATCACTTTATCGAGACCCGCAAACGCACCGCCGACGATGAACAAGATATTCGCCGTATTTACCTGGACAAACTCCTGCTGAGGATGCTTGCGCCCCCCTTGCGGAGGAACAGAGGCCGTCGTGCCTTCAATCAGCTTCAACAGCGCCTGTTGCACGCCTTCGCCAGAGACATCACGGGTAATCGACGGATTGTCCGATTTGCGCGAGATCTTGTCGATTTCATCGATGTAAACAATGCCGCGCTCGGCCTTCTCGACATCGTAGTCACACTTCTGAAGCAGCTTTTGGATGATGTTTTCAACATCTTCACCCACGTAACCTGCTTCGGTCAGCGTCGTTGCATCAGCAATGGTAAAAGGTACATTCAGTAGCCGCGCCATGGTTTCGGCGAGGAGCGTTTTACCGCTGCCCGTCGGACCAATCAGCAGGATGTTGGATTTACCTAGCTCCACATCGCCTTCACGCACTTCTGACTTCAGACGCTTGTAGTGGTTATACACCGCTACGGACAGCACCATTTTGGCGCGGTCTTGTCCGATGACGTAGTCGTCCAATGTATGACGTATTTCGCGGGGCGTAGGTAAACGCTCCTCATCGCTCTCGGCATCGGCTTCGAGAACTTCTTCGCGAATGATGTCATTACATAAGTCGACACACTCATCGCAGATATACACGGACGGGCCGGCAATCAGCTTACGTACTTCGTTTTGGTTTTTGCCACAAAACGAGCAGTAGAGCAGTTTGCCACCTTCGTCCTTGCCTTTGCCGTCGGCCATTCGCGTACCTCTGTCACTGCGGCGGCTGACGCCGCCTTAAAAGCTCGTTAGAAAAGCAGAATCCTATCACGCTATCAGGATGTAGGCCGCTTATCCAGCACTGCGTCAATCAAGCCGTACTCTTTGGCCTTATTGGCGCTCATGAAATTGTCGCGGTCGGTATCTTGGGCCACTTTCTCAATCTCTTGACCGGTGTGATGGGCCAGGATTTGATTCAGTTTTTCACGAATACCGAGAATTTCACGGGTGTGAATCTCGATATCCGATGCTTGGCCTTGGTAACCACCGAGCGGCTGGTGAATCATTACACGGGAATTAGGCAGGCAGTAACGCTTGCCTGCTGCACCCGCGGTGAGCAGGAGTGCGCCCATGCTAGCCGCTTGACCGATACACACGGTGGAGACATCCGGCTTGATGAACTGCATGGTGTCGTAGATGGACATCCCTGCCGTCACCGAGCCACCGGGCGAGTTAATGTAAAGATGAATATCCTTATCAGGATTCTCAGACTCAAGAAACAGCAGCTGCGCCACGACAAGGTTGGCCATGTAATCTTCTACCGGGCCTACCAGGAAAATCACGCGCTCTTTGAGAAGACGCGAGTAAATGTCGTAGGCTCTTTCCCCTTTGGCGCTCTGCTCAACCACCATGGGCACTAAACCGCCGGCGTTTTGAATATCAAACTCACTCATTCGGGTGATTCCTTGCGTCCGGTAAGGGAAAAGCGCACCCCAGCAGGGTGCGCCACGCGATGAGATCAGGCGCTTGCCTGTTCGCCCTCTTCGTTCTCATCTTGCTCAGCCTGTTGCTGAGCGGCAGCCAGCGCTTGCTGGTAAGACATTTCCACGTCTTTTACGTTCGTTTGCTCAAGCAGCTTATCGACGGCTTTCTCTTCGAGAATGGCAGATTTTACCTGGGTCTTCAGCTGCTCGTTACCCATGTAGTACTCCACCACTTCGGAGGGGTCTTGATATTGCTCGGCCAGCTCTTCGACCTTCGCTTTGATCTCAGCGTCGTCAGCGTCAAGCTCGTGGGCTTTGATCACTTCAGCCAACAGCAGACCGACTTGAACACGACCTTTGGCCTGCTCTTCGAACAGCTCGTTCGGCAGTTGGCTGACATCAAAGTCTTCACCCAAACCGAACTGCTGAGCTGCCTGACGCTTCATGCCGTCAGTCTCTTGCTGAACCAGCGCGCTGGGAACAGGAATGTCGTTCGCCTTTTTGAGGGCGTCCAATACCTGCTGCTTCACACGATTATCGACCGCCTGTGACGCCTCACGTGTCATGTTCTTTTTAATCTCAGCGCGGAATTTGGTCTCGTCACCACCTTCTACGCCAAAACGCTCGATGAACGCTGCATTCACTTCCGGCAACTTCTGAGTGCTGACTTTGTGGACGGTAACTTTGAAAGTCGCATCCTGACCGGCAAGGTGCTCGGCTTGGTAATCTTCCGGGAACGTTACAGAGATGGTTTTCTCTTCGCCCGCTTTGGCACCGATCAGCTGCTCTTCGAAGCCCGGAATGAAGCTATTGGAACCGATGACCAACGCGTGGCCTTCAGCGCTACCACCCTCGAACGGCTCGTCACCCAAGAAACCTTGGAAGTCGATGGTGACTTGGTCGCCATCCGCTGCGGCCGCGTCAACCTCTTCCCACGCGGCGTTTTGCTTACGCAGCGTGTCGATCATTTCATCGACATCGGCGTCGCTAACGGAAACCACCGGACGCTCAACCTCAGTGCCTTCGATAGACGCCAGTTCGACCTGCGGATAGATTTCCATGATGGCAACGAACTCGAGATCTTTGCCTTCTTGATTTACTTTTGGCTCGATCTGCGGGAAACCAGCAGGATTGAGGCCTTCTTCAGTGATCGCACGCACGTAGCGTTCACGCATCACTTCGCCTACCACTTCATTGCGCACGCTGTCGCCATAGCGCTGACGCACGACGGCCATTGGCACCCGGCCTTGGCGGAAACCGTTCAAGCGAACGTTTTTCGCGGTGTCTTTCAAGCGAGCGCTGACGGCCTCGTCGATATCTGCTGCCGGCACCTGAATAGTGATACGGCGTTCGATCTGGGAGGTCGTCTCGACGGAAACTTGCATGAATTGTCCTCTAGCGGCTGGGCGTTGTGTTAGTTGCGTAAAATATATTCAAGGAGTCAATTTTAAGAACCCTGACGCATGGTGGCAAGCGCCATGCTCGCAAGATGGGGGCACGAGCATCAAATACAAGGGGTTAGCAGGACAAAAACTCACGCGTCACGCGCTGGCCACCATAACGATACCGCATGCAGCAGGAGGCCACAGGTCGTCGCGTGGGAGATGAAGACCTGCCAACTGATCCATTCGGTAAACACGGCATGCCAGGCTCCCATTACCAAAGCCCCCAACACCAGCATCATGGCCAAGCGCTTAAGCAATGGCGGCACTGCTTGCCGGGCTTCAAGTGACAACATCTTCCACTGAAAGATGGCAGCACCTGCTACGAACACCAAAGCCATCAGCAGTAGCGTCTGGCGAGTTTCGTGCCCGCCCGCCATGTAACGTGGCAATGCGGACAGCATCACGATGCACAACCCCAGTGCCACGCTGACCCGCTCAGGGGAGTAAAGCGCTCGCTGCATGTTAAACGACCTTCAGCTGCTGAGCTTCGATCCACTCCTCGACCCAAGGTAGCGCAGCATCATCGGCCATGAAGGTTTCCATGGCATCGATTTCAAGACGCTCACCTAACCGTTGAGCACCGTGGTCTTGAAGGAGGTCATCCAGCGCCCGGCCCGCGCCGCAAAACGTGTCCCCATAGGAGCTGTCACCTAGCGCAATGAGGCCATAACGCAATCCTGTAAGTGAAGGGCTTTGGTCTTTCAGGCTGCGTACAAAGGGAACGAAATTACCGGGAAAATCCCCACTGCCGGTGGTCGAAACACAAAACAGGGTCAGGTCATTTCTCTGGGTAATATCCTCAACCGTTGGCTGCTCAGAGATGTCGACAGCATAACCAGCCTGTTCAAACAGAGGCTTGACCTGTTCCGCCACATCCAATGCACCGCCATACATGGTGCCCACCAGAATGGTTAACGTCGGCATTGTTCTACTCCTAGGCAATGGTGTCGCACCTTACGTTGTGATCTCCACAAAGTTCAGTCGACAAATACCTGATGAATTTGCTCAAATATTAACACGACTGGCAAAAACGACGCACGCCCCACGTGGGGCTTCGACAATTGCGCAACAGGAGCGCTTATGCAGCAGGCCTTCGAGACATGGATCACGCCCATCATGGTGGGTGGCTTGATCATCTTTATGTGTTTCATCATTTGGGATTTGGCCAAAAAATCGAACGCTGGCAAGTTTGGCACGATCATGCTGTTTGTCGTGCTAGGCGCTGGCATGCTGGGCTACGTCATTAAAGTCGTGATCACTTGGCTGATTGAAGGACGCGGTATTTAACTTCGCACTCATTGCGACACATCCAGATGCCCATATGAGTGATGCAAAAAAGGAGTGCCTGACGGCACTCCTTTTCGTTGGGCAGCCATGGCAGGGTGATACTACTGGCTACTCGCGTAGCGCTCCACCTGCTGCTTGAGCTTCTGACCGGGGCGAAACGTGACGACACGCCGAGCAGAAATGGGAATCTCCTCACCGGTCTTGGGGTTTCGTCCTGGCCGCTCACGCTTATCACGTAGGTCAAAGTTGCCAAAGCCCGACAGTTTCACCTGTTCGTTCTCACGCAAACAGGCGCGAATTTCTTCAAAGAACGCCTCTACCATCGCTTTTGCTTCTCGCTTCGACAGCGCCAGCTCTGTGTGTAAATGCTCAGCTAGCTCTGCTTTGGTCAACGCACCCATAGGGCTCCTCCATGTAGCATACGCATTGCCAAGAACGTGATAAGCGTCGTGTCATGGCATAGCTTAGTTAGCCGCGAAGTTCGGCATCTAATTCGGCTCGCACGTTAGTAATGATCGAGTCGACCAACTGATTGATTTCTTCATCATTTAGCGTGCGCGAAGCGTGTTGCCAGGTCAAGCCCAATGCAATGCTCTTATAACCTTCGGCCACGCCTTTACCAGCATAGACATCAAATAGCTTTATGTCTTTCAGGTAATCCCCTGCCTTGGCTTTAGCGCAATCCAACAGCGCTTGCACTGGCGTGGCATCTTTGAGGATGAACGCCAAGTCACGACGCACCTCTGGATAGCGGGACAGCGGTTCGAACGCCGGAATCGCCCCTTGGCTCAGCGCATCCAAACGGACCTCGAACAGCACGGCATCGACCTTGAGGCCCAATGTCGCTCGCACTTGCGGATGTAGCGTACCAATCCAGCCTGCTGGCTTACCCTGGTGGAAGAGCTGCGCTGTTTGCCCTGGGTGCAGCGAAGGGTGCTCTCCGGGTTCGAAGCGCCACTCGTCCTGAGCGCCGCCCATGGCCAGTAGACTCTCTAGATCGCCCTTCAGGTCATAGAAGTCCACCTGCGCCTTGGCACCATTCCACCCTTCCGCCTCGCGACCACCACAAACCAGTGCGCCCATCATCGGCACCTGAGTCAAGTGATCCAACGGCCCATTGAACACCAAGCCCGTTTCAAAAATACGCACACGCGTCTGCTGACGATTCAGGTTGTGCTCGAGCGCTCGCACCAAACCGGGGAAGAGACTGGCACGCATCACCGACAGATCCGATGAGATCGGGTTAGCGAGCACGGGAGAAACCGCGTCGGGTAGCATTGCAGCCTGCAGATCAGGTGCAACGAAGCTGTACGTCACTGCTTCTTGGAAGCCGCGGGCGACCATTTGGTTACGCAACTGTGACTGGGTCAAGCTGGCTTCGTTCGCGGATCGCAGCGCCAATCGGGCGGCGGGACGACGCACCGGTAGTTTGTTGTAGCCATGAATACGCGCCACTTCTTCGATGAGGTCTTCCTCGATGGCGACGTCAAATCGCCAACTAGGCGCGACCACCGACCAACCTTCCGCCTGCTTATCGACGGCCAGCCCAAGACGCTGGAGAATATCGGTCACATCGTCCGCCGATAGCCGCTTGGAAAGCGCGCTTTCAAGACGAGCTTCACGCAGCGTAATCGCGCGCGGTGCGGGCAAGTGTTCCTCGCTAACGGTCTCTACCACCGGCCCCGCCTGACCACCACAGATCTCCAACAGAAGCTGTGTGGCACGCTCGACTGCCATGACGGGGAGCTCAGGATCGACGCCACGTTCGAAACGGTGCGATGCATCGGTGTGCAGCCCGTAAGAGCGCGCCTGCCCAGCAATCGCAAGCGGCGCAAAGAACGCCGACTCTAGGAAAATAGTCTGTGTATTTGCGCTAACCCCAGAGTTCTCGCCTCCCATGATACCAGCCATCGCCAGAGGGCCTCGCTCATCGGCAATGACGAGCGTTTCGGGGCGCAAAGCGACCTCTTGGCCATCCAACAACGTCAAGCGTTCGGCGTCTTTGGCCAGACGCACGGTAATACCGCCCTGCAAATGATCGCGATCGAATGCGTGTAACGGCTGGCCAAGCTCTAGCATGACGTAGTTGGTGACATCCACCACCGGATCGATGGAGCGCACGCCGCTGCGACGCAGGCGCTCGACCATCCAGAGCGGTGTTTCGGCATCCACTTTCACGCCTTCGATCACCCGCCCCACGTAGCGAGGGCACTGCTCTGGCGCATCGACCACAACGGGGAAAGTCGTATCGATGGTGGCTTCGACCTCGGTCATGTCCGGACCGTGCACCGGCAGACGGTTAAGGACGCCGACTTCTCTGGCCAGCCCTTTGATGCTGAGGCAGTCGCCGCGGTTCGGCGTTAAATCCACCTCGATGGTCATATCATCGAGCTGCATGTAGTCACGGAAAGGCGTACCAACCGGCGCCGACTCGGGCAGTACCAGAATGCCTGGAGAGGTTTCCTCCTCCAACCCCAACTCTGAAGCCGAGCAGATCATGCCGCGGGATTCAACGCCACGCAGCTTGGCTTTCTTGATTTTGAAATCCCCTGGCAAAACACCCCCCACCTGGGCAAAGGGAATTTTCTGCCCTACGTCGACGTTGGGCGCACCACACACCACTTGCACAGGCTCACCCGTGCCGTCATTGACGGTACAGACATTGAGCTTATCGGCATCGGGATGCTTCTCTTTGGTCAGCACTTCAGCCACGACCACACCGCTAAAAGCAGCGGCGACCGGCTCAACGGCATCTACTTCAAGGCCCGCCATGGTGATCTGGTCGGCCATGGCCTGCGTTTCCAGCTGCGGAGCTATCCATTCACGCAGCCACTGTTCTGAAAATTTCATGTTGATTCCCGTCGCTGGCAGCGGTCTTAGGTGAATTGACGAAGAAAGCGCAGATCGTTTTCAAAGAACAAGCGCAGATCATTAACGCCGTATCGAAGCATCGCCAAACGTTCAGCGCCCATCCCAAAGGCAAAACCCGTATAGCGCTCGGTATCGATACCGGAGTGCCGAAATACCTCAGGGTGAACCATGCCGCAACCCATGACTTCCAACCAGCCGCTATGGGAGCAGACACGACAGCCATGACCGCTACACATCACGCACTGAATATCGACCTCAGCAGAGGGCTCCGTGAAGGGGAAGTACGAGGGGCGAAAGCGAACCGACAAATCGTCACGCTCGAAGAACGCCTGCAGGAAATCTTCGATCGTTCCCTTCAAGTCGGCAAAACTGACGCCTTCATCCACCAGCAAACCTTCGACCTGATGGAACATGGGTGTATGGGTCAAGTCCGAATCGCTACGGTAGACGCGCCCAGGGCAGACGATACGAATGGGCGGCTCACTGCTCTTCATGGTGCGCACTTGCACCGGAGACGTATGAGTGCGTAACAGGCGAGTCGCATCGAAATAAAAGGTATCCGCCATTCCGCGCGCCGGATGGTGAGCAGGAATATTGAGCGCTTCGAAATTGTGATAGTCGTCTTCGATCTCGGGACCCACGGCCACATCGTAACCAATACGCGTAAACAACCCTTCGATACGCTCCAGCGTACGGGTAACGGGGTGAAGCCCGCCGCTCTCTTGGCCTCGACCAGGTAACGTGACGTCAATTCGCTCAGCCGCTAAGCGGGCATTGAGC
Organism: Halomonas sp. LC1; assembly: GCF_030247125.1. Lineage (NCBI taxonomy): Bacteria > Pseudomonadati > Pseudomonadota > Gammaproteobacteria > Oceanospirillales > Halomonadaceae > Halomonas > Halomonas sp. LC1. The sequence goes on along the minus strand of NZ_JASSPG010000011.1, from coordinate 22,576 downwards.
GCTTCGCTCTCCAGTTGCTGACGCTTGGCATCGATCTCACTCGACAGCGTCTGCTTGGCCTGATTGATTTGCTCGCCAGCCGCAGGGCGCTCTTCTGCCGACAGCTTGCCCAGCCCTTTCAACAAGGCCGTCACTTCGCCTTTCTTACCTAAGTAACGTACGCGCAACTCATCTAGCGCTGAGACGCTCTGCGCAGCTTGAATAGCATCGCGGGCCTCTGACACCAGAGTAGGAAGGTGATCCATCCGATTTACTCCGAATTAAGCGATTCCATCTCTGAGGATGGCTGGCATGTTGAAGGTGACAAAAAAACAGGGGAAGAGCGGCTGCTCTTCCCCTGCATGGGTCACACTGAAATGACCTCTGTCATTTCACACTGGCATCAGCTCAGTGCAAATGACCTTATTGGGCAGCCTTGGCTTTTTCCACGATAGCAGCAAATGCTGCTTTTTCGTGTACTGCCAGGTCGGCCAATACTTTACGGTCGATTTCAATACCGGCTTTCTTCAGACCGCCAACGAAGCGGCTGTAAGACATGCCGTTGATGCGCGCACCAGCGTTAATACGCTGAATCCACAGCGCACGGAATTGGCGCTTGCGGTTGCGGCGGTCACGGTACGCATACTGACCGGCTTTGATAACAGCCTGTTTGGCTACACGGAAAACACGCGAACGTGCACCATAGTAACCTTTGGCCTGCTTCAGAACTTTTTTATGGCGACGACGGGCAACTACGCCACGCTTAACACGGGTCATAACACACTCCTGACTTTATGACTGAGGCTAGAGGCACTCAGATAAGAAAATTCGACCTTACAGGTTCGGCAGCATGCGCTGGATCAGCGCTTTGTCGGAAGCATGGATCTGCTTCATGCCACGCAGCTGACGCTTACGCTTGGTCGACTTCTTGGTCAAGATGTGGCTACGGAAAGACTGTTTATGCTTGAAGCCATTCGCAGTCTTTTTGAAGCGCTTGGCAGCGCCGCTGTTGCTTTTGATTTTCGGCATGAGAAAACTCCGCTCGATATTTTTTAGAAAACCCAGGGCCGACTAGCGCCTAAGCGCTAGCCCGTTGACTTCGCCGTTGGATCACTTCTTTTTCGGGGCAAGAATCATGATCATCTGGCGGCCTTCCATTTTCGGGAAAGACTCCACCGCTCCGATCTCTTCCAGGTCTGACGCAATCCGTTCCATCAGCTTACGACCGATGTCTTGGTGCGCCATTTCACGACCGCGGAAGCGCAATGTGACCTTACCCTTGTCACCACCTTCCAAGAAGCGGGTCAGGTTTTTGAGTTTCACCTGATAATCGCCTTCGTCGGTGCCAGGACGGAATTTGACTTCCTTGACCTGGATTTGCTTTTGCTTCTTCTTTTGAGCCGCTTTTTGCTTTTTGGTCTCAAAAACGAATTTGCCATAATCCATGATCTTACAAACGATCGGATCGGCATTCGAAATTTGCACGAGATCTAAACCGGCTGCTTCCGCACGTTCAAGAGCCTCAGTGGTGGGCACTACGCCCAACTGCTCACCGTCGGCATCGATTAAACGCACTTCTTCTTCGGTAATACGCTCGTTCATTGGTGGGCGCTTGTCTTGTGGACGCCCGCGCTGATTGCTTCGCTTGATCGCTCCGTCTCCTTAGGCAATTGACGATGTCGCCAGGGCTGCTCGCTCTGCACTAAAACGTTCGATGAATTCATCGACGGTCATGGTACCGAGGTTTTCGCCGCTGCGAGTTCGCACGGCCACTGAGTCAGCTTCGACTTCCTTATCTCCTACCACAAGGAGATAGGGAACTTTCTGTAACGTATGCTCACGGATTTTAAAGCCGATCTTCTCGTTCCTCAAGTCCGCCTTGATCCGTAAGCCACTTTTTTGCAGGCGCTGCTCTAAATCGAGCGCATAATCACGCTGCGCATCGGTAATGGTCATGAGAACCGCTTGCTGCGGTGCCAACCATAACGGCATTGCGCCTGCATAATGCTCGATCAGTATACCCAGGAATCGCTCAAAGGATCCCAGAATAGCACGATGCAGCATCACAGGGGTTTTACGCGTACCGTCTTCGTCGACGTATTGCGCCCCTAAACGCCCTGGCAAGTTAAAATCTAGCTGAAGAGTACCACACTGCCAAACACGATTCAGACAATCTCTTAACGCAAATTCAATTTTAGGACCATAGAAAGCCCCTTCGCCCGGCTGCAGCTCCCACGCCAAACCAGTCGCATTGAGCGCTGCCTCAAGCCCCTGCTCGGCCCGATCCCACATCTCGGCTTCACCCAGAAAGTCTTCGGGACGCGTAGATAGCTTGAGCTCGACGTCTTCAAAACCCAGCGTTTTATAAACTTGCAGCGTTAGCGCAATGAAGGCCTCGGCCTCGGCCTGAATCTGACTTTCCGTGCAGAAAATATGGGCATCGTCTTGAGTAAAGCCGCGCACTCGCATCAGACCATGCAGGGAACCCGAAGGTTCATTGCGGTGACAGCTACCAAATTCTGCCAAGCGCAGCGGAAGGTCACGGTAGCTTTTGAGGCCTTGATTGAACACCTGAACGTGACACGGGCAGTTCATCGGCTTGACCGCGTATTCACGCTTTTCAGACTCAGTGGTGAACATTAGCTCACTGTAATGCCCCCAGTGACCCGATTTCTTCCACAGCGACAGATCCACCACCTGGGGCGTTTTGATCTCTTGATAGCCGTGCTCACGCTGAATGTTGCGCATGTACTCTTCTAACGCTTGGTACATGGTCCAGCCATTAGGGTGCCAAAAGACCATACCCGGCGCTTCTTCTTGAAGGTGGAACAAGTCCATCTTCCGCGCCAACTTGCGGTGATCGCGTTTTTCCGCTTCTTCCAGGCGCTTCAAGTAGGCCTTTAACTGCTTTTTATCGCCCCACGCCGTTCCATAGATACGGGTCAGCATTGGGTTGGAAGCATCGCCACGCCAGTAAGCACCGGCCAACTTCGTCAATTTGAAGGCCTTCAAATGACGCGTATTGGGAACGTGAGGGCCACGGCACATATCCGTGTACTCCTCATGATGGTACAAACGGATCGTTGCGCCTTCCGGAATGCCGCGGATGATTTCCTGCTTGTAGGTTTCACCCCGCTTTTCGAAGGTAGCCATCGCCTGATCGCGATCAACGTACTCTCGAATGACATCGTACTCATGATCGATCAGCGCTTGCATGCGCTTTTCGATGGCGTCCATGTCTTCAGGCGTTACCGATTTACCAAAATCGATGTCGTAATAGAAGCCATCATCGATCACAGGCCCAATGGCCATTTTGGCCTCTGGGTAAAGCTGCTTCACTGCGTGACCAATCAAATGGGCACACGAGTGACGAATAATCTCTAAACCCTCTTCATCACGGGCAGTAATGATGGAAACGTCGGCATCCTGCTCGATGATGTCAGCGGCATCCACCAGCACACCGTCTATTTTGCCCGCCACGCAGGCCTTGGCCAAACCAGGGCCAATGGACTCTGCTAGCTGCATAATAGAGAGGGGTGCTTCGAACGTTCTTTGGCTGCCATCCGGCAGTGTCACTATGGGCATTCAAGTATTCCTTGAGCGCAGTGGTGATCCATACCAAGGATCACATTTCGCTATCAATGGTCGGGGGTGTTCAGCACGTATTAAAGGCTGCCAAGCCTATCAGACTTTATGACATCGTAAAATAAAACGGGAGGCATGAGCCTCCCGTTCTGTATCAAAGGGTGTCGTCGACGCTGACGCCGACGACACTACCCATTGAGGGTACAGTCGAGTGGATTAGTTCCACTCATCCAGTTCTACGCGACGGTTCTGGAAACGACCTTCTTCAGTGTCGTTAGTCGCTACCGGACGCTCTTCACCGTAACCAATCGCACGCATGCGGTCAGCTTCTACGCCGCGCTGATTCAGGTAAGCAGCCACAGACTCTGCACGACGCTGTGACAGATCCTTGTTGTACTGGTCAGAACCACGAGCATCGGTGTGGCCTTCAATGCTGACACGTACGTCAGGATTGTTCACCAAACGCTCAGCAACGCCGTTCAGAACGTTTTGCGCGTTGGCAGTCAGCTGAGCAGAGTCAAACTCGAAGTTGACTTCACGCAGCACAACGCTCGCCGGGCAGCCCAGGGCGTTAACTTCTACACCAGCTGGAGTGTCCGGGCACTGGTCGCGATAGTCCGGAACGCCGTCGTTATCGGAATCCAGCGGGCAACCGTTGGCATTGACTTCGACGCCAGCCGGGGTACCCGGGCACTGGTCGCGGTAGTCCGGCACGCCGTCACCGTCGGAGTCCAGCGGGCAGCCTTCGGCATCAACAGCAACACCAGCAGGCACTTCGCCATAGCTCGGGCACTGAGGTGCTACCGGCTCAGGCGTACGGTCTGCACACAGCAGGCCGCCGATCGCAGCACCCGCAGCGGCACCCGTCGCAGCGCCCGCGTCTTCATCAGAGCTGCTGCTGGTGGCGTAGCCGATGCTGCCGCCGATGATGCTGCCCGCCAGACCACAAACGGCCGGGTGCTGATACCAGCTTTGACCGCTGTTGGCGCCGTCTTGGCTGGAAGACTGAGAGGCCGAGCTAGCGCAGCCTGATAGGCCGACGACTAATGCAGAACCGATGAGCAAGCCAGTCGTTGATTTTTTCATGCAAGACTCCTTCTTGATCCAATGCTGACATGGTCTAAAAGACCAAATCTATCCAATGCTTCTTATGGCGAGAGCATCCATTTTTCGCTGTTCTGTTTCAGGTCTAGGAACCCTATCCCATGAAACGAACAAGGTGCCTATCATTAACGTTTCAGCGCTAGAAGGCAACAATGCCGAGATATCAACTTCTTGCCAATACCGACCCTACCAGCATAGCAAAGCTGACATCGTTGGCATTAAAAAAATTTCAATGCAGAGCGGAGGGGCCTTTAGCGCGCCATTTAATCACTGCCGCCGCAGCCGCAAGCACCGCAGGGCGCATCTCGTCTTCGACGGCGAGCCGCTCCTTGTCTTCTTTCATTCTTTCCCTAGGGGTCAACTGCTTACGTGCTGAGTGAGTCTTCAAGTGACGCGTACGATGATAGACGTCCGCAAACGCTTGGAATTCAGGACGCTCAGCAAGGCTTGGGTCGATGATCTCGAGTAACACTTTACAGCGCCAAGAACCCTCGGTGATATCGACCTGCTCTTGGACGAGGGCACTGACGACGTAATCGAGATTTTCCAAGCTATTCTGTTGGGCACGACGCTCTTCGTCCAAACGAAATGCCTCGCGGCGCTTCACCTCATTACGAAGCTTGTAGGCATAGCCACCCAAACCGATAATGATCAAAACGGCGACGACGAGCAGTAAAAGTGCAACCGTTGAACTCATAAAGCCCCTACTGACTGGGAAATAAATAGCTTAACGAGAATTGTACACCTAATTAGCGGAGTTAGACCAACACCATTCACTGTCACTCCCCTCTAAAGCCTCCAAACCCACGCTTAGCTGTAACGAGAAGCCAACTCGTCTCTCTGTGGCATAGAGTACGCCATCTCCCGCACACTGACACGATAGCACCAACACCACCAAGCCCATCCAAGACTCAACACGAGTGCTATAGCGCCAGCGGTATGGAGTAACGCTAGCCAAAGCGGCAGCCACAACAGCACGTTAGCGACACCTAGTCCCACTTGGAGCGTATAGGCACACAGCACCCCCACCAGTGCGTTCGCGACTTGTTTGATGTGCCGGTAACGCCACCAGAGCAGCAGTAGCGTCATACCCAACAAAAGCGCCCCCAGCCGATGCACCATGTGAATCGCCGTGCGGGCATCGGCATGCAATTGACCATGAAGATAATTGGGACCAACGGTTTGTGTTAGGTGGAACCCTTCACTGAGATCCATACTGGGCCACCATTGCGTGTTACAAGTTGGAAATCCTTGGCAAGCAATACCGGCGTAGTTACTGGTCACCCAGCCGCCTAGCGCGAGTTGAAGCACTAGTACCCCGCCAGCAGCGTACCAGAGCACGTTGCCTGCAGCGCCCGAGGAAACGCTTCCTTGCCGAATACTGCGCAACCGAAGATGCAACCAGAAAAACACCATTAAAACGCTGAGTCCACCCAGCAGGTGAAGCGTGACCACCTGCGGCCACAGCTTGAGGGTAACGGTAAAGGCACCAAACGCGCCTTGCACGAGAATGACGAGCAATAGTGACAGGCTGAGACGCCACGGATACCCCTTACGCGTTCGCAGTGGCCAACCCAATGCCACCACGCTGAGCACGATGACGCCTAGAAAGCTCGCCACGTAGCGGTGCGCCATTTCTACCCACGCTTTGAAAGGTTCTAACGGGGCATCAGGATGCTGGAGCGCCGCATGTTCACTATCGGGGACGATGAGCTTTCCATAGCAACCTGGCCAGTCCGGACAGCCTAACCCCGCATCTACCAACCTCGTCCACGCACCTACCAATATCACGCAGGCAGTGAGTAACGTACCTGACAACGTCAACCATACAAGCCAGCGAAGACGGCGCTGTGGGTCGCTATGCATCATAGTTCCTTACGGCTAAGAGTAGCCGGGCACGGGCTATAGTGGATTGACTTTAAACAAATGACGTATGTCATCGAGGATGTCGGCGGCAGCCGTTGCGTCGTCAAAAGCAAGGGCGGGCCTACCCATCGGGTCGAACAACCACACGCTGCTGGCGTCACCCCACGCAGGGGAACGTTGCCAACTGGTCACCGTTTCGCCCGGCAATGCAGTGGCTTCCCCACCGATTCTCAATCGCTGCAGGCGTGGTGCCTCCCGCCCCAAGGCGCGGTGTAAACGCCAAAGCTCGTCCTGCTTTTGTTCACAGTGCGCGCCGCAATCGAATACCAGCGTCCACCGCTCAGAGGCAGGCGCCGGCAACGTCAATGGCCATTCATGTAAAGAAGGAACGTCTAGCGTGACTTGGCCATGGGCGGTGTTCGCTTGAGGAATGCCCACATGCCAAGTCACCATCCCCCAAGCGGTGACAATGGGAGCAGCAAAAATCACGAACAGTAGCAGCAGCTTGGTTCTTGGATAGCGTACGGGACGATGGGGTGGCATATTAACGTCCTCCTAGATAGCGTTCGCGATTGTCGGCGACCAAACGGTGTCCACCCAACAGCATGATCATGAAAGCCGTTAAGGCCAACGCCCACCACTGCACGGCATAGCCAAGATGACGGCTGGGCGGCATCACACTTGGCTCCCACCAAGGTGTCAGCGTACCGGCTCCCTCCTCTGCATGCAGCCACCCTTGATGACTGAATGCGCCTAGCGTCGACTCCCATGGCATAAGGCTAAGCTGTTGAAGCCTGACGCCCTCTCGATTAGCGCCATAAAGGGGGCCTTGCACTTGTGCATTCTGCCACTCCCCAGAGACGTCGATCATGCCGACAGGCGTCGATGTAGAGGGTGCCTCTCGGCTGGGCCCCGTTTCTAAAAACCCTCGCTGAACCAACCATAGCTGCCCGTACCTATCTCTGAGCGGTGTAAGCACCGCAACGCCCAACCGACCTCCCGTCATTCGATTGTCTAAATAGAGCGTATGCTCCGACAGATATCTGCCACGTAAATGTACCTGTGCGCCTTCGACGGGTGTATCGGTGGGCTCGATCATCACAGGAGCAGCCGCTCTGCTGGCCAATAATTCGCGCTTGTCATCCGCCCGCTCCCACTGCCATAGTCCTAAGACGAGACCGAGCGTGACCACCACACCCCAGAACAAATACCAAGCATAAAGTCTGACTGGATAACGAGAGGGCTTGATCATGTGGTTAAAACTACTCATCGCCGTGGTATTTATCGGAATGGTGGCCAGCCTTGCTGCAGGCGCAGGCTTTTTGCTTCGTGATGACAGCACTTCCAGGCGCCTGCTCATATCACTGAAATGGCGTATTGCTCTCGCTTGCCTGCTGGTGGCACTGCTTCTCATTGGCTTTTTATCAGGCGAGCTTGGATAGCCTCCTAGAACACATAGACGAAAATAAAGAGCCCCACCCAGACCACGTCCACGAAGTGCCAGTACCAACAGGCCGCTTCAAAGCCAAAATGGTGATCGTTAGCAAAGTGGCCTTTGACGATCCTCACGAGCATGCTTGCCAAGATCAGAGTGCCAATGATCACATGAAGGCCATGGAAACCCGTGAGTATGAAAAAGGTAGCGCCGAAAATCCCCGCCTCCAAGGTGATGCCATAGTGGTGATAAGCCTCGTAATACTCGACACCTTGAATGACGATAAAGCAGATACCCAACAGCACCGTACCCGCCAGCCAGTTGCGACAGGTTTGCCGATAGCCTAGTTTAAGAGCCTCGTGTGCGACGGTCAGCGTGATACTGGACGTCACGAGTATGAGCGTATTGACCAGAGGCAGTTGCCAAGGGCTAAGCACGCTGGTCGGCCCTGATACCGACGCATCGGGCGGATTGAGCAGCGGCCACTGCGGCACGAAATCTGGCCAAAGCAGCGCTGATACACCTTTGGCCCCCTCACCACCGAGCCATGGCAACGTGAAGGTTCTGATATAGAACAAGGCACCAAAAAAGGCGGCGAAAAACATCACCTCGGAAAAAATGAACCAGCCCATCCCCCAGCGAAATGACCGGTCCATCTGAGCATCATAGAGGCCTCCCATGGATTCATGAATGACATCGCGAAACCACAGACCCATCACACTCACTACCCCCAGAACACCAATGACCATCAGTGGCGCTCCGGTATCGTGCACCAACTGAATACCGATACCCACCATCATGGCGCCAAGCGCAAGTGAACCTAAAATGGGCCACCGACTGGTAGCAGGAACGTAGTAGCTGCCGCTGCTCATATGTTATCCCCCGCCGAGTTATTGTTTTGGTCCGTCTGGAGCGCTATGCGCTGTACTGGGTATAGGGTGTATACCAAGGTGATGGTGTTGATCTCTTCAGGCAGGTCTCTGGCCAACTGAAAAACGAGCGGAATGGTGAGCCGTTCGTCTCCCTGCAGTTGCTGCTCTTGAAAGCAAAAACAGCTGACCTTGCGTAAATGTGTCGTGGCACTGGAGGGAGACACGCTGGGCACGGCTCGCCCCCAACTCTCGACGGCACTGTTGTTGGTGAACGTGAAATCCACCTCTGCCGTTTGCCCTGGATGAACGCGCATTTGCCGCGTTTCGACGCTCATTTGCCAGGGTAAACCGGCACTGCCACGAGTAATGAACTGCATCGTGACGAAGCGCGACTGATCGACCTCCTCATGTACGATGGCCTGGGCAGTAGTATCGACTTTGCCGTTCAACCCGGTCACCTTGCAAAACACGTCGTAGAGGGGCACCAAGGCGAATGCAAAGGCAAACATCCCCACCAGGGCCGCCACGCTTCGCACGACCGTTTTTCTCACTCCCGCTTCTTGATACCCCTCGATAGCCATGCTCATACCTCCACCTAGGCCGACACTCACTGCTTAGTCATGAGTTTGGGCACGATGAAAGACGGGAGGCGTGTCAAACGTATGCAACGGCGCCGGGCTGGGCACGCTCCACTCTAAATCTACGGCGCCTTCCCAAGCTTTCGCAGGGGCTTTCTGCCCGCCTCGCACGCAGAGCACGACCACAAGTACAAAAAGGAGCTGTGAGGCACCAAAGAAAAACGCCCCAATGCTGGATAGCAGATTGAAGTCGGCAAACTGCAGCGCATAATCGGGAATACGCCTTGGCATACCTGCCAACCCGGCGAAGTGCATCGGGAAAAAAGTCAGGTTGACGCCAATGATGGAGCACCAGAAATGGCACTGCGCTAGACGTTCGTTGGGGTAGTGCCCCGTCCACTTGGGTAACCAGTAGTACACGCCTGCCATGATGGCGAAAATAGCGCCAGGCACGAGTACGTAGTGGAAATGTGCCACTACGAAATAGGTGTCGTGGTACTGGAAATCGGCAGGGGCAATCGCCAGCATCAGCCCTGAAAAGCCGCCTATGGTGAATAGCACGACGAACGCCAGCGCAAACAGCATGGGTGGTTCAAAACTGATTGACCCCCGAAACAGCGTGGTCACCCAGTTGAACACCTTGACCCCCGTGGGCACTGCGATCAGCATGGTGGAGTACATGAAGAACAGCTCGGCGGTCAGCGGTAGACCGACGATGAACATATGGTGGGCCCAAACCAAAAACGAAAGCAGTGCGATGGCCGCAGTGGCATATACCATCGAGGCGTAGCCAAACAGCGGTTTACGCGCAAACGTTGGAATGATGGCTGACACGATCCCAAACGCTGGCAGTATCATGATGTAAACTTCCGGGTGCCCAAAGAACCAGAACAGATGCTGGAACAGCACGGGATCTCCCCCACCCGCAGCATCGAAGAAGCTGGTACCGAAGTTGATATCCATCAACATCATGGTGATGACCCCCGCCAATACCGGCATGACGGCGATCAACAGAAAGGCCGTGATGAGCCATGTCCAGACGAACAGCGGCATGTCCATCATCCGCATACCAGGAGCTCGCATGTTGAGAATGGTCGCGATGATGTTGATGGCACCTAAAATCGAACTAATCCCCGCGATATGCAGCGCCAGGATAAAAAACGTCGTGGAAGCCGGCGCATAGGTCGTCGATAAAGGCGCGTAGAAGGTCCAGCCGAAATTAGGGCCGCCGCCTGGCATCAGTAAGGTAGAAAGCAGTAGAGCAAAGGCAACGGGTAAAAGCCAAAAACTGAAGTTGTTGAGTCGCGGTAACGCCATGTCTGGCGCGCCAATTTGTAGGGGAATCATCCAGTTGGCGAGCCCCGTAAAAGCGGGCATCACGGCTGCAAAGACCATAATTAAGCCGTGCATCGTGGTCATTTGATTAAAGAACTCAGGCTCGACCAGCTGTAAACCGGGTTGGAATAGCTCCGCTCTCACCACCAGCGCAAAGATCCCACCGACAAAAAACATCGTCAGTGAGAAAATCAAATACAGGGACCCAATCTCTTTATGATTGGTGGTCAGCAACCATCGCAAGATGCCTTTAGGTGGGGCGTGGTGAGCGTGCCCCTCCTGAGACTGGCTGCCCGCAACGGCCGTCGAACTGTGCTGCAGCGGGTGTTGTGGAGGTAGTTTGGGCGCCATAAGTCTCTCCGCACTTTATCGTATTATTAGAAGACGTTGTTTAACGCTTATTGCGCGATACGTTCGGCCACTGCCGCTGGCTGAACGATATCCCCCGTATCATTTCCCCAGGCATTTCTCGTGTATGTCACCACCGCAGCTATCTCTACCGGATTCAGCGTACTACGGAAGGCTGGCATGGCCGCGCCCGACACGCCGTTGATGACACGGCCTAAATGCCAATCCAAGTCATTGATCAACTGTTCGTTGCCTGCAAGCGCAGGGAACGCGGGGGGAGCCCCCTGCCCTTCACTTTGATGGCAAGAGGAGCAGATGGATTGATAGACGGTTTCGCCACGAGCCATAAGTTCTTCCATCGCCCATTCACGATCGACCCCCATCGCTTCCTGCTCGGCAGCAGCTTTACGCTCCTCAAGCCACGTCTCAAACTCTGCTTCCTCCATGGCATGCACCACGATGGGCATGAAGCCATGATTGACCCCGCATAGTTCGGCACACTGCCCGCGATATATGCCGGGCTCGTTGATCTGAACCCAGTTTTCGTTAATGAACCCAGGGATCGTGTCTTGTTTGACGGCCAGCTCGGGCACCCACCAAGAGTGGATGACGTCATCGGACGTCATCAAAAAGCGCACTTTGCGATTGATGGGCAACACGAGAGGCTCATCCACATCGAGTAGATAATGCTCGCTTCTCTCTTCTTCGCCACGGATCTGTTCGCGGCTGGTACTTAGGTTGGAAGTGAACGCAACATCCTCACCCAGGTATTCGTAGCGCCAGCGCCACTGCTGACCGGTAATCATGATATCCAGGTCAGCTTCAGAAGCGTCATACATGTTTTTGAGTGTGGCCGTTGCGGGCACCGCCATGCCGACCAGTATCAGGATCGGAATGGCCGTCCAGAGCACCTCCACGGAGGTGTGTTCATGAAAGCGGGCAGCCTTGGCTCCCTTGGAGTGACGATAGCGGAACAAGGAGTAAAACATGACACCGAAGACGACGACGCCAATCACCACACATACCCAGAAAATGGTCATGTGAAGGCCAAAAATATCGCGGCTGACATCCGTTACGCCGACCGGCATATTCCAGCTACTGGCTTGCACTTGGGAGATACTTGCGACACTGGACATGGTGAGAAGCCATCGCCACGGTAGGTGCATAGCCGCCTCCTTGTTATTGTTGTTCTCGCCAACCCTTTTATTAGGTCAGGATTAAGTGATGTCATTTGAGTATAGAAAACATATGGCATTCGTCACGCTCGACAAGCGTGATGTTTCTCAACGGTTCAACCTGCTGCAAAGATCGCCACACCAAGCAGCATTAGCACGAACACAATCGTGACGGCGACCGCCGTTATGATGAAGATTGCAGGCTTGCCACTAGAAAAATCCTGCTGCCGCTGACGATCATTCTGGACGCCTATGAGCGCTGCCAGTACTGACTTGATCACTGACCACATAGCGCTTTCCTCACGGTTGAGTGGGTTAATGCTCGATTGGGCAACCGTCGTAGAGCACCTGGCTCTCATTGAGGATAGGCAATTTCATGAATCATGCTGTGAGAAAAGCAGTGCCGAGGGAGACATAGGCATATAAGGCCATTGACGCAGGCAACCCGTCTGAGTACGCGAGCGAAAAATGCTGTACAGGACCACGATGGAAAAACACCACTGTAGACTGCTTTTTATTAACACCCTACGCCATCTTTTATCAGTACGCCCGCAGCGTAATTAAGCTTGCGGCCTATCGTCGGCCAATTCACACTAAGCCGACATTTGCTAATTCTGCAATGGGTTGTCAATGGAGTCGTTTATGCCCAAGCATCGTGGAATCGCGTTGCCCCTATGTGTTGCCCTATTTCCTCTTCTATCGCTCGCTGGCTGCACTACCTATACGTGGCCGGATGGTTCTCAAGAAACCGTCTTGGGTGTTGTGGCCGAGGATGAGAACCGCCAGTACGAAGAGCCTCGTGCTGACGGCGTTCGCTATCGTAAACCGGGTGAGCTCCCTGACACACCGCGAAACGATGAAGATAACGACTGATGCTAGTAACGGCTTATCCTTTGCGTCGCTTGGTAAGTGCCGTGGCTTGAGCGGATAAGGGATCTTCGGGCCAAGGGTGCTTTGGATACCGCCCTCGCATCTCTTTGCGTACTTCGGGGTAGCCATTGACCCAAAAGCTCTGCAAATCTTGGGTCACTTGGAGCGGGCGCCTCGCCGGGGACAACAAGTGAAGCGTGATCGGCACACACCCATCGACGACGGTGGGCGTGTCCTGCCAACCAAAAGCCTCCTGAAGCTTCAAAGCGAGTACTGGCGACTGCGCCTCTATACGACACGGCGCGTAATCGAGGCTGATGGCATTGCCGCTTGGCGCGGTTAGCGCCGTCGGCACCAAGCGCTCCATCTGCTGCTGTTGCTCCCACGCCAGCGTGTTCAATAAACAGGTATGAAATGGCAACTTTTCGACCTGAGCCAGGCGCGTCAGCCCAACGACATAGGGCGCTAGCCAGATGTCTAATTTGTCCAGCAAGACAGTCTCGGACCAATCGGGCCACTGCTCGGGCCATATCCGTGAGAGCAGTGCCATACGCCCCTGACATTGGCGAACGTTGTCGGTCATCACTAGGTGAGGACGCTGTCTCAGCGCGGTCAAAAGCGCCTGCTCCATCGCCTCAGCTGACAACTGCTGTAACGGCCGGGAAGCCAAGATGAGTTCGCCATGCCGCTGAACGGCATCTCCCACCAGCCTGCCCTGCTCTTCCGACCAGCGTATTCGCTCTTCCCACTGCTGCGTATCAGGGTAAAGGCTCTCTAGCGTGGCAAGCGTAATGGGCTCTGCCAAATACATTCGGGCGTCACTGGTCGCACTCTCTAGCGCCACCGCCACGAGCCAAGCCTGCTGTGCAAGTGAATGATTTCCGGGCAGCGTGGCCGTTTTGCCGTTCGCCAGCTTGAAACGACCAGGCGACATACGTTGCGCAATGCGATCAGGGTATGCCAGACAAAGTAACGCGCCGAGCGGCTCCAGATCGATCTCCAATGGAAGTTTAGTTTCCATGAGCCGAGACAAACGGGTCGCCTCCCGATGCCACTGTGGAAAGGCCGAAGGCTGACGAAGCCGCTGAACCAGCGCATCACGCAGTGAACCTTGAATCCGCTCCCTCCCCTCTAATAACGCGGCCAACGCGCACGCCAAGGGCGTTGCCTGCAGCGTTCGCGCCCCCAGCAGCATGGCGGCTAAACGCGGTGTCAGGGCAAGTGCAGCACTCTGTTTACCAAGCGGCGTCAATCCACCGTTGGGCACTCGTAAGCAGAGCCGTTTTAAGAGATCTTGAGCCGTTCGCCATGCGCCTTCAGGAGGTGACGTGACCCAGGACAGCTCGTCTGGCTCACGTACGCCCCACAGCGCCAGCTCTAACGCCAATTTGGATAGGTCGGCTTGCAGTATTTCAGGCTCAGCGTACCCCACCAGAGGCTGCTCAGCCGCCCAGAGCCGGTAACACGTCCCCGGCTGTTGCCGACCGGCGCGTCCACGACGTTGATCGGCGCTCGCTTTGTTCACACGCCGTGTCGTCAGCTTGGTCAATCCCGTCCGGGAATTGAAAAGCGGCACGCGTTCTAACCCTGCATCGATGACACAGTTCACGCCATCGATGGTGACACTGGATTCGGCAATGGCCGTTGAAAAGATCACTCGCTGGCGCGCACCATGAGGCCTCATAGCAGCCTGCTGCGCATCCAAGGGCAACCTGCCATGCAGCGGTAGAGCCTCAACATCCAAAGCGCTCCCATCCACGGCAGCAACGAGCTGAGAGATCTCCGCCACGCCAGGCAATATGACCAGTATGTCTTGACTAACGGGACGTGACAGAGCTTCGTGAATCACTCTCAACGCGGCGGCAGTGAGCGACTCGCTCGTTGCCAGTGGGCGGTAGTGAGTCTCGACGGGAAATGCCCGCCCCTGACTTTCAATGACGGGCGTTTCACTTCCCAACACCCGCGTCAGCGCTGTCACGTCCAACGTGGCAGACATAACCAGCAGTCGAAGATCATCGCGCACGCTCTCTTGCACATCGAGTGCCAATGCCAATCCTAGATCTGCCTCGATGCTGCGCTCATGGAATTCGTCAAAAATGATGCCTGCCACGCCTTCTAACAGCGGATCCTCTTGCAGCATGCGTGTCAGCACCCCCTGCGTGACCACTTCCAGCCGCGTATGGGGTCCGATCTGACTATCGCCCCGCATTCGATACCCAACGGTTTCGCCCACGCGCTCATTGAGCTGGTCGGCCATGAAAGTGGCAGCAAGCTTGGCGGCGACTCGCCGCGGCTCGAGTAACAGCAGCCTCTGCCCCTTGGCCCAGTCACTCTCAAGAAGCCTTAGCGGTACGCGGGTGGTTTTACCAGCCCCTGGCTGCGCCACGAGAATCAAGCGCGTCTGATCCGCCAATGCGCACTCGAGTGCCGTTAAATGCTGATCGATAGGAAGCGATGTACTCATAAATCAGCGCGTGAGATGGCCGGAGGTTGCAATACCGCAGCCTTTGAGAATGACGTGTTCCAGAAACTGGCAAACGGACGCCAAATCCGCTTCGCTTAGCGACGCTTTCCCGAGGATGCCGGACACCTGGGCGCTATATTCCGTGTAGTGCTGGGTGGCTGACCAGATCAGAAATATCAACCACCGTGGGTCCACATCGTCCATTTTTCCCTGTCGCGACCACTCACGTATGATCGCCGCACGAGACGCCACCCATGCTTTGAGCTCTCCTGATAGATACTCTTTTAAAAAGGGAGCGCCCGCTAAAATTTCCGCAGCAAAGAGCTTGGACCCTTCCGGATAGCGCTGCCCAAGCTCCATTTTGGTGCGAATGAAATCGCTCAGTACTTGAGCGGGATCACTCTCTTCATGAATATCTTCGAGTACCGCGTTCCAGCGCTTCATCATTCGGTTCAGTAGACGGACGTAAAGCGCCTGCTTGCTACCCATGTAGTAGAGAATGTTGGCCTTGGGCAACTGGGCTTGATCGGCAATGGCTTGAAGACTGGCCCCCCGATAACCGTGCTGTGAAAACACCTGCTCTGCAGCGCTCAATATGGTCTGTTCGATGCGTTCTCTGCTGGCGTTTTCTGGGTTCGCGGTATCCACCGTCATTCAGTAAGCTCCTTGTGATCGCTCTCAGGCGAACTTGTCATCGTTGTCTCGTTAACGTGCCGCATCACAGTGCGTTTTGTAGCGAAATGCACACTAAAAGTGCATGACACATTCATTTAACAAACTCTTGCAAGAGGTGCCGTTTTGTCCCAAGCTCAACATTATTGACCAATCGGTCAGAACAATCATAACGGAGTTTGGCATGGCAACAATTGAGTTTCTGCTCAATGGCACCCCGACCCAGTGTCAGGTGTCCCCGGATACCAGTATTCTAACGCTGTTACGCGATCATTTGGGCATGACCGGCACGAAAGAGGGCTGTGCTTCGGGGGATTGCGGCGCGTGCACCGTCGCGATTAAAAGCCCGGCCGACTCGGATTTTCTGAGCCTTAACGCCTGCATTACCCCTGCCCATCAATTGCATGGCCAGCATCTACTCACCGTAGAGGGTCTATCAGCGAACGGAGAGCTTCATCCTGCGCAGCGGGCAATGGTCGAGTGCCACGGAAGCCAATGCGGTTTCTGTACGCCGGGTATCGTCATGTCGCTATTTACACTACATACCCAACAGCAGAAACGCCCGGCGCCCTTGACGCCGGAACGGCTGGAGGCAGCGCTGGGTGGCAACCTCTGCCGCTGTACCGGATACCGCCCCATTCGGGATGCCGCCCTGAGCATGTCGTCTCATCCATGGCAAACGCCGCAGTGGTTCGACGCCAGCCAACCAGCGGCCGTGGCGCTGAGTCCGTCTAATACACCAGACGACGACGTCGCGCTTTTTGCCCAACCCGCCACGTTGGAAGAGCTCACGGCGCTTCGCCGCCGCTACCCATCGGCCCGCTTGGTGGCTGGCGCTACCGACCTGTGGCTTGAAAACACTCAGCGGCTGGCCACATTGAATCAATTGATCGACGTCACCCACGTCGAATCGCTGCGCCATATCGAAGAGGCCGCTCTGAATGGTAAGTCCGGCTGGTGGATCGGCGCAGGCGTCACTTACTCCCAGCTAGAGCCGCTGTTTGAAGCGCACTATCCAGCGTTTGCCCACCTGCTTCACCGGCTGGGCTCGCAGCAAGTGCGCAATCGAGGCACCTTAGGCGGTAACATCGCCAACGCTTCGCCCATTGGAGATACGCCGCCAGTGCTGTTGGCCCTGGGCGCGTCGTTGGAGCTGATGCATCGAGATGGCTGCCGCGTGCTGCCTCTTAGTGAGTTCTTCTTAGCGTATAAAAAGACAGCGCTCGCCGCCGATGAGGTCATCAGCCGTATTTTCATCCCGCGGCTAGCAGAGGATGCCGAGCTAAAAGTGTGGAAACTCTCCAAACGACGTGAGGACGATATTTCCGCCGTGCTAGGTGCTTTCCATTATCGCTTACAGGGTGGCGTTTTGAGCGACGTGCGGATCGCCTTTGGTGGCATGGCCGCGGTTCCTCAACGTGCCCTGCATGCAGAAGCGGCGTTGACGAACAGAGCGCTATCGCAGGAAAGTTTTCAAGCTGCGCAGCAGGCGTTGGGGAGCGACTTCCAACCAATGAGCGATGTCCGTGGCAGCCAGCGCTATCGCCAGCAGGCCGCTGCCAACCTCATGGAACGTCTCTACCTTTCGCTTTCAGCACCGACACAGGAGGTCATGCTCCATGCGTACGCTCACTAAGCTTGATGGCGATAGCCGCCGCGCTCGCCGCGAATTGAACGATCACATTCAAGGGGCCGGGCCACTGGCTCGCCATACGGTTGACAGCCACGGGCAGCGCCAAGCCGGCACTTCCAGCTTCCACGAAAGCGCCGAGAAACACGTCACCGGTAAAGCGACCTACATTGATGACCTCAAAACGCCCCAGGATGCACTGCACATAGCGCTAGGGCTATCGCCCGTTGCCCATGGGACGCTAACGTCGATAGGGTTGGACGCGGTGCGCAGCGCGCCAGGTGTGGTCGATGTCATTACCTTCCATGATGTGCCTGGCCATACTGACATCGGCCCCGTGTTTCCCGGTGATCCGATTTTCGTTGACCATGAGATCAGCTACGCCGGACAGTGCCTCTTTGCCGTGGCAGCCACGTCCCTTCAGGCCGCTCGTCAAGCGGTCAAGTTGGCCTCTTTGCAAATCGATGAGCAGCCTGCCAGCTTGGATCCCGTGGCCGCCGCCGAGCGTCAAGACGTAGTCCGCCCTACCCATGTGCAAGCCCGTGGAGACTGGGCAGCCACCCTGCAACATGCCGAGCAGTTGATTGAAGGCGAACTGTTCATCGGAGGACAGGAGCACTTCTATCTCGAGGGCCAGGCGTGCGTCGTGGTGCCCACGGAAGATGACGGCGTCATGGTCTACACCTCCAATCAGCACCCAAGCGAGACGCAAAAACTGGTCGCGGAAGTGCTTGGTGTTCCGTTTCATGCTGTAACAGTGGAAGTGCGCCGTATGGGCGGCGGTTTTGGGGGAAAAGAGACCCAAGCCTCGCCCTGGGCATGTATCGCTGCCATCATTGCGCGCCGCACTGGTAGGGCGACACGGCTTCGTCTACCGCGAAGTGACGACATGCGCATCACGGGCAAACGCCACCCATTTCATAATCGTTATCAGCTGGCGATCGATGCACGTGGCGTCATTCAGGGAGGCGATATTACGGTGATTGGCGACTGTGGCTACTCACCCGACCTCTCGGATGCCATCGTGGATCGCGCCATGTTCCACGCCGACAACGCCTACTCGCTGGGCGAGGCCCGGGTTACCGGCCACCGTGCCAAAACCCACACGGCGTCCAATACCGCCTTCCGTGGTTTTGGCGGCCCTCAGGGTATGATGATCATTGAGGCGGCGATGGATGACATTGCCCGCCAAGTAGGCGAAGACCCGCTGACCATTCGTAAACGCAATTTCTATCGCGATGGTCGTGATACGACGCATTACGGGCAGCAAGTCGATCAAAAACAGCTGCTGCATACCCTCGTGAACACACTGGAAACCAGCAGCGATTACTGGACTCGGCGCCAACAGTTACGCGACTTCAATGCATCGAGCCCCATCATCAAAAAAGGACTTGCGCTCACCCCCGTAAAATTTGGCATTTCATTCACCGCTCAGCATCTCAACCAAGCAGGGGCGCTGCTGCACGTTTACACCGACGGCAGCATCATGATCAATCATGGCGGCACTGAAATGGGCCAGGGGCTGCATACCAAAATTTGCCAAGTGGTGGCCCGAGAATTGGGCCTCGACTTGGACAGCGTGCGAATCAGCGCAACACGTACCGATAAAGTCCCCAACACCTCTCCTACAGCGGCCTCCAGCGGCGCGGACCTCAACGGTATGGCTGCCCGAGATGCTGCCAGCAAGCTGCGAGAGCGGCTGTTCGACTTTGCTGCCCAACATTTCGAAGGTGGAATGGATCGTGAAGGCATGCGACTGGAAAACGGCATGCTGGTCGCAGGCATCGGAGAGAGCGAGCGTCGCATACCGTGGGGCGAACTCATCCAAACGGCATACTTAAACCGCGTATCACTTTCGGAAAAAGGGTTCTATGCGACGCCGTTGATTCACTATAACCGAGCGACGGGCCAAGGCCGCCCCTTCTACTATTATGCATTCGGCGCCGCGGTGGCCGAAGTCAGCGTGGACACACTCAGTGGAGAGTACTTGGTCGACCGAGTCGATGTCTTGCATGACGTAGGCAATTCGCTCAATCCAGCGATCGATATCGGTCAAGTCGAGGGGGGCTTCATTCAGGGGATGGGCTGGTTGACCAGTGAAGAGCTCAAATGGAACGATAAAGGCGTGCTGATTAGCGATGGACCGGCTACCTATAAAATCCCCACCTACGGTGACTTGCCTCGTGTATTCAACGTTTCCCTCTTAGAGGGACACCCCAATTCCATGGCAAGCCTATACCGTTCGAAAGCCGTGGGCGAACCCCCCTTCATGCTAGGTATTTGTGTGTGGTCGGCGTTAAGAGACGCGCTGTCGAGCCTGACGGATTATCGCCTTTCCCCCCACTTGGATACGCCCGCCACACCAGAAAGAGTCATGATGGCAGCCAATGCCATCAGGAAAAAAACACTATGACGCCAACGCATGAAACGTGGCACGCTGCTCTGCACCGTTTACAGCAAAGCGGTACGCCACATGTCCTTGCAACACAAGTGACCAGCGCAGGTTCGACGCCCCGCGAGCCGGGGGCTCGCATGGTCATTACCGATGACGCCATTATCGACACGCTGGGAGGCGGTACGTTCGAGTGGCAAACCATTAGCGCCGCTCGGACCTTATTACAGCAAGGGGAAGCCGGCTTTCATCTTGAGGCATTTTCACTAGGCGGACGCAGCGGTCAGTGCTGCGGTGGCTTTGTCAATGTGCTGCTTGAGGTCTTTCCAGGCGCCCCCCAGCAGATTGTGCTATTTGGTGCGGGCCATGTAGGTCGAGAAATCGTCAAATTGAGCGCGCCACTTCCCTGGCAAATCGATTGGTATGACAGTCGCCCCGACCGTTTTACCAAGCAAGATGCCCAACAGCCACGTCTTAACTGTCACACGTTGGCGAGTGTGACCTCCGTCATGGACGCCCTCCCTACCGGTGGCCATACCCTCGTCATGACTCACAGCCATGACGAAGACTACGCGCTCATTTCAGCACTGCTGAAACGCCCGGACCTCGCCACGATTGGACTGATCGGTTCGGACAGTAAATGGGCGAGCTTTCAAGGTCGCTTGATGCGTGATGGCTTTCCACCGGATGAGATTCAGCGTGTCCGCTGCCCCATTGGCGCCGTTCACGGCACCAAACTCAGCAATAAAACGCCCTATGCAATTGCCATGACCGTCGTGGCCGAACTGTTATGGTTAACCGATCAACCCATCGATCGGCAAACCCGCGGACTCGACCCCGTAGCTTTACGCTCTCTATTCAACGATACAGCGACACATTCGAGCTAATATGACTTCTACTGATACGTTTATCCGCGCGGAGCTGGTGAGCTTTGCCCGTGATCCAGGGGACGACGATCTTCCGACACCTGGCAGCCTCGAGCATTACGGCGATGGTCTTCTGTGGCTAAAAGAGGGTCATATCCACGCAGTTGGCCACTACGTGGATATCATCGATCAGTTACCCTCCAACAGTCAGGTGCTCAATTATCGTGGCAAACTCATCATGCCTGGCTTTATCGACACCCACGTGCACTATGTCCAGCTCGACATCATGGCCTCCTATGGTCGCCAGCTGCTCGACTGGCTCAACGACTATACGTTTCCTGAAGAGTGTCGCTTTGCCAATCATGCCCATGCAGAAGCTCTCTCCAACGCCTTTTTAGACGAAATGCTGAGAGCTGGCACCACGACCGCGCAAGTGTTCGGCTCTAGCCACCCAGGGTCGGTCGATGCATTCTTTACCGCTTGCCAGAAACGCCAATTACGCATGCTTGTCGGCAAAGTACTGATGGATCGTAATGCCCCCGACGCATTGATGGATGGTGCAACGGGTATTACCGATACCGAGCGTTTGATCGAAGACTGGCACGGCAGACAACGCTTAGGCTACAGCGTAACACCTCGATTTGCGCCGACATCGACAAAGACCCAAATGGATGCGGCAGGCGCGCTTCTGCGCAATGACGCTTCTCTATGGCTACAAACGCATCTTGCTGAGAATAGCGGAGAACTCGACTGGGTAGCCGAGCTTTTCCCGGGCAGCCGAGACTACCTCTCCGTGTATGAAGACGCTGGACTCGTCGGACCTCGCAGCACCTTTGCCCATGGAATTCACCTGGATAACGGTATGCGCCAACGGCTGGCCGAGCGAGGCGCCAATATTGCATTCTGCCCAAGCTCCAACCTCTTCCTAGGCAGCGGACTCTTTGATCGAGAAGCAGCGAAAGAGACAGGAATGTCCTTCACCTACGCCAGTGATATTGGCGCCGGTACCGATCTTTCGGGATTCGCGACGCTGAAAAGCGCCTATCAAGTTGGCCAATTGCGGGGGCAGCCGCTGACGGCTTGGCAGGGGTTTTACGGCTTGACTCACGGTAACGCTAAAGCGCTCTCGCTGGATCATCACATTGGGCAGCTCGCCCCGTCTTACGAAGCCGATTTTGTCGTGATCGATCCCCATGCCACATCGCTGCTTGAGCGCCGTATCCAACACTGCACCACGTTGGGCGAGCGCCTCTTCGCCCTCATGATGCTGGCCGATGACCGCGCCATCTATGAAACCTGGGCAGGCGGTATTCGCCAACATCAGCGGGATTGATCCCGATCTAAAAGCCGCGTTTGATAAGCGGCTTTTTTGTTTCCCTCCCGCGTTTTCCAGAGACCACACAAC
>NZ_JASSPG010000010.1:0-126261 GCF_030247125.1 Halomonas sp. LC1 | reverse complement strand
ACAGCGCCCTCTTAAAAATATATGTGGCAGTACCCTGAATAACATGATTGACTGAGATCCTTTTCTCCTTGTCAGTTAACTCGGAATCTGAGTCTCTGTTTAAATAATTAGCGGCGATAGTCGAAACCCTGCCATTTTTCAAGAACTCATTATTTACCGATTCTTTCCAAGCTTCAAATACAGAAAAACCAGAGAAATACTCGCGAGCATTTTTCTGATTCCCTCCCAACCCTTTAACAGCGCTGGCAATGTTTTCGAGGGACATTCCATACACATAAGAAAGAAACAATATTTTTGCCGCTCTCCTCATTCTTTCATCATTAAATACGCGAACAGACAAATCGTTATAGGCATCTCCATTCTCATATATATCCTTCATTTTTGGATCAGATGAAATAGCTGCCATAATGCCAACTTCAAACTGGTCATAATCCACGTAACAAAGAGACATCCCTTCATCAGGGATAAAAATATTCCGATATTTTTTGGATATGTTCTGAAGGTTTGGCGACTTATGGTATATTCTTGATGTTGAAGTCCAGTGAGATTCAACTATCGGTCTCAGTCTATTAGAACCAGACGAAATTGAATTAAATATTCTATACGTTTTATTCGTCTTTCGAAGGCTTCGCAGGTCATCGGAGTAGCCATCACGCGAAGGCAAAAAATCAAGCAAAAAATCAAGACTATAATCCTGAACGTTATAGCCTAGCTTGATCAATTTCTCCCTGACATCCCCTTCGCTGGGAATTTCGTAAAGCACTTGATGCTTCTCAGCGAACAACTTAAGCTGCCGATAGAAATCCAATTTAATATTGTCTTTGTGCTCTCTAACAACACTATTGTCTACTCGAATACCTCTGCAAGCTGAAAACGTTAGCTTGTTAAAAACAGGCAGCTCCAAACTATAAAATCTTTCCATTTCTCCTGAATTTGACGCCAAAGTTGATATTTTTTCGAAGTATTCAGCAAGCTTGTGAGAAAAAAGCATGTATACGTCATAAACCAACTCTTTACGCCGATAATACATATCCATATAACTATCAAAGTCATCACCAACCTGGAATAGTGGTTTAATAGTTTTGGATACATCCCACGGCTGCACATCTCCATCTACCGATTTAACTCCAATCGCTATCTTTGACAGCAGAACAACATCTATAACTTTCGAGGGCAAGCTATTATGCTTTTTAAACAACGAGCTGGAAATCAACCAGAAATCATGAGTCACAACGAAACAATCAAGTGAAACAACATCTTCAGAATAAACTTCGGTGAAAGCTTCACCATCATATATAAAATATCGATCCCTACCGCTTTCAGAAAAATCTTTCTGGTACGTGAAATATACAGTCCTTCCCTTACTCATAAGGAGATATCTCATCATATATTTCATCGATAAGTGTCGTATTGAAATCCCTTAAATACACCGTATCTCCTTGAAACTTTTTATTCCCCTGCAGTCTAGCCACAGTCCCCCGTAGACGATATCCTACCTTACCGAACATAGGCTTCAGTTTTTCCTTTGGTGTATTCTGAAGTGCAATTAAAAAGTATCTCTGGTGCTGATAAGGCCAAGTTTCCTTAAAGTCCTCAATGAATTCTTCAACTGCACTTTCAAGCCCGATAGATGCAAGGTATATAAAACACGCAGGGACCTCGGGACAATTAACATCTTGTCTAATCAGAGCTTTACAGTATTCCACCAGGTCAGCAGCTTTGAATCTCTTATAAGCCAGAAGTAAAAGAAGGTGATAATTTTGCCAACCATGTATGGCAATATCTTTATTCATTATGAAATCTGCAATTGATTGATTTTGATCATTAGATAAATCTAAATCCATCAACAACTTACAAAACTGATCAGTAGACACTGGCTGTCTATCAAGTTCTCGAATTAGGACATCTGCAATCTCACTGGCCAGAATTGATTTAGAGTCAAATAGGCTCGAAGAAATCAATGTTTTAAATCGATTTATGCAGTAGCGAAAAGGACGACTCTGTGTTTCTCCCTCATCTAATTGTTTCTGTAGAAACTCAAATAATACCGGTATCGACCGAGCGATCACTTTCCTGCTCTTAGACCTCCACATGGTATCTATAAGAGTCATAGTATCATCTGAACTTGGAAAGAACTCTTTGATATTTTCACTTTCCCTATCAAGGATTACAGTTTTCTTCGAGTTTATATTCAGACCAAGCTTTCTTAATTCAAAAATAAGATCGTTGAGCGCTCTTTTTGCTTGATGCTCGCCAGAGCATATGATTCTAATATCATCGACATAGCGAAAGTAATCGTACCCCTTTGCAACCATGTTTTTATCAACCGCATCAAGTACCACATTCGCAATAAATGAAGATGCATCGCGATTTTGTGGCAAACCATGCCTCTCACTGTAGCACCACTTTTTCAGCAACGCCGTCAACGTGCTTACTGCGCTTCGTATTTTATTTTTATCTGGCCCATCTGCTTGAATTGCAGATATCATCTCAATAAACGCATTCTCAATAGCATCTATTGATATTTGCTCAAAGTAATTGAGAAGATCAGTTACCAAAAGGGTTTTATCATCGACTAACGCAAGATGGCTAATGTTCTCGAACGAATTCCACAGCTCAATTCGATGCTTAAAAAGATACTTCTCTTTACCATACTTATTGTATCGATGACTAAATACGCGATTTGATAAAAGTGGATCGAAATATGGAATTAGGTAGCTACAAATCGCTTGGTATAGGAACCTGTCATAAAAGTCTAATTCCAATGTATACCGTAGCCCTAGCGCTCTTTTGGGAACATCATATATAGCCTTATGACCTGACTTATATTCACCATGGTTTATCTCAAGATTTTGCGAAAGAATCTCGTGAAGGTTCTTGCCATTTGATAGAAGATCTTCATACCGCACAGCATCATAGAACCAGTCATCTCTCATGTCTTGACGGAGATGCTTTAGTGTGGTCCCAATGTTGATTGGAAATGCTAGAAGATTTTCACCCAGATCACGTGTCACAAAATACCTATAATTTCTTGTAGCTAAACATCCAAAATGCAGAAGAACTCATTGCGAAATAACAGTGATTATACAGCATTCCATATAACTCAATTGAATACGCCAGCACGTTTATTGATGTCATATAGCCACTTCAACCATCATAAGCCTCTGTTTCAGTTCAACTATTTCGGACACATGGCAGCACATCTAAAATTCGCGTGCCTGCTGATTTTAACGATTCAATCATACTCTATTCATAAATTTAGCTTAGGTCACGCAGAATTTTGTGGAAATGTGTTGGGTCGAGGAGTGGCGGGCTGTGAGTGCTGAGCTTGAGGTGGGTAGTTGCTTAGGGTGCAGTGAATGGGCGGCTAGTCGCCGCCTTCGCGCCGGGCCGCCGCTGCGGGTGCCTTCTTCGCTCGTTGCTCTCGCTCAGTCGTTACACCGCGCTACGGGATTGGGCTATGTGGCTTTATTATCGCGAGCTAAAGCCGCCTCCCACTGGTGGCCACATTTAGTTTTAGAGAATGTTGAGCTTTGTGGCTTGATCGTCGCGAGCTGAAGCTCCCTCCCACAATTTAAGGCCGCCACCAGCCATAGCCATAGCGCAGGGTAGTGAGGATTCGATTATTTTCTCCTCACCATTCACCACTTACGTTTCGCCCCTCCCCTTAAAGCTCAATCCCTTTCTGAGCTTTAATGCCTTGGTCTTTAAAAGCGTGTTTGACCACTTTCATTTCAGTGACGGTGTCGGCTAGGTCGATGAGTGGTTGGGGGGCGTAGCGGCCGGTGACGATGGCGTGTTGCATTTCGGGGCGGGCTTGTAGGTCGTCGAGCACTTGGTCTAGGTCGAGGTACTCGTAGCGTAGGGCGATGTTGAGTTCGTCAAGCAGTACCATGTGGTAGCTGTCATCTTGGAGCATGCGCTTGGCTTGTTCCCAGGCGGCGTTGGCGGCGGCGACGTCGCGTTCGCGGTCTTGAGTGTCCCAGGTGTAACCTTCGCCCATTACGTGGTAGTCCACGTTGGGTAGGTTGCGGAAGAAGGCTTCTTCGCCGGTGCTGAACGCGCCCTTGATGAACTGCACCACGCCAACCTTCATGCCGTGGCCAAGGGCGCGGGCGAGCATGCCAAAACCGGAGCTGCTTTTGCCTTTGCCGGGGCCGGTGAGCACTAGCAAGATGCCCTGCTCTTTATCGGCGCGGGCAATGCGCTCGTTCATGATTTTCTGCTTGGCCGCCATGCGCTGGGCATGGCGTTCCGGAGTTTTGGCATTTTCGCGCATGGGGTCTCCTTGGGGTGTTCTATCTTTTACGATCTAAGTTTTATGCTTTCAGCACGTAGCGCAGAGTTTCCACGACCTGATCGGTGGTGGTGCACCAGGCTTGCGCTTGGGCGTCGACTTCTTTCAGCGGGTGAACGATCTCTTCGCTGTGCAGCGTGATGTAGGGCTTGGCCAGTGCCGCGCAGTAGCCTGCGTCGAAGGCGGCGTTCCACTGTTTGTACTTGTCGCCAAAGCGCACCACCACTAAATCCGCCTGTTCGATCATCGTGCGGGTGCGGATGGCGTTCACTTTGGAAGACTGGTGGTCGCGCCAGAAGCCGTTCTCCGGTTTGCCCAGATGGTCGCCTGCGGCATCAGAGGCGTCGTGGTCGGTCACCGGTGCGGTGAAGACGACACCCAGGCCTGCCGCTTCTGCGCCGCGCTGGATCTCTTCACGCCAGTCAGTGTGAATCTCGCCGGAAAGGTAGACGTAAAAGCTCATGGTAGCTCCTTGAGGGTTGGGGAGTGTTTCGCCGCTCTATGATAGCCCACTGCTGCTTTATGGAAAAATCTTCCATATTTTTAGGTGGGTCGCTGCGCTGTCCCCTATCTATAACTACGCTAGGTGAATTAGTTGGCCGGTGAAGATATCCGCCACCAGTTTAGGCGCTGAAGGGAAGTAGCCATGGAAGTAGCTGGCTACCAAGGTACCATCACGATAAATCGGTTCGGCTTCGCTACCGGCCAGTTTGCGGGTGCGGGCCAGCGGCTGCATGGAGGTTTCCAGCAGCGAGTGGTGGTAGGTGTGGCCGCGCAGCTCGCCGCTTTGGGTGTCCAGGCTTTGCAGCCCAAGTGCTGTCAGCTTACCAGCCATTTTGGCGGTGCCGGGCAGCAGCCCTAGCATGGCGTGGGCACTGCCTTTGCCATCGACTAATTGCTCAACGCAGCTCATTAGCCCGCCGCACTCGGCGAGAATGGGTTTGCCTGCGCGGTGGTGAACGCTGATCGCCTCTCGCATAGGCTGGTTGGCGCTGAAGCGGGCGGCGTGCAGCTCCGGGTAGCCGCCGGGCAGCCAGAGGGCATCGCATTCTGGCAGTGCAGAATCGTTGAGCGGTGAGAAGAAGTGCAGCGTCGCGCCCATCTCTTCTAATACATCGAGATTCGCGCGGTAGATAAACGCAAAGGCGTCGTCTTTGGCGATAGCGATACGCACGCCGCGCAAATAGTCCGGTTCGGGCGTGGGGGCGTCAGCGCTTAGCGTTACCTCTTTGGGCAAGCGGCCTAGCCCGGCCTCTTCTAACACCTTGGCGGCGGCATCTAGCTGGGCATCCAGGCCGCTCAGCTCGCTGGCTTGCACTAGGCCTAAGTGGCGGTCGGGGATTTTCATGGCGTCATGACGGGGAATTGCCCCCAGCAGCGTAATGCCTTCCGGCATGCTCTCATTCAGCAGCTTGCCGTGGCCGGGGCTGCCGACGCGGTTGGCGATCACTTCATGAATGGCGAGGTCGGGGTGGTAGTTGGCAAGGCCTTGGGCCACCGCGCCAAAGGTTTGTGCCATGCCCCAGGCATCGATCACCGGCAGCGCGGGGATGCCCGCCAGAATGGCTAAGTCCGCGCTGGAGGGCGAGCCATCAAATAGCCCCATGGAGCCTTCCACCAAAATCACGTCGGCTTCTTGGGCGGCTTTGGCTAAGCGCCAGCGGCATTCGTGCTCGCCGGTCATCCAGGGGTGAAGCTGATACACCGGCTGGCCGGAAGCGACTTCCTGCACCATGGGGTCTAGGTAGTCGGGGCCGTGTTTGAATACCCGCACGGTGCGCCCGGCGTTACGGTGCAGCCGCGCCAGCGCCGCCGTCACCATAGATTTTCCCTGGCCGGAACCGGGGGCGCTGATAAGTGCCGCGTGTGCTTTACCTTGCAACATGTTACTTCCTTAAATCACTCATGGTCGGTAAGGGGTGCCTGGATGGGCACAAACACCGGCGCGCCATCTACTTCTACCGTGGCAAGCCGCTGGCGGTAGAGCCGCTCTAGAGCACTGGGCACCAGCATGGTGTCCCGTGGGCCCCAGCAGGCTTCGCCACTGGGGTAGAGCAACAGAATGTGGTCGCACCAGCGGGCGGCTAAATTCAAATCGTGCAGGCACATCATCACCGCGCTGCCCTGGGCGGCCTGCTCGGCCATTAGCGCCATTACTGCGCTTTGGTGGTGTAAATCCAGGTGGTTGGTGGGTTCGTCCGCCAGCCAAATATTGGGCGCTTGGGTAAGCACCGTCGCCATCGCTACCCGCTGGCGTTCACCGCCGGAAAGCGTGTTGACCAAGCGGTGGCGAAGATGCGCCACATCCAGCGCTTCCAGGGCGGCCGCGGCGCGAGCGTAGTCGTCGGCACCTTCCATCTGCCACAGGGAAAGGTACGGGTGGCGGCCAATCAGCGCGGTCTCTAGCACCGTGGCGGGAAAGCCGTCTAGCCGCTCTTGAAACACCAGCCCTAGGCGTTGGGCCACTTGCCGCCTGCGCAGTTGGCTAAGCGGCGTGTTGCCTATCAGCACCTGACCAGAACGGGGGGCATTCAGCCCCGCCAGCGTATGCAGCAGCGTGGTTTTGCCCGCCCCGTTGGGGCCAAGCACGCCCCACACCTGCCCTGGCTCGATGGTGAGGTTCAACGCCGTGCCTGCGCTGCGCCCCGGCACGTTGATGATCAGGTCTTGAGTCGCCAAGCGGGTCATCAGCGGCTCCGGTAAAGCAAAAAGAGGAAGGTGGGCACGCCCAGCAGCGCGGTAATCACGCCTACGGGGAGCTGCTCGGGGGCAATCATCGTTCGCGCTAAGGTGTCGGCCAGTACCAGCAGCGTGCCGCCTGCCAGGGCGCAGGCGGGCAGAATCAGCCGCTGGTCGTTGCCTAACAGCAGGCGCAGCATATGGGGCACTACCAGCCCCACAAACCCAATACTGCCTGCGGTGGTCACGGCGGCGGCGGTTAATAGGCTGGCAGCAATGTAGATGCCCCACTCCAGCGGGCGAACATCTACGCCCAGGGCGGCGGCCTGCTGCGGGCCACGGGCCAGCACGTTGAGGCTGCGCCCCAGCGGTATCAGCAGCACGCAGGTGGCCATCAACAGCAGCAAAGGCGGCCACGGCGCGCGGGCGTAGGATAAATCACCCATCAGCCAGTAGAGCATGCCCGGCAGCCGCTCGGCGGGGCTTAGCGCGAGCATCAGGGTAATCACCGCGCCCCACCCTGCGGCCACGACCACACCCGTTAACAGCAGCCGAGAAGGCGTCCAGCCGCCGCTGCCGTGGGCCAAGCCAAACACTAAAAACGTAGAGAGCAGCGCGCCTATAAATGCCGAGCCGGACATCAGCACGCCACCCACGCCTGCCAGCATGGCCGCCAGCGCACCAATGGATGCCCCGCCGGAAATCCCCAGCACGTAGGGGTCCGCCAGCGGGTTACGGAGAAGTACCTGCATTAACGCACCGGCCACCGCCAACAGCCCGCCCACCGCAAAGGCGGAAAGCGCCCGTGGCAGGCGAAGCTCTATCACCATGGTGCGCGCCAGCGCATCGCCCTGGCCCTGCACCACCGCCCAGAGCTGCGCTGCCGAAAGCTGCGCGCTGCCCACTGCCAGAGAAAACAGCATGGCGGCCACGGCAATCAGCGCCAGCAGGCCAAGGGGTTGCCACAGGCGCGCCACCATCAAGAGGCCCCGCGCTTTTGGCGGGTTTGTTCAAGCTTTTCACACAGAATCTGCGCGCCTTCCAACAGGCGCGGCGTGGGCCGCTGAATTAAAGAAGGCGGCACGAAATAGAGGTTACCCGCTTCCACAGCGGCAAGGTTGGGGTACTGCTCCCAGTGGGTGAGCCAGTCGCGGTTCTCCTCCCCCATGCCTCCGGCAATGATGGTCTCGGGGTTGGCTGCCAGCACGGCTTCATCGTCTAAACGCGGTACTAAACGGTGCTGATCGCCAAACACGTTTTCGCCGCCGCACAGCTGCACCACTTGGCCAATCAGGTGTTTATCACTGACGCCCATCAGCGGCTCATCCCACACCTGATAAAACGTAGGTACCGGGTCGCGGTCGCTATAGCGGGCGGTGAGTGCCGCCATGCCTTCCCTGAAAGCATTCGCCGCCTGCCGCCCGACCGGTTCGGTACCGGCCAAGCGAGCTAAGCGTTCGATGGTGTGGGCGACGTCTTCCACGCTGCGCGGCTCGATGTAGAACACCGGCATGCCCAGCGCTTCGAGGGTTTCCATCTGCTCGGCGGGGTTACCGGTGACCCAGCCGATGACTAAATCCGGGGCAAGCCCGACCAGGGCTTCCAAATCGATACGGGTATGGCTGCCTACCGAGGCCACGTCTTGGGCTTCCGGCGGGTAGTCGCTGTAACTCACCACGGCCACCACCTGATCCCCAGCGCCCGCGGCGTAGGTGAGTTCCGTCGCACCCGGGGAAAGCGTGGCAATGCGGTTGGCCGAAGCGTGCAAGCACACTTCCCGGCCCCGGTCGTCTACCGCGCAGCGGCTGGGGTTGTCTGCATGAAGGGGGTTGGCAATCCCGCTGCCTAGCCATAGTAAAGCGGCGCTCAAGGCGCCGCCGATTTGCTGCTGTTTATTGGCCAAAGTGAACACTCAAGAATCCTGCCCGGCCTGCGTTGATGTAGTCAGCGCCGTCAAACGAGCGCGTGGTGACGTAGTCTTGGTCTAGCACGTTCTCTAACGTTACCCGAGCGCTCCACAGCGGCGCAAACTGCCAGCCTGCACGCAGGTTCAACAAACCATACCCGCTCAGGCGATCTTCGTTGGCCGCGTCACGATACCGATGGTTTTGCGCGACCCAAGAGCCACCCAAGGACCACTCCCCCAGCTCGCGGTCTACGTCTAGGCGCAGGCTTTGCGAGGCGCGGTTTTGCAGGCGTTTGCCGGTCAGACGGTTTTCAGGGTCGGTGTAGGTCAGCGCGGCAGCCAGCGTCCACTCATTCACTTCGACGCCGGTACTCAGCTCCGCACCGCGAATACGGGTTTCCGGTACGTTGAACTGCAGCCCCTGGCCCGCAATCAGATTGTCGATATCGGTTTGGTAAAGCGCCGTATCCCAGAACCAGCGGGCATACTGGCCGCGCACACCGACTTCGAGCGACTCGGAGGTTTCAGACGCCAAGTCCGGGTTACCAAAGCCTGGGTAGTAAAGCTGGTTGTAAGTCGGCGCGTTGAACGCAGTGCCATAGTTAGCGCGCAGGGTATGGTGGCCATCCACGTCGTAGCCTACGCCAACGCTGCCCGTCACTTCTTCGCCGTAGGACTCGTTGTCGTCAAAGCGAAGGCTGCCTTGTAGCGTGAAGGGAGAGAAGTCCAACAGGGCTTGAGTGAAAACGGCAGCGTTGCTGCGGCTGGTTTCATCGTAGGCGGTGGTGCTATCTACGCGGTCTTCACTGTACTCGGCCCCGGCGACGACTTCGTGGGCACCCACGGTCACGGTATTTTCCCAACGCGCCGTGCGTATCTTGGTATTGAACACGGAATCGCCGTAATCTGCGAAATTATCGCTTTCATCCCGAGCTTCGCTGAGCGTTAACCGACTGCGCCAGTTGTCGGCCAGCGGTAGCTCGCCGTACACGCCTGCGACCTGCTGGACAAAATCGTTTTCGCCACCGTCGTACTCGTTATGCCCACGGGCACGCAGCGCCAACACGCCTGCTTCGGCACCGTTATCGAACGTGTGCGACACGCGCGCCAGCGCGGAGGTGTTGTCGTAGCCTTTGTCGTCGCCATCACGGCGCACTGGCTGACCGTCGGTATTGAAATGGCTGCCAGAAAAACTATAGCGGGTGCCGCCCTCTTTCCCACTGATGCCGGCACTCAGCCGCTGGGTATTGAACGAGCCGCCCCCCGCCGAGATGCTCGGCTGCGGGCCTTCCTCTTCGCCCTGCGGGGTGAACAACTGAATCACGCCGCCTATGGCATCGGCCCCGTACAGGCTGCCCCGAGGGCCACGAACGATTTCCGCGCGTTCAAACATGCGCGGTTCGAGGGATTGCCAAGCGGCACCGCCGCTGGTGGCTGAATTCAGGCGAATGCCGTCGATCAGCAATACGTTCTGAGCGCTGCCCGTACCGCGAATGAAGACGCTGCTGTTCTTACCAAAGCTGCCGTTACTGGAAACGTCCACGCCCGGCTGGCCGCGCAGCAGGTCGGTGATACTCACGGGGTCTTGGCGGCGCAGCGTGGCCTCGTCGATCACCGTAACCGAAGAGAGGCTATCGTTGGCGGTGCGCGGGGCCAGCGCGGCCGTCACCACGACAGGATTCAACGTGTCGGAGGCGTTCGTCGCGGTATGAGACGCGGTTTGCGCCTGAACGGCCATGGGCAATGCTGCCAAGGCGAAGGCCGCCAGAGAGGCGGAGGAGTGAAAACGATTGAACATGATGGGTCCCTTGCTCGCTGTGCTCACCCGCACAGCGTGTTTTTAGTGACCGGGCAGGGGCACACAAGGGAAACCCGTGGCTGAGCGCCACGTAACTTCTCCCTGCACATGCCCTCCGCATGCCGGTAATCCGTGGCTTTTCTAAGCCATCACTCTTAGGCCGGTCTCCGGGCTGACGAGCGAAAGGGGCCGCTTCACGTAAGCGTCGTACCTTTCCGAACGACCACCTTCCCATGCATAAGCACAGTGGCGTCTCTAGCCGTTCTTATCTCGATCACCGTTGCGGGGGCAGCGTTGGATTCACGAAAAACGTTCACCAACTTCCCGTTTAACTGATGGCGTTAGTGCCACCAGCACCTGAGAGTGCGCGTAAACTAGCAACTTGTTAGGGGTTGGTCAATTTGCCGCCTCGCCTTTCAGCGCCCGCACCAGGCCGTGGCGCACGTACCATACGTGCTCGGCGTGGGCGGCAGCGTCTTGAGTGAACCAGCCGCTCAAATCACGCAGGCGGCGCTGTTCGCGGGCTACGGGCACCAGACCGCGCCCCAATTCGTTGGCGATGATCACCAGCGTCACATGATCCGCGGCCGCGGCTAACGACAGCCGCTGTAAATCTTCTCTCCACTGGGCGCGCCATTCGTCGCTGCTAAAGTCGGAATCCAGCGCGGCGGTGAGCCACTCGAAGAGGCCATGAAGCACCAGCGGCGTGTTGGGCAACATGACGTGAGAGACTTCGTGAAGGCGCTGACCGGGGGCTAACCGCCACCACACTGCGCCGGGAAAGCGTTGTTTTACAGCGTCGCGCTTACCTGCGCTGGCACCGCCGATGAACAGTTGCATTGCCATTCTCCTTTTCCATCCTCACCTGCTTGAAACGCGAGCTGCCAGCGCCGTCCTTGGGCTTGATGAACGATCCCCTCCCAAAAATCGAGAGTTTCAAAGCGGCGGCGTAGCTCACGAATGACGCCGCCGTGAGTGACCACCAGCACTTTTTGATAACCGTGTTGTTGGGTGTGTGCCGCTACATCGTCGAGCCACGCATCCAGCCGTTCACGCAGTTGACCAGAGGACTCCCCGCCCGGAATTTGCAGCTCTCCGGCGCTATCTATCCAGGCGCGATAGTGCGGCAATTCTTTTAATTCATCGTAAACCTTGCCTTCGTACTCGCCAAAGTCGAGCTCCCGCAGGCGTGGCTCCACATACACGGGAATGCCCGGTTTAGCCGCCTGCGACCAAGCCAGGGTTTCCTGGCAGCGGCCTAGGTCGCTGGCATAAATGGCGTCGAAACGTTCGTCGGCCAGGGCCGCGCGCAGCGCTAGAAGCCCCTCCTCCGCATCGGGAAACAGTAGCGGAATGTCCCGCTGGCCCTGGTAACGGCGCTCTAGATTCCAGGCAGTGATACCGTGACGAACTGCCACCAGCTCCACATTAAGATCAGTAGCCAAAGCTCTCCTCCTTCGATGGTGGCACCGACCATATCCCCGTTGATGCCGTTAAATAAGCGCAGCAGCGCTAAGCGCGCCAGCGTGACCCAACACACCACCCCTAGCAGCCACAGCGCTGCCGACGGCCATGGCATGGCGAGCGGTAGCAGCGGCAAAAGCGCCAAACCAACGTCGCGGCGACCCAACGACTGCTGCCAGCTCCACGCCAGGCCCCGTGAGTGGGCGCATGGGGTCAATATAAGTAGCGCGACTCCCGCCCAGCGCCCCAGCGCGGGCACGACCATCAGCCACCACAGTGGCGCGTGATACTGCAGCAGCGCCCAGAGCAACACGCCCTTCCAGGCCAGCAAAAACAGCAGCGCGAGCATACCGAAGCTGCCGATTTGCGGGTCTTTCATGATCTCCCAGCGCCGTTTAAGAGGCTGGTTGCTGCCCAGCGCATCGGCCAGATCCATCACGCCATCCAGATGCAACCCACCCGTGACGCC
Source organism: Halomonas sp. LC1 (assembly GCF_030247125.1). Classification (NCBI taxonomy): domain Bacteria; kingdom Pseudomonadati; phylum Pseudomonadota; class Gammaproteobacteria; order Oceanospirillales; family Halomonadaceae; genus Halomonas; species Halomonas sp. LC1. Next base: position 113,648 of record NZ_JASSPG010000010.1, on the reverse strand, counting down.
GACCCACACGCTGAGCAGTATCAGCGCGCTTATGGGCGTGGGAGTGTGCGCGTGTTCCAGCAGTAACGCGGCTAGCGCGAGCAGGCCGCCGATGAGCAGGCCGACGAGCGGATAGGCGCGAATGGCCCAGCGGCGGGTGTCAGGCGTCCAGGGGCAGGCCACCGGAATGGGCAATCGTGTCAAGAACTGCAGGGCCAGCAGCCCACCGTAAAGGACGTTATTCACGTATTCGCGACCGCCTTCCAATCGACGCCCTGGCCGGCCACCACTTCGACCACCCGCTCCGCCTCGGCGGCCAGCCAGCGATGCAGCATTTGCAGAAATTCGACATAGCGCAGTGTATAGGGGTCGTTGGGTAGCGGCGCTTCGTTCAGATCGTTGGAAACGATGACGAGGGTAATGTCTCGCGCCCGGGCATCCTGAAGGCAGCGTACCAGCAGCGCGAACCCCTCGGTCGTGGAGAGCGGATCGCTCTCATCGGCGTCGGCATTGAACATGACTTGGCTCGCCCAGAGGGTAAGGCAATCCAGTAGGGCGGCATGGCCGTTAGGTACTTGCGCGATGGCTTGGTCGATGGCCAGCGGTGCCTCCAGCGTCACCCATGCAGACGGCGCACCGTCTGCCTCTCGCTCGGCTTGGTGACGTGAGACCCGCTCGGCCATCTCGTCGTCGTATATGTCAGCGGTGGCCACGTAAAAACACGGTTTGCCGTTGGCGGCTTGCAGGACGCACTGTTCAGCGACGTGACTCTTACCGGAGCGTGCGCCCCCACTAACGAACACAATCATGTAACACCTTTAACAATCGATCATTTGCCGAGCCATCGCGCACGGCCAGCCGCAGCCAATCACCGTCGAGCGCTGCAAAGCTGTAGGTATGCCGCGCCAGCATACCGTGATGCAGCAAGCGTTCAAGCAGCAGCACGCTGGAAAGCCCGCGCTGGCACAACGCTGGACCTGGCCGCACCAAATAAAAGCAGCTATGGCTGGGCACCACGGTAAGCCCTGCCTCTGCCAGCGCTTGCCCCATGCGCGGCTGTTCGCGCGCCAGCCACTGCCGCGTGCGCTGGGCAAAGGCCGTATCCGCCAACAGCGGTGCCACCAGCTCGGCAGCGAGGTGATTCACGCTCCAGGGCGGCTGATGGCATGCCAGGGCGGCAACGCGCTCGGCACTCGCCAGCACGTATCCCAGGCGTAGCCCGGGCAGCGTGTAAAATTTGGTCATGGAGCGCAGCAGCACAAGCTGCGGGTAGTAGGCTAGCAGCGGCGTGAGTGGCTCGGCATCGAGGGCGAGATCGATAAACGCTTCATCCACCACTAGCGTTGCCGTGGTGGGCATGCACGAGAGCAAACGCTCAATTTCTGTAGCGGAAATCAGCGTGCCGGTGGGATTATTGGGGCGGCATAGAAAGATCACGTCTGCTTGGAGGACACCCTCGTCGAGCGCTGCCACTTGCAGACCGAAACAAGGTGCCTCAAGGGCAGTTTCCGTTACCACTAGCCGATGCGCTGCGCAGGCCCTGGCATACTCACCAAAGGTGGGTGTTATGATCAGCCCGCGCTGGCCTGCATGAAGGGCAGCGGCTAAAAAAATGGCGTCTGCCCCGCCGTTGGTGAGCAGCACTTGCTCCGGCGCTACGCCCTCATGTTCGGCAATGGCTTGCCGCGCGGCGCGGTAGCTGGGCTCCGGGTAGCGGCTTAACCCGCTAAAACGTTCAACCAACCAATCCGCCACCCAGGGCGGCGGCCCCAGCGGGTTGAGGTTCGCGCTCACATCCTCGACCGGGTGATCGGCAGGCAGCCCAAAGCGCGCCAGCAGCGCCGCTGCGTCGCCGCCGTGGTCTGGCCAGGGAGCCGTCGTCATCGCAGCCCCCAGAGAAGCGCCAAGAGCGCGCTCACCGTGAAGAACAGTAGCCACCCGCCGTGCATCAGCCGTAACGTCGCCACGATATGACGGACATCGAGCGGCATACATGCGCTTCCCAGCGTCGCTCTATGAGACGCCACGCCCTGATACATATTAGTGCCGCCTAGCTGCACGCCCAGCAGATTCGCTACCATCGCTTCCGGCCATCCGGCGTTGGGACTGGGGTGGCGCGGCGCCTCCCGGCAGGTGGCGGCCAGCGCGCCTCGCCAGCGTGATACGGTGACGCCTCGCCCTATCAAGCCGCTGCCCGCTAGCCATAAACAGAGCGCCGTCAGCCGAGCGGGCAGCCAGTTGGCGATATCGTCGAGCTTGGCGGACGCGTAGCCGAAATCCGCGTAGCGCTCGTTGCGATAGCCCACCATGGAATCGAGCGTGTTGATCGCTTTGTACGCTAGCGCCAGGGGCGCGCCGCCGATAACGGCAAACAGCAGCGGCGAGGTAATGCCATCCACGGTGTTCTCGGCAATGGTCTCTACCGCACCTCGTGTGATCTCGGGTTCATCCAGTGAGTCGGTATCGCGACCTACGACCATCGACAGCGCATGACGAGCGGCGGCCAGATACCCTTGGGCTAGGGGTTGCGCGATGGCTTTCCCGGCCTCGGCGAGACCTTTGATCGCCAGCGTGGTGGCCAGTAGCCAAAGCTCGGCGGCGAGGCCTAGCCAAGGGTGAAGCTGGGTCAGCAGGGCCACCACCAGCCACGCGGCGGTGAACGTGCCCAGTACGATCACCGCCGTCAGTAAAAAGCCCATTGCGCGGCGGTACTGGGCGCTGCCGTGGTTCCAGCGCCGCTCCAGGGCGCTGATGCCCCGACCGATGATCACCACCGGATGCGGCAGCGCGCGGGGGTCGCCCACGATGAGATCGAGCACGATGGCCAATGCGACAAGCGTCACTGAGGCGGGCAGCAGGCTCATACTCCGCCGCTGCTCACGCCCGCCTTCGTAAAGGTAGCCATGTCGCTGAGCATTGAGGCGGCGGCCTGTACTAGCGGGAACGCCAGCACGGCGCCGCTGCCCTCCCCCAGACGCATACCCAGGGCCAGAAGCGGCTCGGTTTCTAGTGCCGCAAGCGCGGTGGCATGGCCAGGTTCTTCGGAGCGATGACCAAAGATGAGATAATCGCGCACCGCCGGAGATATGCGACACGCCGTCAGCGCAGCCACGGTGGCGATGAAGCCATCGACGATGGCGGGTAGTCGATGGGCGGCAGCGGCCAAATAGGCCCCCGTCATGGCGGCAATCTCCAGCCCGCCGAGTTTGCTGAGTACGTCTAAAGGATCGTCGGCGTTGGCTTGGCGGGCGTGTAGCGCCTGCTCGATCACCGCCGCCTTGTGCGCTTGCTGGGCGCTGCTTATCCCGGTCCCCGCGCCGACCACCGACGCCACCGGCACCTGGATGAGCGCCGCCAGCATGGCGCTGCTGGCGGTGGTGTTGGCAATGCCCATTTCACCGACGATGATGCTCCTCGCGCCCTGACCCGCCAAACGCTCTACCGTGTCGGCACCCACACCAATGGCGCACAGCGCCTCCTCTCGGCTCATGGCGTCTTCCCGCACCATGTTCGCCGTACCGGCGCGCACCTTGGCACCGACCACGCTCGGCAGTGACAGCGGTGACGCCACCCCTACATCGACCACGTCGACCTGAGCGCCCATCTGACGAGCGAAGACATTGATGGCCGCTCCCCCCTGGGCGAAATTCGCCACCATCTGAGCGGTCACTTCCTGGGGAAACGCCGACACCCCCTCGTCGGCCACGCCGTGGTCGGCAGCAAACACGGCCACGCCCGGCGGAGAGACGCGGGGTTTGCGCTGGCCGGTGATGGCACTCAACTGAATGGCGAGCGTTTCGAGCCGGCCTAGACTGCCGGGGGGTTTGGTCAGCGTATCGAGATATGCCCGGGTGCGCTCCCCCTCGGCGCTATCTACCGCGCGAATGCGCGCCAGGAGTGACTGAAGTCGCTGTTCGGCGGTCGGCTCGTTGTCCATCACAATTCTCCACAGGCTGGTGGCGCAGGATAGTAGCAAAACCAGGGCTGCTATACTTGCGCATTAACCATGAAACAGGCGCTTGCACGCCGTTTTTTTCTATCATTCATCAAAGCATCATGCGCGACGGCGATAGTTGTTAACCATTAGGGTAATAAAACTACAACTTAAGCTATAAATAGCGATTTTATTGCCGTAAAGTCTCTTATATCGACGCCATAAGATGTAAAATAACTACAAACTTGACTCACCGTCTCGACACATGCAGAGGTCCCTATGCCTGGTTCAACACCCGCTACACTCAATCCTACGGTTGCCGAGGTTACCCAACGCATTCGTGAGCGCTCTGCCGAGCGACGCGCCCTGTATGAGCGCCGCATGGCAGACCAGCACAAACGCGGCGTGCATCGCGCCGAACTCTCTTGCGGCAACCTCGCCCACGGTTTTGCTGCCTGTAGCGTGCAGGAAAAAGACTCCCTGAAGCTGATGAACAGCGCCAACCTGGGGATCATTTCTGCCTACAACGATATGCTCTCGGCCCACCAGCCGTTCGAAACCTTCCCGGAAACCATCAAAGCGGCCGCCCGCGCCATGGGCTCTACCGCCCAGTTTGCCGGTGGCGTGCCCGCCATGTGCGATGGCGTGACCCAAGGCCAGCCGGGCATGGAACTCTCGCTGTTCTCCCGCGATGTGATTGCCATGGCCACCGCCGTGGGCCTATCGCACAACATGTTCGATGCCGCGCTTTACCTCGGCGTGTGCGATAAAATTGTCCCTGGCCTGTTCATCGGCGCGGCGCGCTTTGGTCACCTGCCCGCCATGTTCGTACCCGCAGGCCCGATGCCCAGCGGCCTGCCGAACAAAGAAAAAGCGCGCATTCGCCAGCTCTACGCCGAAGGCAAAGTGGGGCGCGAGGAGCTACTGCAGGCGGAGTCCGACTCTTACCACAGCCCCGGCACCTGCACCTTCTACGGCACCGCTAACTCCAACCAGCTAATGATGGAAGTGATGGGCCTGCACCTGCCGGGCACCTCGTTCGTCAATCCTGGCACCGAGATGCGCGAAGCGCTGACCCGCTACGCCACTGAACAGGCCATTCGTAACACCGAACCTGGCGGCGAGTACCGTCCGTTCTATAAGCAGATCGACGAGCGCGCCATCGTCAACGCCGTGGTCGGTCTGCTGGCCTCCGGCGGTTCCACCAACCACACCATGCACCTGATTGCCATGGCGGCAGCGGCGGGCATTACGCTGAACTGGGATGACTTCACCGACCTGTCAGCGGTCACCCCCAGCCTGATGAAGGTGTACCCCAACGGCCAGGCAGACATCAACCACTTCCAGGCAGCGGGCGGCATGAGCTACCTGTTCCGCGAACTGCTAGGCGCGGGCCTGCTCCATGGCGATATTCCCACCGTGTTTGGCACCGACCTGACCGCTTACACCCAAGAGCCCTTCCTGGAAGATGGCAAAGTGGTATGGCGCGAAGGTCCGGAAAAGAGCCTGGACGAAGAAGTGCTGCGCCCGGTCGCTACACCCTTCGCCCCCACCGGCGGCCTAACCGTGATGAAAGGCAACCTGGGCCGCGGCGTGATCAAGGTCTCGGCGGTAGCCGAAGAGCACCGCATCGTCGAAGCGCCGGTGAAGATCTTCGAAGACCAAAACGAAATGAAAGCGGCGTTTGAGTCGGGCGAGCTGGACCGCGACGTGATCGTGGTGGTTCGCTTCCAAGGCCCCAAAGCCAACGGCATGCCCGAGCTGCACAAACTGACGCCGTTCCTAGGCGTGCTCCAGGATCGCGGCTTCAAGGTTGCCCTCGTCACCGATGGCCGCATGTCTGGCGCATCGGGCAAAGTGCCCGCCTCCATCCACATGAGCCCAGAAGCGCTGGACGGCGGCCCGCTGGCCAAGCTGCGCGATGGTGACGTGGTACGCCTGGATGCCAACGCCGGCACGTTGGAAGCCAAAGTAGACGCCGCCACCTGGGCCGAGCGTGAACTCGTCGTTGCCAATCTAGACCACTACCATGTGGGCCTGGGCCGCGAGCTGTTCTCTGGCTTCCGCCACCTCGCCATGCGCGGTGAAGAGGGTGCAGGTTCTCTGGGCGGCTTCGAAGCCGACGATCTCGCTCGTCAAGAAGGTCAGATTTTTCAAGAGGACGCCTGATGCGACCGGCATTAATCGGGGACATTGGCGGCACGAATGCTCGCCTGGCGTTGGTCACGCCGGGCGAGGTCACGCCCCACGACATTCTTAACCTACCCTGCGCCGATTACCCCGGCGTGATCGAAGCGATTCAGGACTATCTCGCACGGGTGGGCGCAACCGGCGACAACGCGCCCAAAGAAGCTTGTTTGGCGTTCGCCTGCCCGGTGCACGCCGAGCGGGTAAAGATGACCAACAACCATTGGGACTTTATGAAAAGCGACGTTCAGCAGGCGCTGAATCTGTCGCTGTTTAAAGTCATCAATGACTTCACCGCCCAAGCGCTGGGCGTTCCCCACGTGGGGGAAGATAACCTGGTGGAAGTGCAGCCTGGGGAAGCCCAGTCGCACTCTACCCGCTTGGTCATCGGCCCCGGTACGGGCCTGGGCGTTGCCGGCGTGTTCCCCGGCCAGCATGCCTGGATTCCGCTGCCGACCGAGGGCGGCCACGTTACCTTTGCGCCTACCGACACCACCGAACGCGCGCTGCTGGACGTGTTCTTACAGCGCCACCAGCGGGTGAGCGTCGAGCGCATTCTGTGCGGCCAGGGGCTGCTAGAGCTATATCAAGCCCACTGCACCCTGGAAGGCCAAACGCCGCGCTGCGAGACCCCCGCCGAGGTGACTCAAGCGGCCAACCAGGGCGATGCCCTGGCAACGGCTACCCTGCTGCGCTTTTTGAAAATTCTCGGCGACGTGTGCGGCGATGCCACCCTGACCATGGGCGCCCGCGGCGGCGTGTATCTCTGCGGCGGCATTCTGCCCCGCCTGTTGGACTGGCTGCCCAAGTGCGAGCTTCGCGCAAGCTTTGTTAATAAAGGGCGCATGGGCGCGTACAACGCCGATATTCCTGTGTGGATCGTGACGCACCCATGGACCGGCCTGCTGGGTGCCGCCGAAGCGCTGCATAACGAAGAAGTCTTTTAATTGATGGGAAACGCCATGGCTGCTGTTACGTTCGACGTGCCGTTTGTACTCGGCATGATGCGCCTGCATGAAGCGCAAGAGATGCACCAAGCGAGCCATTTGGCCGATTGGATCGAAGCTCGCTTAGAACAGGGCTTGCACTGGTTCGACCATGCCGACATTTATGGCAACGGAGCGTGCGAAACGCTGTTTGGCCAAGCGCTGCGCGCCCGCCCGGCACTGGCTAAGCGGCTGAATGTCGTCACCAAAGCCAGCATCGCCAACGACAACCCGGCACCGGGTTCCGGCAAGGTCAAGCACTACAATGCCAGTCCGGAGTACTTAGGCCGCGCCATTGACGATGCGCTGGGCCGTTTGGGCGTCGAGCGCCTGGACCACTTTCTGATTCACCGCCCGGACCTGCTGATGGATGCCGCTGCCACGGGTCGCGCGCTGGATGATGCCATCGAGGCGGGCAAAATTGGTGCGGCGGGTATTTCCAACCATCTGCCCAGCCAGTGGCGCAGGCTGCAACGCCATATGCACCACCCGCTTCAGGCCAACCAGATCGAACTCTCCATTACCCATAGCGCGCCGCTGTTTGACGGCAGCTTTGATGACCTGGGTGCCGATGGCCATGCGCCCATGGCGTGGTCTCCGCTGGCGGGCGGCCAACTGATGCAGGGTGAAGTGAGCCGTGTGCTGAACCGTTTAGCAGGCGAGCTTAACAGCACCCCCGGCGCGCTGGCGCTGGCATGGCTGCGCACCCTGCCCGGCCGCCCGGCACCGGTGGTGGGCAGCGTGAAACCGGAGCGTATTGCCGACATGCTGAACGGCCCGGAAACGCTGCCCAGAGAAGCCTGGTATGAACTGCTGGAGGCCGCCCGCGGCCACTGCGTCGCTTAGGCTCGCCACCCACTCAACATGAATGCTAATAATGACAAGGAACGACCTATGACGCCGGTGATTGCTTTCGGTGAAGCCTTGATTGATATGCTTTCGAGCCGCTTGGGCGATAACACAGGGCCGGAAACCTTTACCCCCTACGCTGGCGGTGCGCCCGCCAACGTGGCGGTGGCCTGCGCACGGCTGAACGTGCCTAGCCAGTTTTTGGGGATGGTAGGTGACGATACTTTTGGGCACTTTCTAATACGTGAGCTGAAAAGCCACGGCGTAGATACCCAGGGCGTGGTACTCACCAAAGAGGCGCGCACGGCGCTGGCGTTTGTGTCTCGCGACAGCAGCGGCGAGCGCACCTTCGACTTCTACCGCCCACCGGCCGCCGACCTGCTCTACCGCCTGGAGCATCTGCCCCACGGCGTGTTCGAACAGCCCGCCATTGTGCACCTGTGCAGCAATAGCCTGACCGACCCCGAGATTGCCGAGACCACTCTCGCTATTGCCGCCATGGCCAAGCGTGCAGGCTGCCTTGTGAGCGTGGATGCCAACCTGCGCCACAACCTATGGGCAGAGGGCGCTGCGGACACCTGGCTGGTCACCGAACTGATCGACAGTGCCGAGCTGGTGAAAGTATCTCTCGAAGAGCTGGACTACCTGCGCGGCGACCACCCCAAAGAGGCGTGGCTCGCCGAGCGCATGGCCGCAGGAGTCAAAGTGGTGGTCGTTACCGATGGCCCCAACGATGTCGTGCTCAAAGGCATCGGCATTGACCAAACCGTGACGCCGCCCAGCGTCACGGCGGTGGACACCACCGCCGGTGGCGATGCCTTCATTGGCGGATTGCTCGCGGAGCTCTCCCGCTACGGCATCAGCGAGAGCTGGCACCAGGACAGCGCGTTTCTCACCCGCGCGGTGGACATTGCCTGCCGCTGCGGCGCCCACGCGGTCACCCGCCCCGGCGCGTATGCCGCACTGCCCACCCACGCTGATATTGAAGCCCTGCGCAGTTCGGCAGGCTAGCGCTCAGCGTCGTCGAGTTCGCTACTCGGCGACGCTTTGGGTCACCCCTTCCGCCACATCCACCCGCCCGCTGACGACTTCCAACGTAACCGGTTGACGGCGATGATCGACAAAGCTCACCTGGGTGATGCAGCGCTGCTCGGTAGCTCCTTCGATCAACATTTCCAGCGTGCCGTGATCACACCACCACCTCACCGTCACCGTTAACCCATCGACGCTGCCCGCCACGTGATCACAGGCAAAGTGCTCATCGAACGCGGCCTGACCGTTACTCCCTTGACGCTCATAGTGTAGCGACGTTGTTGATTCACCTGCGGTCAGCCACAGCCGCTGCTGATAGCCCTGCTGCAGCGATAGCGCCAGCCTTGTGCCTGCTTTAAGCACCAGCATCAGTTGGCCGTAAACCGCCGCGCCCTCTGGCAAGGCAATACAGTGCTCCCCTACCGTTTGCAGCGAGCGAGGCGATAGGCGGTGAGGGGCGCTGAGTGCTTGACCTGCTTCGCGAGCAAAACGCTGATGTAACCGCACCCCACGAGAAGTCGCACGCAGCGTCAGCTCTCGCGGCAGGCTCATGGTGCCTCGCCAGCCCGTTTCGGGGGCATGGTTGGCGTACTGCCAGTTGTTCAACCACGCCAGCGCAAGCTGCCGCCCGGGGGTATTCGACCAGCTCTGCACCGCATAGAAATCCCGCCCTTCATCCATCATCAGCACAGTGTCGGGCGTGTTCGCATTGCTAAAACACTGGCCGTCAAAGTCGCCTATAAAATACTGGGTGAACGAGCCAAACGGGTTATCCGGCGTGGCGCCAATGCCTACCACCAGCACCCAGCGCGTGGCGGGCTCATCCGGCCCAGCGCCGTCCACCGGCAGCTCAAACAGATCCGGACACTCCCAGGGGTGCTGGGTATGCGCGCCCTCGCCTTCGCCAAAGGCGCTAGCAAACTGCCACTCCAGCAGGTTATGGGAGGTATAGAAGTGAATCTCCTGCCCACAGGCCAGCGCCATTACCCAGCGCTGGCTAGGGCCATGCCAAACCACTTTAGGGTCGCGGAAATCTTTAAACCCAGGCGGCGGCAGAACCGGATTCCCCTCGTAACGCTGCCAGGTACGGCCCTTATCGCGGCTATACGCCAAGCACTGGGACTGCTGGTAATCCTCCGGGTCATCAGAGAACACCCGGTGGCAGGTGTAAAACGCCAGGAGCCCCGGCTGGCCGTCAAACAGCCCTGTGACATCGTGCTCATCCACCACGGCGCTACCCGAAAAGCAGGCACCCTCTTCGTTGGGTGCCAGCGCAATGGGTAAATGCTGCCAGTGGCACAGGTCACGACTGACCGCATGCCCCCAGTGCATTGGCCCCCAAACGGTGCTGAACGGGTGGAACTGATAAAACAGATGGTACTCGCCCTCGAAAAATACCAGCCCATTGGGGTCGTTCATCCACCCCATCGGCGGGGCAAAATGCACCGCCGGGCGCTGGGGTTCAAAATCCGCTAACGTCATGCTTAAACCCTAACTTAATCGTTTAAGTTAGCGTATCACGATGCTTGCTTTTAAGCCTTCATCCAATAGCCGCACAGGCGACTATTGGCTGACTTGTTAAAATGTCAGACATTTAATAGACTTTTTTCAAAGACTATTTCAAAGAGAGTTATCCATGTCGCTGAATGCTTTACCGCCTCACTCCGGCGGCGCCATTCATCTAGCGCGCCTGCTGGCCAGAGCGCTGTTGGCGGGTACATGGCAGCCAGGCGAGCTGTTCCCCAAAGAGATGGATATCAGCAACCACTTTGGCGTCAGCCGTAATCAAGTCCGCAACGCCCTAGCCAGTTTGACGGCTGCCGGGCTTATAGAGCGTACGGCAGGCAGAGGAACGCAAATTCGACAAATGAGCGATTGGCACTTGCTCGACCCGCTGATGAGCGAATGGATGACTGGGCTCACCAACCTAGATCCCGAGCTGATTCGCGCCATTTACGCCTTTCGTTTTTCGGCGGAACCGGTCGTGGCCAGTTTGGCGGCACTAGCCGCCAGCGAAGAAGATCTTGATCGTTTGCGAGCCGCTTTTGAAGGCATGAAGCAAACGGCAACGGACCCGGCGGACCGCCATCAGCACGCGGAATACGACGTGATGTTCCACGATGCCACCTACAGCGCTAGCCACAACCTTGTATGGCGGCAAATGGGGCACCTGTTACGCCCCTCAATCATGGCGTTGGTGCACGGCTCCCAACACCAAACCAGCACGCTTGATGACAGCTTAGCTAGGCACCAGGCCGTTTTAGACGGCATCGTCCATCGTGACCCGGAAGCCGCAGCGGCGGCGGCCAAAGAAGTCCTGCGCCGTACGGCAATCGATTTAGGCATCGTCAACGAACCTTCCTTCACTCATTAATCACTTATCTGCTAGCAAAGGTAGAAGATCGATGAAAATTACCCGTTTAAAAACCTGGCAAGTGCCGCCCCGCTGGCTTTTCCTCAAAATCGAAACTGATGAAGGTTGCTACGGCTGGGGCGAGCCGGTCATTGAAGGGCGTGCCGCCACGGTAGAAGCCGCCGTGCACGAGCTAGCCGACTACTTGATTGGTCAAGACCCTCACCGGATCGAGCACCTATGGAACACCATGTATCGCGCGGGGTTCTACCGCGGCGGCCCGATTCTAATGAGCGCCATTGCAGGGATCGACCAAGCGCTATGGGATTTAAAAGGTCGCGATCTGGGCGTGCCCGTCCATCAACTCTTGGGCGGTGCCGTGCGCGATAAGATGCGGATGTACGCCTGGACCGGGGGCGACCGCCCAAGCGATGTGGGCGCGGGTGCTAAAGCCCTGGTAGATAAAGGGTTCACCGCTTTCAAAATGAACGGCACGCCCGAGCTGCAAATCGTCGACTCCCATCGCAAAGTGGATGAAGCGGTCGCCCGAGTCGCAGAAGCGCGGGACGCGGTAGGGCCCGACGTGGGAATCGGCATCGACTTTCATGGCCGCGTACATCGGCCAATGGCGAAAGCGCTGCTACGCGAACTGGAGCCGTTTCACCCCATGTTTGTTGAAGAGCCCGTGGCTCCCGAACATCTGCCCTGCTTAAAAGATATCGCCGGAGGCCTTGGCTACCCGCTAGCCACCGGCGAGCGCTTGCACACCCGCTTTCAGTTCCGCGACCTGCTGGCAGACGGCATGATCGATATCGTGCAACCCGACATTTCCCACTGCGGCGGTATTAGCGAAGGGCTAAAAATTGCGGCGCTCGCCTCTTCTTACGACGTTGCCCTAGCCCCCCACTGCCCGCTGGGCCCTCTTACCTTAGCCGCCTCTCTGCAGTTGGATGCGGTGAGCCATAACGCCTTTATCCAGGAACAAAGCATGGGGATCCACTACAACCAGGGCAACGATGTGCTGGACTACCTCGTGGATAAAACGGCGTTAGCCATTGAAGACGGCTTTTGTGCCATTCCCCAAGGCCCCGGGTTAGGCGTGGAAATCGATGAAGCCTTTGTTGAAGAGCGGGCCAAAACCGGACACCGCTGGCGCAACCCCGTGTGGACCCATGAAGACGGCTCAATCGCCGAGTGGTAACCCTTCGCTAGCAAATGGAGAGCAGCATGAGCGACCCGTTGAACACTTTGTTATTTAAAGACTTAGCTGGCAAAAGCGTGTTTATTACCGGCGGCGGTAGCGGTATCGGTGCCGCACTGACCGAGGGCTTCCTAGCCCAAGGGGCAAAGGTAGCGTTTGTAGGGCTGACGGACGCCAGTGAATTTTGCACTGCCATGGAAGCGACCTACGGCGTTCGCCCGCTATTCATCAAGTGCGACATTCGTGATGTCGAGGCGCTTAACAGTGCCATCGAGCAAGCCCGCCAAGCGCATGGCCCCATCAGCGTCTTGGTCAACAATGCCGCGCGGGACACCCGTCACCGGCTTGATGAGTGGAGCGTGGCGCAGTGGGACGAATCCATTGCTACCAATCTGCGCCCGCACTTTTTCACCGCCCAGGCGGTGGCGCCGGATATGCGCGCGCTAGGCGGCGGTGCCATTATCAACCTCTCCTCTAACAGCTATTTGCTCGGGTTGAGCGGCTACCCCACCTACGTGACTGCCAAAGCGGGCATCATGGGGCTCACCAAAGCGCTTGCCCGGGAGCTTGGCCCCGACAGCATCCGGGTTAACTGCCTGATTCCAGGCTGGGTGATGACCGAGCGCCAGAAAGAACTCTGGGTAAACGATGCCGACCTTCAAGAGTGTCTGGATCAGCAGTGTTTGAAAGAGGCGATTCCCGTCGATGACATGATCGGGCCCTGCCTGTTTTTGGCCTCTAACGCATCGCGCATGATGACCGGGCAAGAGCTCATCGTGGACGGAGGGCGCGTATGAGCAGCGCCCTCGATCAACGCCTAGCCTGGGTTGCCGCAGATTGGGGGTCCAGCAATCTTCGCGTCTGGGGGCTGGACCAGCACGATCAAGTCATTGCCCAGGCCAGTAGCGATAAGGGAATGCTCGCGTTAATCCCAACTCAGTATGAGGCTGAGTTACTGCGCCTGATTGCCGACTGGCTGCCCGCGAACCGCCAGGTGGATGTGGTGGTGTGCGGTATGGCGGGGGCACGCCAAGGCTGGCTGGAAGCCGCCTACCTACCAGTGCCCACGCCCCTTCATCAGCTGGGCATGGGAGCGGTGACGCCTCAACTGGCTAGCCAGCAGCTGCGCGTTTATTTACTCCCCGGCTTGAGCCAAACCCGCGCCAACGCTACCCATTTCGATGTCATGCGCGGCGAAGAGACCCAACTGGCGGGCTTGCTGGCTGATCACCCCCACTTTTCAGGCCTCGCCTGCCTGCCCGGCACCCACTCCAAATGGGCACACTTAGAAGCGGGAACGGTTGGTAGCTTCAGTACCTACCTAACAGGGGAGCTTTACCAGTTGCTGGCGCGTCAGTCGGTGTTACGGCACTCCATCGGCAGCGACGACCTGGATGATGAGATGGGTCGTGACGCCTTCATGACAGCAGTGCGTGAGAGCTATGAGGCACCAGACGCCTTTAGCAGCCGCCTGTTTGGCCTACGCGCACAGGACTTGCTGGACCCCAAACTGCCCAGCGATGCCCCACGACACAATCTCCTAGCGGCAAGGCTCTCGGGCTTGGTGATTGGGTTAGAACTCGCCGGTGCATCCCGCCAGTACGCGTCAGATGCCCCCATTGCGCTGATTGGCAATCACGCCCTTTGCCAGCGCTACACGTTGGCATTAGACACCATCGGCCGCCCTACTCAGCATCTGGACGGCAGCACCGCCGTACTGGCAGGCCTAAGCCTCGCCCACCATGCGCTTAAGGAAACGGCTTAACGCCGCCCCTGCTGGCCGAACCGATATATGGAGAAATCGCCTATGTCACTGCCCTTAATCGGTATTCTGCGTGGGGTCACACCCACCGACGTTGTTGAGATTGCAGACGCGGTGCTTGCCGCTGGGATTACTCAGATTGAAGTGCCGCTGAACTCCCCCGAACCGTTAGACAGCATCCGTTTACTGGTGGATGCCTTTGGCGAACGCGCCGTAATTGGTGCCGGAACGGTCTTAACCACCGCTCAAGTGCGGGATGTTCACGCCGCTGGGGGCCGTTTGATCGTATCGCCCAACTGCCGCCCTGCTGTCATCGAAGAAACCCATCGGCTTGGCATGGCCAGCTGGCCGGGCATCGTCACCCCCTCTGAAGCGTTCGATGCATTGGACGCCGGCGCTACCGGGTTAAAACTATTTCCAGCGGTCCAGGTGGGTCTAGAAGGCATGAAAGCAGTCCGCGCGGTACTGCCCAAAGGGACGCTGCTATACGCCGTGGGCGGCGTAGGGGTAGATAACTTTGCCGAGTGGCGCACTGCTGGCGTGGACGGAGCGGGCCTTGGCAGCGCGCTGTATAAACCCGGCCAAAGCGCCGCTCAAGTGGGACAACAGGCACAGGCGCTGGTCGACGCTTGGCAGGCAGCGAGGCAGTGATGAGTCCAAACGAGCATACCCCAACCTGGCAAGCGGAGCTGGCCCTTGATTGCCGTTGCACGCTAGGCGAAGGCCCACAGTGGGACGCAGCGAACGAGCGGCTCTATTGGTGCGATATTCTTGAGCAGCGGCTGCACTGGCTAGCCCCTGCCAGCGGGAAGAGCGGCCAGTATGCGCTCGATCACAAAATCTCGTTGGCTACTCCGCTCAACACCGGCGGCCTGCTGCTAGTGGGCGAAGACCGCTTGAGCCACTTCGACCCGCACGGTGGAACCGTCACGCGGTGGGGAGATTTCGAGACCGACAATCCGATTACTCGCAGCAATGACGCCCGCGTGGATCGCCACGGCAGTCTGTGGCTTTCCAGCATGGGTAAGGCTGCCGAACCGGGGGCCGGGGCACTGTATCGCTTGCATCGCGGCGAACTGACACGCTTACGCACCGGTCTAACCATCCCCAATGCCCTCTGCTTCTCGGCAGACGGCCACTTTGCATGGTTTACCGATACGGCCACAAGTGTCGTGATGCGCTGGACGCTAGACAGTGAAGGCTGGCCCCTGGGCGACCCAGAGCCTTGGGCAGACTTCTCCTCTACCTTGGGCAATCCCGATGGCGCAGTCGTCGATAGCGAAGGCTGCCTATGGCTAGCGCTCTGGGGAGCTGGGCAGGTCGTGCGCTTGAACCCTGATGGCGACATCATTGGTCGCGTTGAGTTGCCTGTGAGCCAACCCTCGTGCCCGGCCTTTGCTGGTCCGGGACTGACGACGCTCTATATCACCACCGCGCAAGAAGGATTTAGTGCTGAGCAGTTGGCCAACGAACCCACCGCTGGCTCGCTTTACATGGTAGACACCGGTATTGCGGGGCTTGCAGAGCTGCCTCTACGCCTGACTTAACAAGCCAACAGCCTAAAACAGAAGGCCCCGCTAATCAGGCCCCGCTAACCTAAGCGGGGCCTGTTCGCTTTAGCGTTAAGCGTTGCCAATGCCAGATTTTAACCGGCAAAGCTGAGGTACATCACAATGACCAGCACCACCAACACAACCCCGGCAGGCACGGCGCCTTTCCAAGGCGTCAGATCCACATCGCCGCTATGCTCCTGAATCCAGTCGGTCTCGCGGGGGCGCAGTTTGCCGATGATCAGCATCACAGCCACCAGCAGCACAAACACCAGCGCCACGAAGTGGAACTCGTGCATTACCTGCGGCAGCAGCGTGAACGGCGGCACGAAATAGCCTGCCGCAATCAGCAAGCAGCCACCGACCAACGCTATCTTGGCCGCCATGGGCGGTACTCGCTTGGTTAACAGCCCCACCAGTACGACCGCCAGAATGGGGATGAAGTAGATTGCGTTCATCTTCTGCAGATAGCCGAACAGGCTCTCCTGACCCGCCAGCAGCGGCGCGATAATCATGGTAGTGACGGCCATGATCCAGCCAAACACCTTACCGGACTTCACCACCTGCGCTTCACTCGCGTCTTTATTTAATACGCCCTTATAAATCCCCAGACTGAAAATCGTCGTGGTACTGTTCAGTGCCGAGTTAAACGACGACAGAATGGCACCCACCATTACGGCGGCAAAGAAGCCGGTCAGGTAAGGAGGCAATACGTTAAATACCAGATGACCATACGCTTCGTCAGCACGTACGCCCTGATCGGCATACAAGTGATAAGCGATGATACCCGGCAGCACTAGATACAGCGGCCCCAGCAGTTTGAAGAGACCGGTCAGCAGTACGCCTTTCTGCCCTTCGGCTAGGTTCTTGGCGGCAAAGGTTCGCTGGATGATCTGCTGGTTGGTGCTCCAGTAGAAGAGGTTGATCAGGAAGACGCCGGTAAACAGGGTGAAGAACGGCACCTGCTGTTCAGGGCCACCAATCGAATTCAGCTTATCTGGGTCACTCTCTTTGAGAATATTCCAACCTTCCATCACGCCGCTGCCGTCACTGACCGCCTGCAGGCCGAAATAGACGATGACGAAACCGCCAATCAATAGCCCCACGCCATTCAGCGTGTCGGATACGGCGACCGTGCGCAGCCCGCCAAACAGGGCATAGATGGCCCCAATAATGCCAACAATCCATACCGTCAGCCAAAGCAGCGTGTTGGTCGACTCGATGCCTGTTAGCCCTTGAAGGTCGAGCATTCCCTGCAGGCCGATGGCGCCTGAATAGAGAATGATGGGTAGCAGAATCACCGCGTACGCAATTAGAAAAATGATATTGGTGATTAGCTGCGTCGTTTTATCGAACCGAATTTCGAGTAGCTGAGGCAGCGTCGCAATACCACTTTTCAAAAAGCGCGGAAGGAAAAATAACGCTAGGGCGACCAGAGCAATCACCGCCACGACTTCCCAGGCCATGACGCTTAACCCATCGGCAAACGCCGCACCGTTAAGCCCCACCATCTGCTCCGTAGAGAGGTTGGTCATTAACAGTGAACCCGCGATGAGCGGAAAGGTGAGCGTCCGCCCTGCTAGGAAATAGCCGCTAGTGCTGGAGTGGTCGTCGCGCCGAGTGATGCGCCACGTAATGAAGGCGACAAGCCCTGTGAAAAACAGGAACGACGCCAGGGTCAACATATGCATGCTCGCTTTCCTCTTTGTAGAAAGAACGCGTCATTTTCGAGACGCGCGCGAAATGTCTGACATATCGAAACCTCATCTTAGTTGACGCGAATATATCGACGTTATTCGTCTTTAGTTGTACTAAAGGAACACAAAAAAGCCCGAGCATGGCGACATGCTCGGGCAAACGTCTTGCTCACACGACCCGACATCAGTGAGGCAAGTAACGAGAGTGCTCGGTAAGGTGTTACCTATTAGTGATGAAAACGCTCCGCCGCTTGGCGGGCGAGTTCGCGGATGCCGTCCCAATCTTCGGCATCGACCATTGCTTTCGGCGTCAGCCAAGAGCCGCCGACACACATCACGTTGGGTAGTGATAGGTAAGATTCGGCGTTATCAACGGTGATACCACCTGTGGGGCAGAAACGCGCTTCGGGGATCGGTGCGCCGAACGCTTTGATCGCTTTGGCACCGCCGCTGGATTCCGCGGGGAAGAACTTGAAACGGCGGTAGCCGTACTGCCAGCCGGTCATCAGCTCAGAAATGGTAGACACGCCCGGCAGCATCGGTACGGGGCTCTCTACGCCATAGCGGTAAAGCGCTTCGGTGGCACCCGGCGTAACGACGAAATCAGCGCCAACTTGCTCAGCTTGACGGTACTGGGCAGGCGTGAGTACGGTGCCGACCCCAATGCTGGCGCCCGGTAGCGCCTCTTTCATGCGCTTGATGGCTTCCAGGGCACAGTCGGTACGCAGGGTAATTTCCAGCACGGTGAGGCCACCCTCAACCAAGGCGCGACCCAGCGGTACGGCGTCTTCCAGGCGCTCGATGGTGATCACCGGGATCACTTCGGCTTTCAGGCAAATGCTGTCCAGCTCGGCGGTGCGCGTTGAGGGTAGCTGTTTATCGATGGTCATGAGTGAGTCTCCAAGCAAATTGTTATTGGCGAAAGTGTAGCGTTAGGGCGCCCAGTAGATCGCCAGCGGGCAAGATAAGAACGCGCGGATGGGCAGTGTACGAACATCGTCACCATTTATGGCATTCGCCAATACGGCACGCTTATCGTCACCGGTAATATGTAGAATGTGGCGCTTCGCCTGATGCAGGCGGTCCGCCGAGAAGGTAATGCGCGGCTGCGGCTGGCTGGGGGTACGCACGGCCACTAGCGGCTCATCAGTAGAAAGCGCTAGGTCCAGCTCTTGGCTATCGGGGAACAGCGAGGCCGTATGGCCATCGCCGCCCATGCCTAAAATCACCACGCTCGCGGGCCAAGCAAGCCCGGCGGTCGCTTCTGCCACCGCTGCCACGCCCTCTTCCGGGGTGCCAGCGTCCGAGGTGAGCGGCACGAAGTTAGCCGCCGCCGCTGGGCCTTGCAGCAGGTTGTCGCGCACCAGCTTGGCATTGCTGTCACTGCTTTGCTCGTCGACCCAGCGCTCGTCGGCCAGGGTGATATCGACCCGCGCCCACTCTAGCGGCTTTTGCGCCAGCGCTTTGAAAAACGGCACGGGCGTTGAGCCACCGGAGACTACCAGCAGCGCACGCTTCTGGTGGGAAAGATCGTCGGCTAGCGCCTGATAGACGGCTTCCGCTAGCTGCTCGGCTAGCGCTTGACGTGCTTCACTCATGTTAATAATCCTCGTACCAGCTGCGGCCATCCTGGGTAATCATGGCAATGGAGGCGACCGGCCCCCAAGAGCCAGCTGGGTAGCGGCGCGGCGGCGTTTCGCGTGACTTCCAGCCATTGATGAGCTGGTCGCACCAGCGCCACGCGTGCTCTACTTCATCACGGCGAACGAACAGGTACTGCTGGCCTTTCATGACTTCCAGCAGCAGGCGCTCGTAGGCATCGGGAATACGCGATTTCGGGAAGGCGCTGTTGAAATCCAGGTGCAGCGGGCCAGGGCGTAGGCGCATGCCTTTATCCAGGCCGCTATCTTTAGTGAGCACCTGAAGGGCAATGCCCTCTTCCGGCTGCAGGCGAATGATCAGCTTGTTAGAGGCGATGCCACGCTGGTCCGGGTCGAAGATGTAGTGCGGCTGCTGGCGGAAGTGAATGACGATTTGCGAGAGTTTCTCCGGCATCCGTTTACCGGTGCGCAGGTAGAACGGCACGCCCGCCCAGCGCCAGTTGGCCACTTCGGTTTTCATGGCCACGAAGGTTTCGGTCTGGCTCTGGGTATTGGCCCCCTCTTCTTCCAGGTAGCCCGGCACGGATTGGCCGTCGCTGGTGCCCGCGATGTACTGGCCACGCACGACGTCACGTCCCAGCGATTCGCCGGTAAACGGTTTCAATGCCTTGAGCACCTTCACCTTCTCATCGCGGATGGCATCGGCATCCAGGTTCGAGGGCGGATCCATGGCGATCAGGCACAGCAGCTGTAGAAGGTGGTTCTGCACCATATCCCGCAGCTGCCCCGCATCGTCAAAGTAGCCCCAGCGCCCTTCGATACCGACTTTTTCGGCAACGGTGATCTCGACGTGGGAGATATGGTTCTGGTTCCACTGGGTGCCAAACAGCGGGTTGGCAAAGCGCAGGGCGATCAGGTTTTGAACCGTCTCTTTGCCCAGGTAGTGGTCGATGCGGTAAATACGCGACTCGGGGAACACGGCACCAATGGCGTCGTTGATCTCCTCGGAAGAGGCTAGGTCATAGCCAATCGGCTTTTCTACTACGACGCGGGTATCGTCATCGAGACTGTTGCTGGCCTGCAGATTGCGGCAAATGTCGCCATAGATGCGTGCCGCCACGGAGAGATAGACCACCATCGGGCGCTTGCTGCCCTCGCGCCACTGGCGAATGGCGTCATAGCCCTCAGCGTTGGCAAAGTCGAGCTTGAGATACTCTAAGCGGTTCAGGAACCGCTCCAGGCTCTCTTTATCCTGCTCGTCTTTTTTCAGGCGCTTTTGCAGCGCGCCGCTGACTAGCTGACGGAACGCGGCAGTGTCGTGCTCCTGACGCGCCAGCCCCATGATCCGCGTGCTTTCGGGCATCAAGCCTTCGCGGTCAAGATGATACAGTGCAGGAAACAGCTTGCGCATGGCAAGGTCGCCAAGCGCCCCAAAAAGCGCTAAATCAATAGCGTGATTCGGATCGCCCAGCGGGGCATGTGACTGGCTCATCTCAGCTCCTATTTATAATTAGGTCATCTAATGTAGTTAGATTACCTAAAATCTATCTGATGTGAGGCATTATACGCAATAATTCGTGTAATTTTACTACAAAATATTGTCGCCTGCTGCCCTTTCCGGTGCGTTTTACAGCGACGATGTCGCGCCCTGACCGCCTAAGCTTCTACCTTTACTCTACGCCCCTCGGATACGCCACCCCTCCTCCCCCCAAGGAGGAGGTGGCCTTGTGCGTAATTAGCGACGCTGACCGTGAACAAAGCGCGTCATGTGAGAACGCGCACGACAACAACAACGTCACAACGAGGTATGCACATCATGGCAATGGTTCGTCCATTTTTCACGCCGCTGCTCGCCGCTACGCTAGCGGCCACCGCCACACTCCCCGCCTTCGCCTTTGAGGATGACCGCTTGACCATCTGGATGGGCGATAACAAAGGCCAGGAAGGCATCCGCGCTGTCGCTGACCAGTTCCTGGAAGATACCGGCATCGAAGTGGAAGTCGTGTTTCCCGACAACCTGACCGACCGTTTCCAGCAGGCGGCAGGCAGCGGCCAAGGGCCGGATATCGTCATCTGGGCCCATGACCGCATGGGTGAGTGGGCACAAAGCGGCCTGCTCAAACCGATCGCTCCCAGCGACAGCTTCCGCGACGCGTTTTACGACTTCACCTGGGAAGCGGCGCTGTGGAATGGCGAGACCTACGGTTACCCCATCTCGGTGGAATCGCTGGGTCTGATTTACAACAAAGCACTGGTGGAAACGCCGCCCGAGAGCTTTGCCGAGCTCATGGAGCTGGACGCCACGCTCTCCCAGGAAGGCAAGAAAGCCATCCTGTTCGATTACAGCGAACCCTACTACGGCTGGACGCTGCTGGCAGCCAACGGCGGCTATCCGTTCAAACAGACCGACAGCGGTTATGACGTCAGCGACATCGGCGTCAATAACGAGGGTGCCTTGCAAGGGGCTGAGCTACTGGTCGAACTGATCGAAAGCGATGTACTCCCCCGTGGCACGGACTACAACCTGATGGATACGCGCTTTAACCAAGGCGAAGTAGCCACCATGATCAGCGGCCCTTGGGCATGGCCTAACCTGGAGCGCAGCGGTATCGATTATGGTGTCGCCCTGCTGCCCAAAGTGGGTGATGAGCGAGCCAAGCCGATGTTCGGCGTAATGACCGCGATGATCAACTCTGCCACACCCAACGACTTCCTAGCGGTGGAGTTCCTGGAGAACTACCTGCTCAGCGAAGAGGGAATGCGGACGTTCAACAACGACGGTTCGCTGGGAGCCGTTGCCCATATCGACTATCAAGCCGAGCTGGCGGGCAACCCTAACATTGCCGCCACACTTGAGAACGCCGAAGTGGGCATGCCGATGCCCAACATTCCTGAAATGGGTGCCTTCTGGGCCGCCATGGAGCCTGCGCTGCAGAACATTGGCAGCGGTCGCCAATCGCCCCAAGAAGCGCTGGATGCCGCTGCGCGCCGTATGCACCAGTAGCCTCCGTTTTAGCCTCTACTGCCCGGTAGCACCTGCTGCCGGGCAGCTTTCAGGACTCCATCATGTACACCACCAACGCGTCTCGTGGCCTGCCCCGCCACCGCTCTCGCCATCTTACCGAACGCTATACCCGCTGGGCCATGCGCGGCGTCATTGCCGTGCTGGTCGTCGCACTACTGTGGCTGGTGCTGGCGTTTCATCTCAACGGCCAGTGGATGTTTGCCCTGCTGTTCTTGGTACTTGGCGGCTCGCTGGGCGTGGTCTTCACCAAACGCACGCTGATGAGCCATCGCTATATCTTTCCTGCGATTGCCGGACTTGGCGTGTTCGTCATTTTCCCTCTGTTGTACACCATCGGGATCAGTTTTAGTAACTACAGCTCTACCAACCTGCTCTCAGAAGAGCGGGTACGCGACCAGCTCATGAGCCAAACCTATCAAGCGGAAGGCAACGCCTTTGATCTGGCGCTCTACCCAGAGGGTGATTTGGTACGGCTCTATTTGGAAAGCCCTCAGGGCCAGCGGTTCGTGTCGTCACCGCTCAATTTTTCGAATCAGGAAAATCGCCAAATTGGCGTGCAGGCCACCGATGCCCCGCCTGCACAGGCAGCGCTAGGGATGCGCGACATCATTCAAGCGCGGGATGCTCTGCAAGGTTTGCGGCTAGTCACGCCCGATGGCAGCGAACTGCGTATGGCGGGCTTGCGCCAGTTTGCGCCGATGGTGAACCGCTACGAGGCCCGCGAGGATGGCGCGCTGTATGACCGTCGCGATGAGCGGCTACTCACGCCCGACCCCAGCATTGGCTTTTTCGTGGCTGACGACGGCGAGCAAATTACCCCCGGCTGGCCGGTCAACGTCGGCATGGCCAACTACACTCAGATTTTCACGGACCCGGACATTCGCGGCCCGTTCATGCAGATCTTCGTATGGACCTTCGTGTTTGCCGCCCTCACCGTGGTGTTTACCCTGGCCGTCG
Organism: Halomonas sp. LC1; assembly: GCF_030247125.1. Taxonomy (NCBI): domain Bacteria; kingdom Pseudomonadati; phylum Pseudomonadota; class Gammaproteobacteria; order Oceanospirillales; family Halomonadaceae; genus Halomonas; species Halomonas sp. LC1. The sequence goes on along the minus strand of NZ_JASSPG010000010.1, from coordinate 90,535 downwards.
GGTTCGTACTGGCCTCGCTGCTGCAGTGGGACCAGCTCAAGGGCAAGGCCGTTTATCGCACGCTGCTGATTTTGCCCTATGCGGTGCCAGCGTTTATTTCGATTCTGATTTTTAAAGGCATGTTCAACCAGCACTTTGGTGAAGTGAACATGATTCTGGACACTTTGTTTGGCGTGCGCCCCGAGTGGTTTACCGACCCATGGCTTGCCCGCAGCATGCTGCTGATTGTGAATACCTGGTTAGGCTACCCCTACATGCTGCTGCTCTGCATGGGTTTGATTCAGGCCATTCCCCAGGATTTATACGAAGCCTCGGCAGTAGACGGCGGAGGACCGCTCACCAACCTGTTCAAAATCACCCTGCCGCTGATCATCAAGCCGCTCACGCCGCTGCTGATTGCCGCCTTTGCGTTCAACTTTAATAACTTCGTGCTGATCGCGCTGCTCACCGGCGGCAGCCCCGATATTTTGGGAGCCAGCACCCCAGCGGGCACCACCGACCTGCTGGTGAGCTACACCTACCGCATCGCCTTTCAGGATGCGGGACAGAACTTTGGCCTCGCGGCGGCCATTGCCACGCTGATTTTCCTGCTGGTGGCAGGCATGTCGCTGCTCAATTTGCGCCTTTCCAAAGTGAAGGTTTAGGAGGTTACTGATGCCCATGGTTCAACCCCGCTCCGTTGGCGCGCGCCGTTTAGGTGCTCACTTGGCGCTGATCTGCTTCGTATCGCTGATCGTCTTTCCGCTGCTGCTGGTGATCTCGATCTCGTTTCGGGAAGGCAACTTTGCCACCGGCAGCCTGATTCCTGAAAACTTCTCGCTGGAACACTGGTCGCTGGCGCTGGGGATTCCCTGGGAGCACGCCGACGGCACCGTTGTCCAGCCCCCCTTCCCCGTGCTGCTGTGGCTGTGGAACTCCATCAAGGTGGCCGTGGTGTCATCGGTGCTGATTCTGATGCTCGCCACCACCAGCGCCTACGCGTTTGCCCGCATGCGCTTCAAAGGCAAGGAGCCGCTGTTAAAAGGCATGCTGATTTTTCAGATGTTCCCCGCAGTGCTGTCGCTGGTGGCGCTCTATGCGCTCTTTGACCGGCTGGGGCAGTTCGTCGGCTGGCTAGGCATCAATACCCACGGCGCACTGATCGTGGCTTCGCTGGGCGCGGTAGCGCTACATATCTGGACGATCAAAGGCTATTTCGAATCCATCGACGGTTCGCTGGAAGAGGCCGCCATGGTCGATGGCGCCAGCACTTGGCAGGCGTTTCGCTATATTTTGCTGCCACTTTCCGTGCCGATCTTGATGGTGGTATTCATCCTGGCATTTGTGATGAGCATTATGGAGTACCCCATGGCCTCGGTACTGTTGGTGGACGAGCACAAGCTGACACTCGCCGTGGGTGCTCAGCAATACCTCGCCGATCATAACCAACGCTGGGGTAACTTCGCCGCTGCCGCCGTGCTCTCCGGCCTGCCCATCACCGTCGCGTTTCTGATCTGCCAACGTTGGATCATCGGTGGTTTAACCGCCGGGGGCGTGAAGGGATAAGCAGGTACTTACTAGGCTGTTTCCTCGCTTGAGCATGTTGCTCGTGACCGGCGCCCCACAGCGCCGGTCTTTTATTGCCTGGGTAATTTTTAGGGAAATTTTACGGACATTTTTTTATCGGCATGATGAGATAGCCTTATTAGCCTTAGGGCATTCTAGAGCGGACCCACACAGAGCGGACTTATGGCCACGTTCCCTAGCGCGCGTTACTACCAAACGACTTACCGAAACTGGGCGCCCATTTTCAAAATCATGTCGGTACTATGGCTCGTGCTGGCCATGTTCATGACGCTGCCCCTGATCGTACTGGTCATCGAAAACGATCCCGACGCCCCGGCGTTTGCCGTCTCGCTAATGATCATTCTCAGCGCGACCTTCCTTACCTGGGCGCTTACCCGTGGCGTGCCGCTAGAGCTCAAACCCTGGCAGATGTTCATTTTGACCGCCGGTAGTTGGACCAGCATTAGCTGCTTTGCCAGCCTGCCGCTGATTCTAGGCGCTCCCCAGCTCAGCTTTACCAACGCCGTGTTCGAATCGGTATCGGCGATCACCACCACCGGATCTACCGTCTTGGTGGGCATCGAAAACCTCTCGGACGGCTTGAAACTGTGGCGCGGCTTGATGCAGTGGATGGGCGGGATCGGCATCATCGTCATGGGCATCGCCATTTTGCCGTTTCTGAAAGTGGGTGGGATGCGGCTGTTCCACACCGAGTCGTCCGACTGGTCCGATAAGGTCATGCCACGCACGGGCGGCATTGCCAAAGCCACCCTTGCCGTTTACGTGATTTTGACGCTCGCGGCCATGCTGAGCTATTGGCTGGGAGGCATGCTCCCGCTGGATGCCATCGTTCACGGCATGACGTCCCTGGCGACAGGCGGCTTTGCCAACTCCGACGCGTCGTTTGGAGCGTATGCCGAGCAGCCCTGGCTACTCTGGATGGCGAGCTTTTTCATGCTCAGCGGCGCGCTCCCCTTCGTGCTGTACATTCGCTTCATTCGCTCTTCGAAGAGCGCGCTTTGGAAAGATCAGCAGGTGCGCGGGCTGCTCAAACTGCTGCTGGCTGCCATCGTAATACTGAGCGCGTGGCGAGTCGTACAAGGCGACGACTGGTTCGTCTCGCTGACCCATGTGACCTTCAACGTCATTTCCGTGGTCACCACCACCGGGTACGCCTCCGATGATTACACCCTGTGGGGCTCGCTGCCCATTGCCGCCTTCTTTTACCTGACGTTCGTGGGCGGCTGTAGCGGCTCCACCAGTGGCGGCATGAAGATCTTTCGCTTCCAGATTGCCATGCTGATGCTGCGTAACCAGCTGCGCTATTTGATTCACGCCAACGGCGTGTTCACCAACCGCTTCAATCAACAGCCGGTGACCAGCGACATTTCGCGCAGCGTGGTCGCATTCTCCTTCTTCTTTTTCATCACCATTGCGGTGCTGGCGTTAGGGCTCGCCGCGTTGGGTCTAGATCTTGTCACGGCGCTCACAGGGGCCGCCACGGCAGTGGCCAACGTGGGCCCGGGCCTCGGCGACATCATTGGCCCCGCCGGCAACTTCGCCCCGCTGCCGGATGCCGCCAAGTGGCTGCTGTGCATCGGCATGTTGATGGGTCGCTTGGAGATTTTGACCGTGGTCGTATTGATGACGCCGATGTTCTGGCGGCGTTGAGGGGCTCGATCATGACGGCATCACGACGCCTGCCTACCCGACAAGAGTGGGCGCTGGTGGTGGGCACCAGCCTCGCGGCACTGCTGGCCGCTTGGTGGCTATTCGCCTGGCTCGCGCTAGCCAACCTATCGCTGATTTTCTTGACGGCAGTGCTGGCCTGCGCCGTCTTGGCCGGCAGCTATGCCGCTTTTATCAGCGCGCTGTTGAACTTCGTCATTTTCAACGTGGGCTTTACCGAGCCCTACTTCTCCTTAGCGGTTGCCGAGCGCGAACAGCTAGTCACGCTGCTGTTCTTTTTGATCGTGGCGCTGGTGGTCGGCAACATTACTGGGGTAAGCCGCGAACGTATGCTGGCTCTCAACGCATCGCGGCTGTCAGAGGAGCAGGAGCGGCTGCGCTCTGCGCTGCTCGCGTCCGTTTCTCATGATCTACGCACGCCGCTGGCGTCGATCATAGGCTCCGCCAGCTCCCTGCGCGCGCTCGACCCTCAACTGACCTCACAGGATCGTTTCGAGCTGCTAGACGGTATCTTGAACGAGAGTGAGCGCTTGAATCGCTACATTCAAAACCTGTTGGACATGACGCGGCTGGGGCACGGTGAGCTTGCCATCCAACGAGACTGGATCAGCGTCGACGACTTGGTGGCCTCAGCCCGTAAACGCTTAGCAGGGTCGTTGACTCCGTTCAACGTGCAGCAGGTATGGGACAGCGAGCTGCCACTGCTACATGTTCACCCCGCGTTGGTGGAGCAGGCGCTCGTCAATGTCTTGGAAAATGCCGCCCGCTTCTCTCCGGCTGGCGGCCAGATCACCATTTCGGCCGCCATCGATAAAACGGCCTCCAGGATGACGCTCACCGTGAGCGATGCGGGCCCGGGCATCCCACGCGACTTACGTGAGCAGGTGTTTGAGATGTTCTTCACCGGCAACGACGGCGACCGCAGTTTGCACGGCACTGGCCTCGGTCTCGCCATTTGCCGCGGAATGCTGGGCGCTCACGGCGGAACCGTAACGGCCACCGATGGCCTTGACGGCCACGGCACGAGTATCATCATGACGCTGCCCTTGCCGACGACGTCGCAGGAGCCTCACCATGAGGACTAAGCCTGCTCGCATTCTCATCGTCGACGATGAGCCCGCTATCCGTCAGTTCTTGCGCATTAGCCTTGTCTCACAAGGATTTCTGATTAGTGAGGCCAGCACCGGGCAACAGGCGATTCGGACGGTGGACGAAGCGGTAGGCGCCGAAGCGATCGATGTCGTTCTACTGGACCTTGGCTTGCCCGACATGGATGGTCAGCAAGTGCTTCGTGCTCTGCGCCAGCAAAGCGCGCTACCGATCATTATCGTGTCGGTGCGTGGCCAGGAGTCCGAGAAAGTCACCGCGCTGGATAGCGGCGCCAATGACTATGTCACCAAGCCCTTTGGCATTCAGGAGCTGTTGGCCCGTATTCGGGCCGTGCTGCGCCACTATCCCACTGCAACTGAGCCATCTCGCTACCAGTATGGTGCCCTGACGCTGGACATCGACGCCCACTTGGTGACCTTGAGCGGCGAGACAATACATTTGACGCCCAAAGAGTTTGCCGTGCTGGCACTACTGATCAGTCGGGCAGGCCGCATCGTGACGCAAACCCACCTGCTGAAAGCCATTTGGGGCCCTACGCATCAGGAAGACACCCACTATTTACGCATCGTAGTCAGCAAGTTACGCCAAAAGCTAGGGGATGATCCGCAGGCCCCTAGCTTGTTACAGACGGAGCCTGGTATCGGTTACCGCTTCTGTGTCGAGTTCGACCGTGAGGAATCCAACCAATGAAAATTATTATTCTAGGCGCAGGCCAAGTGGGCGCAACGCTGGCCGAACACCTCGCCCGCGAGGAGAACGACATCACCGTCGTCGACACCGACGGCGCAAAACTGCGCGAACTGCACACCAAGCTGGATATCCGCACGGTGACCGGCGCGGGCTCCTACCCCATCGTGCTGCGCCAAGCGGGCTGCGAAGACGCCGACATGCTGATCGCGGTGACCAACACCGACGAGATCAATATGATCGCCTGCCAGGTGGCCCATACGCTGTTTCGCACGCCCACCAAAATTGCCCGGGTGCGCTCCACCGCCTACCTCACTCGTAAAGGACTGTTCGCCCATGAAGCGATTCCCATCGACGTGCTGATCAGCCCCGAGCAGGTGGTCACCGATCACGTGCGCCGCTTGATCGAACACCCCGGCGCGCTGCAGGTGCTGGAGTTTGCCGGAGGGTTAGTGCAGTTGGTGGCGGTGAAAGCCTTCTACGGCGGCCCGCTGGTGGGCCAGGATCTGGCCTTTTTGGGCAAGCATATGCCCAACGTGGAGACCCGTGTGGCGGCCATTTATCGCCGCAACCGGCCGATCATTCCCCGGGGCGACACGGTGATTGAAGCTGACGACGAGGTGTTCTTTTTGGCCGCCCGCCGGGATATTCGCGCCGTAATGAGCGAGCTGCGTAAGGTGGAGCGGGACTTCCGCCGCGTGGTGATTGCCGGGGGCGGCAATATCGGCGAGCGGCTGGCGGAGCACTTAGAGCACAGCCATCAGGTCAAGATCATCGAGCACAGCCTGGAGCGCTGCACCACGCTCTCCGAGCGGCTGGATCGCACCGTAGTGCTCCACGGCAGCGCCACCAGCAAACGGCTGCTGGAAGAGGAGAATATCGAAGACTGCGATATCTTCTGCGCGCTGACCAACGACGACGAGGTGAACATCATGTCGTCGCTACTGGCCAAGCGGTTGGGGGCGAAGAAGGTGCTCACACTGATCAACAACGCCGCCTACGTGGATTTGGTGCAGGGCGGCGATATCGACATTGCTATTTCCCCTCAGCAGGCCACCATCGGCAGCCTGCTGACCCACGTGCGCCGGGGCGATATCGTCAACGTACACTCCCTGCGCCGGGGCGCGGCGGAGGCCATCGAGGCCATTGCCCACGGCGATAAACAGTCGTCGAAAGTGGTGGGCCGCACGATCCGCGAGATCGACCTACCCGATGGCACCACCATTGGTGCCATCGTACGCGGTAAAGAAGTGCTCATCGCCCATGGTGACGTGCGGGTGGAGAGCGGCGACCATGTGATTCTGTTCGTGATCGACAAACGACGCATTCGCGACGTGGAGCGCCTGTTCCAAGTCGGGTTGAGCTTCTTTTAACAGCGGCGGACAATGAGCATCGCCACCAGGGTGGCGACGTTAGATTTCGACCGCGCGGCCAATGAACTCAATCGGGCCGGTGGGCAGCCCGGTGGGCGAGCCAGAATCATCTTCCAGCGTCAGCTCGAATAGCTGGTTATCCTCAAGCGGTGGCAGCTGATCCAACCGCAGGCGCAGCGGTTGCCCCGGCTCTACAAGCCCCAGCGAGACAGGCGCTTGCCAATCATCGGCCTTGGTCCAGAACTCGAGCGCTTTGCCCTCGGGCACCTCAAACGTGCCCAAAGGAATCAACTGAATCTCTTGGCGATTCGCGGCCTGCACCACCCACCCCGCCGACTGAGTTTGCGGCGCGAGCAGCACCACCATGTACTCTGGCGTTGCGGGAGCGGTCGTGACGTTGGTCAGCAACACCCCCATGGCCAGCGCAGCCGCTAATCCCGCCCCAGCGATTCCGCGCCAAACCGGCAGGCTGTGCCACCAACGGCTACGCGGCATATGAGCGTGCGGCGCACGCCGGGAGACCGTTTGTGGTACTCGGGTGGCCGATGCGTTTAGGCTGCGCTCGATACGCGGCCAGAGATAATCGGAGGGCGTGACCGGGTCCACCATCGCGGTATAGGGAAAGAAACGCTCTTCCCAAGCCGTCACTGCTTTTTGCAATTCAGGGTCGTTGGCTAAACGCGCCTCAAAGGCTTCACGCTCGGCCATGGGCAGCGTGCCTAGCACGTACTCCCCGGCCAGGGCATGAAGGTCATCGGGTTCGTTCGAAGGGCTCATGCCATACACTCCCGTAAGCGAAGCAGGCTGCGCTTGATCCAGGCTTTGACCGTACCTAGCGGCGCGCCCGTGTGCGCCGCAATCTCTGCATGGGACAAACCATCCACATAGGCATGCAGCACGCAGTTACGGCGTTCGGTTTCCAACTGCTGCAGGCACTCGTCCATCCGTTGGCCGGTTTGCCAATCGAAGGCGTCCGTCACCCGCGACGCCTGTTGGAAGGTGTCGTCGTCATCGAGTTCGTGGGGGTCATCCAGGTCGACACTCACTTCGCGGTCACGGCCACGAATGGCATTCAGCGCCAAGTGGCGGGCAATGCTGAAGATCCAGGTACGGGCCGCGCCTTTTTGCGGGTCGAAGCTGTCCGCGCGCTGCCAAATGTTCAGGCAGGCATCGTGAACGATATCTTCCGCCATGCCTCGGTCTTTCACTATGCGCAAAACAACGCCCAGCAGCTTGGCACCTTCCTGTTGATAAAGCTGTTGTAGCGCTGCGTGCTCTCCCCGGGCACAGCGGGCGAGCGCATCAGCGTAATCGAATTCTTGAGCGGGCCTTACGTGGCCGTTCTCGGTACTAATGGTGTTAGCCTTACCTGTTTCAGACATATCACGTTCAGACACATCTTCGCTCCCTGGTAACGCGCCGGCATCGGTCGTCGCACTGCCAGAAGCATAGCGGCTAGGGAGCCTGGATACGAGTCCCTAGCCTTACTGAACTTAATAAAGTTTAGTCAGTGTTTGAGCGCTTAGTTAGCGGTCCAGAAGATGTAGTCGGCTTGATACGTCACGACGGCAGTGGCGCCCTCGTGGCCCTCATCACAGGCAACGTCAGGGGCAACGCCGCCTTGGGTGTTCAGGCGCTGGATGTAGCTCACGCCGCTCATGGCGCCTTCGCCTTCAGCTGGGTTGGCTTCAACAAGCTGCAGCGGAATGTTGCCATCGCCATTCGGCGCCACGGCTAGCTGGGTGCCGGTAATTTTAGAACCATCCAGGGCTTCCCAAGTGGCGGGCGGGCCATAGTAGCTGCCTACCTGGGTGCCTTCGCTATCGTTCAGCGCAGCGTGCGGGCCTTTAAATACCCAGCCCATGGTGCCGTCTTCTTTGGCTTCACACATGTAGGTAATAGCGCCAACGCCCACGGTTTCGAGAGCGACGGTGTTGCCGTCCGGTACTTGGACTTCGGCGGGCGTCATGTCAGCCAGCGCGACGTGACTGAAGGATGCAATCAAGGTAGCGGCGAGAGTAGCACGCGTCATATGTTGGATGGTCATTTCAGTCTCCTTGGGTTTTGTATCAACCGCTTTAAATAGCGGCTGTATAGGGGATACACACAAGGAGACCGATTGGATGCACTCTTTTTTAAAAAAGTTTAATTCTTTAAAAAACTATCGGCTCACCCCATCCACCGTGACTTGGCGCGGGCAGGCATTGCCGTTGGCATCAAACAGGTGGCAGCGCTGACCAGCGATTCCCAAGCGCGAGACCTGCCCCTCTTCCAGCCGTGTCAGGCCATCCAGGCGCTGGGTCAAAGGGGTATCGATACCCGCCACCTGCCAGTGAGCGAGGGTTTCATAGCCCAGTTTTTCGGCCACCATCAGGGTCGCGCTCAGGGCTGCATCCGCTTGCTCAGCCGCCACGAAGTCTTCGGCCCGCAGCCCCAACGTGGCGTGTTCACCGGCCTGAAGCTGCTGGCCATTTACCGCCACCGCCAGCGTTTCACCGCTGTGCAGGCGCACCACGGTTTGGCGCTCGCCGGGGTCGACCACCGTCACCGGCAACGTATTGATACGCGGCGAACCGATAAACTCCGCCACTTCAAGGATATTGGGAAAGTGATACAGCGATAGCGGCGCGCCCACCTGGGCAATACGCCCTTTCGAGAGCAGCACGATACGATCCGCCAGGGTCATCGCCTCTACCTGATCATGGGTGACGTAGATCATGGTGGCGTTTAAGCGCTTGTGCAACGCGGCGATCTGTACCCGCATATCCACGCGCAGCGCGGCATCCAGATTGGAGAGCGGCTCGTCGAACAGAAACACTGCGGGCTCTTTGACCAGGGTGCGGCCAATAGCGACTCGCTGGCGCTGGCCGCCGGAGAGGTCTTTGGGCTTGCGCTCCAGAAGCTCTGTGAGGTGCAGCATCTCGGCAGCGTGCTCCACGCGGCGACGAATTTCCGCTTTGTCGGTGCGCGCCAGCTTCAAGCCAAACGCCATGTTCTCGGCCACGCTCATGTGCGGATAGAGCGCGTAGGATTGGAACACCATGCCGATGTCCCGCTCCTGGGGCGGTATCTCGTTGATCCGCTGACCATCGAGCTGCATATCCCCTGCGGTAATGTCTTCCAAGCCTGCAATCATGCGTAGCAGCGTGGATTTACCGCAGCCGGAGGGGCCTACGAAAACGACGAACTCGCCGTCTTCGATGGTGAGGTCGATATCTCGTGAGATTTCGACACCATCGAAGGATTTACCGATGCCGCTGAGGGTTAAACGTCCCATGGCGCATCCTCCTCCTGTGCTTGCGGGCAGCGGGCAATCGCCACCCCAAACGGCGGCAGCGTCAGCGTACCTGCCTGCCACTCGCCGTTTAGCCACTTAGGCGCATCCTTCAATGCTTCAGCACCCTCGGGAGCCGGGCGGGTCACGGTTTGATCGCTAAAGTTCAGGGCCACCAGCAGGCGTGTTTGCTGATAGGTGCGCTCCAAGCAAAGCACCTCGTCGCGTACCGGGTGATAGCGCACGTCGCCTTTAACCAGCGCAGGCTGCGTGCGGCGGAAGGCTAAAAAAGCTCGGTAGGCATTGAGCAGCGAATCGGCATCCTGCTCTTGCTGGTCCACCGCCAAACTTGCGTGGGAATCGGGCACCGGCAGCCAGGGAGTAGCGCTGCTAAAGCCCGCATGGCGGGCGTCCGCCTGCCAGGGGTGCGGGGTGCGGCAGCCATCGCGACCTTTATAAGCAGGCCAGAAGGTGATGCCCGCCGGATCGACGAGCTGCTCGAAGGTCAGCTCCGCCTCGGGCAGGCCCAGCTCTTCGCCCTGATAGAGGCATACGCTGCCCCGCTGGCTGAACAGAAACACCAAATAGAGGCGCAGCTTATCGAGCTGCCCTTCCGCCTGCCAGCGGGTTGCCAGCCGCGTTACGTCGTGGTTTCCCAGCGCCCAGCAGGGCCAGCCATCGCCAATGCGCGCTTCCATTTCGGTGAGCGTTTCGTGCAAGTAGCCAGGGTCGGCTTTATCGGTCAGCAAGTTGAACGAGTAGCACATGTGCAGGCGCTTGCCGCCCTGGGAGTACTCCGCCATCACGCCGAGCGCATCGTCGTCGCCCACTTCACCTACGCTTGTGGTGCCGGGGTACTCATCCAGCAGCGCCCGCAGCCGCTCCAGAAACACCAGATTTTCCGGCTGGGTTTTGTCGTATTGGTGGAGCTGATAGCCGTAGGGGTTGTCGGGGCGAACGCCCAGGAAGCTCTCGGTAACTTCCTGGCGCGGCGGGTTGTCTTTTAACTCGCCGTGGGTGCAGAAGTTCACCGCATCCAGCCGGAAGCCATCCACGCCACGCTCCAACCAGAAGCGCACCTCTTCCAGCATGGCGTCGACCACCGCAGGGGTGCGGAAGTTAAGATCCGGCTGGCTGGCCAAGAAGTTATGCAGGTAGTACTGGCAGCGGCGGGTATCCCACTGCCAGGCGCTGCCGCCGAATACCGACTGCCAGTTGGTGGGCGGCGCGCCGTCGGGTTTGGGGTCGGCCCATACGTACCAGTCGGCTTTGGGGTTGTCGCGGCTTTGGCGGCTCTCTTCGAACCACGCGTGCTGGTCGGAGGTGTGGGACATCACCTGATCGATCGTCACTTTCAGCCCCCGCGCGTGGGCCGCTTCGACCAGGCGGTCGAAGTCTTCCAGCGTGCCGAACATGGGGTCGACATCGCGGTAGTTGCTGATGTCGTAGCCGAAATCTTTCATCGGCGAGGTAAAAAACGGCGACAGCCAAATCGCATCGACGTTTAATGAAGCGATGTAGTCGAGCTTGTCGATCACCCCTTTCAAATCGCCAATGCCGTCGCCGTGACTGTCCATAAAGCTGCGCGGGTAGATTTGGTAAATCACCGCGCCGCGCCACCAGTCGGCTCCTTGGCTGCCAACGTAGTGAGAAGTAGAAGGTGTCTGCATCATGGTCCTTATCCTTGTTATTGCCGACGGTGTCTCAAATCGTTGAGTCATCACCCATGGTCGGCATGATGCAGGCTACGCCGCTTGATAGAATCCTCCCCCACTGGGCGCATCAGGCGTAGGCGTGGGGAGGAGTGGTCACACGGCACCTCACTCCCCCTGAATATGCGCCAAGAGCTGCCCTGCCAGCGCAATGGCTTCGTCTCGACGGCGAATGTTCTGCTTTTGGTAAAGGCTACGGATATGGGTCTTGATGGTAGTCGGCGCCACCGAGAGCTGTTCGGCAATCTGTTCATTGGAGAGCCCGGCGTGGATCAACCCCAGGATTTGCCATTCGCGGCGGGTCAGCGGCGAGGTGCGGATCAGCTCTGGCACGTCGGGCCTCGCGACAATATCCGCGATGACCGTTTCGTCCAGCATCAAGCGTCGGGCGCTTCCAAAGTCTTTCTGCTGACCCGCCAGCGCCAGCAGCCGCTCTGCCCTCGCCTGCTCCAGCGCTGATAGCGTGCCGTCCGTCAATAAGCCCGACAGCAGATCTCCCAGCGGTTTGCCCATGCGCAAAAAGCTGCCTATCAACGCCGTGCGAGACGCCAAACTGAGCGCTTGATGCATGTGGCGGCGGGCTTGCTCCTCCTGGCCAGCCGCCCACGCAGCGGCCGCGAGGCAGAGCTGGTTGCGGTTGGCATCGGTGACCAGCCCAAGTCTTTGAGTATGGACTTCGAGTGCTTCCAACAGCGCGCGGGCCTCATCAAAGCGGCCCAGCAGCGTAAGCGCCCGAGCGTGATTGCGTACGTTGCATTGGGCAAAGTGGTTGGTGGCCCCTTCGGTGATGGGCGCGGGCGCTTCCTGACGCCAGCGCTCCACTGCGTCGAGATCTTGCGTGGAGTGCCACCAGGCCAGCAGCGTGGCGTGGGCATTGGCCACCCAGTCGATATGGTAATCGCCTTCGGCCAGGATTTTACGCAGCCGCCGAATATGGTCAGCGCACTGAGCCTGATCGCCACGGCTCTGGGCAATTTTGGCCAGTTGAATGTGGCACTGCAGCGTCCAGCGCTCGCCCTGGTTATCCAGCACGGCAATGCCTTTCAGTGCGGCCTGCTCGGCTTCATCCAGGCGATGCCACTCCCAGAGCACTTGGCTGCGAATCCGGTAGAGAAACTCCGCCACGGGCAGGTGCTCGAGCTCTGCCCGCTCCAGATGGGCAAAAGCGCGCTCTTGAATATCGTAAGCGGCCTGCAAGCGCCCCTGGGCCACCAGCGTTTCCGACTGATGGCAGAATGACCACAGCAGTAACTGGTGATCCTCTCGCTGGCGTGCCAGACGCTCCACCTCGCGCACCCGTTGCAGCGACTCGTCCAGATAGCCCAGCACGAAACGCGCCTCGCTCAAGATGGCGGTCGCGGTCAGCGGGGTGGAGGCTAAATAGCGGGCGGGCACGGCCAGCGCCTGTTCAGCGAGCGGCGCAGCGCGCTCGGCGTTGCCCTGATTGATCGCTAATTGGGCGCGCAGGGTGGCAAACTCGGCAGTCAGCCGCTGCCACTCTGGGGCCTCCAGCTGCGCTTCAATCCATTGGATGACTCGTGCGGTGATATCGAACTGGAACTGCGCATGGGAGACCCAGCCGTAGAGCAGCGCCAGCTCTGGGCGTGTCGAGATTTTCGGCTCCCCCAGCAGCCCAAGCCCTTGAGCCAGCAGCGCGTAGGCCCCGCTGGCCAACAGCGCTGGCCCTTGCGCGACCAGTAGACTAGCCACCTCCTCGGGCGATTCCGCCAAAATGGCTTGGCGCAGTGCCATGATCGGGTCGTTGAGTGCCAACCAGGCCTGGCTGGCCCGCTGATGCAGGGTGCGCTGGGTGGCAAGGCTAAGCTCGTGGCGACGGTGGCGCAGGTACTCCCCGAACAGCCGTTGAAAGCGGTACCACTGGGCGTGGGGGTCGGGCCGCTCGATGAACAGACCCGCTTGCTCGAAGGCATCGAGCCGCTGGGTAAGCCGCTCGCCCTCTAGCAGGCGCGCCATCAATTCGGGGGAGAAACGCTCCAGCACTCCAAGCTGCAGCAGGAGTTCACGCTCTTCAGGGGGCAGCGCCTCGGCCAGCCGTTCATCGAACCAGGCCACAAAATCGGGATGACCGCCGTTTAGCCGCTCGACCAGCGCATCGAATCCGGCGCGGGTCGTCGTACGCTCCACCAGCCAGTTCAGGGCCATCACCCAGCCGCCGCTTCGGCGCAGCGCCCGCTCCAGGCTCACCCGAGTAGGCGGAAAACTGAGCTGCTCGGCGCAGAGGGTTTGCGCCTCTTCGCTATCGAAGGCCAAGGCGCCTAGATCGATCTCTTCGAGTTCGCCGCGCAGCCGCAGACTGGCAAGGCCCAGCGCAGGCCGAGAGCGACTTGCCAGGGTCAGAGTCAGCCAGGGCGGTTGATGGCGCAGCCAGTGGGCCAGTCCGGCCAAAATGTCAGGATGCGTCAGGTGTTCGAACTCATCCAATACCAGCCGACAAGCGGCTCGCTGCTTTGGCAGCTCGCCCAGCCAGCGCTCTAGCTGCTCCACGCAGTCCGCCGCCTCGGACAAAGGCGACAGCAGCGCATCCTCCCGTAACAGCGTATCGATGGCGGCTTGCCAGTAGCGCAAAAAGCGTTCGGGCTGATTATCGCGCTGGTCCAGGCGCAGCCAGGCGGCGTCTTGCTCTAGGGCGGGTAGGCGTTCTGCCAGTAGCGTGGTCTTTCCATAGCCCGACGGGGCTTGAACGAGAAGCAGGCGCACGCGCTCGTTCAATGCAAAGGCATCATTGAGGCGTGGCCTTGCCACGACGCCCAGTGGCAACGTCGGTGCGGTAAGCTTTTCTTGTAGCAGCGGCATGGCCCTCTCCTGTGTGTCTACCAACGTCCTCGTCTCATGACTTAGGCTACTCATTTGGACAATAAAAAGCCCGCGACGAGTCGCGGGCAATCAGCATTGGCAAACGTCGCTCATGTCTCCATGAGCTCAAAACAGTCTTGCTAGCGAGCGGTTCGCCCTTAGAACCATACTTCGGTCTGGACACCGAAGGTAAACTCACCACCTGTGAAACCGTCGCTGCCCAGAGAGCTGGCACCGTAGCTGTTCAGGCTCTCATCCCAGTCGCTGTAAGTGGTGAACAGACGAATTTCAGGACGCTTCCAGAACCCGCCAACTTCCGGCTTGAAGGTCGGGGCGATGGTGAACTTCATGTAGTCGCCGTCCACCGCATTGCGACCGCTGTAGCCCTGCGGCTCGAAGTCCATCCACTGGTAGCTGGCTTCGTACTGCATTTCGAAGTTCTGGTTAATCTCATTCGCCAGGCGAACGTTCAGAGTGGCCCAGTCGTAGCTGTCGCCGCTAGCAAAACGGTCGTCGCTGGTTTCTGCCAGAATGGCCGGCGCAATACGCCACTGCGGAGCGAGGTAGGTCGTACCGTAGAGTGCCAGACGTGTTGCGCTAGCATCATCGGTCAAGTCGCCGTTGCTACCCAAGCCTTTCACCTCGGCACCCAGGCCTTGGCCGTGCAGTACGGCGGCCTTGAAGTTACCGTCGCCCATACCGAAGAAGCTATCACCGTGGTAGGCCACCATGGTGTGCCAACCGGTATCGGCAGCGGTTTGACCCACGCCAATATCGCGCTCGTCGTTATCGGCAGCGGACATGCCGTTGACCATCACCTGCCAGTTACCGAAGTAGTTATTGGAGGTCAGGACCAGGTTGTCGGTATCGCTGTTTTCGCCATCCAAACCGGGGTTTTCACGGTTGATGACCGGGTAGTCGCTGAAGCTGCGACCATAGAGCGAGAAGTTGGTTTTCCAGTTCTCCGCCAGCTGCACGTCGTACACACCGCCACCGGTACCGGCGAGGAAGACTACATCGCTGTCGAGCCAGTGAATGTCGAAGTTATTACGATCAAACCGTTTACCGGCCCAAATCGAGGCGTTCTCGAAGGCACCGGTGAAGCTCGGCAGGTCGCTGAATTCTGCGTACACCTGACGCACGTTCAGGTTGGTGTCATCACCCACCCAGTCGTTGCTGGAATTGGTGCCATGGGCCAGCATGGTGGTGTAACGGGCTTTGGCGCCGTTATCGAACTGCATGCGGTAGTTCAGGATGGCTTCAGAGTAGGTGTCCGGCTCGTTACCCAAACGCCCCACCGCGCCGCCATTACCACCGGCGGGCGTTAGGTACGGGCCGCCCGGTGCGCTTTTGCCATCTTCACCGATCAGCAGACCAGAGCGAGCATACACGTTGAACGAGAAGCCCTCTTCGCCGCTAGCCTGGCGTTCGACGCGGGCCAGGCGCTCTTCGATATCGGCATTGGTAGTCGCCGCAGCCGGGGCGCTGGATGCAGGCGCGGTTCCGCGACCTTGCTCGGCTAGCTCGGCGCGGCGCTCGGCCGCTTCAGCCCGCTGCTCAGCAGCTGCAATGCGTGCTTCCAGCTCGGCAAAGCGCTCTTCCAAGGTCATGTCAGCATTGGCGGCACCGCAAAGACCGAAGCTGGCAGCGGCGACGGCAATGGCTAAAGGTGTTTTGAAAGTCATTTTATGCATTGTTTTTCAACCCTAGTGTTAAATCCTATTGTTTTTTATCCCGAACGCCCGAACCCGTTTGGCTCCCTACTTTTTGATCACCGGCCCCAAAACCGGTGTAAAAAAGCCAGCGTTTCAGTGCTGCCACCCGTGTCGTTACTTCGACTCGCCGAAGCCTGTGCCCAACAACGCGACAAGGTGATTGACCCAACGTGTTGCAAAGCAACTTTCGTGTTGTGTGAAGATAGAGTGACAGTTGAAACTTAATCGATTAAGAGCACGTAAACCAACAAGCTTTTACTAATTATCGACCAATGTCTAAAAGGTTATTTATCTTAGAGAAATTGAATTGACATAGATTAGACAAAAGTCGCTATTGAACTTCACGACGACAGACGGCTAACTGGCAGCGTACTTAATCGTTTAAGTAGGCGCTATGAGCGCATTGATACCCCATCACCCACAACAATAAACGCCGAGGAACGCCGTAATGAAAAAGACACTACTCACTTCAGCTATTGCTTTGGCCAGTCTTGCCAGTGCCACCGGGTCTGCCCAGGCGGCCGAACTGACGATCTCCTGTGGTGCGGTTGGCGCAGAGTTGACCCTTTGCCAAGAAGGCGTGCGCGCTTGGGAAGAGAAAACCGGCCACAGCGTCGATGTGGTTTCAACGCCCAACTCGTCTACTGAGCGCCTGTCGCTCTATCAACAAATTCTCTCCGCTAACTCTAGCGATATCGATGTGATGCAGATCGACGTGGTATGGCCCGGTCTGCTAGCCAACCACCTGCTCGACCTGCGCGAAGTACTGGGTGAAGACGCCGCAGCCGGTCACTTCGACACCATCGTGACCAATAACACCATCGACGACCGCCTAGTCGCCATGCCCTGGTTTACCGATGCGGGTGTTCTTTACTACCGCGAAGACCTGCTGGAAAAGCATGGCCACGAGGTGCCCACCACGTGGCAAGAGTTGACGGAGATCGCGCGCGATATTCAAAACGCCGAGCGTGAAGCGGGCAACGACCGTATGCAAGGCTTCGTGTTCCAAGGCCGCGCCTACGAAGGCCTGACCGTCAACGCCCTCGAGTGGGTTGCCAGCTTTGGCGGCGGCACCGTGGTCGATAACGAAGGCGAAGTGACCATCAACAACGAGCGCGCTGCCCAAGCGCTGGATCTGGCCGCCTCTTGGATTGGCGACATCTCCCCTGAAGGCGTGCTGAACTACACCGAAGAGGAAGCACGGGGTGTTTTCCAGGGCGGCAATGCCGTCTTCATGCGCAACTGGCCCTACGCGTGGTCACTGGCCCAGAGTGACGATAGCGACGTGCGCGGCAAAGTAGGCGTCGTGCAGCTGCCTGCCGGCGGTGAAGAGGGCCAGAGCGCTGCGGGCCTGGGCGGCTGGAACTTGGCCGTGTCGCGCTACAGCGAGCATCCTGACATCGCGGCGGACCTGGTTGCTTACCTGACCGGTGAAGAAGAGCAGAAGCGCCGCGCCATTCAGGCTTCTTACAACCCGACGATCGATTCGCTCTACCAAGATCAGGAAGTGCTGGATGCCGTGCCCTTCTTCGGCACGCTTTACGATACGTTCACCAACGCGGTGGCCCGCCCCTCTGCCCCCACGGGCGATGCCTATGGCCGTGTCAGCAACGCGTTCTTCAGCACCTCTCATGACGTGCTGTCCGGCACCAAAGATGGCGCTCAAGCCGTCGCCGACCTTGAAGGCGAATTGCTGCGCCTGAAGCGTCGCAACTGGTAAACGCGGAGACACCTATGTCGAGCTCTTCTCACCACTCTCACCAAAACGCGCCCCTCGGGGCGCGTTCCGCCACGCCAGCGCGGCGGCAACGGGGTACCAAGGTCCGCCGCCAGCGCGTCAAGGCGGCGTGGCTATTCTTAGCCCCCATGCTGATTGCCCTCACGCTGGTGGCGGGCTGGCCGTTACTACGTACGTTTTTCCTGAGTTTTACCGATGCGTCGCTCTCCGATTTGGGATCGGCGAATCTGATCGGTTTCGAAAACTACCTGGTCTACGACAACGGCCGCTGGTTTGGCGTGCTGGCGGACCCGGTGTGGTGGCAGTCCGTGTGGAATACGGTTTACTTCTCGGTGGTGTCGGTATCGCTGGAAGTCGTTTTCGGCGTCATCGTCGCACTGATTTTGAACGCAGAATTCAAAGGCCGCGTGATCGTTCGGGCGGCCGTGCTGATTCCCTGGGCCATTCCTACCATCGTGTCGGCTCAGATGTGGGCGTGGATGCTCAACGACCAGTTCGGCATCATCAACCACCTGCTGATGATGATCGGCATCATCGATGATCCGATCGCCTGGACAGCCAGCGCCACCTACTCCATGTGGGCGGTGATCATGGTCGACGTTTGGAAAACGATTCCCTTCGTGGCTCTGCTGGTACTAGCCGCGCTGCAGATGCTGCCCAAAGATTGTTACGAAGCCGCCGAGGTGGATGGTATTCACCCCGTGCGCGTGTTCTTCAAGGTCACGCTACCGCTGATCACTCCGGCGCTGATGGTGGCGGTCATCTTCCGCCTGCTGGATGCCCTGCGGGTCTTCGACGTGATCTATGTATTGACCTCCAACTCCACCAGCACGATGTCGATGTCGGTCTACGCGCGCCAGCAGCTCGTCGAGTTTCAGGATGTCGGCTACGGCAGCGCCGCATCAACGCTGCTGTTCTTGATCATCGCGCTGGCCACCGTGGCTTATCTTTACCTGGGCCGCAAACAGATTCAATTGGGAGGTGACTGATGAACAGCCGTCAGTTAACCAAAGTAGCGAAACGCGTCGGGTTCTGGGCACTGATTGCCGTCATCATGGTGTATGCGGTGTTCCCGTTTTATTACGCGGTGATTACCTCGGTGAAACCTTCCAGCGACCTGTTCCGCGTGGAGCTATGGCCATCGACCTGGAACCTGGATAACTACGCACAAATCTTTAGCCAATCGAGCTTCGTGCGGGCGATTTTCAACTCAATCATCGTCGCGTTCAGCGTGGTATTCATCGCGCTTCTGCTAGGCATCACCGCTTCTTATGCGCTGGGTCGGGTACGCTTTCGGGGCCGCTCCACCGTACTGCTGGTCATTCTAGGGGTTTCGATGTTCCCTCAAGTGGCAGTGCTCTCTGGGCTGTTCGAGGTGATTCGCGCGCTGAATCTCTACAACAACCCGGCAGGCCTCATCCTCAGCTACACCATCTTTACCCTGCCCTTCACAGTGTGGGTGCTCACCACCTTTATGAAGCAGCTCCCCATGGAGCTGGAAGAGGCGGCCATCATGGATGGGGCGACGCCCTGGGTGACCATCACCAAGGTGTTTTTGCCGCTGATGTGGCCGGCCATGGCGACCACGGGCCTGCTGGCATTCATCGCCGCCTGGAACGAGTTTCTATTCGCACTGACCTTCACACTGACCGATGCGCAGCGCACGGTGCCGGTTGCGATTGCCCTTCTGTCAGGCGGCAGCGCTTACGAACTGCCCTGGGGGCCGATCATGGCAGCCTCCGTCGTGGTCACCGTACCGCTGGTGATTTTGGTCATTATTTTCCAGCGCCGCATCGTATCGGGCCTGACCGCGGGTGCCGTCAAAGGCTAACCCACGCAACGAATATATTGATGGGCTGATGTTTATCCGTCAGCCACTTTTTTAAGGAACACAGCAATGCAAGACAACATGATGTGGTGGCGCGGCGGCGTTATTTATCAAATCTATCCGCGTAGCTTCTTAGACAGCCGCGGCGACGGCGTAGGCGATCTGAACGGCATCACCGAAAAGCTGGATTACGTGGCCTCCCTCAACGTGGACGGCATCTGGCTATCGCCCTTCTTTACTTCTCCGATGCTCGACTTCGGCTATGACGTGAGCGACTACCGCGACGTGGATCCGATGTTTGGCACGCTGGAAGACTTCAAGGCGCTACTGGAAAAAGCTCACTCGCTGGGCTTGAAAGTGATGATCGACCAGGTGATCAGCCATACCTCCGATCAGCACCCCTGGTTCCAGGAGAGCCGCCAAGATCGCACCAATCCTAAAGCCGACTGGTTTGTGTGGGCCGACCCGAAACCCGACGGCACACCGCCCAACAACTGGCTGTCGATTTTTGGCGGCTCGGCGTGGACCTTCGACTCCCGCCGCCAGCAGTACTATCTGCACAACTTCCTGGCCAGCCAGCCGGACGTGAACTTCCACAATCCGGAAGCGCGTCAGGCGCAGCTCGACAACATGCGTTTCTGGCTGGATTTGGGCGTCGACGGTTTTCGCTTGGATACGGTCAACTTCTACTTCCACGATGCCGAGCTGCGGGACAACCCGCCGGTACCGAAAGGCGAAGCCAAAACCCTGGGTGCACCGGAAGCGAACCCCTATACCTGGCAACGCCATGTCTACGACCTCAGCCGCCCGGAAAACCTGGACTTCCTCAAAGACCTACGCGCGCTGATGGATGAGTACCCCGGCACTACCACCGTGGGTGAGATTGGCGACGATAACCCGCTAGAGCGCATGGCCGAGTACACCGCCGGTGGCGATAAGCTGCACATGGCGTACACTTTCGACCTGCTCAACATGCCCCACTCCGCGAGCTACCTGCGCGAAGTGATCGAGCGTTTCCAACGCTTGGCAGGTGACGCCTGGCCCTGCTGGGCAACTTCCAACCACGATGTGGTGCGTAGCGCGACACGCTGGGGCGCTGACGAAGATCCCCACGCCTACCCGAAAGTGATGCTGGCGATGCTTTTCTCGCTGCGTGGCAGCGTGTGCCTGTACCAAGGCGAAGAGCTGGGCCTGCCGGAAGCGGACGTGCCCTTCGAGCGCATTCAAGACCCCTACGGCAAAGTGTTGTGGCCTGAGTTTAAAGGCCGCGACGGCTGCCGCACGCCCATGCCCTGGACCGACGGCGAACAGGGCGGCTTCTCTTCGGTGGAACCGTGGCTGCCCATGGAAGCTCGCCATTTGGATTTGGCGGTGAGCCGCCAGCAAGACGACCCCAACGCCACACTCAATAGCGTGCGCGCCCTGCTAGCGTTCCGCCGCAGCCACCCGGCGCTGTTTGATGGCGATTTGTCCTTGGTCGATGTCGGTGACGACCTGCTCGGCTTTACCCGTCAAAAAGGCGACGAGACCCTGCTGTGCGTGTTCAACCTGACCGGGCAAGAGCAGCAAACCACCCTGCCTGTGGAGGTCGCCAGCGACTTGCCGGTCGCCCAATTTACCGCCACGCGAGACGGCAGCACGCTCACGCTGCCCGCGTACCAAGCCGCCTTTATGCAGGTTGCCTAAACGCCGCCCATAACAGTTAATAACGATAGCCGACCCGCTCCGGTCGAGGTCGGCAAGGAGTTACCATGGCAAGTGTTACGCTTGAAAAGGTCAATAAGGTATTTGGCCGCGATCACATCATCAAAGACGTTGATCTTTCCATTGGCGACGGTGAGTTTGTCGTGTTCGTGGGCCCCTCCGGCTGCGGTAAATCCACCCTTCTGCGCCTGATTGCCGGGCTTGAATCGATCACCGATGGCGACCTAAACATTGGCGGCACCGTGGTGAACGACCTGCCCCCCCGCGAGCGCGGCGTGGGCATGGTGTTTCAGTCTTACGCGCTCTACCCGCACATGACCGTCTACGACAACATGGCTTTTGGCCTGAAACTGGCCAACACCGCCAAAGAGACCGTTCACGAACGAGTGATGAGCACGGCCAAAATCCTGCAGCTGGAAGAGCTTCTGCACCGCAAACCCAAAGCCCTCTCTGGCGGCCAGCGCCAGCGCGTGGCGATGGGACGCGCCATGGCGCGGGAGCCGCGCATCCTGCTGTTCGATGAGCCACTCTCCAACCTGGATGCCTCGCTGCGGGTGCAGATGCGTAACGAAATCGCCCGCCTTCATAACCGTCTTGGCTCTACCATGATCTACGTGACCCACGATCAGGTCGAAGCCATGACCCTGGCGGATAAAATCGTAGTGCTCAACCGGGGCCATGTGGAACAAGTGGGCAGTCCCCATGAACTGTACCAGCGTCCGGCCACCAAATTCGTCGCCGGCTTCATTGGCTCGCCCACCATGAACTTCATGCCCGCCGAGCTGATCAGCGGTACCGCCGACGGCTGCCGCGTCAAAGCAGCCGGCATCGGCGACGTATCGCTTCCCCAAGCGGGCGACGCTTACTCACAAGGCACCTCGCTCACGCTCGGAGTGCGCCCCGAGCACCTTCGTTTGGAAGCGCCCCAAGGCGATAACTGCTTCGATATCGTCAACGTCGAGTACCTGGGTAACGAGGTCTACGTGTACCTGGAGCCGAAAGCGGGGTCGACCCTGCTGATCCATCGCAGCGAAGCACCCAGCCAGTGGCAAGAGGGCCAGCAGGTGTCGCTGGTACCAGATACCGAACACGTACACCTATTCGATGAAAGCGGCGCCGCGTTGACACTTGGCAACGCGCGCTCGGCAGCTTAAACACTGATTGACAGACCCATCACGGCCTTGGCTGGGTGAGACACCTTTCGAAGAGGGTAGTCGACACACCATCAAGGCCGTTATTCTTGTGCGCGACAATTAAATAATTAGCCTGCGCTATAAATGCGTCCGGCACGCACTCTCTCCACCAACGTTCTTCACCTGTTTAGGAAGCACCGTGACCGCCCCTCGCCGAATGACCCTAAAGGACCTTGCGCTCGAACTCGGCGTCTCTACCGCGACGATTTCCAACGCCTTCAACCGCCCCGATCAGCTCTCTCCGCTGCTGCGCGATCGTATTCTCAAAGAAGCCAAGCGCTTAGGGTATAGCGGCCCCGATGCCAAAGCGCGCAGCCTTCGCACCGGACGCTCCAGCATCGTGGCGGTGATTCTAGCCGAAAGCCTGACCTACAGCTTGAACGATGCCGTCGCCAGTGAGTTTCTCTCTGGTGTGGCTGAAGTGCTGGATGCCCACGGCCATACCATGCTGCTATTACCGGGCCGAGGCCACGCATCGCAGCCGCCCGGCTCGGCTAATATCGCCGATGGCTTCATCGTGTACGGTTTGATGCCCAACAATAAACTGCTGAATGAACTGCCCTCCCAGCGCCCCCTGGTATCGGTCGACTTCGATATCGACGGCTGTCCCACCGTGCACATCGATGACCGCGATGCCAGCTACGCCATGGCCATGCATGCCCTCAAAGAGCGCCCTGCCCGTCCTGCCATCATCAACCTGCGCTTGACCAAAGAGCACTGCAATGGCCGAGTGACGAAGGCGCATACGATGCTGCCCGACAGCAGTACGATCAGCCGGGCACGTCTAGCCGGGTTTCACGCCGCGCTCAGCGAACACGGGTTCGATACCGACACCATTCCGCTATGGAACATCGAGGAGAACGTGTTTGACGTGTGCTCACCGGTGATCACCGAGATTATTGATTTGCCCGACGAGCAGCGCCCCGACTTGCTACTGTGCATGTCAGACCGCATTGCGCTCACCGCGCTGACGCTGGCCGAGCAGCGGGGTATTCACGTACCGGAGGCGTTACGCATTACGGGGTTCGATGGCATTGCCGAAGGCCAGTACCGTGCCCCTCGTTTGACGACCGTGCGCCAGGACAGCGCAGGCAAAGGACGAGTCGCCGC
This sequence comes from Halomonas sp. LC1, assembly GCF_030247125.1. NCBI lineage: Bacteria > Pseudomonadati > Pseudomonadota > Gammaproteobacteria > Oceanospirillales > Halomonadaceae > Halomonas > Halomonas sp. LC1. The sequence continues at coordinate 67,043 of NZ_JASSPG010000010.1, read as the reverse complement.
CAAAATGATTTTGGGGCGGATACCAAAAACCCAGCAGCTGCTCAAAACCGAGCTGCTGCTGGGCGATACTTGTCCTTAGCGGACTCCCCCTAAAACGGCGGGATTATTGCGCGGTTTTCTGCATGGCGATGGCGGTATCCAACATGCGGTTGGAGAAGCCCCACTCGTTGTCGTACCACGCCATGATCTTCACCAGACGACCATTAACGCGAGTATGGTTAGCGTCAAAGGTAGACGAGTGCGCATCGTGGTTGAAGTCGATGGAGACCAGCGGCTGGGCGTTGACCGCCAAGACCGGCGAGTTCGCAGCGGCTTTTTCGACGATTTCGTTGATCTCTTCCTTGGTGGTCTCACGGCCCGCCGTGAAAGTCAGATCCACCAGAGAGACGTTGATCACCGGTACACGCACCGCCAAGCCATCGAACTTGCCCGCCAGCTCCGGCAGTACCAAACCCACGGCTGCCGCAGCGCCGGTTTTGGTCGGAATCATGGAGTGGGTGGCGCTACGGGCACGGTACGGGTCGGAGTGATACACATCCGACAGATTCTGGTCATTGGTGTAGGCGTGAACGGTGGTCATTAGGCCGTTTTCGATACCAACGGCGTCATTCAGCGCTTTAGCGACTGGTGCCAAGCAGTTGGTGGTGCAAGACGCATTCGATACCACCGTGTGCTCAGCGGTCAGAATGTCGTCATTCACACCGTAAACGATGGTGGCATCCGCATCCGGGCTTGGGGCTGAAATAAGAACGCGCTTGGCACCGGCAGCGATGTGCTTAGCGGCCGCCTCGCGTTTGGTGAACAAGCCAGTACACTCCATGACGAGGTCGATATCCATGGACGCCCAGGGCAGGTTGGCCGGGTCGCGCTCGGAGGAGATCGCGATGCGATCACCATCCACGCTGATGCTCTCGGCATCATGCTCGACGCTGAACGGGAAGTGACCGTGCACCGTGTCATGGCGCAGGAGATGGGAGTTTAGGGAAGGGTCACCCAGATCGTTGATCGCAACTACCTGAACGCGATCACGGTAGCCGTTTTCATACAGCGCACGCAGTACGTTACGGCCAATCCGTCCAAATCCGTTAATGGCAACTCTTATTGTCATGGTAGCACCTCAATCAAGCAGTGGTCGTAGATGGCGTATCCAGTAAAAAAATTACTAAAAATACGTATTTAATCACCTATAGGCCGATTAAAACCTGCCATAACCGCCCCTAAAGGCTAATAACTATCCAATATGTAGTAAAATTACTATATAAAGGCTATCGTAGTCCAATACTTAATCAACGATTCACCCGCCCTTTTTTCGGGCCTCGTTCAGCCAACGCTGCTCATCAGGAGTACCATATGACACGTGCAACGTCCCCGACTCCCCTACGCCGTACCAAAATCGTCGCCACGCTTGGCCCAGCCAGTGACCGCCCTGGGGTGTTGGAAGCCATGCTAAAAGCGGGCGTTGACGTGGTGCGACTGAATTTCTCCCATGGGTCTGCCGAAGATCATCGCCGTCGGCTAAGCGCTGTCCGCGAGATCGCCCAGCGCCTGGGCCGCAGCGTGGCTGCACTAGGCGACTTACAAGGCCCCAAAATTCGCATTTCGCGCTTTGCCGACGGTGCCGTTCACCTCGAAGTTGGCCAGCCTTTCGTGCTGGACATGGCGCTGGATGCCAATAGCGGCAGTAACGAGCGCGTCGGCTGTGACTACAAAGCGCTAATCGATGACGTCGCCCCCGGTGACCGTCTGCTGCTGGACGATGGCCGCGTCGTACTGGACGTCACTTCTATCGTTGGGCAAGAAGTTCACACCCGAGTTCACGTGGGCGGCAAACTGTCCAACAATAAAGGCATCAACAAACAAGGCGGCGGTCTTTCTGCCCCGGCGCTGACCGATAAGGATAAAGAAGATCTCAAAACCGCCATCGAGATTGGCGTAGACTATCTCGCCGTCTCGTTCCCACGCAGCGCCGCCGACATGCAGGAAGCGCGCGCTCTGCTGGGTGACGAGGGCAAAGAGATCGGGCTGGTCGCTAAACTGGAGCGTGCCGAGGCCGTTGCCAACGACGAAACCCTAGACGCCATCATCGAAGCGTCAGAAGCGGTGATGGTCGCCCGTGGCGACCTGGGCGTAGAGATTGGCGATGAAGCGCTGATCGGCACGCAAAAGCGCATCATCAAGCATGCCCGCTCACTGAATCGCGCGGTGATCACGGCCACCCAAATGATGGAGTCGATGATCGAATCGCCGCTCCCCACCCGTGCGGAAGTCTTCGACGTGGCCAACGCCGTGCTCGACGCCACCGATGCGGTCATGCTTTCGGCGGAAACGGCGGCAGGCGACTACCCGGTGGAAACCATCGAAGCCATGGACCGCGTCTGCCTGGGTGCCGAGCGCGAGCGCATTGCCCAAGCCTCCGGCCACCGTATTCATGAAGGCTTCGAGCGGATCGATGAAACCATCGCGCTTTCTGCTATGTACGCTGCCAACCACCTAACCGGTGTACGCGCCATTGCCTGCATGACCTCCACCGGCTACACGCCGCTGATTGCCTCGCGCATTCGCTCTGGCTTGCCGATTGTCGGCTTGGCCCACAGCCCCATCGCCCAACGGCGCATGGCGCTCTACCGTGGCGTAGTCTCGATTCCATTCGATACGACGCACATGGAGGCCACCGAGGTGAACCATGAAGCCATCAAACTGCTGAAGGCCCATGGATTGGCACGCCCAGGTGAGCATGTCATTCTTACTCGCGGCGATCATATGAATGCCCACGGTGGCACCAACACCATGAAAGTACTGGCCGTTGATGCCGAGTAACTAACCGCTTCGCCGCTCTATAAATAACAAACGAATGATCAGGAGAGCCATGCCATGAACGATGCCCGCCCACCCCGCCAAGCCGTGCGCACGCTGCAACCGCGCAAGCGTATTGCGCTGATTGCCCACGATGGCAAAAAAACCGAGATGCTGGAGTGGGCGACGCGCTGGCAAGACACACTCAGCCAGCACACGCTGATTGGCACAGGCACCACCGCAGGGCGGTTGAAAACCGCCCTGGGGCTAGAAGTGGAAGGCTTAATGAGCGGGCCGCTAGGCGGCGACCAGCAGATTGGGGCGCGCATCGCCGAGCAGCAGCTCGACGTGCTGATCTTCTTCTGGGACCCCTTTGCACCGCAGCCCCACGACCCGGACGTGAAAGCACTGCTGCGCCTTGCCGCGCTGTGGAACGTGCCGGTGGCGTGTAATGCGGCTAGCGCCGACTTTCTGCTCTCCTCGCCCTATCTTAGCGAACGCTATGATATGTCGATTCCAGACGCGAACGCCTGGGCACAGGCACGCACGGTATAAACCGGGCGCGCCCTGCGCTCAGCGGGTACGCAGGCGGCGCGCGACCACCTGCTGCCCGCATTGGTAGCTTCCATTCATCGCGCCCAGCGCGCACTGAAGCGTCAGCTCAGCGATGCGGTCATAATCCTGCAACGCCGAATTAACCGGCTGAGGCAGAAAATCTAACAGGCGGTGGTCACCAAATGTGGCTAACCGCAGCGTCTCCGGCAGCCCGCCCTGGGCAAGCAACTCATCAAACACACCTTCCATCAGCGCGTAGGAGGCCGTGACCAGCGCATCTACCTCGCCTGCAGCAAAGAGCTGTTGCGCCAGTTCAACGCCCACATCCCGCTCGTAGCGCCCACCGCTAAAGGTAACGGCTTCAACGCCCTTCCCTTCCAGTGCGGCAAAAAATCCTGCACGGCGCTCCCGGCTTACCGAGAGTTCAGGCATCGCATCCAACCACGCGATTCGCCGAGTTGCACTGCCCATCACCGAGCGCGTCAGCGCATAAGCGGCTTCTTGGTCATTGCTCACCACGCTGGCAAAGCGCTCGGGCGTCAGGCCCCGGTCCATCCCAACAACGCTCCATCCTTCGTCGGCCAAATCCGTATAAAAAGTGTCGTTTTCCGGCAGGCAGCTGGCGGTAATCAGCACCTCACAGCGCTGGGCGCGCAGGGCCAAAGCCAGCGTGCGCTCACTGTCCGCGCAGTCATCGGAACTCACCACCAACAGTTGGTAGCCGCGCTCGCGAGCACCTCGCTCGAGGCGTTTGGCAAGGCGTGCGTAGCTGATGTTTTCCAAATCCGGCACGATCAAACCGATCAACCGGCTAGCGCCACGGCGCAGCGCGGCGGCCTGAGGGTCAATGTGATAGCGGTGCTGACGCACAACGGCCATCACTTTATCGATAGTGGCCGGGCTAATGCGCCGCTGCTCGGCCTGGCCGTTGATTACATAGCTTGCCGTGGTGCGCGAAACCCCGGCGAGCCGGGCAATATCGGCAAGTGTCATGCTGGTTTCCCCCTAAATGAAGACGGCAGTTTAGCAGCCGTTTTACCCTCTTCAGACCAAAGTCTAAAAAGACAACCCTTGTGTCCAAAAGTGAATCGATTCAGCATAGCCAACTATACACAGGTGACACGATTCATCCAGCTAACCACAACGATCTACGACTAACGTTTTATGCGCGCATTTTCGCCGCCAATCGCAGACGTTGCCGTTGCCTGACCGCGTTTACAGGAGACCCCTATGTTGACACTCGGCCCCGATGACATCTTGCTCGACCGCCACGCGGACAACTGGCAAGCTGCGCTCGACAGCGCCGCCAACGCCCTGGCAGAGGCTGGCTTGGTTGCGGCCGAGTACCGCGATGGCCTCCACGCCCGCGAAGCGCAGTCCTCAACGTACCTAGGCAACGCAATTGCCATTCCCCACGGCACTCCGGAAAGCCGCCATCACGTCAAGCGTACCGGCGTGCGGGTACTGCAGTTCCCTAAAGGGGTGCAGTGGCACGACGGCAACACCGTACATGTGCTGGTCACCATTGCGGCACAAAACGACGAGCACCTGGATATTCTGCGCCAGCTTACCCACGTACTCGACCGCGACGGCGTAGCAACCGAGTTGGCTCGCGCCAGCTCCACCGCCGATGTTGCGCGCCTGCTCTCGAAGCCGTCCTTAGCGCCGCGTCTGGATGCCGATACGCTATGTGTTAACTTCCCCGCCCGCGACCCGCAGGAGCTGGCTCTGGCCGCCGCAGCGCGGCTGCGCCAAAGCGGCTGCGTGGATAACGGCTTTATTAGTGCTGTGGCGAGCGCCCAGCCCCAGTGGTTGGGCAAAGGCCTATGGCTTGCCAGCCACGCCCAAGGGGTGAACCAGCCCGCGCTGGGCGTAGCCACCCCCGCCGATAGCACCATCGAGCACGGCGGCCATCCGGTTCATGCGCTGTTCTGCCTGGCCGCCAGCGGCGATGCCCACCGGCCGCTGCTCGAGCAGCTGATGGCGGTACTAGAGAACGGCGAAAGCGACAGCTTTGTGGGCAAAAATAGCGCCCAGCTGCTGGCAGCGCTGGCCGGTGAAACCGCCAGCACCCAAACCCGCCGCGTGCGGGTTCTGAATCCCCACGGCTTGCACGCTCGCCCGGCTAAACAGCTGGTACAGATCGCCCGCGCCCAGCCCATGCCCATCAACGTGCGCCTGGAAGAAGGCAGCGCCACCACGGTATCTGCTGCCAGTTTGACCAAAGTGATTGGCCTGGGTGCGCGCCGTGGCCAATGGCTGATCTTCTCTGCCGAGGGCGAACAGGCAAGCGCCGCGCTAGATGCCATTGCCGCCGCTGTCGAAGAGGGCTTGGGTGAAAAAGTCACGCCGTTCGACGGGGGCCGCGATGCCACGCCCGCCGCCAACGCCAGCAAGCCCGCCGTTGAGCCGCTGGCCGCTGACACGCCGCACACCGGTGTAGCAGCCTCGCCAGGCTTGGCGATTGCGCCGGTGTTCGTCATTCGTCCGATGCAGTTCGACTACCCAGAGTACGCCAGCCAGCCCGACGAAGAAATCGCTCGCTTGGAAGAGGCTCTAAAAGAGGGCGCTGCCCAACTGCAGGCGCTGGTACACAACGCCCCCGGCGGCGAAGTGGCCGACATTCTCTCTATGCACGAAGAGATGCTCGACGACCCCGAACTGCACCAGGCGGCCATTGACGCCATCCGCGAAGGCCGCTCGGCGGAAGCGGGCTGGTGGGAAGCTATCGACACCGCCGCCCACGCCCAAGAGATGCTGGCCGACCGGCTGCTGGCCGAACGCGCCGCCGACCTGCGCGATGTCGGCCGCCGCGTGCTCGGCGTGCTTTGCGACGTTACCCTGCCCGAGCCACCCGACCACCCCTATATTTTGGTGATGGACGATATCGGCCCCTCCGATGTGGCCCGCTTAGACACATCCCGCGTGCGTGGCCTGCTGACCGTTCGCGGCGGTGCCACGGCGCACAGCGCTATTCTGGCTCGCGCCCTTGGCATTCCTGCGGTAGTCGGTGCCGGTGAAGCGGTCATGGCGCTACACAACGGCGGCATGATGATTCTGGATGGCGAGCGCGGCCGCGTGACCTCGCAACCTTCTGAGGAGCGCCTGCGCCGCGCCGAGCAGCAACTGCTTGACCAGCAGCAGCGTGAGGCGGATGCCTGGGAGCTGCGCTTCGAGCAGGCGCAAACCCGCGACGGTCATAAGGTGGAAGTGGCTGCCAACCTCGGCAACACTGCCCACGCCGCCGATGCGGTAGAGCGCGGCGCGGAAGGGGTCGGCCTGCTGCGCACCGAGTTCCTGTTTATGGCCTACTCCAGCGCGCCGGATCTCGCTACGCAAATCGCCGAATACCGTGAAGCCACCGATGCCCTCAATGGCCGCCCGCTCGTCGCCCGGACCCTGGACGTCGGCGGCGACAAGCCGCTGCCCTACTGGCCGGTGCCCCAGGAAGACAACCCCTTCCTCGGCCTGCGCGGTATTCGCTTAGCGCTGACCCAACCAGAAGTGCTGGAAACCCAGATTCGCGCACTGCTGATGGCCGCCGTCGGCAAACCGCTACGCATCATGCTGCCGATGGTTAAAGACGTGGCCGAGTTCCGCGCGGCGAAGGCGATTTATGACCGCCTGCTCAAAGAGATCGCACCCCAGCAGCGCGCCACCGACGTACAGCTTGGCGTGATGATTGAGGTGCCCTCCAGCGCCTTGTTAGCGCCCACGTTGGCCGCCGAAGTCGACTTCTTCTCAGTGGGTACCAACGACTTAACGCAGTACACCCTCGCGATTGACCGTGGCCACCCAGAGCTATCCGCTAAAGCCGATGGCCTGCACCCAGCGGTACTGCGGTTGATCCAAATGACCGTTGAGGCCGCCCACGCTCACGGCAAATGGGTCGGCGTGTGTGGCGAACTGGCTTCTGATGCCATGGCCGTGCCGGTTCTGGTGGGCTTAGGTGTCGATGAACTCTCGGTGAGCGCACGCCAAATCCCGCTGGTCAAAGCCCGCCTGCGCGAGTTTGATCTTGCCCAAGCCCAGGCCAGCGCCCAGTTAGCGCTGAGCAAAGCCACCAGCGACGACGTCCGCGACGCCTTGGAGGCCAGCTAATGGCAAGAGTTGTCTGTATTACGCTCAACCCAGCGCTGGATCTCGCCTTCAATCTGGATGCGCTGACGCTGGGGCACGTCAACCGCCCCACCGGCGCGCAGCTGGAAGCCGCAGGTAAAGGGGTGAACGTCGCGCGGGTATTGGCAAGCCTGGGCCACGAGGTGATCGTCAGCGGCTTCTTGGGCGAAGAGAACGACGCTCCTTTCAGCCTCGCCTTCCCCCGTTACGGCGTCGAAGATGCCTTTGTGCGAGTGCCGGGCAACACGCGCATCAACGCCAAACTCGCTGAGCAGAGCGGCCGTGTAACCGACATCAACGGCCCCGGCATGCCCATCGAAGCCGCCCATCTGGAGGCTTTACGCACCAAACTAAACGGCCTGTTTGAAAGTAGCGCGCCGCCTGAAGCCATGGTGGTCGCAGGCAGCCTGCCTCCCGGCATCGACCAGCCCGCGTTTGGCGAGCTGCTTGCCTTCCTGAAAGGTTTCGGGGTGCCGCTGTGGGTGGATACCAGCGGACCGGCGCTGCTCACGGCGATTGCCGCGCGGCCTGCCGCAGTCAAGCCCAACGAAACCGAGCTGGCCGACTGGGCCGGTAGCGCCCTTGATAGCGACCAACAGCGCCAAGCCGCCGCCGAGCGGCTGCACGCCAGCGGCATCGAACACGCGCTGATTTCAGCGGGTGCCGAAGGCGTTCTATGGGTGAGCCAGCACGGCACTTGGCAATCCACGCCGCCGACCGTTACCGCCACCAATACTGTTTGCGCGGGCGACACCTTTGTGGCCGGCATGCTTCACGGGCTGCTAAGCCAGCACTCACCCGACGATACGCTTCGTTTCGCCACGGCGCTTTCTGCCGAAGCGGTACGCCATGTCGGTGTGGGCACTTCCCACGCCGATGATTTTGACTCACTCCAACAACAGACCCGGGTACGGCGTCTTGACGACACCCACACCGAGGGAGCCACGCGATGAACCTAATCCTGATTACCGCCTGCCCCAGCGGCATGGCGACCACTTTCCTGGCCGCCAAACGCCTAGAGCAAGCCGCCACACGGCTGGGCTGGAACGTTCATGTAGAGATGCACGGTGAGATTGCGCCACTGCAAGCCGCCAGCGCCGAGCAGATTGCTAACGCCGATTTGATCGTCGTGGCCGCCGACCACGTGCCCGCCCCGGAGCGCTTCGAAGGCAAACGGCTATTCCAAGCTCCTATTGCCCGCGCCCTGCCCGACCCCAGCGCCTTTTTAAGCCAGGCTAAGCGGGAAGCACCGATTTACAGTGCCCCGGCAGCCACCGCTGCGGCTCCGGCCAACAGCGGGAATGGCAAAAAAATCGTTGCCGTCACCGCCTGCCCCACCGGTGTTGCCCACACCTTTATGGCCGCCGAAGCGCTGGCCGAAGCGGGTAAGGCCATGGGCCACCAGATTCGTGTGGAAACCCAAGGCTCGGTGGGCGCGCAAAACAAACTCACGGAAGCGGAAATCGCCGACGCTGATGTGGTCGTGTTGGCCTGCGATATCGAAGTGGATCCTTCACGCTTTGCAGGCAAACGGGTTTATCGCACCTCTACCGGCAATGCGCTGAAAAAGCCGCGCCCGACCCTGGAGGCTGCCTTCACCGACGCCGTTGTGGAAGATGGCACCAGCGCCGCCAGTGGTGCATCGGCCAAGAAAGGCATGAAAGAAAAAGGCGTCTATAAACACCTGCTAACCGGTGTGTCCTTTATGCTGCCCATGGTGGTGGCGGGTGGCTTGTTAATAGCCCTCTCGTTCGTGTTCGGTATCGAAGCGTTCCAGGAAGAAGGCACCCTGGCCGCTGCACTGATGCAGATTGGTGGCGGCACAGCCTTCGCGCTGATGATTCCCGTTCTGGCGGGTTACATCGCCTACTCCATCGCCGACCGCCCCGGTATTGCCCCCGGCATGATTGGCGGTATGTTGGCCGCCGAGATTGGCTCCGGGTTTATCGGCGGTATTTTGGCCGGTTTCCTGGCGGGCTACGTGGCCCTTGCCGTCACGCGCTACGTAAAACTGCCCTCCAGCGTTGAGTCGCTCAAACCGATTCTGATCATCCCGCTGATTGCCAGCTTGGTCACCGGCCTGACGATGATCTACGTGATTGGCGAGCCGGTGGCTGCCGTGCTGAGCGCGCTCACCGGCTTCCTGGAGTCCATGGGCTCGACCAATGCCGTGCTACTGGGCATTCTGCTCGGGGCCATGATGTGCTTCGACCTGGGTGGCCCGGTCAACAAAGCGGCCTACACCTTTGGCGTCGGCCTGTTGGCCTCTGAAACCTACGGTCCAATGGCCGCGATCATGGCCGCCGGCATGGTGCCCGCGATTGGTATGGGTATTGCCAGCTTCGTGGCGCGTAACAAGTTCTCTGCCCCCGAGCGAGAAGCGGGTAAAGCCTCGTTCGTGCTGGGCCTGTGCTTTATCAGTGAAGGCGCGATTCCCTTTGCGGCGAAAGACCCGCTGCGCGTGATTCCCGCCTGTATCGCCGGTGGTGCGGTCACGGGTGCGCTCTCCATGCTGGTGGGTGCCAAACTGATGGCCCCCCATGGCGGTATCTTCGTGCTGCTGATTCCTAACGCCATTACTCCCGCTCTGCTTTACCTGGGCGCGATTGTGGTGGGCTCATTGATCACCGGCCTGGGCTACGCGTTTATCAAACGTGGCGCTGCCCAAGTAGCCGTTGCCAGCTAAAAGCGGCACACTAAGGGTGAGGCAATCTCGCCCTTTTGTTTTTCAGTCAGACATTCAAGACGACCACCACCCCGCTGTTTTATTAACCATTTTTCTTACCATTGATCGCTAACTGTTGTTCTCAAGCGCGCAACATGTAGTATTTTTACATAAATAACAGCGACGCCAAGGGTCGGACACGCCCCGTTAGCGATAACGATGTAAAACAGATGTAAAAACAACAGGACCGCCCGTTATGTTTCAACTCACTCGCAGCGTTACTTGGCAGGCCCTAGAGCGCCTGCGCGATAAAACCGCCAATGACCGCATTCGTGACTACTTTACGAATGACCCGCAGCGCTTCGAAAAAATGAGCCTCCGCGTCGGCGGCCTTTTTCTAGATTACTCCAAGCATCAGGTATCGGATGAAGTGCTGGCTAAACTAATCGAGCTAGCCGACCATTCCGCCCTGGTACAGCGCCGCGCCCAAATGTTTTCTGGCGACATTATCAACGTGACCGAGAACCGCCCGGTACTCCACACCGCCCTACGCCATCTTGGTGATGAACCGGTGTATGTGGACGGCGAAGACGTGATGCCAGAAATCACCCGCACCCGCGAGCAGATCAAGCTGTTCTCGGAAGCGGTGCGTAGCGGCGAGTGGAAAGGCTATAACGGCCAGCGTATTAAAGATGTGGTCAATATCGGCATCGGCGGCTCGGACCTTGGCCCCAACATGGCAGTGCGTGCGCTGTTGAAGTATCGCCACCCAGAGCTGCACTTCCACTTCGTTTCCAACGTGGACGGCACCCATATACAGAAAGTGCTGTCGCGGCTAGACCCCGCCACCACGCTGTTTATCGTCTCTACCAAAACCTTCTCCACCCAGGAAACCCTGCTCAACGCCAAGACGGCGCGGCGCTGGTTCCTGGAGAACGCTGGCGAAGACGCGGACGTGGGCGCGCATTTTATTGCCGCGTCCACCAACCGCAAAGCGGCGATGGAGTTCGGTATTCGCGAAGAGAACGTGTTTGAGTTTTGGGCCTGGGTGGGCGGCCGCTACTCCATGTGGTCTTCCATCGGCTTACCGATTGCGCTCTCGATTGGCTTTGAAGGCTTTATCGAGCTGCTGGAAGGCGCCCATGAGATGGACCGCCACTTTATCGAAGCGCCTTTCGCTCAGAACATGCCGGTCCTGATGGCGCTGATCGGCATCTGGTACATCAACTTTATCGGCGCGGAAACCCAGGCCATCGTGCCCTACGACCAAGCGCTCAACCAGTTACCCTCTTTCCTGCAGCAGCTGGATATGGAGTCTAACGGCAAGTCGGTGGATATTTTCGGCCACCCGGTGAACTACAAAACCGGCCCGATTGTGTGGGGCCAAACCGGCTCCAACGGCCAGCACGCCTTCTTCCAGCTGCTGCACCAGGGCACTCGCTACGTGCCCATCGACTTTATCGCCTCGCTCAAGCCGGAACCGGGCGTGGAAGACCACCACTTCGCCCTGCTGACCAACATGCTGGCCCAAGCCAACGCCTTTATGGAAGGCAGCCAAGGCGACAGCAAAGAGCTTAGCCAGCTAGACCCCTATAGCTGCCCCGGCAACCGCCCCTCCAGCACCCTGCTGCTCGACGAGCTAACGCCGAAAAACCTGGGCGCGCTGATTGCGCTCTACGAACACAAGGTGTTTGTGCAGGGCGTAATCTGGAACATCAACTCGTTCGACCAGTGGGGCGTACAGCTAGGCAAGCGCATCGCCGGTGAAATCAGCGAGCGCATCGACGCCAACGCCGCCGACTTCGACGCTTCTACGCAGGGGCTGCTTGAGCTGGTGCGTGCCCACTTCCCCACCAGCGCACGCAAAGCCGATAGCGCCGAGCCAGCAAGCAGCGATAAAAAACCGGTGCGGAAGAAGCGTTAGGATAAAAAGTAAGTAAGCACAGCGCCTTGGCAGACTGTCAGGGCGCTTTTGGGTCAATGCCTAATGAGTGGCTCTCAACCGTCGACAATCGGCGCGTAGCCGTGGCTTATTGAACATTGTGAAAAGGTGAACCCATGCAGCATCTTCACCGGTCTATTCAGCGCTGCCCGCGAGTCGCGGTCTACGGCACGTTAAAGCACGGCCATCGCAATCATCATTGGTTAAACGGCGCTGACATGCTGGGCCAAGACCGTTTAACGGGAATCACACTTTACGACCTTGGCCCCTACCCAGGCGCTAAGCTCACGCCATCCACAGGCGTTAAGGTGGAAGTGTATGCCATTAACGCCGAACAGCTAGCACGACTGGATGAGCTAGAAGATTACCTGCATAACTCTCCCGACAAGGGGATGTACGACCGAAGGGTGTTGGCAACACAGTATGGCGATGCCTGGTGCTATATCTACAATCCACCGGTTGAGGCAACGTCGCAGATCAAGAGCGGAGAGTGGTAAAACGATTTACAGTAAGGCAAATGCCTCTTCCGTACTCACAACCTCCGCATACTCCCCTGCTAAATTCGCCAGCGACATCGCATGCACCTCTTCGGCAGTGCGATAGGTGCCGGCGTAATCTTGCTTTGCGAACGTGAAGGTGGCATCGCTCACCACATAAGCATCGAAGCCTAAATTCCCCGCCGAACGTACCGTGGCTTCGACCGAATTACTGGTACTGACGCCTACAATGACCAACTTATGGATGCCGCAGGCACGTAGCCAGCGCTCTAACCCAGAGTGCGTGAACGCATCGGGCACGTTTTTATCGACGATATGCTCGGTAGCGAGTGGCTCAAACGCAGGCTGGAATAGCACGCCGCTCTGACCAGGCCAAAACGGTGAGCTGGGCGTGCGGGAAAGATGACGTACATGCACGATAGGCTCACCTTGGCACCGCCAACTGGTTAGTAGCCGCTGAATGTTGGCTTCGGCTTGCGGGTTATTGCGCTCTCCCGCTTTTTCAGTCGCCATGCCTTGCTGCATGTCGATAATGATCAGCGCTACGCGCTGATTCTTCGTCACGTACATGCTTTCCCTCCCTGAAATCATCCGAGTAAGTCTTCCCTCTTTTCCCAAAATACCATTAGCGCTGTCGTGGCTGTACTGCCCGCTTGGTTGCGGTGCTGGGCAAACCTCATATACTGTATTTATGAACATATATATTGATACTACGTACGAGGTAGCAGATGACATCACTGGATCCCTCTCGCGCTACCGTGCATAAAGGGCGCGGTGCAACCTACGACCCACATAACCGCTTTGCCCCTACCCGCAGCGTGGCAGAGGATGACGGATGGTGGCAGGAAGAAGCCTCTATCTCACTGGCAACAGAAGTGCGCGAGGAAGCCAGTAAAAGCGCACTCTCTTGGAACAAATCGCCAGATTTACCTTTTGATCGTTCGCTTAACCCGTATCGCGGCTGTGAGCATGGCTGTGTCTACTGCTATGCCCGGCCCTCACACGCCTATTGGGATTTATCGCCAGGGCTGGATTTTGAAACCAAGCTGATCGCCCGTCGCGGGCTGGTGGAGCATTTAAAAGAGGAACTTTGCCACCCCCACTATGTTTGCCGCCCCATTAACCTCTCCGGTAATACCGACTGTTACCAGCCGCTAGAGGCCACCTACCAAACCACCCGCCGCTTACTGGAATTGCTGTTAGCTTGCCGCCACCCGGTGACGCTAGTGACGAAAAGCACGCTGATTTTGCGGGATATCGATCTACTGGCAGAAATGGCGGAGCATCGCTTGGTGCGGGTGTTCGTGAGCTTGACCAGCCTAGACGCTAACCTAAAGCGCACGCTGGAACCCCGTGCGGCATCGCCGCAGGCACGCCTGAAAGTGATTCGTGAGCTAAACACGGCGGGAATACCGGTGGGCACGCTGATATCACCGATTATTCCCGGCCTGACCGACCACGAAATTGAACGCATTCTGGAAGCCGCCAGCCGCGCCGGGGCGCGCACCGCCACCTGGATGCTGCTGCGGCTGCCCCACGAGGTCGCGCCGCTGTTTGACGCGTGGCTAGAGGCTCACTACCCCGAGCGCGCTGCCAAGGTGATGAGCTTGATGCGCCAGTGTCGGGGCGGTAAAACCTACGATTCGGCCTTTGGTAAGCGCTTTCGCGGAGAAGGGGTATTTGCTGACTTAATCGCCCAGCGGTTTCAGCGTGCTAGCCGCCAGTGGAACATGCAGCCACGCCCCGAGCAGGGGCTGAATACCCGTGATTTTCGCCCGCCCCGGGCACAGGGGGATTTATTTGATTAGACTGCAGGAATACCCATCACTAAGAAGACGCCCTCTCCATGTCGCTCAGCAAAACAAAATCCAGCTTTTACCGCCGCCTTTACGTGGCCCACTTGATTGAGCAAGGCGTGGCCAGCGTACCCGCGCTGATGGAAGCCACCGGCATGCCGAGGCGCACCGCCCAAGACACCATTACGTCCTTGGGGGAATTGGATATTGAGTGCGTATTTGAAAAAGGCGACGGCGAGCGCCACAACATTGGCCACTACACCATTAAGCAGTGGGGCGCGATTGACCCTCAGTGGGTGGCATCGAACGCTGAGCGCTTAGGGCAGGTACTGGGCTATCGCTAGCCTCGTCAGGCTCTGCCCACGCAAGGCGCGCTGTATTTAACGTCACGCTGAGCGAGCTTGCGGCCATCGCCAATACGGCGGCCAAGGGCGGTACCGCCATCATGATCACCAGCCCAAGCGCCAGCGTGTTATAGAGTGCCGAAAACACTAGGTTTTGTACCATGACTCGGCGGGTGCGCTTAGCCAGTGCCAATAGCCTTACGATACCGCTCACCCCAGGCCAAAGCAGCTGTGCGGCGGCTCCTTCTCGGGCAGCTTCGCTGGCTTGCATGGGGGCGACACCTACCCCGGCTTCGGCAAGGCTCAAGGTATCGTTCACCCCGTCGCCCACATAGAGCGTGGGCGATGGCAGCGCTTTGAGCAGTGCCGCTTTAGCTTCCGGCGAACGCTGGGCGTAGCACGCGTTTTTTGCTAGCCCCACCTGCAGGCAAAGCCAGCCCACCGGCCCCTGGCGGTCGCCGCTGATCAGCGCCACGATGTACCCTGAGCGCTGTAGTTCGGCAAGGCTCGCTTTCGCATCGCTTACCGGCTGGTCGGCACAGTAGAGCGTGGCGAGCCAACCGCGGCTGTTGGCCACTACCACCTGTGAAGCAAAGGCGTAGTCAGGGTGTTGGGCATTATCTGGCAAAGGCGCGCTAAGCTGCTGCTCTATCCATGCGGCGCTACCTAACCACCACCGCTCTCCGTTTTGAAACGTTGCTTGCTGGCCTTTGCCGGGATGCTCCTCAAGATGAAGTACTTTATGAAGTGCCTTGGGCGGCGTTGCTGTTTCAGCCTTGTTCGCCCAGTCCAGCAAACCGCTGGCTAGCGGGTGTTCGCTTTGGCTAACGGCGCTGTGCAGCATCGTCTGAAAAATCGTGAGATCTTCGCCCTGGCGCAGTGCGGCGTACACTACCTGATGCTGACCCCGGGTGAGCGTACCGGTTTTATCGAAGGCAATGCCGCGTACGTTCGCCAGGGTTTCAAAAGCAGCAGGGTCACGAAGCGCAATGCCCTGCTGTAACGCTTGGCTGCTACCGGCAAGGCTTGCCAGCGGCACCGCCAGCCCCACCGCGCAGGGGCAAGCCACCACCAAAACAGACAGCGCACGCACAGCAGCGTCTTCTAGACCAAGGCCCAATAGCAGCCCGAGTGGGAGTGTCAGCACAGCCAGCAGCAGCGCTACGGGGCTTAGCCATAAGGCAAAGCGGTCGGCCAGCTTGTGCAATTCGCCCTTTTTTGCCTGGGCGCGGCGCATTTGCTCGCACAGTTTATCCACCCGCCGCTGGCCGACGGTAGCCGTCACAGTCACCTTCAAAGGCGCTGCGTTTAGCCCCGCCGCATAGCGGCAGCCAGCGTATACACGCTGCCCAGCATGCAGGTAGCGCGGCACGCTTTCCCCGGTTAGCGTGGCAGTGTCCAGCCAGCCGGGCGTGTCCAGCAGGCCATCCAGAGGCACCTGCTCACCAGGGGGCACTTCAATCACGGCTCCCATAGAGACTTCCCCAACGGGCTGCGTGTCGCGCTGCTCGCCTCGGCAAACCACCACATCAGCCTCCGGCAGCCTTAGTGAATCAAAGGCCTTAAGCCCCCGCTGCCTGCACAGGGTTTCGACCAGCCGGCCCACCAGAAGCAGCACAATCAGCATCACCGCAGTATCGAAATAGACCTCAGAAGAGCCGCGCAGCAGCAGCCCTACCGATACCGCCATGGCGCCAAACACACCCAGGCTTACCAATACATCCATGCCGGGGCGTCGGGCCAATAGCGTACGCCACCCCGCTCGGTAAAACGGAAGGCCGGAATAGAGCACGACGGGCAGTGAAAAGGCACCGGCCACCCACGCGACGACCAGCTCTATGGTGGCATTGGGCAGCGCGCCCACGTAGATCAGCAGCGACGCCAGCATGGTCCACATACCCAACACCGCACCTACAATCAGGCGCAGTGTGAGGTAGCGGCTCTCTTGGGCTAAGCGCTGCTGGGCATCTTGCACTGGCTCTAACTCGCTCAGCCGATAGCCCAGCCGTTTCACCACGGGGACTAGCCTCGTTAGCTGCGTTGCCTGCTCGGTGCCTTTTACCCACACGGTTGCCGTGGGGTAGTGAACGCTTGCCTGCGCGACGCCTGGCAAACGGGCAAGCGCGCCCTCTACCGCCAGCGCACAGCTGGTGCACCACATGCCATGAAGCGTATAGAGCGGTGCCTCGTCATTAGCAGGCGAGTCACTGTTCACGGTTACAGACAAGGCGGCACGCCAATGATGGGTAGCCCCGCAAACGCCACGCCAAAGGCAGAAAACAAGTAGAGCCAACCGGATACCACGGCATGAAAGCGCTGACGCCCCTGATGCTGCTTGGCTGTGCGGCAGCACCCCCAGGCCAACAGCACAAGCCCAGCAGCACAGAGAAGGGTAAAACCGCCCAGACCTGCGTTGAGCAGCGTGAGTGATCTTGCTTCCGGCGACGGTGGATTTACCGCACAGGCCACCGATAGACCGCTATAAACGGCCACAAACCAAACGCTCCAGAGCGTTAGCCCCACTATCAAATGGATAGGGTGGGTAAAGTTCAATCGTTCCATCGCCCTACCCTCCTAACACGCGGGGCAGCACCGCCAGCGCCCCTATGAGCAGCCCAAAGGTGACCACGTTATAGCGCCAAAGCAGGGCTACTACGCCCGGCTCGAAGGGAGCATGAGCGCCCACATAGCCATAACCCACACGCAGGCCTTGAAGCACGGTCAAGACGACCGCTAAACCGCCGTGGAACAGGGCGTAGACAAGGCCGACCAGCATCACCGCATCGTGGGAGGTTTGTGTGGGAGCAAGTTCGGCTTGCCACAGCGCCCAGCCCATTAGCCCCACTTGCAGTGCACCTAACGCAGCGGCTAAATAGAAGCCTGCGCCTAGCCCGGCATCACGTTGCTGGCGCAGCCCACGCACCAGCTTTTCCATCACACCACAACCGGCTAAAACCGCTACGCCAGCTGCACCCATTATTATGAGCGATAGCGGCGGCGTCTCCGGCATCTGCCATTCCGGTGAAACGGTCCAGAGATAGAACCAGCCAAACAGATAAGAGAGATAAAACGATCCGTTGGCGATCAGAAAAACACCCATCGCCCAAAGGCCCGGGCCGTCCATTGTGCGCGAGTGGAGCGGTGGGTCGCCCGGTTTTACGCCCGCATCCGGTGCCGCTTTAGGATGCGCGCCGTTCTCCCAGGACCAGCGCAGCAGAAAGATACCGGCAATCATCACGAACACGCCTGCCAACACGTACACCTTGGTCAGCAGACTCAGGCACACCACCGCCAGCGCGGCAGCGGCAAACAGCGGCCACCAGGAGTTACCGGGCAGGTGAATAATCTCGCGCACCTTGCCCGTAATCGGGTCGGTGCCCCACATTTCACGCCTGCCGTGGGAGGCCACCGCCAGCGAGTGCTTACCCTCGGCCATGGTATGCGGCAGGTTCGGGTCATCCCACAGCGGATGCCGGGTTTCCACACTGGGTAGGCTCACGAAATTATAGGCGCTGGGCGGCATGGTGTTGGCCCACTCCAGCGTATCGGCATTCCAGGGGTTATGCTTGGCGGGCTTACCAAACCGAAAGTGCAGCGCGATATCCAGCAGCACCATGGCAATCCCTGCCGAGAGCACAAAGCTACTGATCGACGAGAGCAGGTTAAAAATCTCCCAACCTGAGCCCGCTTCATAGGTGTAAATCCGCCGGGGCATACCGAGCAGCCCGGTCCAGTGCATGATCAAGAAGGTGCCGTTAAAGCCCAGGAAGGTAAGCCAGAAGCCCCAGCGCCCCAGATTTTCGGAGGGCATGCGTCCAGAAAAGAGCGGCAGCCAGTAGTAAAGCCCGGCGATCAGCGGGAAGAACATGCCGCCCACCAGCACATAGTGCATATGCGCCACCACAAAGTGGGTGTCGTGCACCTGCCAGTTAAACGGCACCAGCGCCAGCATGACGCCGGTTAACCCGCCGCACACAAAGATAATTAAAAAGCCCATCACCCACAGCATGGGCAGCTTCATTTTGGGTTTGCCAAGCCAGAGCGTGGCTATCCAGACAAAAACCTGAATCGCCGTGGGCACGGCCACCAGCATACTGGCCGCCGAGAAAAACGCCTGGGCCAGCTGCGGAATGCCAATGGTGAACATGTGGTGAACCCACAGCCCAAAGCTGATAAAGCCCATGATGGTGATCGCTGCCACTACCCAGCCGTAACCCACAATGGGCCGCCCGGCAAATACCGGGATCAGGGTAGAGACAATACCAGCGGCAGGCAGGAAGATGATGTACACCTCTGGGTGGCCAAACAGCCAGAACAGATGCTGCCAGAGTACCGGGTCGCCGCCGCCCGCAATTTGGAAAAACGGCATGCCTACCGCCCGCTCAAGCTCCAGCAGCACGCTGCCGAGGATCAGCGGGGGGAAGCCCACCACGATCATTAGCGCCATGGCGAGGATATACCACGCAAACAGCGGCATCTTATGCAGCGCCATGCCCTGGGTGCGGGTGCGTAAGATAGACACCACCAGCTCCACCCCCGCCGAGAGCGCTGATATCTCCACAAAGGTGATGCCCAGCAGCCAAAAATCGGAGCCCAAATCCGGGGCAAACTCTTTACTGCTCAGCGGCGTGTACATAAACCAGCCGCTTGAAGGCGCCATCTCAATAATCAGGCTGGAGGTGAGGATAATCCCGCCAAACAGGTAGCAGAAATAACCCAGCGACGTTAGCCGTGGGCACACCAAGTCACGGGCACCAATCATTTTAGGGATCAGGTAAATCGCCAGCCCCTCCAGCATAGGAATGGCGAACAGAAACATCATCACCGTGCCGTGCATGGTGGTGACCTGGTTATAGATCTCCGGCGACATAAAGTCCTGGTCGGGCATCGCTAGCTGGGTACGCACCAGCATGGCGAGAATGCCGCCAATCAGGAAAAACACCATCCCGGTGATCATAAAACGCAGACCTAGCGTTGTATGGTTCACGATGGTGAGGGCCTTTAGCCCTTTCGGGTTACCCCAAATGTCATGTAGGTCTTCGTGTAGTTGCTGCGGGTCCTGCTCTACCGCCTCTTGATTCACGCTCTTCATGGGGTCAAGGTCTCCAGCCAAGCACCCAGGGCATCCAAGGTGTCCTTATCAATATCGTCGTGGGCGGGCATTTTATTACCCGGCTTCAGCGTTTGGTGCTGCTGCAGCCACTGGCTCACCGCGCCCTCTTCCATGGCCATCACACCGGCACCCAGCATCGTGCGGCTACCGACATCCGAGAGGTTAGGCCCTACACCGCCCTGGCTGACGCCAGCCACTTGATGACAGCTCGCGCAGTGGGTCGCAAAGGCCTCTCTTGCAACATCATGAGTGGTATCTTGCGTCGCTAATTCGCTTAGTTCTGCGTCTTGCCGAGCCGCCAGCCATGTATCGAATGCTTCACGAGGCACGGCTTCGACATACAAATGCATATGGGCATGCCCCACCCCGCACAGCTCGGCACACTGGGCACCAAACACGGCGGGCTCATCGGCTTCCAGGCGGATTTTATTCAGCCTTCCTGGCAGCATGTCGATTTTGCCGCCCAAACGCGGCACCCAAAACGCATGAATGACATCCGCACCGCTCACATGAAAATCCACCGGTTCCCCGGCGGGCATGACGAGCTGGTTAGCGGTGACGACTTCGCCGCCTTCGGCGCCTGGGTAGCGCACCTCCCACCACCATTGGTGGCCGATCACTTCAATCACTTCAGGCGGCTCGCCTAGCGGGAGCGGCAGCATGCGCTGCCCGGCGGGCACCCCAAACATTAGCAGCGCCGTAATACTTGCAATGGGCAAAATGAGGCCACCGCCAATGATCCAACGCCGGGCAATACGTCGTTCTTGGGTAGGCGTGCGCTCCACGTTGCGCGGCTTGAAGGCGTAGAGCCAAACCACGGTGACACCGATCAGCACGATGGTGGCAAACCCCAGCATCACCCACCAAATTAACCGCACGTCTCTTGCGGCGGGCCCAGCAGGGTCTAAGATAGAGCTGTCGCCGCTGCAACCCGCGACACCTAACAGCAAGCCACCCCCTAGCCAATAGGCCAGTCGACGGGCTCGGAGCGCTGTTCGATACGACAAGATGCATGTGGCGCTATGGCGTTCCCTCATTAGCGTTTTCCCTGACATACAGTTGATCTATCTAACTGTTTTGATTTGTCTAACCACAGGAAGTGACCATGACACAGACTCCCCAACGCTCGATCAAAAGCCGCGCATCGCTGGCAGGGCACCCGCTTCACCCAGTGATGATTCACTTCCCGGTGGCGGCCCTGATGGCGTTGGTCGCCTGCGACTTGGCCTACTGGTATACCCAGGATATGTTCTGGCTGCGCGGCGGGCTCTGGCTGGCGGGGGTTGGCGCGTTTGGCGGCTGGATTGCGTCGGTGGCCGGCATTATCGACCTGGTATCGGTGGCCCGCATCCGCCGTTTGATCACGGGCTGGAGTCACGCGATAGTCGCTGTCGTCATGCTTTCTCTGGCGTCGCTGAACTGGCTGCTGCGCTTTACCGAGCCCAATGCCGTGCTGCCGTGGGGCTTGGCCATCTCGCTGGTAACGGCCGGGTTGATTGCGCTGGCCGGCTGGCTCGGTGGCCAGCTGGTGTACGAGCACGCGGTGGGCGTTGAAGTAGAATAGTAACCCGAGCGGCTCAATGGCAGCCCGTAATAGGACATTGGCCATTGAGCTAGCTCCACTCCAGCGGCTTGGAAAGCACAAACCCTAGCACGCCAACAATGCCGACCAGCGCCAGCAGCAGTGCACACAGGCTGGCCGTCTTCACCCCGTTGAAAATGCCCATCTCCAGGCGCAATATGAGCCAGCCAAAGCAGCCGTGGGCCGCCACCATCAGCACCACGGCGCCTAATTTGAGGATCAACCAACCGCCCAACAAGCCATGCAGAAGAAACAGCAGCGTGCCCGAAGCAATCGCAGCGAGAGCGGCCGGCGTGGCGATAGAGTTGTAAAAAAAACGCGGCATTGGAGGTGTGCCTTGGGCAAATCCCGCGTCTTTACGCAGCTGCAGCGATTGCAGTAACAGTGCTGGAAGATAAAGAAGTGCGCCGCACCAAATGACCAGCGCGGCGATGTGCAGCAGTTTTAGCCATGGCATCGAGGCTTCCTTGCGTAACTAGGCAGTGTCTGTGATGACCCTAATAACCCTAGTCAACCGATGCCACTCTGGCTAGGCAAAATGCCTATTTTTCACGCTACCGAAATTTCGTAACCCGTGAATTTACGTAGATTAATCACCCCCGTATCGAACATGAGGTATTGCCCTTTAACACCCTGAAGGGTGCCTTCAACCAGCGGCTGCTTGTCGAAATTATGAGAGACTACTTTGCGGGGAAACGCTGCAACCGGATAGTCGAACTGCAGAGGCGCTTCGTCCAGCGTGCGAATGGCGTCCTCGCCGTGAACACTGCGTAGCTGGCTTAAGCCGTCTGCCAGAGTGTTCAACAATCGGTCACGTTCAGCGCGCAAATCGAGTAGTTCTACCTCACCTTTGAGCATGGCACGCCAGTTGGTGCGGTCGGCTACCTGCTCTTTGAAGAGCATCTCGACGAACCCGGACTGCTGGCGAGTATTCACTTCGAGAATCGGCAGTGCCTGAATAGCGCCTTGATCCAACCAGCGGGTGGGCATTTGGGTTTTGCGGGTAATGCCCACCTTCAAGCCGGAAGAGTTAGCCAGATAGACGATGTGGGGCTGAAAGCAGTGCGCCTCACCCCACTCCGGCTCGCGGCAGGTGCCTTGGTAGTAGTGGCAGGTCTCCGGCTTCATGATGCAGGTGTCGCACTGTGCCAACCGTTTGAAGCACGGGTAGCAGTAGCCTTGTGCAAAACTTTTTTTGGTTGCCCGACCGCAGTGGGTACAGGCAATGGCCCCGCTCCATGAAAGGCGCATGGGGGAACCAATACGCTCATTCAATGCCACCCGATGCTCACCTGCGCGCAGGTGGTAAACCACCTGTTCGTCTTGGCGGCGAGGCAGCGCCGCCGTCATTTTTTGCAAACACCCTTTAACGGGAGAGACCTCTGGGATTAACAAATCAGTCACGCGTGGCATCCCGGCCCAGGCCCGCCATTTCGGGACTCACACCGGCGCCTGTTGCACCTGCCCCACAGGTGCGACGTTCTAGGTATCCTACGCGGTTCTCTTCCGGTACGTTATTTTCGGCTTCATAGCGCATGACCGCTTCTAAGCACAGCTCGGTTTGCTCAGGCGTCAACCGGCGGCCATCGGGCCATTTACGTAGCGAGACCGCCTGCTTCAGGCTTTCATAAATCGCAGGTGTCATTTGGTTAATCATTTTATCGAAGGTCATATCGCTCACGGTCAGCACCTCACGTGTTGGCTGCGTTCAAATTGGCGGCGTTAGGCTTTTCTACGTTGGGAGGAATAATACCAGCCCGAGGCGAGCCCCACGAGCAGCCCGCCCAAGTGAGCTTCATTGGCCACGTTGCCAAAGCCGACGGTACTGGCGATGTCGGTCATGGTGAACACCATCCAGCCGAGCATGAAGACCACCAGCATTTGCGGCACGAAGAAACCGCTTTGCGGGGCACGGCGGGACATAAGCCACACATGGGCCAGCAACGCATACACCACGCCAGACATGCCACCAAACAGCACCGTTCCAGTCACGTATTGCGCCAAGTTGGCACCAATACCGGCGACGAGAAGTAGTAATAGCATCATTTTACTGCCCTGGCGCTGTTCGATCTGTCGGCCGAAATACCATACCCACATCAGGTTGAAAATCAGGTGCATCCAACCGAAGTGCAAAAACGCGGGAGATAACAAACGCCACACCTGCCCTCCCATCACGGTGTCCGCTAACGATCCGTACACCAGCTGACCGCCGGAAATACCCACCGGCACGATGGTCAGGGCCACGACCAGCAAATCGCCAAACACGCCGCTCAAGGCGAATACCAGCAGGCTGACACCGATCATGAGAGCCGTCACCGGGACATGACGCAGCGTCGTGGTGAGATGCTGGACGTTGGCGGCTCGCCGCGGTCGAGCCCCGTCGAGAATCAGCGGTTCACCCCGCTCCCACCGCCCGACGACGGCCTGGAGCTCGTCACGTTGACGAGGGTCGGCCACCCAAAGCAGCTGGCCCTCGGCTTCGTCCGTAATGCGATGGCCAATACGGTAGTGCCATAACGCTTTGCGCAGTGCCTGTGTGTCTGCGCCCGTGGGTAAGAGCATGACGGGATGCATGGCATCTCCCTACTATCCAAGTGGTCGTGCGCCTGAGCGCTAGAGGGCCAACGGATAAACAAAAAAATCCGGCGGAGGGGGCCGCCGGATAAAAGCAAGGGATCATTCAAGGGAACACTTACTCTGATATCCGGCAACGGGGTTAGTTCAGCTGTTTTGCAAAAATTATGTAACCATATGTAACGCTTTAGTCGCCCGCTTAATCAAAATCGATTTCCCACGGCTTAGGTAACGCACGCTCTTCTCTAGGCACTTGAATCCAAACGAAATGATCGGCATTAAGCTGTGTTTCGCCGCTCCAACGATATGCCACTAAACGGCCAAATTTGACGGCGCTATAATCCAGGCAAGCGATATTGGGAGCTGGCAACGCAGGAATCCCTTCACACCAATAATGCCCAATGAAGAGCGGCGGCTGGTCGGGCCCATAATAACTTAGCCGCTGTCGTTCGCTCTGGCTTAACGGCTGCGTCTCTAGGTCGCCGGGCAAGTTGTCGGGTTGAAACACGACATCGCCCCACTGCTGCGGGTTGGCCGACCAAAAATGCGCACGAAAACTTTGCCGGGTGAAACCATCCCCAGAGTGAATCGCTACCCCGGTCGGTAACGGTATGTGGGGGCCACGAGTGAGTCGATCAAGGATGCGATACGCCTGGGACGTCGGGTCGGTGGATTCCACCAAAAACTGGCTATCCATCCGTGCAGAGGGCGCACGCTGCTTGAGTTCATGGATCAGCGTCGCGTCCCAGCAGGCGTGCACGACGCGAATGCCGTCCACCTCTAAAAAAAGTGGGATGGTTTTAAACCATGCCAGCGTATCTTCCCATTCGTTGGTGTGGTCGCGGTATTGATCGAGCGTGTCTTGAATGATGCGATTGTGGCGCGGCGTGTGCTCACGCAGCCAGCGCTTGCCGCTGCCTCGTGGCGCAGGGTGGGTATAGGCCAGCGCATTGTATTCGTGGTTCCCCATGACGATATGGGCCTCGCCCGCCTCCACCATGCGCCGGGCAATGGTAACGGCAAGTCGAATGCGTGGCCCGCGATCGATGAGGTCGCCCAAAAAGATCACTTTGCGTCGGGGGTGACGGTAGACACCACGCCGCTGGTGATACCCCAGCTTCTCGAGCAGCGTTGCCAACGTCGCGCCGCAGCCATGGACATCGCCGATGAGGTCGTAACCCTCCATATCAATCCCCTAGCCGATGGCTCCAGCCGAGCTTACTGCGCAGCACGTCGTAGAAATTGTGCCCAATGGGATGCACCAACTGAACGCGCTCCGGCTTACGGGTGATGACCAGCACATCGTCAGGTTTGGCCACCGCGCGCGTTTGGCCATCGCAACTGATATGAGGGTACGTCTGGTTGGTTTCGCCGATATGAATGCGTATTTCACTGGCCGCATCGATCACGATGGGCCGACTCGAGAGCGTGTGTGGGAACATGGGCACTAGCGTCACCACATCCAGCTTGGGATGCATGATTGGCCCACCACCGGACAGCGCATAGGCAGTGGAGCCCGTTGGCGTGGCCACGATCAGTCCATCACTACGCTGGCTGTAAACGAACTGCCCATCAATAAACAGCTCGAACTCGATCATGCGCACCGCTTTCCCGGGGTGCACGACGACTTCGTTCAGCGCGTCGCCACTGCCCACCGCCACCCCATTGCGATAGAGCACCGCATCCAGCAGAAAACGCTCCTCCACCTCGAACTCGCCCGCCAAGACCTCGCCAACGCGATGCTCTAGCTCATCCGGTGAAATATCGGTAAGAAACCCCAGCCGCCCACGATTAACGCCTAGAATCAGCGTGCCGCTGCGACACAGAGTACGGGCGGCCCCTAGCAAACTGCCGTCACCGCCCACCACGATCACGAGATCGCATAGCTCGCCCAGCATACGGCGGCTCGCCTCGGGCAAACCGTGCTGCGGTAGCGCCGTGGCGGTTCGGTCCTCGATGAGTACCTTGTAGTCATGCTCGGTCAAATAGCGGACCAAGCGTTGCAGCGAGTCGACGACTTTGTCACTGCCAAGGCGGCCAATCAAGCCGATCGTCTTGAAGGGCTTCGCTGGGTGACGCGGGCTACCGGTATGGGAGCTTGACGATGGGGTGTTAGACATGGGTGACTCTCGCTAGCATCAACCCACATTATGGAGAGGAAGGCGGTATCGAGCAAATCACCCGGCGCGGCAGAAGTGCTCCTAGCGCCGGGCAAATCAGCGGTTTAGCTTGCGGCAGCCGCTACCTTTCGGCGCTGCAGCCACCAGTGGTTCAGCCATAGCGAAGCCCCCATGATGGCCGCCCCCAGCAGCAGCTTGTCCAGCTCGGCATCGCGATTCCAGATGACGAGGTTGACGACCAAGCCTGCGGGGACCAACGCATTGTTCATGATGGCGAGCGTGCCCGCATCGACCTTCGTGGCGCCCTGGTTCCAGGCGAAATACCCGACGCCCGACGCCACGAGCCCCAGCCAGGCCAGCACGCCCCACTGCAGCGACGTGGTGGGCAGCGCCGAGTTATTGCCGAACAGCAAGAAAGCAGGCAGCGCCACCAGCATAGCCCCGATGAAGAACCAGCCAAACACGTTGTGCCATGCCAGCGTGGGCGGCAGGTCGGATGCCAAACGGCGATAGCCGACTTGCCCAATGGCAAAACAGAGGTTAGCGCCCTGCACGACCAGAAAGCCTAACCAAAAGCCGCTATCTACTCCATCGTAGCGAATGACGCCCGCACCGATCACCGCCAAGACAGCGGTGACCAAATAGATCGGCGTAAAACGCTTGAACATCAGGTCGTCCAACAGCGCGATATACACCGGTGTGAAAATGGTGAATAACAGCACTTCCGGCACGGAGAGCAGCAAAAAGGAGTGATAAAAGAAGGTGTACATCACGCCGAGTTGAATGGCGCCCAGCGCCATCAACGCCAACCGCTGTTTACCGCGCAGCAGGCTGGGACGTAAAAAAGGGAGAAACACCAGCATCGCCAGAGTGACCCGTACCAGCACGGCAAAGTAACTGTCCACCTGACCAGCGAGGTACACCCCAATCAACGAGAACGAAAACGCCCATAGCGCCGTTACGCCTACCAGATAGCCCATTCGTAAACCTCAAACAAAGAGTTAGTTGACGGGAATTATACGTCATTCGCCTCTCCTGCCAATGGGCTAGCGGCAAAAGAGAAAGCTAGCGCTTGTTCAACCACACGAACGCATAGATAACGCCGGGGAGCCAGCCCGCCAGCGTCAGCAGTGCGCTGATGACGACACGTCGAGCACCACCATCGGTCAACCCCAGGGCGAGGGGCGGTAGTAACACGGCCAGCGCGCGGTACGCCCACTGCAGTGAGGCCGGCTCGTCGGGGGTGGCGCTGTCCGTCACGACGGAAGAGGGCTCCGAGCGGGTCGTGGTCTCTTTCACCACCGGCGCAGGCGTAAAGTGCTCGACGGGCGCATTGGCTCGTTCGGAGGCCGCCTTTTCTTTGGCGAGCGCTCGACGGTGCGCTTCTTTGTCGATTTTTTGTTCCAGGGAATCCGCACCGTCGGCCAGGTCGTCATGGTAACGCTCCCAATCTTCCCAATCGTGGGGCGTGCCTGCCTTGGGACGACGCTGACCCGAGCCACGGGCACGCTCCCAGGCTTTCTCTTCCAGCGTATTGGGCTTGTCAGGATCTCGATCCAGGCCGACGCCTTTACGGTTTAGGTATTCACGAGCGTCCATCGCGACTCCTCACAGCGGTTGAGGCTTATTTAAAAAAGCAAAGCGTTGAATAGAGACAGTATGGGGGCAGTGCAGGGTGAGTTAAATCACCTACAGTAAGAGAATCGGCGGCAGCCTGCCGATGATGATAAGGAGTGCCCTCATGAACAAAAACATTCCGGACACCGTTCGAGACATCATGTCTCGCGACTGCTACCGCGTCTCAGGAGAGACATCCATCACGACACTCGCCCAAGGGCTGGCACTGCATCGGCTGCCGGGGGCGCCGGTCGTGGATATGTCGGACCGTTTGATCGGCTTCATTTCCGAGCAGGATGTCTTGGGGCACGTGCTCGATAGCATTTATCATGACCACGAGGCTCCCTTGGTGCGGGAACTCATGCGTCAAGACGTGCTGACCACCTCGCCCAACAAAAGCGTGACCGATCTCGCGCAGGAAATGCTCGGTGCCAAGCCGAAAATTTACCCGGTCGTCGAGCAGCAACGCTTGGTGGGCATCGTCACGCGTCGGGATATTCTCATGGCTTTACTCACGATTCGTCGTCATTAAGCACGTGAATACCTAAGCCCTCGGGCTTTGCCCCATATATCTATAAAAAAACCTATAAAAAAATACCTACAAAAAAAACCGCTGCTTGAATAAGCAGCGGAAGCAAGGGATCGAAAACAATAGCCAGAACAACACTATTAGCGACTGCCATCGCGATGTTGCCTGTACACTCTCAGACACTGCTCAGGGAAAAAGTTCGCAAAAGGTTAAAATTTTCGTCTTGCCGGACGCAGGCGTATACTGGGCATCGACTCTGATACGGGCGCTGAACTTGGCGTCCATCTTGATGCGGGCGGGAGCATAAGATGGCACTTTATCTACTGGTGTTAGGCGTGTGTGTACTCGTGATGGGCGCCGTACTGCTAGTGCTGATGAACGCAGGAACACCCCGCTATCGTACCGAACCCAAGGATTTGATCGCCCTTTTTGACAAAGCCCTGGAGAGCAGCGTGAGCGAGACGGAATGGAACGCCTTGATTGGCTACCCCATTCGCCACGACGAGTATCTCGACAATATTCGCCGCCGAGCGTCCCACCTGATGGATACCCATGGCAGGCGCTGGCAAATTGCCCAAGGCAAACCGCTGCTCAATCAAGAGGGTTACGCAGAGCTTAAAGCTCTGCGCGATCATTTAGCGGCACATACAGCGCTTCGTCAGCGCTAACCACGCTGCAGCGACGAGGAGAACCGTATGCCGAGTACCATTCGTCAAATTCCCTTGGAAACGGCGACGAAGCATCACTCCCACGATTTTCACCAGATCGTGATTACGCTTTGCGGCTCCTCAGAGTTCGAAATCGAAGGGCTGGGTGGACGAGTGAATGCGTTTTCCGGCTGCATCGTGCCCGCTAATCATGAGCACTACTATTCCGGAAACGGCCACAACCGCCAACTCATTTTGGACCTTCCCGAGGATGCGCCCGCCCTGACAGGCGAGCATCGTGAATTGGTGGCGCTCTTCGATGCGCCACGCTTTTTCGCTCTGGACAGCCCACTACGCCACTACCTCACCTTCGTTGAGAGTGAGCTCGCCCGAGGATTTGACAACTCTGCGACCTCTTTTCAGCAGGACCGACTGGCCGCCACGCTGCTCGGCTCGCTAAAGGCGCGCCTGGGGGCATCGAGTACGGCAACCCAGCGGCGCATCGATCTCGATCAAATTGACCGCTTCATACGCCGCCATTTGGCAGACGAGCTGCGCGTGGCAGATCTGGCCAAACTTGCCTGTCTGAGCGAGGCGCACTTCTCCGAACGGTTTCGCGCTCAAACCGGCCTTTCGCCCTGGCAGTACGTTCGTCGGCAGCGCCTTCATGCGGCGCGCCAGCTCATCATGCAGAGCCGCCTGCCGCTTACCGATATTGCCATTCAAACCGGGTTCGCCAATCAAAGCGCCCTATCCCACGCGTTTCGACGCAGTTACGGTGCCTCTCCGCGCCAGTTACGCCAAGGATTGACGGGGCCATCTCTCGATACCGGTCACCGTTCGGCGAGCCCTTCAACGGTGCTATCTCCCGCCAGCCCCCCAACGGGGTCAGGCGTTCTCTCGTCTCGTCGATAGCTAACGAGACGCTACACTATAAACGTCGTTGGATGGGCCCCTCGCAAGCGCCGGCCAACTCTACTAAAGTCGTAAATGGGCACCGCTTGCCGAGAAATTGACACGTTTTGCCACGAAAACGACATACACCTAACGGCGGCTAGCTCTACATTCGAACGTCAGCCTGGGCACCTGCCCTGCCACCACTTTTAAACGTTAGCTGACACAGCTATCCGTTCATGCTGTTCGTTTCAGACCTGTCTTACGGGGGCCTCAATGCTCAATGCTAAAAAAATGCGTGACCCTGCCACCTGGCAAACCGACCTCGATACGCTGATGCAGCGTGTCAGCGAACACTATATCGTCGATGAAGATGCCTACGTAGGCGAGCTGATCAAGCTGCTCAACGCCGACCAAGACGATTTCGCGCGCATTGAGGCCAACACGGCAGCGCTGGTGCGCGACGTTCGCAACATGGACACCGCCGTCGACACCATCGACGAGCTGCTTCAGCAGTACAGCCTGGATACCCACGAAGGGCTGATGCTGATGTGTCTTGCCGAGGCGATGCTGCGTATTCCGGACAAAGCCACCGCCGATGCGCTGATCGAAGACAAACTGGGACCAGCCGATTGGCAGTCCCACGTGGGCAAGAGCGAGTCCTGGATGGTCAACGCCTCGACCTGGGGCCTGCTGATGACCGGACGGGTATTGAAGCTCGATCACCCAAAAGAGGGCCAGCCCGCCCACTTCATCAATCGCATGGTGAACCGCATGGGCGAGCCGGTCATTCGCCGGGCGATGACCGAAGCCATGAAAATCATGGGCAAGCAGTTCGTCCTGGGTCGCGACATCAATGAAGCGCTAAAGCGTTCCAAGCCGCTGTTCAATAAAGGCTACACCTACTCCTACGATATGCTAGGCGAAGCCGCACGCACCCGAGCCGATGCCAAGCGCTACTTTGACGATTACGCACGCGCCATCGAGCAGGTCGGTAAAGCGTGTAAGTCCCTTGGCGACAAAACGCCCGCCCCGTCGGTCTCCATCAAACTCTCTGCCCTGCACCCGCGCTATGAGTTTGGCCGCCGCGAGCAGGTGTTGGCCGAGCTGGTAGATACCGTCATCCAACTGGTCAGCAAAGCGCGCGAGCTGGATGTCGCGGTCACCATCGACGCCGAGGAAGTCGATCGTCTGGAGCTTTCACTGGAAGTGTTCCGGGCGATTTATCAAAGCGACGCCGTCAAAGGTTGGGGCCACTTTGGTCTGGTCGTTCAGGCGTACTCCAAGCGTGCGCTGCCGGTGCTGCACTACATCAACCGCTTGGCCGACGAGCAAGGCGATGAAATTCCGCTGCGGTTGGTCAAAGGCGCGTACTGGGACAGCGAGATCAAAGAGTCGCAGCAGCTGGGCATTGACGGGTACCCGGTTTACACCCGCAAGGCGTGTACCGATGTGGCCTACCTAGCCTGCGCACAGTTCCTGCTGTCGGACGATACCCGTGGCCGCATCTTCCCTCAGTTTGCGACCCACAACGCCCACACCGTCACGACCATTCTGGAGCTGGCGAACCACGACAGCCGCCCGTTCGAATTCCAGCGCCTGCACGGTATGGGCGAAGCGCTTTACGACGCGGCCCTCGAGCGTGCTCCCAAAGGCACCTATTGCCGTATTTACGCACCGGTTGGCGCCCATAAAGACCTGCTGCCCTACTTGGTACGTCGCCTGCTGGAAAACGGCGCTAACTCGTCTTTCGTTCACCAGATCGTCGACCCGGACGTGCCGGTGGAGTCACTTTGCCAGCACCCCATCGACACCCTGCGCCAGCAGAAGACGTTCTACAACAAGCGTATTCCGCTGCCGAAAGACATTTATGGGCCGAAGCGTCGCAACTCCCGTGGGGTCAACCTCAACATCCGTAGCCATTACTACCCGCTGATGGAAAAGATGAGCGGGTTCATGGACAAGCAGTACCCCACCAAGCCGCTACTGGCCTTTGATGTGGCAGACGACAGCGCTAACACGCATAGCGTGACCTCGCCTTTTGATCGCCGCCAAACCGTTGGCAGCGTGCAGTGGACCAGCAAAGAGCAGGCGGCCAAAGCCCTCGATGCGGCTTGGGAAGCCTTCCCACGCTGGGACGCAACGCCCGTTGCCGAACGCGCTGCGATTGTGCGTCGGCTGGGCGACCTGATGGAAGAGCACATGGCAGAGCTGATGACACTCTGCTCCCGCGAGGGCGGCAAGCTGCTCACCGATGGCGTCGATGAAATCAAGGAAGCGGTCGATTTCTGCCGCTACTACGCCATGCGTGCCGAGGAGTCGTTTGGCGAGCCCATCGAGCTACCTGGTCCCACCGGCGAATCCAACCGGTTGACCATGGGCGGTAAAGGCGTTTTTGCCGCCATCAGCCCCTGGAATTTCCCGGTGGCGATTTTCTGCGGACAAATCGTTGCCGCGGCCGTGGCGGGCAACACCGTGCTAGCGAAACCCGCTGAGCAGACGTCTATTGTCGCTCACCGCGTCATCGAACTGCTTTACGAAGCGGGTATGCCCCGTGACGTGGTGCAGCTGCTGCCGGGGGATGGCCCGACCGTAGGCAGCGTATTGACCTCTGACCCACGCATTACTGGCGTGGTCTTCACCGGCGGTACCGACACGGCGCAAATCATCAACCGCGCGCTGGCCGCCCGCGAAAACGCGCCGCTCCCCACGCTGATCGCTGAAACCGGCGGCATGAACGCGATGATCGTTGACTCCACCGCCCTGCCCGAGCAGGTCGTCGTGGATGTCATTCAATCGGCGTTCCAGAGTGCTGGCCAGCGCTGCTCGGCCCTTCGGGTGCTCTACCTTCAGGAAGACGTTGCTGACCGCGTCATTGAAATCCTAAAGGGTGCAATGAGCGAACTGCGCATTGGCGACCCCCGCGACCTGGGTACCGATGTCGGCCCCGTCATCGATGAAGACGCGCGCAACGGCTTGATGGCGCACATCGAAAAGCTCAAAAGCGAAAACCGCTTGGTCGCTGAAACGCCGATGACCGCGGAGCATACCCAACACGGCACTTTCGTACCGCCAGTGGCCTTTACCATCGACAGCATCGACGCCCTGACGCGCGAGCAGTTTGGCCCGGTGCTGCATATCGTGCGCTTCAAAGCACGCGAGCTTGATAAGGTCATCAATGACATCAACGGCCGGGGGTATGGCCTGACGTTTGGGGTGCATAGCCGTAACGAATCCTTTGCCGCTGAAATAGCGCAGAAAATTCGAGTAGGCAATGTGTATATCAACCGTAATATCATCGGGGCTGTTGTTGGCGTTCAGCCGTTCGGTGGCCAAGGGCTGTCCGGCACCGGCCCGAAAGCGGGCGGTCCGCACTACCTGCAGCGCTTCGTGACCGAGAAAACGATTACTAACAACACCGCCGCCCTAGGTGGCAACGCGTCGCTTCTGGCGCTAGGGGATGAGTAAACGGCTCATCAATACAACTAACCTGAACTCCTGAAAAGGAACCGTCTCATGGTTGACAATAATAGAGCAATGGCCCTGGCACGGGCGGCCTGTCTAGGCCGCCCACCGGGCACGGGGAACTTTGCACACACGCGTACCCATCAACTCTCTCATGCTTCGTCGCGCGAAGGCGCGACGGCTGGTAGTGACATCACGACTCAGGGTTAACAACAACAAGGCTGTGTCATGGCCGTGACGATTCGGCCAACGCAGCCCCTGTCGATGCTCGCCGTGTACAAAAGGGTCAGCACCCGCCGATGCTTTTGTACGTAGCGTCGTCCTCACACATTGGAGAAGTTTCATGGCTACAGGTGTATGGATTAGCTTATTCGGTTACTTCGCGCTGATGATCGCCATTGGCGTTTATGCAATGCGCAAGGCCACGTCTTCCTCTGAAGACTACATGCTGGGGGGGCGTACCCTCAGTCCACAGGTAGCGGCCCTCTCAGCGGGCGCGTCGGACATGAGCGGCTGGCTGCTGCTGGGGCTACCCGGTGCCATGTTCGTTTCTGGCCTGGGCTCTGCTTGGATCGGCATCGGCCTTCTGGTGGGTGCGTTCTTCAACTGGCTGCTGGTAGCGCCGCGCCTGCGTGAACAAACCATTCACTACGGCAATGCCATTACCATCCCGGCCTTTTTGGCCAACCGCTTCCCGACCCGCGCGCTGTCGCTACGCACGGTATCGGCCGTCGTCATCGTGATCTTCTTTGCCGTCTACACCGCGTCAGGCCTCGTCGCGGGTGGCAAACTGTTCGAAAGCGCTTTCACCGGCGTTTACAACTTCGGTGACATGAGCAACTACGCCATGGGCGTGATCATCACCCTGGGCGTGGTACTGATCTACACCGTCGTAGGCGGCTTCCTCGCCGTGAGCATGACGGACTTCGTTCAGGGCTGCATCATGATGCTGGCGCTGATCATCATGCCTGCCGTCGTACTGTTCGGTGAAGGCGGCGGCGGCTTCTCGCAGGCGTCTCAGACGCTCAATGAAGTCGATCCCACGCTGCTGTCATGGTCAGAAGGTCTCACGTTCATTGGTTGGCTCTCAGCGGTCACCTGGGGCTTAGGCTACTTTGGTCAGCCGCACATCATCGTGCGCTTCATGGCGATCCGTTCGCAGAAAGACGTACCGACGGCCCGTAACATCGGTATGGCGTGGATGCTCATCTCGTTGATTGGTGCCGTGTCTCTGGGTATCTTTGGTCGCGCTTATGCCATTCGCAACGGCTTGGACGTTCAGGATCCGGAAACCATCTTCATCGTGCTGGCCAACCTGCTGTTCCACCCGCTGATCACTGGCTTCCTCTATGCCGCGCTGCTGGCGGCCATCATGAGCACCATTTCCAGTCAGCTACTGGTGTCCTCTTCCTCGTTGACCGAAGACTTCTACCGCCTGTTCCTGCATAAGAAAGCCTCGGAGCAGCAGTGCGTTGCCGTGGGCCGTATCTGCGTCGTGCTGGTGGGTATCGTCGCCGCGATCATTGCTTCGGACGAAAACTCTCAGGTACTGGGTTTGGTGAGTAACGCCTGGGCAGGCTTCGGTGCGGCTTTCGGCCCGCTGATCATCCTGTCGCTGATGTGGTCACGCACCAACGGTGCGGGCGCCGTTGCCGGTATGATCGTAGGTGCCGTGACCGTC
Source organism: Halomonas sp. LC1 (assembly GCF_030247125.1). Classification (NCBI taxonomy): domain Bacteria; kingdom Pseudomonadati; phylum Pseudomonadota; class Gammaproteobacteria; order Oceanospirillales; family Halomonadaceae; genus Halomonas; species Halomonas sp. LC1. The sequence goes on along the minus strand of NZ_JASSPG010000010.1, from coordinate 32,110 downwards.
ATGCTGTGGATTGCCCTGGGCTGGAACGGCTCCTTCATGGGAGGACCGGGCATCTATGAAATCATTCCTGGCTTCATCGCCTCGTTCATCGCCATTCTGGTGGTGAGCAGCGTGACGGCGGATGCTGGCGAATACAAGCACATCGACCGTCAAGACGCGTAATACGTCGGTTTGATGCAGCAGGCTCAGCGGGGAAACCCGCTGAGCTTTTTTATGGGCAGCGTTCTCACGCCAACACTCCCTACGAACTCCCCAACCCCCTCCCCCTTTGCCCCAGGTCAATAACGCTCTCGCACTGGCTCGATACACTGGCTCCAGGGTTAACGCAACCCACCATCCTCACACGATCGTCCAGGAGCCACGCTATGCGCCTTTTATCACTGCCCACTCTATTCACCGCCGGACTTGCCGCCGCTACCTTAGCCGCCAGTTCCCAGGCGTTCGCCTATGGGGCGGGCGATATTTTCACCCGCGTGGGGGTCGCCAAGGTGGCGCCCAAGAGCGACAACGGCTCGCTGGCCGGTGGGGCTTTCGCGGTCGATGTTCAAGACAAAACCGGCCCTGCGTTTACACTAGGCTACCGCTTCCACGATAAGGTAGGTGTCGAGTTACTGGCCGCGCTTCCCTTCGAGCACGACATTGCCCTCAACGGCGACCATCTCGCCTCCACCAAACACCTGCCGCCCACATTGACCCTACAATATTATCCGTTAGGCGGTAGCGAGTCGCCGGTGCAACCCTACGTCGGCGCGGGCATCAACTACACGCGTTTTTCCGATGAGCGCCTAGCCATTGGCGAACTCGAGCTGGACGACGCCTGGGGCGCCGCCGCCCAAGTGGGGGTCGACCTACTGATCGACGAACACTGGGCACTGAACGCTGCGGCGTGGTACCTGGACATCGACACCGACGCCAAAATCAATGGGGCTGCTGCAGGCACTGTGGCCATCGATCCCATGGTGGTCATGGCGGGATTGAGCTACCGCTTCTGAGTCCACGCAGTCGCGGCAAAAAAATGCCCAGGGCGTTCGCCCTGGGCATTGTCGTTGACGGCACGTCGCTCTTAATTCTCGGTGACGATTTGGTCGACCCGCTCCACCGCCTTGACGACCAGCACCTGATCGCTGGCACGCGCTTTCTCCTGCATCATGTAAGCCGCCACCGCCGGAGCGACATCGCACTTGGCAGGCATGGCGGCTTTGGCATCGATTAACGCGTTCAAACGCGCAATGAACACATAGCGCACCCACTGAGGCAGCGACATGGTATCGATACAGAAAGGCTGCTGGCTGGCAAATGCCGACGCATCGGGCGTGGGGGTGCGCCACAAATTCGCGGCCTTCATGGCGGCTTCAAGCTCAAGAAGCGCGGTTTGAAGCTGTTGATGGACGCTCATAAACACCTTGGGGTTGGTCAATGTTGACGCCCATTATCCCAACTCTGTGGGTAAGTTGCCACTCGCGAGCCTCTCTCTAAGGCGTTATTCACAGATTCACAGAAAACCTGCAAGAGGCTGTGGATAAACTATGGAAAGGTGTCGCCACCGCTACTCTCACGCGGCTTACGCAAAGTTGTTCAATTTTTAACCACTTAGACAATAAAGCACGGATTAATCAACGGTTGCGGCTGACAGTGGCAAACCAGCAAGGTAGAGTGCAGGCTTGAAAAGCGGAAGGATGTCATGCAGCCAATTCACACCCTTGATGAGTTTTTTACGCGCAGCGGTGCGGAGGTATCGCTTTACCATATGGGGCGCCGGGTCACGGCGTGTCCACGAGACGTATTGCGCGCTTTCGAGAACGCCGAATACGCATGGCCCGAGCCTTGGCAGGGTCAGGCACGGCTCGCCATTGTCTTCCGTTTGGGGGCCATGGAAGAGCCTGCCATTTGGTTCTTGGCACTGCCGCTGGATGAGCAAGGCATGCTCTCGCCTGCCCAACGTGACGGGTTTATCAATCGTCTGTTGGAAACACTAGGACGCAACGCCGCCGCGACCGACCTGGACGCAGCCGACACCGCCGATGTCGATCACCTGATGAAAGATAATCCACTGGCGTTTACGCCGGACATTACCTTTCAGGCCATGCTCAATGCCCGGGCCACCCATGCGAGCGGCTTACCGGCCAGCCAGCACCTTGAGCCAGTAGAGGCGTATCTGAGCGGTCAACAGTCGATCGATTGGCAAGCCTTGGGGCTACAAGGCATTGCCGATTACGTCGTTCGCTTGGATACCGCGACGGCAGACGCGCTCGCCGGTCGCATTCCCGACCTGCCGACAAGCGTCATCCACTCCCTCTGCTACTGCTTAGAGCACAACGCCCTACCGGACGCCCTGGTCGATGCCCTACGTTTGCGAGGTGAACACGCCGCCAGTGACGGTGACCTAGAGACGCTGTGCGCCTGCGTGCGTGCGGTAGGCAGCTCGTCTGCGGCAACGGCAGGCACGTGGTACACCCAGCTGCTAAACGACTCGGCCGCGTGCGGCCCCGACTTGATGGCCGCCATGGCCGGGCGCGGGTGGCCGCTGCTGGAAGACGCCGAACGCCTCCCTCTCTTCCTGCAACGTCTGGCGGAAGACGAGCGCAGCCACTTTGCGGCTGCGGTACGGGACATTGCGTTGATTCCTCGGCTACGCTTACCCGTTATGCTAACCCTGCGTGACGCGCCCACGGGGTCCGCCATTCAAACGCGTTTATCGGCCATGCAGCCTTCCCCAAAAGGCTAGCAGGAAGCGTCATCACTATGTCTTGTTTCTCTTATATCGTCAGGAGTGCGCTGTGAAGGAATTACCCTATCAGGCCAAAGCTGTCATCGGCCGCCGCGAAATGGTGACGTTACCTGAATTAGGGCTTCACCTTTGCTGCAAAGCCGATACCGGCGCGCGAACATCGGCGCTGCACGCCGAAGAGATCGAAACCCATGAAGATGCCGACGGGCAGCTATGGGTAAGTTTTCTGACTCACAGCGGTGGGCCCGAGACGCCTGCCCACCGCTACCGGTTACATTTGCACGACCGTCGCCGCGTTACCAGCTCGAACGGCCATAGCGAGTGGCGTTATGTCATTCGAACTCCCATGCAACTGGGCGAACTGAATTTTCCGGTTGAACTAACACTGACCGACCGTAGCAATATGCGCCATGCGATGCTGCTAGGCAGACGGGCCATGCGCCGCCTCCTAGTTGCCCCCGGCGCGGCTTTTTTGCACGGCGAGCCTTAAACACATTTCAACAATCCCTTTTTTGGCCCGGAGCCCTGCATGCACATTGCCTTACTTTCCCGTAACCGCAACCTTTACTCTACCCGCCGACTGGTAGAAGCCGCCGAGCAGCGTGGCCATACCGCTCGCGTGGTCGATACCTTGCGTTGTTACATGAGCATCGCCTCACACCACCCCTCCATTCATTACAAAGGCGCAGAAATCGAGCCATTCGATGCGGTCATCCCCCGCATTGGCGCATCGGTGACCTTTTACGGCTGCGCGGTGCTGCGCCAGTTCGAAATGATGGGCACCTACGTCATCAACGACTCGGTGGCGATTACTCGCTCGCGCGACAAGCTGCGCTCGCTCCAACTGCTCTCTCGCAAGGGGCTGGGTCTGCCAATCACCGGCTTCGCCCACTCCCCGGACGATATTCCCGACCTGATCACCATGGTGAAAGGCGCCCCGCTGGTCATCAAACTCCTAGAGGGCACTCAGGGAATCGGCGTGGTCCTGGCAGAAACCAACCAGGCGGCAGAGTCCGTGATTCAGGCCTTCATGGGCATGAAAGCCAACATCATGGTGCAGGAGTACATCAAAGAAGCTCGCGGTGCGGACATTCGCTGCTTCGTGATTGGCGATAAGGTCGTGGCCTCGATGAAGCGTCAGGCAGCGGACGGCGAATTCCGCTCCAACCTGCACCGCGGTGGCACCGCCAGCGTGATTCGCATTACGCCGGAAGAGCGCTCTACCGCCATTCGTGCGGCCAAGGCCATGGGGCTTCGCGTGGCGGGGGTAGACTTGCTGCGCTCGAACCACGGCCCGGTGATCATGGAGGTCAACTCATCGCCGGGACTGCAGGGCATCGAGAGTGCAACCGGTAAGGACATTGCGGGCATGATTATCGAGCACATCGAAAAGAACGCCGTTCCTGCGCGCAAGGCGCCGCCCAAGCCTAAAGGCTAACGGGCAAATGCAAAAATAATCCCTATTAGGGGTGGCAAATCAACGCTGCCACCCCCACAATCTGCGTCACCGAAGGAGGTAGACGCTCATGTTTCTCGACAATCGCCAAGTGGCGATGGACAGCGTTCTGGAAGCGCTGGCCGATAGCATTGATTATTTCCAGGACAATATCGAACGCCTGCGCCCCTCCCTGCGCGATGCACTGAAGCCGCACTATACCGAGCGACTCAAGCAGATGCGCAAGCTGCAGGAACTAGCCCGTGCGCACTTGAAAATGCTGCCTCGGGATGCCGATGTCGAGCGGGATGACTTTCTATGGCTGTGGAGCCGTTTGAAGAGTTTCGTGGGCAACGATAGTCAAGTACTGATCAATGAGCTGTTGGAACAAGAGCGTGTGCTCATGCAGGCCCTCTCGACACTATTCACGCACCCTCTGCCCGACCCCATCGAGCCCGTCGTGGATGAGTGCATGCAAGGGTGTCGCAAACTCATCCGTGAGCTCTACAGCCTGCAAAAACGCAAGACCCGCCGTTGATCGGCGGCTCTTTGAGGGTGTCGACCTTGGCATACTCAAAACCTGTGATGCCCTACTGCGTCTCCCTGCCGGATTCTAAGCGGTCTTGTAACAGCCATACGCCGTCTAGTTCTAACACTTCCGACGCCTCTCGGGCATCTTTGCTACGGCGAAGCTCGATGGGTTCGGCGGGACCAAGAAAGTACGGCTCTCTTCCCCAGAGATAGAGATCACCCACGGTCGCAATACGCGCCACCCACTCCCGCGCCCTCAATCGCCACTCATCGGCGGCTGGTTGCTCTTCCGCTATGCAGCCCGTCACGTCCATTCCCAGTGCTCGACCAATGAACAGCGCGCGCGGCAAGTGCCAACTTTGAGTGACCAGCAGTGCCTCTTGTAGCTGAAACACATCCCGCGCGCGCACCAGGGTGTCGTAGGTACTGAAGCCCGCGAAATCCATCGTCAGCTGGTCGGCGGCCACGCCACGGCGGTATAAGTCTCGCCACATGGCGCGCGGCTCGTTGTACGCTTGAGTGCGGTTATCTCCCGATAGCAACAAGTGCTGCACGCGCTGATCGGCCACCAGCCGGGCAGAGGTGCGCATTCGGGCATGGAAGTGCGGATTTCTGAGCCCGCTGCGGGTCCAGTGGGACGTGCCAAAGACAATGGCCACATCGGTAGGTCGGCACTGCTCCAAATGGCCATCGATGTAGCGGGAAGTGCTGGCCAGCACCCATAAATTACCCGCTATAAACAGCAATGTCGCCAGCAGCAACAAGGCTCCTAGCGACATTAGCAAACGCTTCATCCAACGTAATAACAGGCTGTGCATCCAGCTCCCCAACAGGGGTTAGAACATGCCGAGCTCTAGCTTGGCTTCGTCGCTCATCATGTCACGGCTCCAGGGCGGACTGAAGACGATTTCGGTATGCACCTTGTTGATTTGCGGTGCCCCCAAAATTTTATTGCGCGCATCGGCGGCAATCACGTCTCCCATCCCACAACCTGGCGCGGTCAGCGTCATACGGATAGTGACCATCCGTTCACCGCTAATCAAGCGTTCGATACGGCAGCCGTACACCAACCCCAAATCGACGATATTGACCGGAATCTCCGGATCAAAGCAGGTGCGCAGTTGGTCCCATACGAACTGCTCGATCTCTTCATCGCTGGCACTCTCAGGAAGCGTCGGCCGGGGGAGCGGTTCTAGACCCAGCGCGTCCAAGTGCCGCCCCTCGATCAAGTACAAACGCCCTTGAAATCCGACACTCACCGAGCTGCCCTTGGCTTGCATCACACTGACGACGCTATCTTCCGCCAGCGTTTCCGTTTTTCCAAACGGAATGGCAATGGCGTCCACATCACGCTGCAGCGGTAGTTGTTGGCCTCGTTCGAGGCTAGCCACTTGCTCGATATCCATAGCAGTCCTTAACGTACCATCCCAATTACGCGGTTAAGCGCCGCCACGAAGGTATCCACTTCATCGAGCGTATTATACGCAGCAAACGATGCGCGACAGGTGGCCTCGACACCAAAATGGTGAAGCAGCGGCTGAGCGCAGTGGTGCCCGGTGCGAATCGCGACGCCCAACTGATCGATGAGCAGACCAATGTCTTGGGCATGTGCCCCCTCGACCACAAAGGAGAGCACGCCCGCTTTGTGTGGCGCGGTTCCCAGAATACGCAGCCCGTCGATTTGACTGACGGCCTGAGTGGCATGATTCAGCAACACGGCCTCCCAGGCGCCAATCGCATCGACACCGATGCCTTCCATCCACTCCAAAGCGCGGCCCAGGGCCACGACCTCGGCAATGGCGGGGGTGCCCGCTTCGAACTTGTGGGGAATGCCCGCAAAGGTAGTGCCAACGTCGAAGGAGACGGTTTTGATCATCTCACCACCGCCTTGCCATGGCGGCATGGCCTCCAACAGCGCCTGCTTGCCGTAGAGCACGCCAACACCCGTAGGACCGTATACTTTATGGCCCGAGAAGGCGTAGAAATCGGCATCGATCTCCTGCACATCGACCTGCTGATGCGGTGTGGCCTGCGCGCCATCGACCAGGATCAGTGCGCCCTGCTGATGCGCCAATGCCGCCATCTCTTTCACGGGGTTGATCGTGCCCAGCGCGTTGGAGACGTGGTTGACGGCCACCAGCTTGGTACGCTCATTCAACAGTTCACGGTATGCCTGCATATCGAGCGCACAGTGGTCATCGACCGGAATCACCTTGATGGTGAACCCACGCTCGGCTGCCAGCAGCTGCCAAGGCACGATGTTGGAGTGGTGCTCCAGCATCGAAATCAACACCTCGTCGCCCGCCTTGAGCTCACTGCGCCCCCAGCTTTGAACGACGAGGTTGATCGCCTCGGTAGTACCCCGCGTGAAGATGATTTGACGGGCATCTTCGGCATTGAGAAACGCTTTGACACGATGGCGCGTGGCTTCGAAAGCCGCTGTCGCCTCATCGGCCAGCGTGTGCAGCCCACGGTGAATATTGGCGTTATAGCGCGAGTAGTAGTCGCTAAATACCTCGATCACCTGCAGGGGCGTTTGGCTGGTGGCCGCATTATCCAAATAGACCAGCGGCTTACCGTGCACTTGACGATTTAAAATCGGAAAGTCGCCACGCAGCGCCTCAACGTCGTACGCCGCAGTGCTGCCCGCCATGGGCTTCTCAATCACGCTATGGGGCATCGATGACTCCTTGATTAATCGTTGAGCGCAGCCGCCGCTTCGACCAGTCCGGCCAAGTTGAAACGCTCCGGCAACTTGCCCGCCACCGCTAGCTCGACGCGCTCGGCAATGGCATCCAACGCCACTTGCTCTAGCACTTCTCCAGCGAACGCCAGCGTCAGCAGGCCACGGGCGGTGGCTTCGTCGATACCGCGGGTACGCAGTGCGTAGATCGCGTCCTCGTCCAACTGACCGGTGGTGGTGCCGTGCGAACACTTCACATCGTCGGCGTAGATTTCGAGCTCGGGTTTTGCGTCGATTTGCGCGCGATCCGATAACAGCAGGTTCTGGTTGCTCTGGAATCCTTCGATCTTCTGGCTGTCACGCTTCACGTAGACCTTACCATTGAAGACACCGTGAGCGCGGTCATCCAGAATGCCTTTGTAGTTCTCGTTCGAGAACGTCAGCGGGGCGTTGTGGTTGACCTTGGTGTGGTTATCCACGTGCTGACGCCCCTGGCCAAAGAACAGCCCATAGAAGTTCGTTTCAGCGCCCTGCCCGTTCAAATCGCTAATCAGGTCGTTACGTACCAGCGCGCCGCCCAGATTCAGGTTGTACGAGGTGTAACGGCTATCACGATTTTGCTCTACATGGATGCTCGCCACGTGCAGATCGCCAAGCGGCGCTTCCTGCAGCTTGTAGTGGTTCAAAATCGCCCCACGATCCAGCATCAACTCAGCCACCACGTTGGTGAAGTTGGCGGCGTCCGCCTCGCCTACGTAGTGCTCGATCAACGTGGCTTCGCTACGCCCAGCGGCTTCCACCAGAATGCGCGGGTGGCTCATCACCGGCGTGCCCGCGCGGGAAAGAAACTGCAGCAAAATGGGCTTTTCGACGACGGTGCCCTGCGCGATGCGAACCACGGCACCCTCTTCCATGAACGCCGTGTTCAGCGCGGCAAAGGGCGAGAAGTCGACGCCGGTCAAACGGCCCAACGGACCACCAACGGCTTCATGGTTATCCGTCAGCGCCTTGGAGAGCGGCATGACCTGAACGCTGTCGGGAAGCGCATCGAGGTCCGACAGCGCTGCCGAGAACACACCATCCACGAACGTCAACCGGTAAGCATCCAGGGGCAGCGTGATGGCAGCCGCCTGGGCCTGGGAGAACTCGGCGCTCTCTGCCAACGCAAAGTTGCCCTGGGCGATGGCGCGGACATCGGTGTATTTCCACTCTTCATCACGGCGGGTCGGAAAGCCCATCGCTTCGAAGCGGGCCGCGCCCGCCTGACGGCGAGCGGCGATCCAGGTGGGCTCGCCAGCGCGCTGATGACTGCGCGCCGCTAGCGTGTCCAGAAAGGTTTGGGTATCGCTCATGCCACGGACTCCTCAATGCCTTCGTAACCGTTGGCCTCTAGCTCTTTGGCGAGCTCGGCATCGCCGGTTTTGACGATGCGGCCGTCGACCAGTACGTGGACTTTGTCCGGTACGATGTAGTCCAGCAAGCGCTGATAGTGGGTGACCAGCAGAATGGCGCGCTCTTCGGCACGCAGGCTGTTCACGCCATCGGCGACGACTTTCATGGCGTCGATGTCGAGGCCAGAGTCGATTTCGTCCAGCATGGCCAGCTTCGGCTGCAGTACCAGCATCTGCAGAATTTCGTTGCGCTTTTTCTCACCGCCGGAGAAACCTTCGTTCACCGCACGCTGCAGGAAGCTGGCGTCCATTTTCATGAAGCCGAGCTTCTCTTTCACCAGCTTCATGAATTCGGGGGCAGGCATTTCACCTTCACCACGGGCAGCGCGCTGAGCGTTAAGCGCGGACTTCAGCAGGTAGATGTTTTTCACGCCCGGAATTTCGACCGGGTATTGGAAACCCAGCAGCAGGCCCGCTTGGGCGCGCTCTTCGATTTCCATTTCCAGCACGTCCTGACCTTCGAACGTGATGCTGCCTTGGGTCACTTCGTAGCCATCTTTACCAGCAATAACCGCTGACAACGTGGATTTACCCGCGCCGTTGGGGCCCATGATGGCATGCACTTCACCGGCGTTGATGGTGAGTGTCAGGCCTTTCAGAATCTCTTTGCCTTCGACGGTGACGTGTAAATCATTAACTTGCAACATAGTGATCGCCTTTTGAATACATGCGGGTCGCGAGCGCGACGCCCTAAAAATGGTGTTGGGTGCCGGAGCGGTTAGCCCACCGCGCCTTCCAGGGTAACGTTCAGCAGCGCTTCCGCTTCTACCGCGAACTCCATCGGTAGCTCTTGGAAAACGTCTTTACAGAAGCCGTTCACGATCATGCTGACCGCGTCCTCTTCGGAGATACCGCGGCTCTGGCAGTAGAAGAGCTGATCTTCACCGATTTTAGAGGTGGTGGCTTCGTGCTCGATGGTCGCCGTGCTGTTACCGATCTCTTGGTACGGGAAGGTGTGCGCCCCGCACTTGTCACCGATCAGCAGTGAATCGCACTGGGTAAAGTTACGCGCACCCTTGGCACGAGGCCCGATCTTGACGAGGCCACGGTAGGACTGGTCGCTCTTACCCGCCGAAATCCCCTTGGCCACGATGTAGGAACGCGTGCCCTCACCAATGTGAATCATCTTGGTGCCGGTATCCGCCTGCTGGCGGCCGTTCGTTACTGCAACAGAATAGAATTCACCGATGCTGTCTTTACCGCGCAGCACGCAAGAGGGGTATTTCCAAGTAATCGCAGAGCCGGTTTCTACCTGCGTCCAGCTGATGCGTGAACGCTCACCGCGGCAGTCGCCACGCTTGGTCACGAAGTTGTAGATGCCGCCTTTACCCTCTTCGTCACCGGGATACCAGTTCTGAACGGTGGAGTATTTGATGTAGGCGTCATCCAGGGCGACCAGTTCGACCACGGCAGCGTGCAGCTGATTCTCGTCGCGCATTGGCGCGGTGCAGCCTTCCAGGTAGGAGACCTGGGCGCGGTCTTCACAGATGATCAACGTACGCTCGAACTGGCCCGTGTTGGCCGCGTTGATACGGAAGTAGGTGGAGAGTTCCATCGGGCACTTCACGCCTTCCGGTACGAAGACGAACGAGCCATCTGTGAACACCGCAGAGTTCAGGGCAGCGAAGTAGTTATCCGCTACGGGCACGACGGTGCCGAGGTACTGCTTGATCAGATCCGGGTAGTCGCGAATCGCTTCGGAAATGGAGCAAAAAATCACGCCTGCTTCGGCCAGCTCTTTCTTGAAGGTCGTCGCGACAGAGACGGAGTCGAAAACCGCATCGACGGCCACACCTGCCAAGGCTGCACGTTCATGCAGCGGAATACCCAGCTTTTCGTAGGTTTCCAGCAGTTTAGGGTCTACCTCGTCGAGGCTTTGGGGACGATCTTCTGGGCGCTTGGGCGCACTGAAATAGGAGATCTCTTGATAATCGATGGGCGGATAGTCGAGGTGCGCCCAGGATGGCTCTTCCATCTTCAACCACTGACGATACGCATCCAGACGCCACTCCAACATCCACTCGGGCTCGCCTTTCTTCTTGGAAATGAAGGCAATGGTGTTTTCATCAAGGCCAGGTGGCAGTGTGTCGCTTTCGATATCGGTTACAAAACCATCTTTGTACTCGCGACGAACCAACTGTTCCATTTCTTCGCTTGCCATGGTGATACCCTCCGGGCAGTTGGGTGGCGAGGTCAGCTCGCCGTCAATAGGGTGATAGACCTAGCGGCTTATGCGGATGCCGCCGATAGGCTAATGCTTTGGATCGGTAACTGTACGGGCAGTTTGATAGGTGTCGTGTCGGCCAAGTGCGCCAACGTCACACTTTCGAGTAACGTACGAATGGCCAGCGATACTCGCTGCCAGTTGTCGGCCACACCGCAGGTGGCCACCAAGTCGCACTCACCTTCGGCTTGGCTGCACTCGGTCATCGCGACGGGGCCTTCAATGGCACTGATAATGTCAGCCGCCGTGATGTGCGACGCAGGCCGCGCTAGGCGATAACCACCTTGAACCCCACGCTGCGACTCCAAGAGTCCTGCTTTCACCAGCATTTTAAGGGTTTTACTCACGGTGGGATGGGGTAGCTGTACCGCGTCTGCTAAGTCAGCCGCCGCATGCGACGCCTGGGGATGACGGGCAATTTGTGCCATCACCACAGCGGCATAATCTGTCAGCCGAGAAAGCTTGAGCATAGTCACTCCGTTTGCCATCGCGTTGGGCCGAACCGTTGGCCTACCCGCTAATTGGGTACCATTTTAGTCCTGTATAAATTTGATGTGAAGCCCTTCTGCAAAATCCTTATCAAATAGCGCGACTTCTTAGCACGTTCGCGGCTGATAACATCAAAAAAGCCAATCATTATCATTTAGGAAAACTATGACATGGACATAAAAAAGCCTGCTCGCAAGCGGCAGGCTGTCAGAAGGCGGGATTAAGAGGTGACTTTCTTGACGAACATGGACTTCAATTTCATAGGACCAACACCGTCGACTTTACAGTCGATGTCGTGATCGCCGTCCACCAATCGAATGTTTTTGACTTTGGTGCCTACTTTGACGACCGAGGAGCTGCCTTTGACCTTGAGATCTTTGATCACGGTCACCGAGTCACCATCGACGAGCAGGTTGCCGTTTGCATCACGAATGCCATCATCCGAGACCGCCTCGCTGTCGTTCGCCTCTTCCGACCATTCATGGCCACACTCGGGGCAGACATATTGCAGGCCATCATCGTAGGTAAACTCGGAGGCACAGGCAGGGCAGTTAGGCAGGTTACTCATCAAAGGCTCCATCGCAGCAGACAGTCAGGCAAACAGTAGCAAGCGACGGAGCCTACACGGCTTGAGCGCAATGCTCCAGCCTGGTGCCGTATTAGCCGCGCTGGTAGGTACCAACCAGACGATTCATTCCCAGCAGATGGGGCTCCACGGCGGTGAGTAGCTCAGGCAATGTCAGCCCCTCGGGCAGTGACGTCTGTTCGTCCAGCGCCAGCACCCAGAAATAGTAAAGGTGGCTGCCATGCCCCTCGGGAGGCATGGGCCCACCGTATCCTGGCTTGCCGAAATCGGTCATGCCAGACGTTCCCAACGCGGTATTTTCTTCCAGCGAGGTGGTCTCAGCAGGCAAGTTGTAAAGCACCCAGTGAACGAAACCGTAACCGCCCTCCTTCACCAATGGCGCATCCGGATCATGACAGATCACCGCATAGCCCTTGGTACCTTCCGGGGCCCCCTCCCACGACAGCGCTGGGGACACGTCTTCGGCCTCGCCGGTGTGCTTGGCAGGAATCGCTTGGTGATGTGCAAACGCCGAGCTGGTGACGCTCATTGAAGATAGTGCAAAAGCCATAATGCTCTCCTATGCGACGGGTGTGATAGCAAAACGTAATGTAGCGAAGAATTTAGCGTAACTCTAACTGCGTGGCGTAACTCTCCCACCACTGCCGTGCAATGCGCCGATTCTCCTGATTGGCACTAGGGTCGAGTACCGTCGGCAGTCGAACGGACTCCCCCCCTGTCTGAAAAGTCACGAGTGGGTCCTGGGTGGCTAACTGCAGCGCATACAGCACCAACATCAGTTCATACGCGTCATCGGTATGAAGCCTAGCAAACAGCAGGGGCACGGCCGGCATGCCAATCTCGCCCAAACGTTCCGCAGCAATGTACCAAGGCCTTGGGTAATCGGGCCCGCCATACTGGCTGACGAATCGACGGTCCGCTAATCGGCTGACGTAATAGGCGGCTTCTTCTTCTGGGCTCACCTGGAGCGGCGGCGCCCAATCGTCGGCATGCGCCACGGAGGAAGGCGGCCCTTCTTGCGCGCTGGGCGCTGACGCCGTTTGATGAAGAGCGGTAGCCGTCGGGCGGTCGTCATGGGCAGTCGGGCGTGATTGCCCTGCACACCCCGCCAGTAAGAGTGTCAATGTATAAAGAGTGGCGATTCCTATCGCTTTGGCCTGCTGACGCATGACGCAATTCCCTGGTTGATCGTTCAACGCTTGATACCTTATCCAAGATGCCGTGTAAGAGCGTTTGATGGGTGTACCCAAAGGCGACTAGGCTTTGCCATGGAGTGCTTACAGTGTGGCACCTCTTGAACTCACCGCCAATTGCCTGAAGAACGTCGAATGAAACGCTTATTAATCGTCGCCCACTCCCCTTCCGTCAATACCCGTGCCTTGCGCGATGCCGTGCAGCGAGGGGCAGAACATGACGATATCGAATCCGTGACGTGCATCGTCAAAACGCCCTTCGAAGCAGGGCCAACGGACATCCTCCATTGCGATGGCATCGTCCTGGGAACGACTGAAAACCTAGGCACCATGAGCGGCGCGCTGAAAGATTTTTTCGACCGCAGCTACTACGGGGTACTGGACGAGAAGCAGGGCCTGCCCTGCGCGCTTTATATCCGTGCAGGACATGACGGCACGGGTACTCGTCGGGCGGTGGAGAGCATCGTCACAGGGCTACGTTGGCGCTGGGTTCAGGACCCGCTGATTTTTCGTGGCGAGTGGCAGGAGGCGTTTATCCGCCAAGCCGAGGAGTTGGGCATGACTCTCGCTGCCGGGTTGGATAACGGATTGTTTTAACGCCTTGAAACGAAAAACGGCACCGCTCAGGGTGCCGTTTTCATCACGGGGAAGAGCGCGTATTACTTCAAACGCTCGAACACCGTGGCAACCCCTTGCCCCATGCCAATACACATGGTGGCTAGGCCCAAGGTGGTATCGCGCTGCTGCATGACGTTCAGCAGCGTCGTACAAATGCGCGACCCGGAGCAGCCCAACGGGTGACCCAAGGCAATGGCACCGCCGTGCAGGTTCACTTTTTCGTCCATGGCGTCCAGGAAGCCTAGGTCCTTCAACACTGGCAGCCCCTGTGCGGCAAACGCCTCGTTCAGCTCGACGGTTTCAATGTCCGCCGCGGACAAACCAGCCGCTTTCAAGGCTTTCTTGGACGCGGGCACCGGGCCATAGCCCATGATGGAGGCATCGCAGCCCGCCACACCGGTCGAGAGCACTTTGGCAATCGGCTCCAGCCCCAGCGCCTGGGCGCGCTCGTAGCTCATGACCGCCATCGCAGATGCACCCACCGACAGCGCCGAAGAGGTACCTGCGGTAACGGTACCGTTACGAGGGTCAAACACGGGCTTCAGGTTCGCCATGGACTCAAGGCTGGCATCGGCGCGAATCACTTCGTCGTTTTTTACCAGCACTTTGAAGCCACGCTGGTCGTGGCCTTCAACGCCGATAATCTCGTTATCGAAGTAGCCTTTCTCCATCGCCGCCTGAGCACGCTGATGCGAGCGCACGCCGAACTTATCCTGATCTTCACGAGAAATGCCGTGCATTTTACCCAGCAACTCGGCCGTCAGGCCCATCATCATGGCGGCTTTGGCAGCGTACTTGCTGGCGGCCGGGTTGACATCGACCCCGTGGGCCATGGGAACGTGCTCCATGTGCTCCACACCGCCAATCACGTAGAAGTCGCCCATGCCGGCTTTGATGTTCGCAGCGGCAATATGCAGCGCGGTCATCGAAGAACCGCATAGGCGGTTGACCGTTTGCGCGGGTACCGAGCGCGGAATGCCGGTCATGATCGCCGCGTTGCGGGCGATGTTCATGGACTGTTCCAGCGTCTGGTTGACACAGCCCCAGATCACATCATCCACTTCCGACGGATCCAGGTTCGGATTTCGGGTAAACAGCGCCTGCATGACGGCAGCGGAGAGGTTTTCGGCACGCACGTTGCGGAAGGCGCCGTTTTTCGCTTTCGCCATGGCGGTACGAACACCGTCAACCACCACGATATCTCTCGGATTCAAACTCATCTTATTTCTCCTGTGGGTGGTGACTTAGGCCTGAGCGTTTGCCGTGGTGCCAGCGTAGAACTGCTCGTTGTTCTTGGCCATGGCGCGCAGCTTCTCGGTGGGCGCGTACAGCGGCCCCAGCTCTTCGGCCAAACGGTCGGCCAGCGCAACAAACTCGGCTACGCCCAGCGCGTCGATGTAGCGCAGCGCACCGCCACGGAAGGGAGGGAAGCCAATGCCGTAAATCAGCGCCATATCGGCTTCTGCTGGCGTATCGACAATGCCATCTTCCAGGCAGCGTACGGTTTCCAGGCACAGCGGCACCATCATGCGAGCGATGATGTCTTCATCCGAAAACTCTTTCTGCTCTTTCACCACTTCTTTTACTAGCGCGTAAGCCTGCTCGTCGCTGACCTTCTTCGGCTTACCCTTCTTATCTTCTTCGTAGGCGTAGAAGCCTTTGTCGTTCTTCTGGCCCAGGCGCTGGTTGTCGTACATCACTTGAATCGCCGTTTTGCCTTCACGTGCCATGCGGTCTGGGAAGCCTTCGGCCATCACCTCGTTGGCGTGCACGGCGGTATCCATGCCGACGACATCCAGCAGATAGGCCGGGCCCATGGGCCAGCCAAACTTCTCCATGACTTTATCCACGCGCTGGAAGTCGGCGCCCTGCTCGACCAGGAAGCTAAAGCCACCGAAGTAAGGGAACAGTACGCGGTTGACCAGAAACCCTGGGCAGTCATTCACCACGATGGGGGTTTTACCCATGGCGCGGGCGTAGGCGACGGTCGCTGCCACGGCGGCGTCCGAGGTTTTCTCACCGCGGATGACCTCGACCAGCGGCATGCGATGAACCGGGTTGAAGAAGTGCATGCCGCAGAAATTTTCCGGGCGCTTCAGGTTTTTGGCCAGACGGTTGATCGAAATGGTCGACGTATTGGAGGTCAGAATCGTGTTCTCACCTACCACGCCTTCCACTTCGGTCAACACGGCATCTTTGACGTTGGGGTTCTCGACCACCGCTTCCACGACCAAATCGACGTTACCGAAATCGCCGTAGGAGAGCGTCGGGCGGATGTTGGAAAGTTTCTCGGCCATCTGCTCGGTGGTCAGCTTTTTACGCTCTACCTGCTTGGCAAACAGCTTGCGTGCCTCTTTGAGGCCGAGCTCGATGGCGTCATCCTTGATGTCTTTCATTAGGATGGGCGTGCCTTTGCTGGCACTTTGGTAGGCGATACCGCCCCCCATGATGCCGGCACCCAACACGGCGGTCTGTTTGACCGGCTGGGCCTGCTTTTCGTACTTGCTGCCCTTCTTCTTAACGACCTGGTCGTTCAGGAACAGGCCGACCAGGTTAAAGGCAACGCTGCTTAGCGCCAGCTTGGCGAACGATTTGGCTTCGATCGCCTGAGCGCGGGCGCGGGTTTCACCGGCGCCTTTTTGGATCACTTTGATCGCTTCCACCGGGGCGGGATAGTGCGGGCCTGCTTTGCCAGCCACGTACCCTTTAGCGGTTTCGAACGCCATCATCTGCTCGATGGCATTGAGCTTGAGCGGTGATGTTTTCTCGTCGCGACGGGCGTGATAGTCCAACTCGCCTGCATTGGCGCGGTCAAGAATGTCCAGCGCCGCTTCTTCCAGCAGCTCATGAGCAACGGCCGCGTCTACTGCGCCTACTTTTAGCGCGGCGTCAGCGCGATTTTCGGTACCACCGGCAATCCACTCGACGGCATTATCGGCACCGATCAGACGCGGCAGACGTACGCAACCACCCCAGCCCGGCAGGATACCCAGCTTGGTTTCCGGTAAGCCAATTTTGGCTTTCTCACTCATCACGCGGAAATCGGTGGTCAGCAGAACTTCGCAGCCACCGCCAAGCGCCAGGCCATTGATCGCCGTCACGGTGGGGAAAGGCAGGTCTTCGATGGCGTTGAAAATATCGTGAACCTTGAGGTTCATCTCTACCAAGTACTCTTCACTCTTATCGAACAGGCTATGGAATTCGGTAATGTCAGCACCGACGATGAAGGCGTCTTTGGCACTGCGAATCATCAACCCTTTCAAACCGTTTTCGGCTTGGAGGGCTTTGACGGCGTCGCCGAGTTCAGCCACGACGGCGCTGGATAGCTTATTGACGGACTCATCTTTCAAATCGAAAGTGAGCATTGCGATGTCATTGCCACCCTGGGTGTCACGCCGCTCCACCGTGATGGCATTGCCTTGATAGATCATCCGCGCTCTCTCCACAAGTTCGGGCTGGCACGCCGTGGACGTGCCTGCCACGCATTTCATACGGTCGTTTGATTGCCTTAGCTTGGTTGAGTTACACCGGAACGTCAAGCCCTGACTTTTGGCTAATCCGCTCGCAGGAGCCGCTCGTTGACTCATGCACACATTTCTTGCGCTTTTTTCCCTCACACTGACGCATCGCATCGACTTTACCTGCGATCCCAACGATCATATACGTTTCATTGATGAGTTTTTAACGCTATGGGGACACTCTTAACGCCCGCCCGCATGGAAGCCTTGCAAGGGCGCGTCGAACGGATCGTCGAGCGGCTGAAACCTTGGAGCTGGCTCTGGCCGCCGTTGGCATTTGCGGCTGGGCTGGGCAGCTTTTTCCTCGTAGACCGTCAGCAGTGGCTGGGCGCGGCCCTGGCACTTGGTCTGCTGTTGGCTTGGTTGCTGCTGCTCTCCGAAAGCTTGATTGGCCGCTGGCTTTCCCATCGCGGCCACCCCACGTTGCCAAAAGGCGTGACGGCCTTCATTGCGCAAATGATTCACCAGGAGACGCTGTTTTTTACCCTGCCTTTCATTCTGGTGACCACCGTGTGGAACAGCGGCCAAGCACTATTCGCGCTGTTGGTGATGGGTATGGCCGTGTGGTCGATCATCGACCCGCTCTACTACAAGCTCGCTGGGCGCTGGCGCAGTCTCTATTTCATGTTTCATGCCCAGTGCGTCTTCCTGGTGCTTCTGGTCATCTTGCCTATCATGGTGCATCTCACCACCGGCCAGAGCCTGCTGCTCGCCTTGGTGCTGACCGTCCTGGTGGCCCTTCCCAGTTTCTGGCATCTACTCAAAAAACGCTCGCCAGCTCGCTGGTTGGGATTTTTCGCGCTCACCGTGGCGCTGGCCTATGGGGCGTGGCTTGGCCGTGTGTGGGTGCCGCCCGCCAGTCTATGGATGACCAGCACGGCGCTCTCCCCCGCTTTTGATACGCAGCAGCGCACTCCCCAAGGCTCGCTGACACTGACGCCCGAAGCCATTCGCAACAATGGCCTGTATGTCTATACGGCCATTCGCGCCCCGCGAGGGCTGAGCGAAACGATTTACCATGCGTGGCATCATAATGGCGAAGCGATGGACACCGTGGCATTAGCGATCAACGGCGGTCGGGAACAGGGTTATCGCGCCTGGAGCCATAAGCAGAACTTTCCCGAAGACCCCTCGGGCGAGTGGCGTGTCGATATCATGACCGACGGCGGGCAGCGTTTGGGGCTGATTCGGTTTACCGTCTCGCAAGATGCCAACGCCGCCACCGTGGCCGATGGCACGATCCGACCGAGCGGTCTGAGCGCATTGAATCTGCGTCGTTTCGTTCCAGGCAACGGCGCTTCCCCAGACGATGCCCAAGCGACCGAGTAACGGAACGCCTTGCATTCAGCGGCGCAGCTTATGACAATTCGCCCACTTACACTTTTTGGCAGTTAGTTACCTATGGCATCAACAATTGGTTTTCGTATTGCTCGCTTGCCCCACCTGTGGCGCTCGATTCTCGATCGCAGGCTTGCGCCACTGGGGCTGACCCAGACCCGCTGGGTGACGCTGTATCATCTTTGGAAGTTGGGCGAAGGCAACCCACAGTGCGATTTGGCTCGCGCGATTGGGGTGGAAGCCCCGTCCCTGGTGCGGACGTTGGGGCAGTTGGAGGAGCAAGGTTTAGTTGAGCGTCGCGCCTGCGATAACGACCGCCGCAGCAAACGCATCTACCTCACCCCGGCAGCGATGCCGCTGTTGGAGCAGATCGACAGTGTCGTGCTCGCCGCCCGCCAGGAGATGCTGGCAGGCTTGAGCGAAGACGACTTGGAACAGTTGGAAAAGTGGCTCGCGCTGATCGAATCCAACGGCCTCGCCATTCAGGCCAGAGACCAAGACGGGCCCTCCGCTTAACGCTCTACCCCTTCTCGCTTCCTTCTTCTTCCGTGCCACCTGTCTCCAGCGGCTTGACAGGTGGGCGGTCTGACAGGCCGCTCAATGCCTCTTTGAGCGGTTCGATATCCGACAAATAGCGGGTGAACCGTTCGGCGGTTTGTGATTCCCACCACCATAGCGTCAGCGAATGGGCGTTAGACTCTAGGACCAACGCGTCCTGAGGCAGGTGTTCGAGTAAGGTTTGCAAATGTTGACTGGCCACATCGGGCAACGGACGCAGCGGCGCGATGCGCCAGCGCCAGCCGGCGTGGTAAGGTTCTAATGCGTCGCTGGCGTTGGAATCCCTCACCAGCAAAAAATCTGGCCCGGGTGCTGACTGCGGGTAGTGCCAGCGATAGGCGGGCATGGTGCCTCGAAAGTGATGCAACGGCGGTTTGGCCATTTTTACCGTCACGCCCTGTTTTCCGGCACTTGAGCGCAGCGCCATTTGACGCTGCTGGCGCGGGCTGGGTTTTAGCCACATGACCGGCGCAATCACAAACATCAGAATAAAAACGATGATCAACCATTCCATTGCAACACCTACCCTCTTTTCGTCAAACTCATTTGGCAATGTATCGAAACCCTGATCTAGGTCGTTGTTAAGAGTCACCTCTACGCCTAAAGTGAAGGTATCGAACACAGCCTTTACGTGTGGCACATCACCAAGGAGATACGCCATGAGCTATCGCCATATCCTGGTCGCCGTTGACTTAACCAAGGACTCTCACAAAATTCTTGAGCGTGCGGTGGCGATTGCCGAGCGCAATAACGGCGCTAAAATCTCGATCATGCACACCCTGGAGCCTTTAGGTTTTGCCTACGGCGGCGACATTCCGATGGACCTTACCAGCATCCAGGACCAGCTCGATGACCACGCCAAGAAGCGTCTAGCCGAGATCGCCGCTCCCCACGTCGAAGCCGCAGATCAACACGTGGTCGTGGGTATGCCCGACACGGAGATCCACCGTTTCGCCGATGAGCACAACGTCGACTTGATCGTGGTCGGCTCCCATGGACGCCACGGCTTCGCCCTGCTGTTAGGCTCTACGTCGACAGGCGTTCTTCACGGAGCCCAGTGCGACGTGCTTGCCGTTCGGGTTGGCAAGAAAGGCGAAAAAAGCGACGAGTGAGACGCCCAACGCCAAAGGCCCCTTGCGGGGCCTTTGGAACATCGATAGACACGTTACTCACCGTTTGCCATGGCTTCCAGCTCCATCCACCGCTCCATGGCAGCGTCCAACGCCTGCTGTACCTTTTCGAGCGCCTGCAGTTTGGCGGTCACCACCGTGGCTTCCTGCTGATAAAAGGCCGGGTCTCCTACCTCTTGCTCCAGCGCTTCGATGTCACTCTCTAGCCGCTCGATCTCCGCAGGCAGCGCATCCAATTCACGCTGCAGCTTATAAGAGAGTTTGACGGTTTTCTTTGCAGGCTCCCCGGCGGGTGCCGGTGGCGACTTTTCCTCTGCGGTGCGGGTGGGTTCGGTGTGCTGACGTGCCGCGCCCTCCCAAGGCGCAGGTGGCAATTGGCCACCCTGGCGAATCCAGTCCGTGTAGCCGCCGACATACTCGCGCACGCGCCCTTCCCCTTCGAACGCCAGCATGCTGGTGACGACGTTATCCATGAAGGTTCGGTCGTGGGAGACCAGCAGCAGCGTGCCGTCAAAATCGAGCAGTAGCTCTTCGAGCAGCTCCAGGGTTTCCATGTCTAGGTCGTTGGTCGGCTCGTCCAGCACCAGTACGTTGGCGGGCTGGGTGAACAGCTTGGCCAACAGCAGACGGTTGGATTCGCCTCCTGACAGCGCTTTTACCGGCTGGCGAACCCGGTCTGGAGTGAAGAGAAAATCTTGCAGATAGCTCATGACATGGCGGTCTTTACCGCCCACGCTCACCCGGTCACTGCCTTGCGCTACGTTGTCATACACCGTTTTTTCCAGCTCGAGGCCGGCCCGCAGCTGGTCGAAGTAGGCCACTTTGAGGTTGGTGCCTAACTGAACGCTGCCCTCGGTGGGTGCCAGCTCGCCGAGCAAAATCTTCAGCAGCGTGGTTTTACCGGCACCGTTGCGCCCCAAGAAGCCGATGCGGTCGCCCCGCATGACTTCCAGGTTCACGTTGCGCAAGATCACGTCGTCACCAAAGCGCTGAGTGACCCCTTTTAGCTCGACCACGCGCTTACCGGTCCGCTCGCCGCTATCCACGGTAAGATTCGCCGTCCCCTGCCGCTCGCGGCGCTGGCTACGCTCCACGCGCATTTTTTCAAGCTCGCGCACACGGCCTTCATTACGCGTACGCCGCGCCTTGACGCCCTGACGAATCCATACCTCTTCTTGGGCCAATTTTTTATCGAACAGCGCATTCTCGCGCGACTCGGCCTCCAGCTCGTGCTGCTTGCGCTCTTGGTATTCGGCGTAGACACCGGGATAACGCCCGAGCTTCCCACGGTCGAGCTCCAGGATGTTCGTCGCGAGTTTCGACAAAAATGCCCTATCGTGGGTGATCAGCAGTACCGCACCGTTGAAGGCCAATAGCTGCTCTTCCAGCCACGCAATGGTGTCGAGATCCAGGTGGTTGGTCGGCTCGTCGAGCAGCAGTAGGTCAGGCTCGGAAACCAGCGCACGGGCCAGCGCTACTCGCCGCCGCCAACCGCCGGACAGTGCGCTCATCTCGGCGTCTGGGGGCAAACCGAGCCGGGTCAGCACCACATCGATTCGCTGATGGAAGGACCAGCCATCGATGGCTTCAAGGCGCGTCTGTAGCGTCGCCATGCGGTTCATGTCCGGGTCCGGGTCATTGATCAGGTGCTGATACTCCGACAGCAGCTCGCCCGCTTCCGGCAGGCCTTGCGCCACCATATCGAAAATGGTCATACCCGAGGATTCAGGCAGCTCTTGAGCCAGCACGCCAATTTTCAAACCGGGCGCACGCCAAATGGTGCCATCATCCGCTTGAATGTCGCCCGCCACGAGCTTGAGCAGGGTGGATTTACCGGTGCCGTTGCGCCCGACCAGCGCCAGCCGCTCGCCTCTTTCAACCGTTAGGTCGGCGCGGTTAAGCAGTACTTGGGTGCCGTAAGCGAGTTGCAGCTGTTCGAGTCGTAACAAGGTCACGCAGTGTCCTCCTTCGTCGTGAGGCGCACAGTGTAACGCATGGACCGGGCTTACGGGGTAACCGAATGACGTCTCGATGGCAGGAGCGCCTGCGGTGGGCATCGCAGGCGCGTGTTGGCGGGTTACATCTCGGTGCGGATACGCTTTTTATCCAACTTGCCAACGCTGGTTTTGGGTATCTCATCGACGATACGAATCAGGGATGGAACCCCCCAGCGGTTGAGTTTTCCCTGCGCCACGAACTGCTCCATGAAACCTTGAATCGCCTCGACGGTAGGCGGCGTTTTATGATCGCTGGGCACTACGAGCGCGGCGGGCCTTTCGCCCCATTTATCGTCCGCCACGCCAATCACCGCGACCTCTGCCACGCCGGGGCACTGGCTGATATAGCTTTCGAGGGCCAACGATGAGAGCCATTCGCCCCCGGTTTTAATCACATCTTTCATGCGGTCACTGATCGACAAAAAACCGTGCTCATCGAGCGATCCCACATCCCCGGTGTGTAGCCAGCCATCGCGCCATAACTCCTCACTGCGCGCGTCCTCTTTATAATACGCCTGGGTCAGCCAGGGTGCTTGCACGCGCACCTCGCCAATGCTGCGGCCATCATGGGGAAGCGGCTCGCCATCGGTATCGACGACTTGAAGTTTGACGAATGGTACGGGTAACCCTGCTTTGCAGCGCCAGGGCAGCTGATGCTCGAAATCGGCATCGGCGACGTCTTTGGGTAGTATATCGGCGGTCAATAGCGGACAGGTCTCCGACATGCCGTAAGCGCTGCGCGTATCGATGCCCAGCGCCCAAGCACGACTGGCCAGCGCTTGGGTCAACGCACTTCCTCCCACCAACACTTTCCAACCCGAGACATCGATCTCCTTCGTCGCGATGGCGTCAGCACTCACCACCATGTTGAGTAGCGTCGGTACGCAGTGTGAAAAATCGACTTTTTCGCTCACCAACAGTTTGACCAACATGTCGGGTTCGTACTTGCCGGGGTAGACCTGCGTGGCCCCCAACAGGGTCGCGGTATAAGGCACGCCCCACGCATGCACATGGAACATGGGCGTAATGGGCATGTACACCTTATCCCGATTGAGCAGCTCGAACCCTGGCGCCTGGAAGGTGCTGGCTTCGCTCAGGGTATGCAACACGAGCTGACGATGGGTAAAGAAAACCCCCTTGGGGTTGCCTGTCGTGCCCGTGGTGTAGAACAGAGTAGCTACCGCGTTTTCGTCAAAGATGGGAAAGTCATAATGGAGCGGCTGTCGAGCGAGTAAGGCTTCAAACTCGCCCACCAGTGGCAACGAAGTCTCTACAGACTGTTCGCTCTCTTGGCAGAGCATGTACCCTCGAATGTTCGGTAGCCGAGCGGCAAGCGGCTCTAGCAAGGGAACGAAGTCTTCGTGCACCAGTACGAACACATCTTCCGCGTGCTCCATGGTATAGAGAACCTGCTCTGGCGCTAACCTGACATTCACGGTGTGAAGTACCGCGCCTATCATGGGAATGGCAAAAAAACACTCCAGATAACGATGGCTATCCCAGTCGAGCACGGCGACCACATCCCCTGCCTGCACTCCTTGGGCGGTGAGCGCGTGAGCCAATTGATGCACCCGCTCTTGAAAGCGACGATAGTCATGACGACATTGATCGCGGTAAACGATGTGATTGTTACCCGCCATGCGAACACCCGATTCCAGCAGCTCTTTGATCAATAGAGGCGGCTGTGTGGCGGAAGCAGTCGCCGGCAATATCTTGGGGGTTATCGTTGCCATGGTCACTCCTTGATGTCGTTATTGTTCATAGAGACTCACCGTTGCAGTGTTCACCACCGCGTAGGGCGACGCAATGCGAACGGGCACACCTTTGGTATTAGCCGAGGCGCGTACCGACCTTTACAATACGCCTTTCACCATCTGGACAAGGGGACACGCTTGACGACCACGACAGCCGATACGTTTTTGCCCGAGGCGCTACGGTTTCGCCCGGCAACTCCTTTGGTGGACATTGGCGCGAACTTGACCCATGAGAGCTTTCAGCGCGACCTAGACGACGTGATCGCCAGAGCCAGGGCCGCACAGGTGCGGACGTTGATCGTGACCGGCACCGACGTGGCCCATGCCAAGCAGGCAGTGGCGATGGCCCAGCGGTTCGAAGGCGTTTACGCCACGGCGGGCGTGCACCCCCATGACGCCAGTAGCTGGAACGACACGGTGGCACAAGACATGCGGGCGCTCTACCGCCGTCCTGAGGTGGTGGCCGTTGGCGAGTGCGGGCTGGATTTCAATCGCAACTTCTCCACGCCGCAAGCGCAAGAGATCGCCTTCGAAGCCCAGCTGGCGCTGGCCGCCGACAGTGGCCTGCCACTGTTTCTACATGAGCGGGATGCCGGCGAGCGCATGCGCGATATACTGCGCAGCTGGCGAGATGACATTAGCGATGCAGTGATACACTGCTTCACGGCGGATCGAGCGACCCTACATGGGTATCTCGATCTCGACCTTCACATCGGCCTCACCGGCTGGATTTGCGACGAGCGCCGAGGGCACCATCTACGTGACTTGGTGCGGGACATTCCTCTGGAGCGACTCATGGTCGAAACCGACTGCCCTTATTTGCTGCCCCGCAATTTGCCGGCCAAGTTGAAGGGCCGTCGCCATGAACCGGCCCTGCTGCCGTGGATCGTGCAAGAGATCGCCCGTTGGCATGATGTGAGTGACACCGAGCTGGGGGCTGCCACGACGCGCACCGCCCAGCGTTTTTTCCGCATCGATGCGGACGCTTAAAAGGAGCAACTGCGTGGCTGACTATCCTGGCTTCATTGCCATCGAAACAGGCGAAGATAATGGCCTGCCGCTCTCCATCGCCTGGTCGTTACCCGATGGGCGTATCAAGCAAACGTTGATTCAGCCGGACGATAGCTGGATCAATGAAGATAGCAACGTCATGGGCGCTTACAGCATCGAAGAGCTGGAGAGCTTGGGGGTCAGCCCGCTGGACGTGATCCGCGAGCTGGAGAACGACCACTTCTCGGCGACGCTCTATACCAGCGATAACGGCGATGACGACGCCGCACTGGCACGGTTATTCGATACCTACGGCTTGGACCCGTTCGTCGAACTGGCCCCCGCCAAGGTACTGTACGATCATCTCGGCCCCGGAGAGTGGCACCGCCTGCGCAGCGATGCCTTCAACGATCTTGGCTTGGAGCCAATGCGTCCAGAGCACGAAATCGAAGTGATGCTGACGCTACACCGCCAGCTAAACGAGCAGGATTAAGCAACCCGACACGCGGCTAGACACGCTTTCCCCTTGGCGATGGCGTCATCGCGCGAGCCTTGCTGCTGGTAGTAGTGCGTCAGTGCTGTATGAAAAGCGTTGGCACGCGCTGGCAGCCCTTCGTCCATATAACGCTGGGCTCTCGCAGCGACCTTCTGGGCGAAGGCATCGCGATCCACGTCGACGTCACCGCCCAGGTTATCGACACTGACATGGAAGGTACGCCCACACGCGTGGGTGAACAGCTGCTCGAGTGCTTGGGGCGCAATTTCTGCCCGCTCGAACGCCCGCTGCTGCTCGGCATTACGCCCGTCCGGCAGGTACCAATACCCATAATCTTCAAGCTGCCGCCGCTTGTCTCCTGCGATACACCAGTGGCTGATCTCGTGCAGCGCGCTCGCGAAATAGCCACGAGCAAAAATCACCTGATGATAGGGACACTCGACATTCGCGGGGCGATAAAGAGGCTCATCACCGCCCTTGATGAGTCGCGTGTGAAAGTGTTCCATAAACACGCCATCGAACAGCGCCATGATATCGTCCAGGGTCCAACGCTCTTTCTCGTGTGTCACCATGTTGCCACTTTCGTCATTCATTTCGCGCAGTATACCCGTGCCCCTCCACTAGGCTAAAGAGGAGACGGCAAACCACAGCGACTCCTGCTACTCTATCGGCCTTTCTTAGGTCTCTTTGCTAAAGAGGAGCCATACCTTGGGCGGCTTTACTAGCGATATAAAAACGATCTACTGGCCTGAAACCCGCACCCTGGTCGCGTTGGCACTGCCCATTTGTGGCGCTCAGCTCGCCCAGGCGGGCATGAGCGTGGTGGATGTCATGATGACGGGCAGGCACAACGCCACCGACCTGGCGGCGGTGTCGGTCGGGTCGAGTTTATGGATGCCGTTGATGCTCTTCATGACCGGCACCCTCATGGGCTTGACCCCGATCGTGGCACACTTGCTAGGTGGACAACGCCATGGCGCCATTCGCCCCGCCGTACATCAAGCGCTGTGGGTGGCGTTGGCCTTAGGGTGCGTCTCGGCGGTGTTATTGTGGGTCGCCGTAGCGCCGATTTTCGAACGCATGGACGTGCCGCCTAGCGTTGCCCGGGAGTCCGCCGCCTATCTTAGTGCGGTGGCGTTTGGCATGCCGGGCATTGCTCTCTTTCAAGCGCTTCGGGCCTTTTCTGACGGCATGAACCATACTCGCCCGGCCCTGTGGATCAGCTTAGTCGGCTTGAGCGTTAATATTCCCTGTAACTATTTACTCATTTACGGCGGCGAGGGTTTAGTGAGCCTATTCGGCTCCGGCCTTCCAAGCAGTTGGCAGCAGCTTCCCGCCCTCGGCGCATTGGGTTGCGGCATTGCCACCGCCATCTCCATGTGGACCATGGCCATCGCCATGGCGCTCTATACTCGCCGCGGCACGACGTACCGCAGTGTCGCGCTGTGGCAGCAGTTGACGCCGCCCAATTTGGCGGGCATTCGCGAACTCGTCGTTGTAGGCGTACCGATTGGTGTGGCCATCTTTGTCGAAGTAACGCTGTTCACGCTGATCGCACTGTTCATTGCCAGCTTCGGTGAAGTCACCGTTGGTGCTCACCAAATCGCCCTCAGCTACACGACCATCCTGTTCATGTTACCGATGTCGTTAAGCATGGCGCTAACCGTACGGGTGGGAAACACGCTGGGGCAAAAGCGTTTGGCCATGGCGCGCAAAGTGGCTTGGAATGGCATCGTCATCAGTGTCATCGTCGCGGCCATCAATAGCACACTTTTGTGGTTTTCCGCCGCCCCGGTCATATCACTCTATACCTCGAATGCGGACATTCAGGCATTAGCGCTCACCATCATTGCATTGGCGGTGGTTTTCCAGCTCTCCGACTCCTTACAGGTCAACTTAGCCGGTGCGCTCAGAGGCTACAAAGACACACGTATCGTCATGGTGATTACCGTACTCTCGTATTGGATTGTGGGCTTGGGCGGAGGACACTGGCTAGGAACCTACGGCCTAGGGAGCATGTCTGAACCTATGGGTGTACACGGCTACTGGATTGGGCTGATTGCAGGTCTCAGCACGGCTGCATGTTTACTGGCTTGGCGATTAAAAAAAATCAGTCAACAGGAGTGATCTATGCCCCTACCTTCCCGTCTCTTGTGGCTCATCGCAGCCACTGGAGTGCTGCTGTCTGGCTGTGGCGACCATAGCGCTGAACATGCCTGGGAACAGTATCATCAGCAATTGGCCGCTGCGCTGGATACGTCGCCGCCAGCGCCATCCGAACCGCGCAACATTGACGCCTTCCCTGAACGCCAGCAGCGCTTGATCGAGGTACCAGAAATTCGCGATGGAATGCTCAACATCTATGCGTTGCGCGAGTGCCAAATCACCTCCTTGGTTGCTGCCCGTAACAATCAGCTGGGCCGCGTAGCACCTCCTAGCCAACACTGGCTGTACGAACGCGCCCTTTGGCAGCGTCTGGACGCCTGTTGGAATAGCGACATCCCCGATACCCTGAGCGACGACGACAAAGCGCGCTTGGCGCAGTTGACCGAGCTTAAAACCGAGCAGCTACCCGCCGTCAGTTGGAACGCGATTTTTGATTCTGAAGAGTGGGAAAAGAGTTTTTCAAGGGCCAGCAGCCCATTTCCTCCACAGGCAAGCCTCGATATCAGCGAGCAGCAAGCGGCCCTCAGCTACCTACAACGAATGGTCGATCAGCAGTTCAGTCAGACATGGGAGCAGGACTCTTCAACGCTAGAAAATCACTTGAAAGCCCTTCAAGAGAGACCGTTGAGCGCCGAGATGCTGCGCTCGCTACTGCTCGCCGAACAGCGACTGAGCGAAGCCAACCACATGCTCGCGGCAGCGGCTGACGACGAGGCCTGCCTGTCGGTGGAAACGCCTGTTTGGATCGAGACGTTGGCAGAAAACGCCCAACAGTGGCTCGTCAGCGTGAACCAGTTGATTGAGGCTCATCCCGTCACCCCTCCTGATTCGGTTGCCGCGTATCAACAGAATTGGCTCTCTTTACACCGCCCGGAAGCTCCGTGGCAGCAGTTTCAAACCGCGTGGGACAAGCATACCGCGTTAAAAAGCGCCTTTTCCCCCTGCGTGTCGGATTAAAAATGACGTTTACGCTTAACCTCGCGGTCAAGCTGTGCTATTGGTGAAGTGTGCGGCAGGCGGTTACCGCTGTCTGCCAACGTCGTGACCACGCAGTACAAGGAGGGACACCATGGGCGCACCCCTGTCAACTCGCTCTGCCCAGGTCATCGACCTGGAAACCGTGCGTCAGCGTCAGCAGGCGCGCAAGTGTTTAGTTCGTTTAGCTCCAGAGCTAGATGGATTGGAGATGGTCTACCAGCTCGCTGCGAGTCCCGACACCTACTACGGCCTGCCGATTCTTGCTTGGGGGCTGAGGGAAGATGGCAACGTGGTAGGACTCGTCCCATGGATGGAGTCGCTCGTCGCGTGCCATGAGCTGGATAGCCATGAGAGCGGCGTTTTTATCGGTTATCGTGATCCTGAAACAGACGAAATCTTCGACCTCCCTCCCGATCACAAATACGACGAGCTGACTGCGGCAGCTAGCTACTTCGAGTATGAGTCGTCGGGTGATATCACGCTCATTCAGCAGCTTCCCGATACCCTAGGGACTCACGCCCTCTGCATGAACCACCCCAATGCACCTTGGCACATGAAACCCGTGTACGGATGGCGTTTATATAGCGACGGTAACATCGAAGCGGTGCTGGCAGACGAGCAAAAAGCCACCATGACGCCGATCCTACTCGGCGATGCATGCCTTTACGATGCGCACTCACAACACCAAACCGTCTACTTCTTCCAGCGCCATATCGCTAACCGTATTCTGGAAGAGGACCCCGCCACGTTAGAGGCACTTGCCATGATGGTCGTGCCCAGTAGTGACAGTCCATAACCCTTCTCCGCAAGGCGTTCACCCTTTAGTCGGTAAACGCCTTGTCTCGCTCTACAGGGTCATGCCAAGCGGATAAAGTAGACGTACTGATCGTCCCCACTTTCTTGATGCAACAGTTCGTGGCCGAGAAATTGGCAAAACTTTGGCACATCGCGAGTCGTGGCAGGATCGGTCGCCACGACTTTCAAAATTTGGCCCGAGGCCATATCACGCACTTTGTTATGCATCAGCATGATCGGTTCCGGGCAGTAAAGTCCGGTAGTGTCCAATGCAGTATCGAACGCGGCGGGATCATTCGTAGTATCAGTCATCGACTCTCTCGGTTAGGAAACAGACCTATGATAAAAATCATCATTGAACGACGCATCATGCCCGGTTTGGAAGAGGAATATGAACACGCAGCACGCGAGGCGATGCGTGTCTCCTTGGGCGTCCGGGGCTTCGTTGGTGGTGAAACCTTGGTGGAGCTTGGCCACACCGACCGCCGTCTGATGATTACCAAATGGCGCGACCTGCGTGCCTGGAAAGAGTGGCACGCCAGCGAAGAGCGCGCCATGGCGATGCAGCGTATTTTACCGCTACTCACTGAAGATGAAACTATTCGACTCTATGAGCCGGGCTACTAAACCGTCGTCCCCCACGTCAGTGAGCTAGCCTGACGTATACCGTCACCTCTTCGCGGTCGTGGTAGAGGTGGCGGCATCGAATCGTGGCGCTGACACCCGAGGCTGCTAACGCCTCTTCCAGCGTTGCCAGGCAGCGGGTCACCTCGTCCCAACGCTTCTTCATCGGCAGCTTGAGGTTGAAGATCGCCTCACGGCACCACTTGCGCGTTAACCAACGCTCTACCATGGCCAAAACGCGCACCGGCTTATCGACGATGTCACACACCAGCCAATCTAACCGCTGCGGCGGTTCCCAGGTAAAGCCGTCCTCGCGTAGATGATCGATCTGGCCAGTGGCCATGAGCTGCTTGTCCATTGGGCCATTATCGATGGCATAGACATACATACCGCGCTGTACCAGTTGCCATGTCCAGCCGCCCGGAGCTGCCCCCAAATCTGCCGCCTGCATGTGTGCGGCTAAACGCTCTTCCCACTCGTCGCGAGGGATGAACTCGTGCCAAGCCTCCTCTAACTTCAATGTCGAACGACTGGGCGCACGAGAAGGAAAGCGCAGCCGACGAATGCCATTGATTAACTCGCTGCGGTTATCGGGAAAACTCATCCCTAACTGAACCCGGTCACCATCCGTCCAAAACACGTGCAAGCGACGCCCACCCGCCTTGCCACGCAGTGCGCCTCTTTTCTTCAGCATACTCTGTAGGGGCTTGGTCAACGCCTTGATCAAGCCCGCTAAGGCTTTCCCCTCGTTCGTATCCGGCGTTTCATGCCAGATCTCTTCGAAACTCCAACGGCTTGCTTTGATCTGTTCGAGAATGGCCGTGAGGCGGTCATCCCGAGATAGCGTCAACGCAGGCAGTGCCGCTAAACTTTGTCTGGCGAATATGAGTCGCTTGAAGGCAGCCTGACGATGTAAATCGTTAATTGCTTCCCCGTCTTGGCGCGTGACACTTACCCAGCCTTCACCCCGCACCGGTTCACAGGGCACGCCCAGCTGCTGCGCATGGTGCTGCATTTCAGCCAACGCATCGTTTTCAAACCCGGGCCGGCAGTAAACAAGCCATGACATGGGTACCGTATCACTCACCTTTCACCTCAACATAATCTGCAACCCATAAACGCGATATCACATACTTGCTCACGCGGCGGCCTGCATCATAGCACTTTGCGCGCGTCACTCTAAGCGCGTCGTCTTTTCATTAGAAGTGTCGTACACTATTCGGACGGTATCTCGAGTCCTTCCTTCATGGAGGGGCTTTTTTTATGCCGGACAGCACCATTTGACTAACAGCGCGCGCCGTCTCGTCCGGCCGCGTTTGCCAAGGAGAGCATCATGGGGCAGCGTCCTCCCCTTTTGATCAATCGGCTCGACGCAGATCGTCTGCAGCGCTTGATCGATAACGCCACCGACAAGGATCAAATGGTGGCTGAGCTTTTACAAGAGGAGCTCAGTCGCGGAGAAGTGGTCGATCCTGAAGAAATTCCCGATAACGTCGTCAGTATGAACAGTCAAATTCAGTTCACTGACCTCACTCGCAACCAACAGATGGTGCGTACGCTGGTGTATCCGCACTCGCTCGGCACGACGAAAGACGCCATTTCGATCATGGCGCCCATTGGTGCCAGCCTGCTAGGGCTTAAAGTAGGCGACACCATCGACTGGCCTCTACCCAACCAGCAAAACGCACATTTACGAGTAGACGCGATTCTCTGGCAACCTGAACGTGAAAAGCAGTACCACCGCTAATTCGTACCGCGCTTTCTAAGCCGCTTCTGTTCTGATAAGCGGCTTTTTCGTTTCCCTCCCGCGTTTTCCAGAGACCACACA